>NZ_SMGG01000004.1 GCF_004339245.1 Seleniivibrio woodruffii
CCGGGAAGCATCAGAAGAACGAAAGCCGCTGACACAAGAAGCCATGCTGTGTCGCCTGTGTCGGGTGCGGGCGCCTCATCGGCAAATGCCGAAAATGTAGCAGCCATAAGGAGAAACGTTGTTAGCAGTGATTTTATCATATGTCACCCCGTAATTTAATTCAGTGAAGTTATTGCAAACCGCATGCCAAAAGCATTAATACGAAGAATAGGGATTTGAAATAGCATTTGCATAAATGCTGATTATATAATCATCAGATGTGCTCATAAAATAACCACACTTTCCGGGATGAACTAAATATTATTTGGAGTTGTCTAGATGCGGTAAATGTGATACTAATTTTTGTTCATATACTATGAATAATTATACGAAATCAGGATGGCTGATGGAAAAAATTTCATATGTGATACCGGTTTATGATGAAGAAGATAATCTTGCCCCGCTCTATGAGCAGATAAATTCGGTTTGCGAAAAAATAGGCACAGATTATGAGATCATCTTTGTTGATGACTTCAGCCGTGACAAAAGCCTTGAAATAATCAGAAAAATGGCTGAAAAAGACAGCCATGTCAAATATATAGCCTTTGCGAAAAACTGCGGTCAGTCTGCCGCTCTTTATGCGGGATTTCAGCATGCAACGGGTGATGTTATAATCACCATGGATGCCGACCTGCAGAACGATCCGGCGGATATCCCCGAAATGCTCAAGCTCTACGGTGATTACGATATGGTCACCGGATGGAGATGGAACCGTCAGGACACCCTTTCCAAAAAACTTGCAAGCAAATTCGGCAACAGGATACGCAACGCCGTTATTAAAGAGGATATCCACGACACAGGATGTTCGCTGAAAGTTATGCGTGCCTCCATGCTTAAGCGTGTGAAGATGTATAAGGGACTGCACAGGTTCCTGCCCGCCATGATGCGAATGGAGGGGGCAAAGGTTGTGGAGATGAAGGTGAACCACAGGGCACGCCATGCCGGTGTTTCAAAATATACCAACCTGAAAAGGGGCTATGAGGCTCTTTACGACCTCATATGCGTCCGCTGGATGCAGAAACGTCACCTCAAGATATCCATAAGGGAGAATAATGTCGGTTCTTAACACCGCACTCATCGTTTTCGGCTTTGCAGGACAGGTTCTGTTCTTTATGCGTTTCATCCTGCAATGGCTCTACGCCGAAAAGTACAAAAAGAGTGCAGTGCCCATGTCTTTCTGGTATTTCAGCCTTGCGGGCGGCTTTATGCTGCTCACATATGCGATTCTGGTCAAAGATCCGGTCTTTATTCTGGGTCAGTCAACGGGCGCAATTATATACATGAGAAACATCTCTCTGCTTATGAAGGAGAGAGGAACCAGACCCCGTTCGTTCGGGTTCTGGATGGTGATCATTCTGCTGATATACTTCGGAATGGTTGCCGCTGCGGCGTATTTCTTCCCTGAAACGGCCAGAAAGGACAAAGTGCACTACACAGGCTTCATCTTTGCGGTGGGCATGGTTGCGCAGGGAATGTTCTTTCTCCGGTTCCTTGTTCAGTGGCTTGTTTCGGAAAAGGCCAAGAAGAGTGTTTTCCCTGTCATGTTCTGGTGGTTCAGTCTGGCGGGAAGCGTGCTTCTGCTAATATATTCAGTTATGGTACATGATGCGGTGTTCATCGCCGGTCAGAGTGTCGGAATTTTAATTTATGTCAGAAACCTTTACTTCATCAAACTTGAAAAACAGTCTCCGACTGCTTGAGGGAAGCAGATTTTATCTGTTCCTCGTTCTTTATTTTGTTGTGCTTCTTCTGCCCGCCTTCTGGCTGGACATCATGGAAACAACGGATGCCCGCTATGCTGAGATCGGCAGGGAGATGCTGCGCAACAGAGACTATATTACGCCTTTTTACAATGGTATCAAGCATTTCCATAAACCTCCATTTACATACTGGATGACGGCCTTCGGGCTTGATATATTCGGAGTGAACGGACTGGGCGCAAGATTCTTTCTTGCGGTCTTTTCGGTCATGTCGCTCATTTATACCCGTGCAATGACCTTCACACTGACAGGCGACAGGGACAAGGCCGATCTTTCGGTGCTTATTCTTTCGTCGTCGCTCCTGTTTCTGATAGTCAGCCGTGTCATTTCCACTGATATATACCTTACGTTTTTCACGGTTGCCGCTCTGGCACATATGTTTGAGCAGATCTACGGCTCAAAAAGCATCAGAAACGCCATACTCTGCGGAATATTTTTCGGTTTCGGATTCCTCACCAAGGGGCCGATAATCTTCCTTTTTACACTGCTTCCCTTTGTTTTCATGTGCTTTGTGAGCAGGGAACACAGAAGGGCGTTCGGCATATGGGACTGGCTGGCGATGCTTCTGGTGTTTGTGTGTGTCGCTCTCCCTTGGTATCTGGCGGTAATAAACGCAAACGAGGGTCTTCTGCATTATTTCCTTTATGACCAGACGGTTGAACGTGTGGCCGATGCCGAGAGATTCAGCAGGTCGCAGCCTTTCTATTTCTTTCCTGCGGTGATTCTGGGAACTTTCCTGCCGTGGCTTTTCTATTTCTTTGCGAACATCCGCAACGCCCGATTTGTTAAGGGCGGCGCATGGATATATATGTATGTGCTTATACCTTTTATAGTTTTCCAGCTTTCTGCAAGCAAGCTGGCAACATATATCCTGCCCTTTTACCCCATAATGGCCGTTCTGGCCTCCGGCAGAGCTGAGAGACCCCTTATTCCCAACATGATCGGCTATATCTTCCTTGTTGTGGGTATTGCTGTCGGTGCGACCCCGATTTTCGTTGAGTATCTGCGTGACTACTGGATGTTCATAAGCGGCAGTGCGGCGGCTTACTGCACACTGACCATGTATTTCATAGAGAAACACTGGTTTCAGCAGAGATACCACTTCACGGTCTCTGTTTCATTGATTCTGGTGACACTGCTTGTATACGGCGGTCTGTGCTTCTCCGGTCCCTATATAAAAGGCTACAGGCTCTCCGGAGACGATATTAAAAAGTTTGATCCTCAGGGCAAGTACGACATTGTTATCTACAGTGCATTCACTCCTTCGCTGAGTTTCTACACCGACAGGGTTGTTCCCATATCCTTCGGCAAGAGAAGAGAGACCCAGTTTCAGACCGAAGAGGAGTTCAAAGACATATATTTCCGCAACAATCAGGAGCTGGTGCGCTATCTGGATCAGCGGGAAGAATACATCATCTTCACCTATAAAAAGAACTATGACAGATACATCGGGCTGACAGGCGACAAATGTGAGCTGATATCGGACAGAGGCGACAAAAAAGTGGCATATTTCTGCAGGAAGGGAACAAGACCCGGAAACGAGATACGTTCCGGCGAACTTTACAGATATATACCCTGATTAAACTGAAATAGGTTTGACATTTCGCTCTCGTCTTGTTAAGTTTTTCTACCGCCACAAAAAGATTGGAGCATGCCATGATCTGGAATCAGCAATATGAGACCATGCCGCGGGATGAACTGCGGAAACTTCAGCTTTTAAGACTCAAGCAGCTTGTGGAGAACGTGTATCATCGTGTTCCGTTTTACAGAGATGCGTTTGACAAAGCAGGCGTTAAACCTGAGGATATAAAATCGCTGGACGACCTTAAGCGTCTCCCTTTCACATATAAGCAGGATATGAGGGACAACTATCCCTTCGGCATGTTCGCAGTGCCTCAGGAGCAGGTTGTGCGTATCCACGCATCAAGCGGAACCACCGGAAAACCCACTGTTGTGGGCTACACCGCCAGAGATATCGACACATGGGCCGAGCTTATGGCCAGAACTGTTTCTGCGGCGGGTGTCGGCAGAGGCGATATACTTCAGAATGCCTACGGCTACGGACTTTTCACAGGCGGCCTCGGCGCACACTACGGTGCGGAGAAGGTCGGCGCATCGGTTATCCCCATTTCCGGCGGAAACTCAAAGAAACAGCTCATGCTCCTTAAGGATTTCGGCTCAACAGCCATATCCTGCACCCCCAGCTATGCCCTCAGCCTCTATGAAACGGCTGTGGAGGAGGGTGTTAAGCGTGAGGATCTTAAACTTAAAGTAGGAATATTCGGCGCAGAGCCATGGACAGAGGCCATGCGTCAGGAGATAGAGGCCAAGTGGCAGATAGACGCTGTGGACATATACGGTCTCAGCGAAATAATAGGCCCCGGTGTGGGCTATGAGTGCATCGAAGAGAAGCGTGGAATGCACATCAGCGAAGACCACTTCATCGTGGAGACAATAAATCCCGACACAGGCGAGGTTCTGCCCGCCGGAGAGGAGGGCGAGCTTGTCTTCACCACAATCACCAAAGAGGCCATCCCGCTTATACGCTACCGCACAAGGGACATCACCAGACTTATAACCGATCCCTGCCGCTGTGGACGCTCTTTCGTGCGTATGAACAAGGTAACAGGCAGAAGCGACGACATGCTCATCATCAGAGGCGTGAACGTGTTCCCGTCTCAGGTTGAGGCTATAATCGTCACCAAAGCGGAGCTTTCGCCCCACTATCTGCTTATTATTGACAGGGTGGACAACCTTGACACCCTTGAGATTCAGATAGAGCTTGCGGAAGGCATTTTTATGGACAGGATCAGCAGACTTCAGGAACTTTCCAGATCTGTTGAAAAAGAGATAAAGGATATGATAGGCGTCACATGCAAGGTTCGCATTGTGGAGCACAAGACCATAGCCAGAAGCGAGGGCAAGGCTCAGCGTGTTCTGGACAGAAGAAAGCTATGAGAGGTGTATTATGAAACTTCAGCAGATTTCGGTTTTCATCGAGAATCAGTCGGGAAGACTTTACGACGTTACAAACCTTCTGGGAAAAAGCGGAATAAACATCAGAGCGCTCTCTCTGGCTGACACTTCCGACTTCGGCATCTTAAGGCTCATAGTTAACAACCCCGAAGAGGCTTATAAGATTCTGAAAGACAACGAGTTCACCGTAGGCCGCACAGAAGTTGTGGCTGTGGAGATCAAGGACGAGCCGGGCGGGCTGGCGGAGATCCTCGGTGCGCTCAGCAAAAACGAGATAAACGTTGAATATATGTATGCCTTTGTTGAGCCGGAAGGCAAAAGGGCAATTATGATATTCCGCTTTGACGAAACCGAAAAAGCGGTTGAAAAGCTTCTTGAAGCAGGATTCACTCTTATTCCCGGTGCTAAGATTTACGGGATATAGTTATTCCGTCACTGCGAGCCGATTCATCGGCGCGGCAGTCTCATCCGTTAATGGTTGAGATGAAGGCAAAACAAGTTTGCCATTTTTCGCAAGCTCAAAAAGCCACACCTGCTGCGCAGGTTCGCAATGACACTTTAAAAAATTTACGGGCGGTTATTAATGCAATTTCTTTATTCGGGGCTTACCAGCGGCAGTATCTACGGTCTGGTGGCTCTGGGATTTAACATCATCTACAACACCACGGGACTGATAAACTTTGCGCAGGGAGAGTTTGTCATGCTGGGCGGGATGCTTATCTATACCCTGTTCTGCATGTTCGAGGTTCCGTTTTACACGGCTCTGCCTCTGACCCTCATCGGGTGCTTCATAATCGGCGCACTGTATGAAAGGGTGTTCATCCACATGTCCAGATATAAGACAGAGGTGAACCTCATCACGGTGACCATCGCCGCATCTATCATAATGCGTGACGTTGCGATGCACGTATGGGGGCGTGACAGCCTTCGGGTTGACGACTACATCCCCGTGGTCAACGTTCAGATGCCCGGCGGGGTTATCTCCAGCCAGAGCATACTTATCATCGCCGTCTCCATGCTGGTTGCGTGGGGGCTTAACCTGTTTCTGAAAAAATCAAAATACGGCAAGGCAATGAGAGCCTGTTTCGATGACCAGAGGGCGGCCGAGACCTGCGGAATAAGCGTCCGCAACGTCCGGATAATGTCCTTTGCGGTGTCGTCGGTAATGGCGGCCATTGCGGGTATAATCATATCGCCCATCACGTTCGTAACCTATGACGACGGCATAATGATCGGTCTGAAAGGGTTTGCGGCGGCAATTCTGGGCGGACTGGGCAACTTCTGGGCGGCTGTGGCGGGCGGACTTCTTCTGGGAATCTTCGAGAGCTTTTCCGCCAGTGTTATCCCCTCCGGATACAAGGATGCCATGGCGTTCTTCGTTATCCTGCTCATCCTTTTCCTGAAACCTGACGGCCTGTTCGGCAAAAAGAAGGCGCAAAGAGTATGAAAAAGCTTAATTTCTTCTACATCATCCTTATGGCGTGCCTTCTGGGCTACATCGGCACTCAGGTGCAGAACGAATACTACATCGGCGTTGCCACACTTCTGCTTATCCATGCAGTGAACGCAACGGCCATGAACATACTTCTGGGCTACACCGGAATCATCTCCATAGGTCAGGCGGCCTTCTTCGGTCTGGGTGCATACGTTTCGGCGGTGCTCTCCACAACCTATGGTATAGACCCGCTGATAACCCTCCCCATAGCGGCTGTAATAGCCTTTGTTCTGGCATATGCGGTGGGCTACCCCATCCTCAAGCTCCACGGTCACTATCTGGCCATGGCGACACTGGGAATGGGGATGATACTCTATATCTTCATGAACGAGCTGGACTTCATAACAGGCGGGCCTTCGGGCTTCGTAGGCATCGGCGACATCATCATCGGTAAATACGACCTGATGGACGAGAAGTCGTTCTTTGTGTTCATGAGTATATTTTTCATGATCTTTCTGGTTGTGTGCGAGCTGTTCGACAAGTCGTTCCTCCACAACAAACTTAAATTCATAAAGAACTCCGAGAGCGCATGCCGCAGCTACGGCATAGACCCCGCCAAAACCAAGGTAACGGTCTTTGCGGCCATGGCGGCAATAACGGCTTTCAACGGCGGCATATTCACCTTTTACACCCATTTCATAAGCCCCGTGTCGTTCAGCTTCAAATACTCGGTAGAGCTTCTGGCGATGGCGACAGTGGGCGGTCTGGGCTATATCTCAGGCGGTGTTACGGGTGCTATCATCCTTGGCCTTGTGCCTGAGGTGTTCTCCGCTTTCGAGGAGTACGAAATGATAATCTACGGCGGTCTCTTGGCCGTTGTGATAATGTTCTTTCCCGGCGGCATAGCCGGAACTCTGAAAAGGCTGGTGAAGAGAAATGCTTGATATAAATAACGTAGGAGTCAGCTTCGGCGGCGTTCATGCGCTGAGCAGGGTCACTTTCACCATGCCCGATACGGGTATATCCGCTCTCATAGGACCCAACGGAGCGGGCAAGACAACGCTTTTCAACGTTATCACCGGATTTGTGGCTCCGAAAGAGGGCACTGTAAAGTTTGCCGGAAAAGAGATAACAGGCTACAGATCCGAGCAGGTCTTTATGGAGGGGATATCCAGAACCTTCCAGAACCTGAACATCATCCCTGAGCTTACACTTCGGGAGAACATGTATCTCGGTTTCATAGGCAAAGAAAAACCCTCTGCCCTTAAGACCATGCTGAGGCTTAACAGGGGCTACTGGAAAGAGACCACAAGGCGTATCGAAGAGTGCATGGAGTTCGTCAACGTGACGGAATACGCCGACATGACGCCGGGCAGCGTGCCTTACGGCGTTCTGAAAAACTTTGAGCTGGGAAGGGCGGTCATGTCCAACCCGAAACTTCTTCTGCTGGACGAACCTGCGGCGGGGCTTAACCTTGCCGAAAAGGAGAATCTGGCGTCGATGGTGCGGAAAATTCAGTCCACAGGGGTTTGCATACTCATGGTGGAACACGATATGCAGTTTATTTCGTCTCTGGCGGAGTTCGTGGTCTGTCTTAACTTCGGTCAGGTCATTGCCACGGGAACCTATGGTGAGATACGGGAGAACAAAGAGGTTCTGAAAGCCTATCTGGGGGATGAGGATGCTTGAGGTAAAATCCCTTTCGGTGTCATACGGAGCGGTTGCAGCTCTGATGAACGTATCGGTGCACGTTGCCCCGGGCGAGTTCGTTTCGCTTATCGGAAGCAACGGAGCGGGGAAAACCACGCTTTTAAACAGTATAATGAATATAATAGGCCGTTCCAAAGGGACGGTGAAATTTGACGGCAAAGACGTTTCCAAGGCGAATACGCCTAAGATAGTCAGCCGTGGAATGGCGATCGTTCCGGAAGGCAGACGTGTGTTTGCCAACATGACCGTGCGGGAGAATCTGGAGATGGGCGGTTTCACCCGTCCGGCGGGCGAGGTTAAGGCCAACCTGCAAAAGATGTTCGAGATGTTCCCCGTTCTTGAGGAGCGGCAGACACAGACGGCGGGGATGCTCTCCGGCGGCGAACAGCAGATGCTCGCCATCGGCCGTGCGCTCATGACATCGCCGAAACTGCTACTGATGGATGAACCTTCTATGGGGCTTGCTCCCCTTGTTATAAAAGAGGTCTATGAGAAACTGAAAGTTCTGGCATCCGGCGGGCTTACCATCCTGCTGGTGGAGCAGAACGCAACTATGGCTCTGAAATACGCCCAGCGGGGCTATGTTCTGGAGAACGGACGCATCATTCTTCAGGGCAAGGCATCCGAGCTGCTCGGAGACAATGAAGTGAAAAGAGCATATCTCGGAAAGGAGTACAATGAAAAATGGGAGAGATGAAATTCTGGCAGAAAGACGAAGAGACCATGCCCGTTGCGGAGAGGGAGGTTTTTCAGCTGGAGAGACTCCAGACCACCGTCAACAGAGCATACCGCAAAGTGGACTTTTACCGTAAGAAATTTGACGAGCTTAACATAAAGCCCGATATAATCGGCGACCTGTCCGATATATCGAAACTGCCCTTCACCACAAAGCAGGATCTCAGGGACAACTATCCCTACGGCATGTTCGCCGTGCCTCTGCGTGACATAGTGCGCATCCACTCCTCAAGCGGCACAACGGGCAAACCCACGGTAGTGGGCTATACCGCAAGCGACCTGAAACAGTGGAACGACCTTGTGGCAAGGATAATGGTTGCGGGCGGTGTGTCCAAAGAGGATATCGTACACGTCTCCTTCACCTACGGCCTTTTCACAGGCGGATTCGGCCTTCACTACGGAGCGGAGACCATCGGAGCATCCGTTATCCCCGTTTCCAGCGGCAACACGGCCAGACAGCTTGCCATAATGGAGGACTACAGAAGCACCGTTCTGGTGGCTACGCCCTCCTATGCCCTGCACATTGCGGAGACAATGGACAAAATGGGCATCACAAAGGATAAACTGAACCTGAAAATAGCTCTTCTGGGCAGTGAGCCGTGGGGTGACAAGGTTCGTGACGAAATAGAGAACAGACTGGGCGTTCAGGCGTTCGACAACTACGGTCTCTCCGAGCTGATGGGGCCCGGAATCTCCGGCGAGTGCGAATGCAAGAACGGTCTGCACATCAACGAGGATTTCTTTTACCCTGAGATAATCGACCCCGCCACTCTTCAGCCTCTGCCTCTGGGCGAGAAAGGGGAACTGGTGCTGACAACGCTTAAACGTGAGGGAATGCCCCTCATAAGATACAGAACCCGTGACATAACAAGACTCTACAGAGACGAATGCGCCTGCGGCCGAACCCTCATAAAGATGGAAAAGGCGAAGGGCAGAACCGACGACATGCTCATTGTTAACGGCGTGAACGTGTTCCCGTCTCAGGTTGAGGAAGCGCTTTCGAAGGTTGAGGGCGTATCGCCCCATTACATGATCTTCGTTCGCAAGCGGGGCGCTCTGGACGAGATGGAGATCAAGGTTGAGGCCACCGAGGCCATCTTTTTCGACGAAATGAAGAAGCAGAAGAAACTTCTGGAAGACCTGACATATCAGCTCGCCAAGATTCTCCAGTTCAAGCCGAAGGTTAACCTTGTAATGGGACAGACCCTTGAAAGGTTCGAAGGCAAAGCCAAAAGAGTGGTTGATGAAAGAAACATCTGACAGAGCTGCCGGCTTTTTTTACGAGCTGGGCATTTTGCAGACAATGAAGCGTTCCGGTCAGGACTATCTTGGTTCGGGCACACAGTCCATAGCCGACCATGTGTTCCGTACAGCCATGATAGGATATACAATGGCGAAGATGACCGGATGCGATGCGGACAAGGTGCTGAAAATGTGCATGTTTCACGACCTTGAGGAATCCCGCACGGGTGATTTGAATTATTTACAGCAGAACTATGTGACCTCGGACGATGAAAAGGCTCTCAGCCATGTGGTTAAGGGGCTTGCCATCGAGCCGGAGGTCAACGAAACAATAGACGAATACGCTGCCCAGCAGTCGCAGGAAGCCATTCTGGCGAAGGATGCGGACACTCTGGAGCTTATCTTCTTTCTGAAAGAACAGAAGGACAAGGGCAACCAGCAGGCGGACAACTGGATTCGAACCGCATCTCAGAGGCTTAAGACCGAAATAGGCAAAGAGCTTATGCAGTCGGCTCTGGACAGCATGTATTATGAATGGTGGTACAACAGTGGGGAAAACTGGCGCAGAGGCAACAAGAACTGGTAGAAGGCACCCGTCGCCGCTGCACACGGCGGCACTGTCTTTCCGGCTTATCTTCTTCAGCGAGAAGGCGCTTTATGCCGTCTTTCTGAATAATGCGCACATGTTCAATCTGGTGTGCATGTTCATAGTCAGTCTTTTCATTCCATACATAGGCATGGACGGAAAGATATCCCCCGAAAACGCCGGAAATATCCTTGAGGGGCTGGTTCTCACCATGTTCTTCTACGGCGGGCTCTTCCTCTATATGCCGAAAACAGTCCCGGTTTTTCTGGGATTTCTGCGTGTCATGATGGCTTTTGAGATTATGGCTGTTTTCCTGCCGCTCACTTTTCTTGTGCCTTCTGAATACGTCAAATACTTCCATCCGCTCTATTTCGCATGGTATCTCAGCCTTGTGACCTATGCCTACAGCAGGATACGGGGATACGGATATTTCCGCTCCGGAATAGTCGTCGTTGCCGTTTTTCTGTTCATTTCGCTTATTCCCGCACTGTTTTCATGATAAATTTTTGACTTGATAATTAAAATTTGAAGGAGTATATTTTCCAGATCTTACCGGAGGTGGGCAAAATGATTGTATTTTCGTGCTCTTATCTTCGTGATTAGAAACCGGAATAGTTCAAACCCTCTCATCTGATCTTTTCTGATTTTAAGTCACTTTTCAAGGCGATCTTAGTTTTTAACAACCGTATACTATTTTTAAGGTGTTATTTTGGAAACCAGTAATGATTCTATCGTACACGCCAGAAGCGGCGGTGTGCGTGAGATGATATCCATAGCTTTGCCTATGGTGATATCTAACGGGTGCGAGACCATAATGGTCTTTACCGACAGAGTGTTCCTGTCCCGTCTGGGTGCGGAGCAGATGAGTGCATCAATGGGCGGCGGCCTCTTTATGTTCACAGCCATATCCTTCTTTTTCGGACTTCTGGGATATTCAACTGCAATAACGGCGCAGTATCTTGGCTCGGGGCAGAAGGAGAAATGCCCTACGGTGACGTTTCAGGCACTTCTGACTGCGTTGTGTGCATATCCTGTGCTTTTGGCGGTGTCATTGCCGCTGGGGCATTATATATTCGGCATCTCAGGACTTTCGGAGGGGCAGCTTAAATATCAGTACGAGTATTACGACATTCTGATGTACGGCTCGGTGCTGATGCTTGTGCGCTCGGCTCTTGCGGGATTTTTCATCGGTGTGGGCAGCTCACGTGTGGTGATGTTCGCCTCTTTCACAGCCATGATACTGAACGTTGCGTTCAGCTATGTGCTTATATTCGGCAAACTGGGCTTTGAGCCTATGGGGGTTGCCGGTGCGGCATACGGAACACTGGCGGGGGGCTTCTGCGCACTTCTGGTGCTGATATATTCATACATCAGATATGCGAAATGCCACGACATGAATCTTAAGGTTTCGTTCCGCTACGACGGAGTGATACTTAAGAAACTGCTGAAATTCGGATTTCCGGCGGGAGTGGAGTTCTTCATGGGGCTGACGGCGTTCACCGCCATGATATTCATGTTCCACGCCAGAGGTGCGGAAACTGCGGCGGCGGTCACAATAACTTTCAACTGGGATCACGTCGCATACGTTCCCCTGATGGGGCTTGAGATAGGGGTCACCAGTATATTCGGACGCTACATGGGAGCGGGCAGACCGGACATAGCCCACAAATCGATGATCTCGGGGCTTAAGACCGGAACCATATATTCGGTGGTCATCACCTTCTTTTTCGTGTTCTTCCCGCTGATGCTGACGGACGTTTTCCGTCCCGAACATTACGATCCGGCATTTGAGAACTCAAGGGCACTGGCTGTGTTCATGCTTCGCACGGCATCGATATATGTTATTGTTGAAGCTCTGATAGTTGTTCTGGCAGGCTCTCTGCGGGGGGCTGGGGACACCTACATGGCAATGTGGATAACTGTAGGGGTAACCTGGGTGCTTGCGGGTATCCTTTATGTCTGCCTGCACGTTATAAACACGTCGCTTGAGGTTGCATGGCTGGCTCTGGTGCTTATGTTCCTTTCGATTCCTGTGCTTCTTCTTCTGCGCTACCGCAGCGGGAAGTGGCGTGAGATAAAGGTTATCAGCGGTTCACATTGATCAGCTGTTTGATGGTTTCAGGAGATGAGGGTCTTGCGAGCAGGAAGCCCTGTATATCGTGGCAATTGAAGCTGCGAAGGGTTTCCAGCTCGTCCTCAAGCTCCACTCCTTCCGCCGTGACCTTAAGGCGCAGGCTCTCTGCCATTGCGATTATGGCACGGGTGATGGCGGCGTTGTCCTGATCGTTCATTATGTTGGTTATGAATGATCTGTCTATTTTCAGCCTGTCTATGGGGAAATGTCGCAGATAGTTCAGCGACGAATAGCCTGTACCGAAATCATCAATGGAGAGCTTAAGCCCCATCTCTTTCAGTCCTTTCAGGGTTTCAGTGGTTCTTTCAACGTCTGTCATCAGAACGCTTTCGGTCAGTTCCAGCTCAATGGATGCGGGGTCGCATCCCGTTACTTTCAGTATGTTGCGCACACTGCTCAGGAAGTTTTTCTGTTTAAACTGAACGGCGGAAATGTTCACCGAGGTGATTATCTTCTCTCCGCTCATTGTCTCCCATTCTTTGTTCTGGAAGCATGCACGCAGAAGCACCCATTCGCCTATCTGAAGAATAAGTCCTGTGTCTTCGGCAAGGGATATGAAGGATGAGGGGGGCATGAGACCTTTTTCCGGCTGCAACCAGCGCAGAAGCGCCTCAACGCCGAACATTCTGCCCGTCTCCATGCTGAACTGGGGCTGATATTCAAGGAAGAACTCGTCCCTGTCCATTGCGTGGCGCAGGTCGTTCTCCATTGTGAGTCTGTTCACCATTCTGCTGTTCATCTCGCCTGAGAAGAACTGGAAGTTGTTGCGTCCCTGTTCCTTAGCCTGATACATAGCCATGTCTGCGTTTTTCAGCAGGGTTTCGCCGTCCGCACCGTCTGCGGGGAACATGCTGATGCCGATGCTGAGGCTGGAGAATATTTCATGGCTGCTGACGAACTGGGGTCTTCCCAGCATGTTCATCAGCTTGCCTGCAATGTGGCTTACCGTTGCTTCGTCAACGTTCGTAAGGACTATGACGAACTCGTCTCCGCCGAGCCTTGCGACAGTGTCGCAGGAGCGGACGTTGGTTTTAAGGATGTTTGCGATGTTTATCAGCAGCTGGTCGCCTGTGGAGTGTCCCAGCGTGTCGTTTATGTTTTTGAAGCGGTCAACGTCCAGAAAGAGCACGGCGAAGTTCTCTTCGTTCCGTCTGGAGTGTTCCACCATTATCTTTATGCGGTCAAGGAGCAGCTGGCGGTTGGGAAGTCCGGTAAGGGTGTCGTAATATGCGAGGCGTTCTATCTTCTCTTCGGCCTTTTTCCTCTCGGTTATGTCCTGAATGGTTCCGATTATGGCGTCGGTTGCCCCGTCCTCATTTTTCAGAAGGGATTTTGAGAAGATAACGTTTCTGACAGTGCCGTCGGGCATCGTCATGACGCTTTCATAGGGTTTCAGCTGTCCTGTGCCCAGAATCTGCATGTCGGTTCTGGCGCACTGATATTTCCAGTCGTGCGGGGTTATCTCTTTAACGGTCTTTCCGGTGAGTTCTTCTTTTGACAGCCCGATGTATCTTTCGAACATCTTGTTGCAACCCATATATTTGCCGTCGGGAGACTTATAAAATACGGGGTTCGGCATGGAGTCGAGCATCGACTGCATGAAAAAGAGCGAGTTTTTTAGCTCTTCCGCATCGTTGGTATCGGCAAATTCCAGAATTATTTTCCGCTTGTCCTCTGTCACCGCTTTAAGCCTCACTTCAAATGAAATTTCGCCTTCGGGTAAAAGCCAGTTCTTGCTGAATGATGATTTTGTGTTTTCAGACATCCGGAAGTCAGCTATCTCCTGAGTGAGGTGTCCGTTCATTCCGCCTCTGCCGAAGCGGGTCTTTGCGGCTTCGTTAAGACAGATGAAGCTGTCGTCATCCAGCAGAAGAACGGGGTGCTGAGCATCCTCGAAAAGAGTCATTATACTTATAGAACTGTAAATTGTCGGCTCCCGCAAAAAAATAATACCGGAGTCTATCAGTTCTTAAGCAAATTTTCAATAATCTGATTTAAAAATATGGTAAAATACCCTTTAAAGGCTCAAAGCCCTGCGGGGACATTAGCCCTTTATTCTTAGTTTAAATTATGTATAATACCGTTCATGACATATCGGAGATAACAGAAGGTTGCAGATGGATTCATTGGAAAAACTGAAAGAGTTCAAAGTTCTTTATGTTGAAGATGATGACATTACCAGAGAAATGGCATCCAGAATGATTTCCAAATATTTTAAAAATATTGTTATTGCCGCAGACGGAAGGGAAGGGCTGGAAAAATTCAGCTCCGAAGCCCCCGATATCGTCATTACAGACCTCTCAATGCCGGAAATGAGCGGGTTTGAAATGATATCCCACATACGCAAGCTCAATCAGAACGTCCCTATAATCGTCACAACAGCCTACCGAAACGAAACCGAATGTCTTGAAGATGTTAATGCGGTTGTATTTAAACCCGTGAACAAAAAACTTCTCCTCCAGGCAATATCAAACCTCTACGATTAACGCTTTAGCCTATCGTTTCCCTATTGTGGTTTTTTTTTGCCTATATAGTTTGATTTTTGACTATTTTGGGGTTATGATTATTTTGTTTCGCTTATTAGATAGTTAACTCGTTAACATTCGTCGAAATTATTTTTTTCTAAGGTGGGATCCCATGAATTCGAAGGTCGAAGTTTTCAAAGCACTAGGAGACGGCAACAGGCTCAGGATAGTCTGCATGCTGGGGGTCAGAGATCTCTGCGTGTGCGAGATCAATGCGGTTCTGAATATTTCCATGTCCACAATTTCGTCGCATCTGAAGGTTCTGCGCAACGCAGGACTTGTTACGTCGAAAAAGGACGGCAGATGGATAATCTACAGTCTCAACAAGAAAAACACGTTCATAGCAGATATCGTCAATGTGACGGTGAGCGGAATGAAGTCCGATGAGACCGTTGCAGAGGATGCTCAGAAACTGAAGTACATCAATCCGAAGAACTGCGCCGAACATTAGTACCCGAAACACTCAGTGAGTCTTGCGGAAGTCATCTCGGGCGTATATAATGTATTTCTGAGATGGCTTCTATAATAAAACACAGAGGTTAAGTTGAACAGACGCTTGACGGGCAGCGGCATCGTCACCCTGGCAGGAGGACTGCGCAAGGGCGACAGTGTTGTTTTTCAGATGGAAAATCCCCAAAGCTACAGCCAGATAGTTGAGGTTCTGCTCTCTGACCTGCAGGACTTCGGCGGCAGGTTTCACTTCATAGGCTTCTGTCAGAGCTTCAAGATAGATTCAAAATCGAACAAACTTGTCCGTTTCCACGTCGACCCCGCTGAGGGTTTCGAACACTTTGTCGATGAATGCTCCCGCTACATTATGAACGTTGAGGACGGCGACATCATCATGATGGACTGCCTCACAGAGCTTATGGGCTTCTGGGGTTCCGACTGGCTCATCGGATATGCGTATCAGCTGATCATGGATTTTGCGAAGATGCGCAGACTCACCACATTCACGGCTGTTCAGAGAAAATGCCACCGGCAGTTCACCTCCAGAAAGATAACCGAGGTGTCCACAGTGACGGTGCGTGTTATGCGCGACAACATCGGCAGACACTGTCTGGTGCCCAGAAAGGCGAAGGACAGGCAGTCTGCGGCCATGTATAAACCCTACATAATGGAGACCAAAAAGGGCGTGCGACCCATACACGACACCCTTGAGGCTCTTGAAATACAGAATCCGCCGGACAGACGGAGCGATATGCAGTATTTCACCTGTCTGGACAACCTCTTCCTCGGCGACGAGAACGCAGACGGAGAGGATGCGGTTAAAAAACTCTGCCGTGTTCTGATGGGCATGGACGAGCGGATTCAGGAGCTGGCGGCAAAGAACTTCACTCTGGAAGAGATGAAGATAATCCGCAAGCGCACCATCGGTTCGGGCTTCATAGGCGGCAAGGCGGCGGGTATGCTCATCGCCAGAAAGATAATCCGTCAGAAACTGCCCCATCTTCTTCAATATTTCGCCGAGGCCGACGACAGCTTCTTCCTCGGTTCCGATGCATTCTATACATATCTGATATATAACGGTTTATGGGACGAATATAAGTCATATTCCGATGAGCCGGACGGCAACAAGAGCCGCAGACTCCACAGGCTGGTGCTGAACGGAAAGATGCCTGCGGAGATTCTGGAGCGTCTTGAGGATCTGGTGGATTATTACGGTCATTTTCCGATAATAGTGCGCTCAAGCTCCCATCAGGAGGACAGCTTCGAAAGCTCATATGCCGGAAAATATGAGAGCCGGTTCTGCATTCTGACGGGCGACGACTCCCAGATGCTCAGTCAGCTTGCGGACGTTGTTAAGGCCGTTTTTGCCAGCACCTTCAACCGTGAGGTGGACAGCTACCGCAAAATGTCCCGACTGATAGGCCGTGCCGACATCATGTCGGTGATAATCCAGAGGGTTTCAGGCGTTTATCAGGGGGATTATTTCCTTCCGCACGTCGCAGGAGTCGGCCATTCATACAACTCATTCGTATGGGACAAAAAGATAGATCCCGAATCTGGACTTCTGAGGATGGTTGCCGGTCTGGGAACCAGAGCCGTCAGCCGCTCCGGAACGGACTATGCCAGAATGATAGCCGTTAACCGTCCCAACGACAATCCCATGCCCGGTGCGGAGAACAAAAGGCTGTACAGCCAGAGGCTGATAGACGTGGTGGACACGGTCACCAACAGGGTCAGGGAACTGAAGCCCTCAGACCTCCACGATTGTCAGTTCAAACCCTCGCTGAACGTTATCGCCGCCAGAGACATGGAGACCGAAAAGAAGGTATACAAGGCCACTGGCGAGAATATCTATTCGTGGATGGTGGATCTGGATCATGTGATAAACAGGACCGCCGTCGTAAAAATACTTTCAGAAGTTCTCAAAACCCTTGAAGGGGAATACAGCAGTCCCGTGGAGATAGAGTTCACCATAAACTTTCAGGACGATCAGCGGTTCCTCATAAACCTGCTCCAGTGCAGACCTGTGCAGGTGCAGAGGATAAGCGACGAGGACAACAAGGCGGGCAGGGGCGAGTATACCGTGTTCAAAGCCAAGGGAACTTTCCTCGGCGGCAACAACTCCATTCTCATCGATACCGTTGTATATGTTAACTGGGAGGAATACGTTGCGCTTCCGCCGGAGCAGAAGAAGGAGTGCGCAAAGATAATCGGCATCCTGAACAACCGTATAAAGGAGAAGGGGTACAACAGCCTTCTTATGGGATACGGCAGATGGGGTTCCAGCGTCACCTCGCTGGGTGTTCCCGTTGCTTTTTCGGATATCGACGGAATGAAGGCCATTCTGGAGATAGGCAGGATAGAGCGTGGGCTTGTGCCTGAGATGTCATACGGAACGCACTTTTTCCACGAGGTTGTTGAATCGAAGATAACCTATATCTGTGTGCTTGAAGATAAGACCAATTTTATGATGGATGAAACCATTCCGAAAGCGGTGAACATGCTCCGCAAGGCAGTTGAAGAACCTGAAGGTCTCGAAAAAGTTATCGGATACTTCAGATTCTCCAAAAAGCCCTTAAGACTTGTCACGGATATCCGCACCAGAACGGTTGCGATATATCGTGAGATCCAGCCCTGGTATTACTTGCAGTCGCAGCCGCAGCCGCCTTCCTCTCCTTCCTCATCGTCTTCGCAGCACTCAAGCTGACTAGCATCGATGAGCGCCAGCTCGCCGCTTGTGATGGCAAGACCGACTTCCAGACAGTTGTAGATGAACTCTTCAAAGCTCATTTCGTTTGTTTTCGCAGCTTCGTTCAGCTCGTCGAACATTGATTTCTCAAGGTTGAAAGCAAAGCTCATCGTCTCTTCGGGTGCGCAGCTGTCGCTCTCGCATCCGCATTTGTCTTCCTTATGGTTGTTTCCGCCGCAGCAGCCCATAATATCACCTCATAGTTGATTTATAATAACTTCATGTTATTCTTTACGCTAAAGCCGTTCCATAACAATAGATGTTCATGAAACGACTTCAAGGGTTTTTATCAGCTTTTGACCGATAATGCAAACAAAGACTTGTGAAACGGTGACATATGAAACTCGCTCTTGTTCAGATTAAACACAGACAGACAAAAAGGGAGAACCTTGACAATATATTATCAGCCATAGAAAAATACGGCAGAGAATGCGGGCTGATGCTGTTTCCGGAAACCTGCATGGGGCTGAAAGCTGCGGGCGGGAGCCTGAGAGAGCTTGCCGAGGATATCGGATCGGGTGAGTTTGTTTCCGCTGTGCGCAAAGCCTGTGCGGCGGTTTCGGTTCACGTCTGCATAAACGTCTGGGAGGATAGCGGAACCGACAGAGTGTTCAACACCGCTCTGGTGATAGCTCCTGACGGAACCACAAAGGCGGTCTACCGCAAACTCCATCTTTTCGATGCTCTCTCTGTGAGAGAGTCCGATGATATGAAAGCCGGAAGCGAGCTTCCTCCTGTGTTTGATGTTGACGGCGTAAAATGTTCGCTGGCGGTATGCTATGACCTGCGCTTTCCGGAAGTGTTCCGCAGTGCTGTTTTCAGAGGTGCGGAGCTGTTCCTTATACCCGCCGCATGGTATTCGGGCGCACACAAGACAGAGCACCTCAGAACGCTCCTTGCCGCCCGTGCGCTGGAGAACACAGCCTATGCCGCCTGTGCCGACATCTGTCAGGGCAGTTTCGCGGGGCATTCCGCCGTCTGTTCCCCTTTCGGCCTCATCGAGGCTGAGGCGGGCGAGGATGAGACGGTTATTTTTGCAGAAATCGACACTGCAAAGGTCAAAGAGACCAGAAAAATCCTTCCGTGTCTGGATAATTTGTCAGATATATTTTAATTGTGTGAAATTACACATGAATCAAACACAAGTTTAATTGAACAGGCGGATTCCTTTCGCTATACTTATCATGCCATAGACTTATTTGCATGCGGAGGATTACCGTGTTCAGGTTGCTTATTTATGCATTTTTATGCGTTATGATCGTTGCTTGCGGAGGCGGAACCACAGCCTCAAAGTCGAAATATGCCGTTAAGATCAATGTTGATATCGAACAGATCCAGAAACAGCGTAATAAATCCATGAGCCGTCTTCTGGTGGGTAACACCCTCATCGGCTCGGTTGTGATTGGCTACGGCCTTGAAGCACCGGACGAGACCATTGAGGTCATGGACAAGATAGAGAACAATGAAGAGATACTCATAGAGGGGCTTGAGGCCGGAAAAACATATAATTTCAGCGTTTCAGCCTACGACTATGCCGACACGATGGTCTGCTTCGGCGGAGCCACAGCCCAGATAATGCCCAACGCCACTGAGGACGTTGTTCTGGAGTGCACCTTCGGCGAGAAATACGCAGTGGAAAACATGGCCTTCGAGATATTCTCCAAGGCGGCGGAAGGCACTCTGAGCACCACCGAGGCGGAGGATGCCGTTGCGTATAACTTCACCATGCACAACGGAATGGACCGCTCCGAATTTGTATACAGACTCCTTGGCTCAATGACTGCCGAGTTCGGATACAGCAACGACACCCTGTCCGGCATATCCCTGATCCGCAGAGACAGAAGCGCAAGCGGCAAAACAGCGAGAACACAGACAGCTGAAGAAGTTGAGGAGAACGCCGGATATCTGGTTAAGTTCATCTATACCGACGGTTCATACGACTTTAACGACATCCGTTTTGTCCGTGAGGCAGAAGGCTGGAAGATAGCGGGCAACGGCCTTAAATACGGTCTGAAAGCCCGTCCGCAGATGGCGGAGTTCTATCCGCAGTCCGCAGGGGAACAGCCTCAGAAGATCGCAGGTCTTTCATTACATTACAATCAGAATCAGTATTTTTCAGATATTGAAACAGTGACCGTTTCCGTTCCGCAGGTTCAGGAAACAGGCCAGACGTCACCCGTTGTTCTGTCGGAAACTTTTGAAAACAGCGACGGGCTGCTCTACTCAAACAGTACCTATCTTTCTCCGACGTCCGAGTGGGTCTCTCTGGTCAACAGCAACATAATCCCCTTTACGGGCAGTCTTGCGCAGGACACGGCGGTTAGCTTTGCCGTCAGGGAATATGCAGACCCGCCGCACACAGAGACTGAGAGTTTCCGTGTTCTGGGCGGATATACCTTCGGAGAGATAGAATCGGCCGAGTTTCCCGTGGTGACACCTGTTCGTGAGGGCAGTACCGTAAGGTTCAATCTCCAGCTCCCCAGCTGGGTCAGAAGACTTGAGTTCTATTTCGAGGGGATAGTCAATTATGAACATGTGATAAGAAAGTCAAGAATATCCATTTACTCACCCTCGTTCCTCTTTGACGATTTTTTCAATGATATCGAAGAGGGCAGCGACACAAGCATCTTTATTTTCACAGCATACGACAGCAAAGACAGGGCATACAGCATATATATGCCCTATGACTATATTCTGGATACAATCGGCACAGAACCCGGCGGCGGCGCAGGAATCCTTGGAAACGGTTTTTCCGCTCTCTACACTCAGGATTACAGCGGCCAGACATATTATCCTGATATTAAAGGCGCAGGTGCGGCATCCGGTTTTTCAAGCGTGGCCTTTGTCTCCTCGTCAGACTTAAGCTCTGCAGGCAGCAACGCATATAACCCCATCATTATGAACACCACATTCAGCGAAGGTACTCCTTCAGTTATCTCCAGACTCATTGTATACGCCTACTATCAGAACGGGCTGTTCAATGCAAAAACTCTGGTGGATTCCGATGGCGACATCTTCATGTTTGCCGGATTATACGGCACGGGAAGAGCCACCGTCATGAGGATATCACCCGATCTGCAGACGATCAGATGGGTGAAAAACTATGTGAATGCGTTTGATACCTATCATATATCGGGCAGTTTCACAGACATGGCGTTAGTTAACGAGGGAAGCGAGATAGTGCTTCTGCTGACGGGAATAGATGCTGGCTTTGAGCGTGCTGACCTTATAAGGATATCCGCCGCAAACGGTCTTGTGCAGAATGCCGTAAGGCTTTCCAGCAGTGACGGCGACAGCATCCGCCCCCTTAAGATAGGTGTTTATAAGCCGAAGAACAGAATAGTGGTGCTCACTGAAAGAAAGGCGGCTCCCGCTTCCGCAACTGCAGATTACTGTCTGTCGGTGTTCAGCGACAGTCTTGCCCACATAGATTCGAGAACGGTTCTTGAGAACGTCACAGCGGACAGCTTTGACATGGCGGTGTCATCCTCCGGTTCGGTCTGGATGTCATATGCTCTGGAAATCAGCGGTGTCAAACATATGCAGGTGGCAAAGGTCGACGGCGACCTCACCGAAGACACAATGCAGTACGGCCTTACAGTTTCAAACAAGAGAACCGTTATGCCCGTTGACTCGCAGATGCAGTACACAAGCTACGGCACTAAATTAGCCGTGACCGACAACTATGTATATCTTCTGGGCAGGGGATATGAAATGCCTCAGACCGGAGATGCGGCAATTCTGCTGGTGAAAATGAGCCTGACGCAGAATCTGGTCTGGGTGAAATCCCTGCCTGTTCTGGTCACCCCCAATGAAATCATGCCGGCACCCCTTGATTCGGTGCTGATATACGGCGCAAACAAGGTGTTTAACGTTTCGGCGGACGGTTCCATGGAGTTCTTTGAACCGGAGGATATCACTCCTGTGCTCTATCTGAACGCATCGGGCGGCGTGACGTTTGCCATATCGGACTATGAAGTGAACGCATTCACCCCCACGGAAGAGGGCTCCTCCTCCGAAACATCAATTCAGGCGACCGGTGCGCAGAATATAAGTCTTATGTATCTTAACTCATCTACGGGTACAAACTGACAGTCAATCAAAGGGGACATATGCTTGGTATATGTCCCCATTTCTTCTTTATTAAAAACACTTAACAAATATTGCAATAATTTGACATTAATTTCAGAAAAGCTGTGATATTGTGCATTATCAAGTGACATGAGAATGTCAAAAACAAGATGATTGCGCAAAATGCGGAGTTTATATCATGGCTAAGAAATCGTTCAAATGTAAAGACTGCGACACAAAGATAACTGTGAAGCAGGCCGGAGCAGTACGCTGCGAAACCTGTGGCGCTATTTACAAATGCTATTTCGAGATCAAAAAGGAATCCAAGAAAAAAGTGATCCCCAAGCAGGTTGAAGAAAAAGCGAAAACAATGCTTCACTTTTTCGAAAACAAGACTGCCTGAGGAATAAGAATGTCACGGTTCATCACTGCAAAGCCGTGATGAACCTCATATTCTTTTTGCAGATACTGTTTCTCATTATCGTATCTTTAAATCTTTCAAATGTCTTCATCTCTTCCGCCTGAGACGCCTGCCGCACATCGTTTATCTCTTCAAAATTGTCAAGCACCGCAGAGGCCACATGGCTGTCCAGCTTTCCGCTCTCCACCATCTCACGGACTATTCCCGCAACCTGCTCCTTGGGCATTGATTCCCTGTAGGGTCTCTCTTCGGTTAGGGCGGTAACTATATCCGCTATGGCCATTATCCTGCATCCCAGATCGAGCCTTTCTTCGTTGAGATGAAAGGGATAGCCGCTTCCGTCGAGATATTCGTGGTGGAAGGCTGCCCAGTTCTTTATCTTGTCGAAGATCTGGAACGTGTTGAGTATTGAGAAAGTATAGTAAGGATGCTTACGAAGTATCAGCTTTTCATCCTCGTCCAGTGCTCCCTGCTTGTAGAGTATTGCCGACGGGATGCCCAGCTTGCCTATGTCGTGGAGATACCCTGCTATCATCATAGACTTGCAGTCTTTTTCCGGAAAGCCGAGCTTTTCGGTTATCAGCTTTGCGGCGGCGGCAACCCCTGCGGAGTGGTTGGCGGTGAATACACAGCGGAAGTCTATGATACGGCTTAAGAGTTTCGCCGTTTCCAGAATTTTGTCTATGTCCATGTTTATGTGGGAAAAACGGAACGTATGTTTCAGCAGTTTATATTTTTCCTGCTCTTCGATATCGAACCAGAAAGACTCTCTCTCTGCCAGCCTGTTGAACGCAGCGAGGTGTTCGGGGCTGAATTTTGTTCCCTTAAACCTGTTAACGTTCTCAGATATCCTGATGCGCTGATCCAGAGCGGGTTCTCCCCTGTGCAGAAGAACGTCTATCCTGTCGGAGAGGTGAATTATCATTGCCCCTTCGGGAATGACCTCGTCGCATGTTTCGGCCAGATGGTTTATTTCGCCGCCGTAGGGCGAATGGTGATATTTGACCAGTGCGGGAAGGTTTGGGAAGAGATCGAGGCTTGAGAGCAGGTGTGAACCTACAATCGCATGGCAGTATTCCGAATCCCCTTTTTTGTCGCTGACATCGGCCAGCTCAAGAAACTCGCTCTCCATGACAACCCCTATGTCGTGGATGAGCGATGCGAGAATAATGTCCTCTATCTCGCTGCGGGACATTCCGGCTTCGGCCGCAATGCTCCCCGCTATGAAGGCAACCCGCTGATGATGATTATTTATCAGAGGATTAACAAGGTCCAGGGCTCTGGACAGCGCATATGCAACATCGAATGATGATGTGACGTACAGGTCGAAGCTGTCCGCATCCAGTTTCAGATCCATCTTGTCTCCCGTGCAAATAAGTCTGCTCCGCAGAAATAAATAAGGTGTCTTCCATGGTTGAAAAACACATAGGAATACGCTAGTATAGCAGTTTAATCGGCATTGTGAATATAGATTTTTTTCAGGAGTCAAAATGAGCGACAAACCTATCAGGGTACGCTTCGCACCGTCACCCACAGGCTATCTGCACGTCGGCGGCGCAAGAACAGCCCTTTTTAATTATCTCTTTGCGAAAAAAACAGGGGGAACCTTTCTTCTGCGCATAGAGGATACCGACAGAACACGCTTTCAGGAGGATTCACTCAAGGAGATTTTCGAGAGCCTGAAATGGCTTGGGATAGAATGGACCGAAGGCCCTGAGAGGGGCGGAGAATACGGCCCGTATATCCAGTCGGAAAGACTTGATATCTATAAAAAATATGCGCAGACCCTCTGGAACTCAGGACAGGCCTACCCCTGCTTCTGCACACCCGAAAGGCTTGAGAAGGTGCGCAAAGAGAAGGAACTGAGAAAGGAGATGCACGGCGGATATGACAGAAAATGCCGTGATATGTCCAAAGAGGAGTCGCAGGCGCTTATCGATGCGGGCACTCCCTACGTTCTCAGGCTGAAAGCTCCCCTTGAGGGCACGATATCCTTCGTCGACGGCATCAGGGGCGAGATAGAAACCCCTGTGACCATGGTTGACGACACGGTGCTTATGAAGACCGACGGCTATCCCACATACCATCTGGCAAGCGTTGTTGACGACCACCTGATGGAAATTTCCCACGTTCTGCGAGGGGATGAGTGGATAGCCAGCACTCCCCGTCATATCCTGCTTTACAAAGCGTTCGGCTGGCAGCCCCCCATAATAGCCCACCTGCCCGTAATCCTTTCACCGGACGGCGGAAAACTCTCAAAGCGTAAGGGTGCGGCCTCCGTAATGGATTATAAAAGGGGCGGATATCTTCCCGAAGCACTGGTGAACTTCCTCTCCCTTCTGGGCTGGAACCCCGGCGACGACAGGGAGATAATGGGCATTCAGGAGATAATCGACGCTTTCGACATGGGCAGAATATCTGCGAAACCCTCGGTTTTCGATGAGGACAAGCTGACATGGGTGAACAGCCAGTATATGGAGAGCTACGACCCCGCAAAACTTCTGGCCGACATAGAACCCATGTGGGCTGAGAAGGGACTTCCCGTTGGAGAGTTCAGCACCGAATATAAGGAGCGTGTGGTCTCTCTGTTCAGAACCCGCTGTAAAAAAGTTACGGAGTTCGGCGAGAACGGCGCATATTTTTTTGCAGACCCCGAAGATTTTGACGCAAAACAGGCGGCAAAGCAGTTCAATGCGGCTGTTAAACCCGCTCTTGATATGATAACAGAGAAGGCTGGCGCTGTTGCCGAGTGGAACAGAGGCGGCCTTGAAGCACTTTTCCACGGCATAGCCGATGAGCTTGAGATGTCCGCAGGCAAGATAAACCCCGCTGTCCGTCTGGCTGTTACAGGCGTGGGCGGCGGCCCCGACCTGATGGATATGCTGGAGCTGATGGGCAGGGACACCGTTGTCCGCCGTGTTAAAAAAGCCTCCGAATGGATAGAAAAAAACGTATAAGGATTGGGATACATGGAAGAAGAAGTATCGAAACCGTCTAACTTTATAAAGACCATCATCCGCAGGGATCTGGAAGAGGGCAAGAACGAAAGCAGAGTACACACCCGCTTTCCGCCGGAACCTAACGGATATCTGCACATAGGACACGCCAAGTCCATCTGCATCAACTTCGGACTGGCAAAAGAGTTCGGCGGAAAATGCAACCTGCGCTATGACGACACAAACCCCGTTAAAGAGGATGTGGAATACGTCGATTCCATCCGTGAGGATGTGCGCTGGCTCGGATTCGACTGGGAGGACAGAGAGTTCTATGCCTCCGACTATTTTGAATATTTCTACGAGTGCGCTGTAAACCTCATCAAAAAGGGCAAGGCCTACGTCTGCGACCTTAATGCGGACGAGATTCGCAAAACCAGAGGCAATCTGAAAGAGGCCGGTGCCGAAAGCCCCTACAGAAACAGAAGCGTCGAAGAGAACCTCGACCTGTTTCAGCGTATGAGAAACGGCGAATTTGCCGACGGAGAGCGTGTTCTCAGGGCAAAGATAGATATGTCCTCGCCCAACATGAACATGCGTGACCCCGTTATCTACAGGATAGCCCATGCCCACCACCACCGCACAGGCGACAAGTGGTGCATCTATCCCATGTACGACTTTGCACACGGGCTTGAGGATTCAGTTGAAAAAATAACCCACTCCATCTGCACACTGGAGTTTGAAGACCACAGACCCCTTTACGACTGGTTCCTTCAGGAGCTTGGAGTTTTCCATCCCCAGCAGATAGAGTTCGCAAGGCTGAACCTGACATACACGGTCATGAGCAAAAGAAAGCTCCTGACCCTTGTTGAGAAAAAACTGGTAAGCGGCTGGGACGACCCCCGCATGCCCACCATAGCCGGGCTTCGCCGCAGAGGATTCACCCCCGAATCCATCAGAAATTTCGCCGAGATGATAGGCGTTGCAAAAAGCAACAGCATCGTGGACTACGGGCAGCTTGAGTTCTGTCTGCGTGAGGATCTGAATAAAATAGCCCAGAGGGTTATGGTTGTTACTGATCCGCTGAAAGTGGTCATAACCAACTATCCTGAGGATCAGGTTGAATGGTTCGATGCGGAGAACAACCCCGAAAACGAGGCGGACGGCACACGCAAAGTGCCCTTCTGCCGTGAGGTATACATCGAGCGGGACGACTTCATGGAAGATCCGCCCAAGAAATATTTCCGCCTGTCGCCCGGACAGGAGATGCGTCTTAAGCATGCTTACTATATCAAGTGCGAAGAGGTCATCAAGGATGCTGAGGGCAACATAACCGAGCTTCACTGCTCATATGACCCTGCAAGCAGGGGCGGCTGGACAGAGGATGGCCGCAAGGTGAAGGGCACTGCCCACTGGGTGAGCGCACGCCACTGCATAGAGGCCGAGGTTCGTCTGTATGAGCATCTTTTCAGCACTCCCAACCCCGACAAGGCTCCGGAGGGTATGGACTTTACAGCGAATATAAATCCCGATTCGCTGAAGGTCGTTACGGCATATGCCGAGCCTTCTCTGGCGGAAGTTGAACCCATGCAGAAATATCAGTTCCTGCGTGTGGGCTATTTCACCAGCGACAAGGATTCCGTGTCTGGAAAACCAGTGTTTAACAAAACTGTAGGTTTGAAAGACAGCTGGGCAAAAGCACAAAGCAATTAATAAGGGCATTCTGAGCAGAGCGAAGAATCTCGCATCAGAGATCCTTCGGCGGATGCCTCAGGATGACGAACGACAATAAGATTTTAGAGAATAAAAAAGGCGGAGTATCTACTCCGCCTTTTCCTATTTACCTGATTTAAGCAGGTTCCAGTATTTTTCGTAAACCGTGATGGCGTTGCCGACATCCAGCTGAAACTCGCCCTGCTTGATAACGCTTAAGGGCGGGTAGATTGTGGGGTTTGAGCGCACGGATTTATCCAGAAGCGCCACTCCCGCTTTGTTGGGGATGGCGTATCCCACTTCCTCGCTTATCATCTTCGCCACTTCGGGCTTCATTATATAGTTGATAAACTTGTGTGCGTTGGCGATGTTTTTGGATGCCTTGGGGATGCACATGCTGTCTATCCAGAATATTGCGCCCTCTTTGGGGTAGATGTATTTAATGGAGGGGTTCTCCTGTGCGGCTGCGAACATCTCTCCGTTGAATGTCAGACCCAGAGTGACCTCTCCGTTGATGAAGGGGATCTTGGGCGAGTCTGAGTTGTAAACACGCACGTTGGGGCGGAGTTTGCGCAGAAGCTCGTATGCCTGTTTTATCTTGTTGGGGTCGGTTTCGTTGCCTGAATAGCCGAGAATGCGCAGGGCTATATGGAAAACCTCACGCAGGTCGTCGGTGAGAACAACCTTGCCCTTATATTTCGAATCCCAGAGGATGCGGTAGGTGTTCGCCTCTTTCTGGTTCACAAAGTCGGAGTTGATTGCCAGCGATGTCGAGCCCCAGAGATAGGGCAGGCTGAATTTGTTGCCGGGGTCATACTCTTTGTTCATCAGAGCAGGATCCATGTTTTTCAGGTTGGGCAGGAGTTTGGGGTTGATGGGAGCCAGCAGTCCCTCTTTCTGCATCCTGTTAACATAGTAGGTGGACGGGAAGATAACGTCATATCCTTTGCCGCCAAGCACTTTCACTTTTGAGTACATAACCTCGTTGCTGTCGTAGGTGGTGTAGATAACTTTGATTCCGGTCTCTTTTTCAAAGCCTCTGAGAACCTGCTCGGGAATATATTCCGACCAGTTGTAAACATAGACCACCTCTTTGGCGAAAACTGAAGATGCCAAAAGGCAAAGAAGCATAACCAAGAACAGTCTTTTCATTTCTTCTCCCTGTTAAGTAATTGAGATATCATAACTATCACAAGCGAAAGAGTGAACATCACCGTACAGAGGGCGTTCACCTCCGGCTTAACTCCCAGCCTGACCATTGAGTATATCCGCAGAGGCAGAATCTCGAAGTCGGGACCCGTCACAAAGAAACTGATGATAACATCATCCATTGAAAGAGTAAAGGCGAGCAGCCATCCCGCAACAACAGCGGGAAGCATCATAGGCAGCAGAACGTGGCGCACTGTCTGAAACTCGGTTGCGCCCAGATCGCCTGCGGCATCGAAAAGGTTTTTGTCGAACCCTTTCATTCTGGACATAACTGTCACAGCCACAAAGGGCAGATTAAATGTTATATGTGAGAGGAGCAGGGTGAGAAACCCCGGCTCCAGCTGAACCGCAACAAAAAGGATAAGCAGGCTGATGCCCATTACGATGTCGGGAACCATTATAAGAATATAAACCAGCGACATCAGCATCTTTTTGCCCTTAAAGGAGTAACGGTAGAACATCACCGCCGCCAGCGAACCCATTATGGTGGCTATGGTGGCGGACAGTGTGGCGACTATCAGCGAGTTGCCCGCCGCCGTCATAAGCGATGAGTTGTAGAGCAGACTCTCGTACCACTCAAGGGTGAACCCCTGCCATGTTGTTCCGAACTTGGATGCATTGAACGAATATGCGATAAGCACCAGAATGGGCAGATACAGGAAAGCGTATATCAGCGTGTTATAGCTGATCTTTACAAACCGCATCATATGGCGTCCCTGCCTGTCTGCTTGGTGCTTCTGTAGTAAACGTATATTATCACGAACATTATGACAGTGAGTATCATGCTTGCCGCTGCGCCCAGAGGCCAGTTGCGGGTGAGCAGGAACTGGTTGCGGATGAAGTTTCCGATAAGCAGTGATTTTGCGCCGCCCAGAACATCGGAAATATAGAACAGGCAGAGAGTGGGCAGGAAAACCAGCATACTGCCCGCAATGACGCCGGGCATTGAGAGGGGCAGCACAACATGAAAGAAAGTGCGCATGCGTCCTGCGCCGAGGTCTTTTGCCGCCTCTATGAGTTTATAGTCCAGCTTCTCAAGCACCGCATAAAGAGGCAGTATCATGAACGGCAGAAGGGAGTATACCATCCCCACCAGAACGGCGGATTCGGTGTACATAAGCCTTAACGGTTCATCGATTATGCCCAGAAACATCAGTATGTTGTTCAGCACTCCGTTTGTCTTGATTATCACAATGATGGCGTAGGTGCGGATAAGGGAGCTTGTCCAGAAGGGGATTATTATGAAAACAAGCAGCAGTGTTTTGAATTTCCCCTTATATTTCGAAAGATTATACGCAAAAGGATAGCCCACGAGAAGGCACAGGATAGTGGTTATGAAGGCCATTTCGAATGAATCCGCCATAACCTGAATGAAAACAGGGTCTTTCAGGGCTTTGTAGTTGTTCAGGGTGAACACCGGAGAAATCTCTCCGGGGGTGTTGCTGGTCATCAGGCTCACTGCGAACCCCATCAGCGTGGGGAGCAGAACGAATATCACGAGCCAGACGGTTATAAGGGTTATGGAAAAGGTTTTAAAGCGGTTTTTCTCAGTCATCGGGAAGCAGTACCTCCCAGCCGTCAACCCACTTAACGGCAACCTTTTCTCCTGATTTGTATTCAAATTCGGGGTCGTCCTCGTCAAAGAACTCGCTGGCCATTATCTGCGTTCCGCTGTCCAGACGGACAATGGAATCCAGCGTTGCACCCTTGTATGTTGTCTCTTCTATGATTCCCTGAAGGGGATAGTCGCTGTCTGCGTCTTTGATGTGCTCCAGACGGATGTCTTCGGGGCGCAGAAGGAGCTTAACCTTGTCGCCTTCAACGAATGAATGCTTTCTGGTGAGGCTGCACTGTCTGCCCTCAACGTTCGCACGGAGTTTTCCGGCCTCTGTCTTCTCGATTGTGGCCTGCAAAACGTTTATCTCGCCCACAAACTTCGCCACGAACATGTTTTTCGGGTTCTCATAAACCTCTTTGGGCGTGGCATCCTGCTGGATAACCCCTTCGTTCATCACCACCACACGGTCGGACATTGAGAGAGCCTCCTCCTGATCGTGGGTGACGAATATGAAAGTTATGCCCAGTTTCCGCTGAATGTGTTTCAGCTCGGTCTGCATCTGTTTGCGGAGTTTATAGTCCAGAGCCGAGAGGGGTTCGTCCAGAAGGAGCACCTTCGGACGTTTCACGATCGCCCTTGCTATTGCAACCCTCTGCTGCTGTCCGCCGGAGAGGTTCTGGGGCATGCGGCTTGCGAAGCCTGTGAGCATGACCGTTTCAAGTGCGGCCATGACCCGCTCGTTTATTTCATTTTTCGGAGTTTTTTCCATTTTCAGCCCGAACGCAACGTTGTCGTATACGCTCATGTGGGGGAAGAGTGCGTAGCTCTGGAAAACGGTATTTACCTCCCTTTTGTTGGGAGGAATCGTGCTGACATCCTTGCCGCCGATGAACACTTTTCCGCTGTCCTGCGTTTCCAGCCCTGCGATGATACGCAGCAGAGTGGTTTTTCCGCAGCCGGAGGGACCCAGAAGTGTGACGAATTCGCCGTCTTTGATAATCAGGTCGAGGTTGTGCACCACCCCGTGACCGCCGAATGATTTGGAGATGTTCTCCAGTCTGACAATGTCGCTTGCGCTATTCATTTTTCACCGATAAAAATAATCAGGTACTTATATACAAATAAGACTAAACAGTCCATAAAAAACTGACTGAAAACCGGAAAATCACAAAATCATGACAGGCCGCTTATTCAACCACGCCGATGATTCCTTTAAGGTATTCTGATTCAGGGAAAAAAGGACTTATGGGGTGATCGCCCGCCTGCGACATAAAACCTGTTATTCTGAGGGTTCTTCCGGCATCTTTTGCCGCCCATGCAACAGATTTTATGAAATCTTCTCTGGAAACACGGCCGGAACAGGAAAAAGTGACGAAAATTCCGTTCTTCTCAGTCTTTTTCAGTCCCAGCATGTTTATGTCCTTATATGCTCTCAAGGCCTGTTCCATGGCAGACTGCGACTTTGCCAGTTTGGGAGGATCGAGGATTACAAGATCATGTTTGCGGGAATCCGTATTTCTTTGGCGAAGATATTCAAAAACGTCCGCTTTAACCGTTTCGGGTTTCTGCAAACCGTTCAGGTCAAAATTTTCTTCGAGGTTTTTAAGCGCATCCGCAGATGAATCCACGGAAGTTATGCTTTTTGCTCCCGCCGCCGCACAGTTCAGCGAAAAGCCGCCTGTGTAGCAGAAACAGTCTAAAACGTCGGAACCTGCGGCATACTGCGCAACAGCTTTTCTGTTATCCCTCTGGTCGAAATAATATCCGGTTTTCTGTCCGCTGACAGGGTTGGCTGAAATTTTTAGCCCGTTCTCTTTGATAAGTATTCTTTCCGGCGCATCGCCGTATATGCAGGCTTCCTGAAAAAAGACCTTTTCCTTTTTGTTCAGTTCGTCTGCCGGGCGGGCATATATTGATACGGGATTGACAACGGCTTTCAGTGCTTCTGTCATGAACGGGAGATAGAGCACTGCTGAGGCCGTGTTCACCTGAAGGCCGATGTGGCCGTTGTAGTAATCCGCAACGTAGCCGGGCAGTCCGTCTGCTTCACCGTAGAGCAGGCGGAAGCTGTCGGTCTGTTCGCTGTTTATGAGTCGTTTTCTGGCACTCAGTGCCGCCTGAAGCCTTGCTGTGAAAAGGCTCTGGCGTGCCTGCTCGTCCTCGTTCCATGAGAAAAGGCGCAGGGTTATTGCGCTGTGTTCGCTGTAAAACCCGTATGCCACGAATTTCTTATCCGCATCAACAACACGGACGGCTTCGCCGTTTCTTATTCCGCTTTCGGCAGAGTGAACCGAGCCGGAAAACACCCACGGGTTTCTGTTTCTTGCCAGTTTGTCTTTCTGTTTTTTGAGTATTACTGTTTTCATATCTGCTATTCAACACAATCTCACGAATATTTCAACTGAATAAGAGCGGCTGACCGAAACTTTTTAACGTTGTAAGATTCTTTACAATCCTGTATGTTGTATCTGTGTTTCCCTGTTGTCGGGGGATTCGGATATTATACGAAACTTCTCTGAATTAACAGAAGTTTAATTTATGGATATTTCCGGTAATATTGACTTGAAATTTAGAGAATATGCGGCAACAATTAAACAAAATTTACATTCTTAATTATTTTTTTTCGGAGGCGACATGAATCTGTCCATACGGTACAAAATAGCTTTAATGGCAGTTGTTCCGGTGCTGCTTACTGCATTATTCCTTACGTTTTTCACCTATTTTCAGCTAAAAAAGATCGGAGAGACCGAGATCGAAAGTTTCCGCCAGAGCATGCGTCAGGCGAAGGAACAGGAGCTGAAGCAATATATAGATCTTGCACTTTCATCCATTAAAAAAGTATATGACAACTCAAGTGCCGATGATCCTGAAGCCAAGGCTCAGGTTGCGGCTATCCTTCAGGAGCTTTCATACGGAAGCGACGGCTATATCTTCCTGAATGACGACGAGGGTGTTGTTCTGGCAAACAAGGCCAAACCCGAACTGGTAGGACAGAACCTCATCGGAATGAAGGACAAGAACGGCGTATACATATTCAAGGAACTGATAGATGCGGCCAAGAAAGGCGGCGGATATGTAAGCTATCAGTGGTTTAAGGCATCCAAGAACACGGAGGTTGAAAAACTCAGCTATGCCGTGGAGCTTAAAAAATGGAACTGGGTGCTTGGAACAGGTTTCTATGTTGACGATATTCAGGACGCAGTGAAAGCCAAAGAGGATGAGCTTCAGTCAACAGTCACAAAGACAATAATGGTGATACTCACCATGTCGGCTCTCATCACCGGCGGTATCATAATCGTTTCCTTCTTCCTTTCAAGCATTCTCACCAGAAGCATAAAGAGCATCAACCAGTTTCTTAAGGAAGTTTCCGACGGCGAGGGCGACCTCACCCGTGACCTGCCTATCCTCTCCAACGACGAAATGGGCGAGATGGCCAGACACTTCAATAAATTCATAGGAAAACTGAACGAGATAATCTCCATTGTTAAAGAGGGTTCAGAAAACGTGGCTTCGGCCAGCACCGAGCTTGCGAGCACAACAGAGGAACTTACCGTAACGTTTCTTGATCAGGCCGGTCAGGTTACTTCCGTTGCCAGTGCAACAGAGGAGATAAGCGTTACATCACAGCATGTCATGCAGTCCATAGGCGAAGCCAACGATCAGGCAGCCAAAACAGAAAAGCTCACCCGTGAGGGCAAACAGCAGCTTTTAAGCTCTGTGTCCGAAGTTATGGGAATTAAAGAAAAAGTGGAAAAGCTGGGCAAAACCATTAATAATCTGGCCAGTTCATCTTCTGAAATAGGAAACATCGTCAGCGTTATCAACGATATCGCCGACCAGACAAACCTTCTGGCGCTCAATGCGGCCATTGAGGCTGCAAGGGCAGGGGAACACGGCAGAGGTTTTGCCGTTGTTGCCGACGAGGTAAGAAAGCTGGCAGAGCGCACACAGAGTGCAACAAAAGAGATAGAGAACATCATCGCAAGCCTCCAGAGCGAAACCAGAATAGCCACAGTGGACATGGACGAGGCAACAGGAAAGGTTGTTTCCGGTGCGAAGGCTATTCAGGGAACAGAGGCTGTGTTCTCGCAGATAGTCGTTTCCGTTGAAAGCATCAACAGAACAAACCACACAATAAACGGCGCCATTCAGGAGCAGGTATCAGCCATCGGAAACATCAACGAAAATGCGCAGGTAATTTCATCGGGAATCGATGAAAGCTCAAACGCACTTGCTCAGGTGACGGCGACAGTTGCCGACCTGCAGAAGCAGGCGGACGATCTGCATATTATGGTAAGCAAGTTCAAGACTAGAGCCTGATAAAGAACCGTATGTGTCTGACAATGAAGGCACATACGGTTTTCTTTTTTACATTGATGTTAAATAATGTTAAAGTTAAACTGATTTATATATACAAAATATTGTGGGTGTATTTATGAGTACGACCATTTTAGTTGTCGATGATGATCAGGAGATAATAGATATTCTTAAGCTCCTGCTGAATCTTGAAAAATACAATGTTATCACTGCGTCTAACGGCATCACCGGACTGTCTCTTGCCCCGGGAGTACAATCCTGACCTCATAATCCTCGACCTCAATCTGCCCGATATTGACGGGCAGCAGATATGCAAGATAATCAGAGGGGAGCAGGACGTGCCCATCCTCATCCTTTCCGCCCGTGACAACGTTTCCGACAAGGTTGTCTGCCTCGAATACGGAGCGGACGACTACCTGACCAAGCCCTTTGAGAACATCGAGCTGATAGCCCGTGTAAAGGCTATTCTGCGCCGTGTTGAAAAACCTGCGGCGGTTCAGGAGGACAGCGACGGCCAAGCCTCCGTGTTTCATCACCTGACCATAGACAGGGCAAACAGACAGGTCTTCATAAAAAATGATAAAATAAGTCTTACGCCGAAGGAATACGACATCCTTCTGTATTTCATAGAAAAAGCCGGACAGGTGCTCTCCCGTGACACCATAGTCAGCGATATCTGGGGAAAGAACTCCATCTATTCATGGTCCAGAAGCCTTGATGTCCACATCAAGAACCTGCGCCAGAAGGTTGAGATAAACCCTAAAAATCCTGACATAATAAAAACCGTTTCCGGCGTCGGATATAAGATCAAGAAATGAAGCTCACCTTTAAGCTGCTGATAAGCATCACTCTGGTAACCATTGTTATCATTCTGGCCATGACGAACGTTTTCATGGAGAGTCAGAAAAAGATACTGCTTCAGCAGGCGCACACTCAGGCAAAGACCATGTTCGACATGATCGTTGTCACCCGTCAGTGGGTGGCGGAGAACAGGGATCAGATTCAGCCTGTGCCTGCCGTTGCCACCAAGCAGCTTTCAACCTATGCCGAGAAAATGACGGATTTCCGTTTTCACATAACAAGTCTTCAGCTGATAAATCCTGAAAATGCTCCGGACGATTATGAGGTCAATGCCCTCAAACTGTTTGAAAAAGGGGCAAAGGAACATCAGGAGATAATCACCCTTAAGGGGGACAGGTACTACAGATATATGGCTCCGCTGTATGTCAACAAGGCCTGCATGGAGTGCCACGACTATCAGGGATATAAGATAGGCGATCTGCGGGGCGGAATATCTGTTACCATACCCATGAAATCTCTGGAAAAAGCCATGCAGGTGAACAACCGCAACTATCAGATAATCGGTTTCACCGCTTTTGCGGGTATCGTGCTCACCCTTACTCTGCTTCTGCGCATGATGGTACTCAAAAATCTGGATACCCTTACGAATGCCGCCGTTTCATACAAAACGGGGGATTTTTCCAAAAAACTTGCAATAAAGACAGGAGACGAGATTCAGGAGCTTTCCGAAGCGTTCGAGATGATGCGCCACAGCATTCTGGAGAACGAGGACAGGCTGAAAGAACAGCTGGCAAGAGTCACAGGGCAGTATCAGTCGGTTATGCAGGAGCTTCAGACAACCAACGACGAACTAAAGAGCATTAACAGCTTCAAGTCCGACATTCTGGACTCCCTTTCCCATGAGCTGAGAACGCCGCTTACGAAGATAATCTCCTATTCCGAACTGCTTGTGGCTCAGGGGCTGGACTGTGCGCCGGATGTTAAGGAGAAGTCCCTCGCAACGATAGCAAAAAGCGCAAGACTGCTTAACACCCTTTTCAGCGAGATAATCACTCTGTCCCGTCTGGACAGCAATCAGTACCCTTATCACTTTATGCCGCTTAACATAGGCAAGCTGACCGCCGAGATCGCTTCCGATCATGAAAAAGAGATGTCTGACAAAAATATAGAATTCAGCATGGATATCAGGGACGGATCAATGATAACCGCTGATGCGGAATCGTTCCGCCATGTCCTGATGAACCTTATATCCAACGCAGTGAAATTCAGCCGCAACGACGGTTTCATCAAAGTCCGCCTTAAAAGCAATGATGAATATAACATAATTGAGGTTGAGGATTCCGGGGTCGGTATTCCTGCGGATGAGTTGGAACTGGTGACCAAGAGGTTCTTCCGTGCGTCAAACGTCAAGCGTGAGTTTTCGGGCACAGGGCTGGGGCTTTCCATCATCTCCAGAATAGTCGAGGGGCACAACGGTGCGCTTGAAATTGAGTCGGAGCAGAATAAAGGCTCACTTTTCAGGGTTCTGATACCTAAGAACCTTGTGGCGGATGATGAGCACTAGTTTATTATCTGTTAATATGTTTAGATCTGATTTATAAGCATTTGTATTTTATTATTCTTTTCCATCAATACTGTACATTAAAACAGCACCGTGATATACTTGTTTCATGGCCGGTATTAAACTGTACGATCTCCACGAAACGGTTTATTCGTTTGTCCTCAAATCCCTTAGCTCGGGCGAATCTCCTGCGGGTATCATAATCAGCCTGCATTCACTTACCGATGAAAGAGTGGCGGAACAGGTTCCGCAGACAGAAAAAGCGGTGATGAAGTGCCGGAGAGGCTGTTTCCACTGCTGCCGGGTGAACGTTCCCGTTCTTGCTCCCGAAGCGGATGTCATTGCTGAATATCTTAAAACCATCCTGAACGCCGATGAACTGGAAAGGCTGAGAGCAAAGCTCAGATACATAAAGGTAAATATTGCCGGATACGATGATCAGGAACGCATTGTCTCAAACATTCCCTGCGGATTTCTGGGGGAGGAGGGCGAATGCATAATCCATCCTGTGCGCCCCCTTGTGTGCCGTTCTGTTGTCAGTGCGGACGATTCGGCCTGCTACAACGCCATGAACATGTCCATCTATGAAGAATATGCCTACATTCCCATGAACCTAAAGCATAAAAGCATATATGACACTGTGTTTCTTGCGCTGGCGGACGCTCTGAAACAGAGCGGAGGCGACAGCAGAAGCTATGAGATATCCGAAGCCCTTCTTAAAAGGCTCACTATAAATATTTAACAAGGACTTATTTTGTCTCTTTTCTGCAATGTTCATTTGACGCATTGCATATTGGGATATAAAATGTAGTAAGTGTTCTATCTTTTTTCACATTGAGAGGTAAAACTATGAAAAAGACAGCCTGCTTTATTGTTATGATTTCTGCTTTTGCGTTTTCAGCTGCTTTCGCCGCTGCAAACGGAGCGGCACTTTATGAAAAGTGCAAGGGATGCCACGGAGCAGACGGCTCAAAACCCGCTCTGGGCGTCAGCAAAGCTATTAAAGGACTTCCTGCGGCAACAATCGAAGCCGATCTGAAAGGATATCAGGAAGGCAAGGGCGGAGCCAAAAAAGCCATCATGCTTGCTCAGGTTGCCAAACTGACACCCGAAGAGATCAAAGCACTTTCGGAATATATCTCTAAGCTGAAATAAGCCGATGAGATTCTTAAAATTTGCAGTTCTCCTTTTTGCAGTTGTATGTCTTACAGGTCTGTTCTCCGTACGGCAGTCTTTTGCCGCCGATGTGGAGCATTCTGCCCATGAAAATATGCAGAAAGGAGAAAATAAAGAGCACGTTCACGATGAGAAGGCTCAGAAGGAGTCCGATGTCGGTGTCACCGAGCATCTGGGAAGCATAATCCCTCTGGATCTGGAGTTCACCACTTCCGAAGGGAAAAAGGTCACACTCAGAGAGCTTGTTGATAAACCCACTCTGTTCGCTCCCGTGTACTACACATGTCCGAACGTATGCAATTTTCTCCAGTCACGTCTGGCGGATGTTATTCCCCAGATAAAAATGAAGCCCGGACAGCAGTATCAGGTCATTTCCGTCAGCTTCGACGAGAACGACACCGTTAAGGACGCCGCCGAGAAAAAGGTCAACTATATGAAGGCCGCAGGCGGAACGGTTCCCGAAAACGGCTGGATATTCCTGACCGGTTCCAAGGAAAATATTGATAAACTTATGAACGCTCTGGGATTCCGCTTTAAAAGAAGCGGTGCAGACTTCGCCCACCCTGTGGCCGTTATGTCGGTTTCTCATTCAGGCAAGATAGTCCGCTACCTCTATGGTACAGACATTCTGCCTTTTGAAATGACAATGGCCGTTGTTGAGGCGGAGAAGGAGACCCCGGGGCTTTCCGTTAAAAAACTCGTGGCCTACTGTTTCAACTACGATCCTCAGGGTAAGAGATATGTCTTTGACATAATGAAGGTATCCGGCGTGGTTGTTCTGCTGGTTATGGCCGTTTTCGCCGGATATCTTTTCTTCGGCGGAAAAAAGAGAAAAAAGAGAGGTTCCGATGAGTAACAGTACTCTTTCATTCTGGGAGGAGACGGGGAACGGCCGCACAGGAATAATGGGCTGGCTGACCTCAACCGACCACAAACGGATCGGTCTTATGTATCTGTATATCCTGCTCGCAATGTTCATTGTGGGCGTGTTTCTGGGACTTGCCATCCGTCTGGAGCTGATAGCTCCCGGCAGAACGATAATGGATGCCCAGACATACAACACGGTCTTCACTCTGCACGGGGTGATCATGATATTCATCGTGGTGATCCCCAGCATTCCGGCGGCCATAGGCAACCTTGTGCTCCCCATCCAGCTGGGTGCGGAGGACGTTGCGTTTCCTAGGCTTAACCTGTTTTCTTGGTATCTTTATGTGGGCGGAACGCTTCTGGCTCTGGTTTCGCTGTTCACAGGCGGCGGAACTCCCGACACGGGATGGACGTTCTACGTTCCCTTCTCGGAGTTCACCACGACCAACGTTTCCGTGGCGGTGATAGCCGTTTTCATCCTCGGCTTCTCCTCCATCCTCACAGGTCTTAACTTCATCACAACAATACACAGACTCAGAGCACCCGACATGACATGGACAAAGATCCCCCTGTTCACATGGTCGCTCTATGCCACAGGCTGGATTCAGGTTCTGGCCACTCCGGTTCTGGGTATAACGGTTCTGCTTATATTTGCCGAAAGGGTTCTGGGAGTGGGGCTTTTCGATCCCAACAAGGGCGGCGACCCCATCCTTTATCAGCACCTTTTCTGGATATACTCACACCCCGCCGTGTACATCATGATCCTTCCGGCCATGGGTGTCGTTTCCGACATTATCCCAGTCTTCGCCCGCAAGCCCATCTTCGGGTATAAGACCATCGCCTTTTCAAGCCTTATGATAGCCTTCGCAGGCTCTCTGGTGTGGGCGCACCACATGTTCACATCGGGCATGAGCGACACTGCGGTGCTGATCTTCTCGCTGCTGACTTTCATCGTGGCGATACCATCGGCCATAAAGGTGTTCAACTGGACTGCAACACTTTATAAGGGTTCCATATCCGTTGAGCCTCCCCTGCTGTATGCGCTGGGTTTCATCTTCCTGTTCTCCGTGGGCGGTCTTACGGGACTTATCCTCGGTTCGGCGGGAACTGACATACACGTTCACGACACATACTTTGTCGTGAGCCACTTCCACTATGTCATCTTCGGCGGAACAGGCTTCGGTCTGTTTGCGGCCATGCACTTCTGGCTGCCGAAATACTACGGCCGCATGTATGACAAGACCCTTTCAAAGGTAGCGTTCTACATACTTTTTGTGGGTTTCAACCTGCTCTATTTCCCGCTGTTCATCATCGGGCTTCAGGGCATGCCCCGACGCTACTACGACTATCTGCCCCAGTATCAGGACGGACACATAATCTCCACTGTGGGTTCATGGGTTCTGGCGCTTGGTCTGGCCATAATGTTCTACAACCTTATCAAAGGATGCCTGAAGGGCGAAAAGGTCAACGGACGCAACCCCTGGGGTGCGGCCACTCTGGAGTGGACAACTCCCACGCCTCCCCCTCTGCTCAACTTTGACAGGGAACCCGACACCTCACGCAAACCCTACGACTTTAAGGGGGTAACGCCTGATGAGTAACCATGTGCATAAAGACTACGCAGGAGCGAAACTCGGCATGTGGCTGTTCCTCTTCACAGAGGTACTGCTTTTCGGCGGAATGTTTGTGCTCTACTCTGCGTATTTTCACGAGTATCCCCGCGAGTTCCACATAGGCGGAAAACAGCTCGATGTGGTGATAGGCACACTGAACACGGTGGTTCTGCTGCTCTCCAGTTTCAGCATTGCGGCGGCCATCACATACATTCAGCAGGGAAAGAAAAAGCTTGCGCTGATATACACCTATCTGACCATCGGTGCGGCGTTCATTTTCCTTGTTAACAAGACAATAGAGTGGCGTGCGAAGTTTCACCACGGCATCTGGCCGGATTCGCCCCATCTGAGGGAGCTTTCCCACGGCGAGAACATCTTCTTCGGGCTTTATTTCCTTATGACAGGTCTCCATGCGCTCCACGTTATTATAGGCATGGTGGTTCTGTCGGTCATGGTCTACTTCCTTAAGAAGGATGTTATAAATCAGCAGGATTTTGTGAAACTTGAAAATGCAGGGCTCTACTGGCACATAGTGGACCTTATCTGGATATTCCTGTTTCCCCTGTTCTATCTTGTGTTGTGAGGGCGGCTATGAGCGAACATAAACACGAACACCATATATTAAGCATTAAAACAGCCGGCATAATTCTGGGGCTTCTGCTCCTGCTGACTGCCATTACGGTCGGAGTTTCCCGAATCAATCTGGGATTTCTGAACGTGGCGGTGGCTATGACCCTTGCGACAACAAAGGCGCTGCTGGTTATTTTGTTTTTCATGCATATGAAATACGAGAGCAGGTTCATGCAGGCTATAGTCTTCATGTGTTTCCTGATTCTGGCCATTTTCATAGGCTTCACATTCTTTGACGTGGCTTACAGGTAAGGGGGCGGATATGGATGCATCATTAGTCGATGCCGTCAGCAAGGTCGACACGGCATTTAAATTTATATTCGGCATATCCATTGTCATCCTGATTCTGATAACAGTGGTTACGCTGTACTTCCTCTACAGGTACAGCAGAAAAAGAAACCCTGAACCTGCGGACATCGACGGCAACCTTGTCGCCGAGATAATCTGGACTGTTGTGCCGACTTTGATAGTGGCGGCAATGTTCTGGTTCGGCTGGACAGGCTATAAGGCTCTGCGCAGTGCCCCTGCGGACAGCTATGAGGTTCAGTGCGAAGCGAGGATGTGGTCATGGAAGTTCACATATCCCAACGGCAAGACCAGCGACAAGCTTTATGTGCCTGCCAACAAGCCCATAAAGGTTGACCTGACCTCTGTCGACGTTATCCACAGCTTCTATGCACCCGCATTCAGGATCAAGATGGACACAGTGCCGGGAATGCATACCTACGTATGGTTCAACAGCGGCGAACCCGGAAAATATGATATTCAGTGCGCCGAATACTGCGGCGTGCGCCATGCATACATGCTCTCCAAGATAGTCGTTCTTCCTGAGAAGGAGTTCAACGAATGGCTGAACGAGACCGCCGCCGTGCAGAAGGACGAGGGCGAGGAACTGCTTAAGAAATACGGCTGTTTCGATTGCCACTCCACAGACGGCAGTGTGCTTGTGGGTCCCAGCTTCAAGGATATCTACAACCGTGAGACGATTGTCATTGAGAACGGCAAGGAGAGAACCCTCAAGGCTGACGATGAGTATCTGAGAAGAGCCATCGAGGAACCTGCGGCAGAGCTTGTCAAAGGTTTTGAGGATATGATGCCTCCGTTCAAGGGCACGATATTCGATGAGGAGATGAAGAAGATTCTCACGCACCTCAAGGGAGAGAAACCTCAGGCAAATGTCGGTGCAAAGGGTGCGGAAGTGGCCGAGCGTGAGGGCTGTCTGGGATGCCACTCCACAGACGGCAGCGTTATAGTCGGCCCCAGCTTCAAAGGGCTGATGGATCGCAAAGCAAAGGTTGTCTCCAAAGACGGTAAAAAGATGGAGGTGACAGCCAACATCGAGTATATCATCGGTTCAATAAAGACACCTGAAGCGTATATCACGGAAGGTTTCGATCCTTCGATGCCCGCTTATGAGAGCCTGAGCGATGACGATGTCAAGGCTCTGGTGGAATATATAAGCACGCTGAAATAACAGTGAACTGTATCCTGAAACTTATAAGATTCAAATTATCTTTAATGGTAGGCCTTTCCGCTTTTGCGGGGGCCTGCCTTTCTTATCACCACATAGGTTTTCATCACCTTTATGCAATGCTGGCGGCGACGTTCCTGTCGTTCGGATGTTCTGCGCTGAACCAGTTTCAGGAGCGGGATCTTGACGGAATGATGCAGCGCACGAAAAAGCGTCCTCTGCCCTCAGGCAATCTTATGCCCAAAGAGGTTCTTGTGCTTTCAGTGAGCCTTATTCTTATGGGAATGGGCTTTATTGTTCTTTCTGAGAGCCTTTCGGCAATACTTATAGGCATATTCGTAATCGTGGGCTACAACTTCCTTTATACGCCGTTCAAACGGATTTCTCCGTTTTCGGTGATGCTCGGTTCCTTCTCCGGTGCCGTTCCGCCCCTGCTGGGCTACACAATGGCCGGAGGCTCGCCTTTTGACGTTAAGATACTTCTGGTATCAGCCACTCTCTATCTCTGGCAGACGCCGCATTTTGCCATTCTGGCGGACATGCATGCCGATGACTACATTCAGGCGGGTTTTAAGACTTTGCGCCACTCCTACGGCGAGGACAAGAGCAGGCTGTTCATCAGCGTCTGGTCTGCCGCATATTTTGCCGCTCTCATGTTTCTGCCTCTGGCGGACATCTATGTGTATAAATATACCATGTTCGCCCATATTGCCGTTGCCCTGCCTGCGGCGTTCATAGTTCTTTTCTATTCCGACAATCCCCGAATCAGGTTCCACACACTCAACCTGTCCGCAATGATGTTCTTTCTTCTTTTGGCCGTGGACAGTATGATCGTTCTTTAATCCTTGCAGTGTATAGATTAAAACGCTATCATCATATCTTTGAAGCGGAGGTGCGAAATGAGCGCAAATGTTGAAAAGGTCATGACACGTCACCATGAGATCGCAGAGCGGTATGCCCTTGCGATGGAGAATGCAGAGGACAAGTCAGCCTGTATCGCCGCCATGAACGCCTGCGCAAAAGAAGTTAAGGCTCAGTATGCCGACCTTGAGAGCATCAGCAGTGAATACACAGAGCTTATGACCCTCGGAACGGCTTCAGAAGAGCTGAAAGAGATGGTCGAGCATACAGGAAAATGCTTCGGAAGCCGGATTGCCGCTGTTTATCCTAAGATGGCGATGTTCCTTTCCGATGAAGATTTCAGAAAAGCTCACACCGAACTGGATATCGTTCTGTCGGGCAACCCGCTTTTCGGCGGTGCAATGGAACAGGACGGGACTTTTGACGAGGTGGCGAAATCCTTCGCCCATTCGGTGAACTCCATGGCGGAGAAGCTTAACGCAGAGGTTTCCGAGGCCGACGACAGCAAGATTTCGGAGCTTGAGGCGGTGTTCACGGAGTTCGATTCTCTGGCGAAACGCTACAAAGCGGCAGTTGAAAAGGCGGACACCACAAAGAAGTTCGTAAAGGCGAACGATCTGTTCGTTGAGGCTGTCAGAAAGCTGATTCCACGTATGAAGGACGTTGCGGATACTATGCGACTGCTTTCGGCCAAGAGAGCAGTTCCTGAATCCGTTGCCGAGGCTGGAAAAAGCCTTAGAAACACTCTGGGCAAAGAGCTGAAAGAGGTTTTGCAGGACAAACGTGACCTTATGGCCGACATGAAGGTTAAGAAATCGGTGGAGAAGCTCGGAAAACTGCTGGAGACTTTACCTTTCTGAGATTCTTCGGCTTCGCCTCAGAATGACTGCAAATTTACGTCATTGCGAACCTGCGTAAGCAGGTGCGGCAATCTCATCCGCAAAGTTTACAGGAATGTAAATCCCCCTTAGTCCCCCTTTATTAAAGGGGGAGATAACCGTCACTCTGAGCGTAGCGAAGAGTCTCAAACGCAAAGATTGCTATCCTTTAAAAAATAAACCTGAAAAAATTGACCGCCAGAATACCAACAGCCAGACAGAAAAGCAGCCCTCTGCCCGTTGCGGCGGCTCCTATGACCACCATGGCCGAAAGAATCTCCGCCACAGTCCCTTTGATTATCGAGGGAGCGGCTATAGATATCAGAATGGCAATGGGGATGCTTTGAAGGGCATACCTGAATCTGGGCGTAAGGGTGAGTTTACCCGCTATGTAGAAACCCAGAATACGGGTGAGATAGGTTGCCGCACCCATTCCGAGTATTGTAAGAAAACTAATCCTGTCCATATGTTATCCACGCTGTAAGCCCGCCTGCTATCCCTCCGGCGAGTATGTACCATTTTCCGCCCACATAATGCTCAAAAAGGCACGAAACGATGACTGCAACTACAATCACAGGAATATCCCTGCGTCCTCTGAAACCGGAAACAGCCATGGTTATGAACACTGCGGACAGAGCGAAGTCTATCCCCAGTTTTTCCGGCGACGGGATGAAGGCTCCCGCCTGACGGCCTATCAGAGCAGAGGCGAGCCAGAGAAAATAGAGGATGAAACCTGTGCCGGCCAGATAGCCTATGCGTTCGGCTGTTCTGTGCATTTTGCCCATGGTCAGAGCCCAGCCTTCGTCCACCATGAAGAACAGCGAAACGTAGCTGACCCATTTTTTCTCTTTTTCCGCATAGGGATATATCGATGCGCCCATAAGGATGTGGCGGATGTTGACTATGAAGGTTGAAAGGATGATGGCGAACACAGGAAGCGGCTGGTGCCACATTTCCAGAGCCATTATCTGTGAAACTCCGGCGAATACCACCATGCAGGACATAATTGTCTCCCAGCCTGTGAGAACACCCTGAGTGAGCATGCCGTAAACAACGCCGTATGCCGCAACGCCGAGGGCGATGGGCAGGCCGTCTTTCATGCCGAGTTTGAATGCCTGATAGTTAGTATTCATAGATTCCGATTATATCCGAGCCGTATAAAAAATACAGTAAAAATTTAATGCCAATGACATTTTTTATGTGCGTCGGGAGAATGCAAGGGCTACACCGAGTCCCATCAGAACCGCTCCCGCCGCTTTGTTCAGATATCCCGCTCCGGTTTTGCTCTGTTTCAGTCTGTTTCCTATCTGTCCGCTGAAAAGTGCACAGGCGGAAAAGACTATGAATGTGCAGATGATGAACACCAGACCCAGACCCGCCATTTGCAGGGAAGGGTGACCGTTTTCCGGTTTTACGAACTGGGGAAAGAATGCGATGAAGAAAATCGCAACTTTCGGGTTGAGGATGTTTGCGGTGATGCTCTGTATGAAAACAGCTTTTGCGCTGAGCACTTTATCGTCCTTTTCGGCGCTGACCTCAGATTTGCTGGTGAAGGTTTTGTAGCCTATGTAGATGAGATAGAGCGCACCCGCAATCTTTATTGCGGTGAAAGCTATTGCACTGGAACGGATTATTGCCGACAGACCTAAGATTGCGAACGCAGTATGGGCTATGTTGCCCAGAGAAAAACCTGCGGCGGCGGCCATTGCGCTTCTGTGCCCCTGTGTCAGCCCTCTGGTTATGACATAGATAACGTCGGGGCCGGGGCTTGCCGCCAGAAGCAAAGATGTTGTTGCGAAAAGGATAATCTGTGTGCTGTCAAGCATATGTCACCTATATTTCTGCCAGTTTACCGTGGGTTTTATTGTAATATGCCGAGGGGTGTTTGGCAACCTGCCATTCAGCCTCGGAAAGGAGTTTTGCACAGTCGGCAACGGACACGCCTCTGTTCTCTTCTGTTTTCTCTTTTGTGTCTCTGGGATTTCCGCCCACCTCAGCCCAGAAAAGGTTCGCTCCGGCCATCGCTCCCATAACGTTAGGTTCGTGGGTGCAGTTGCCCAGAACGGTCATTGGTGTGGCGATACGGGTCACAGCCACTATCTGCGCAAGCCTCAGCTCGGATATCATTCCGTACTGTTCGAGGTCAGAGCCGGGTATTGTTATTCTGCGCATGGCTCCGCTGAACGCAGGGTCGAATGATGCGGCAAGGAGAATTTTCTCAGCTATCTCCTCGTTAGTGTGTTCGGGACCTATTGGTTCAACGCAGGTTCCGACTATAAGCCCCGCATCCTGAAACGCTCTGATGGTTTTCAGGCGGTTCTTCACAGGTGCGTTGGTCTTGTCCCCTTCGCCCATGCGGATGGCATGGTAGGTTCCGTTGAATCCAGCATCCTTCATGCGTTTTGCCTGTTCAGGGGTCATATCGCCCACGTTGGCTATCATAAGGGTTTCGGGGCGCAGAACTTTTCTGACCTCCGAGGATATCTCGATGAATTTTCCGAAATCATAGTTGGCAGTTGTCATAAGGAACACTGCGGCGTTCTCTTCGGAATTGTCAAATCCCAGAGCGTACTCCGTGCATTCCTGAACGGTAAGCTCTTTCGGCTCTTTGAAGATGCCGTATTTTGCGGCGAATGCGCAGAAACGGCAGTTTACCGGGCAGGGGGCGAGGTTCAGCGCAAACTGGCCGTGCACCTCGGCGGTGTTGCCTGTCAGCTCTCTGGATATGCGTGAGCTTTCGCCCATAAGCACTGCCGCCTCACGGGATCTGGGGTTTATTTCCAGCATGGAGACTACCTCCTGCTGAGTAAATGCCTCTCTGTTATTAACTTTTTTGATGATATCGTGAATGTTCATTCTGATCTCCGACTGAAACAAATAATGGGCAGAATATAGCAGTTTACATATCTTTACAATAGCGGATGAGGGCTTTTGTAAGAGCGTCCAGCGGTTTTGAGTGGATGTTCCATCTGTGCCAGTAGAGGTGTGCCTCAACTGTGAAGGGTGCGGCGGCATCTGCTATTATGCCCTTTTGCAGAAACGGCCAGCATTGCGGATCGGGCATCATGCCTATTCCAAGGCCTCTGATGACGGCATCCAGATATTTTTCCACAGACGGAATGAAGAGCGACGGGTACTGAACCTCCTCCGTTCCCAGAGCATTGCGGAACATCTGGGTGTGCAGGGTGTCCCGCTCGTTATAGATTATTACGGGTACGCTTTTCAGGGCTTCAATGGTGAAGCCTTCGGGGAACCATTCGTCCTTTTTATGGGGTGAAACGTACATGCGGTAAGTGGTCTTGCCCAGATAATGAACACTGCATCCCTGCATCGGTGTGCTTCTTGTGCTGATGCATCCTGAAACGTCTCCGTTTTTCAGCATTCCGTGGGTCACTTCCTGATCGTCCACCCGCAGTTTCAGCAGAATATTCTCCCGCTTCACCGTCTCCTCTATGGCATCGAAGAACCATGTTGCCAGAGTGTCGGCGTTCAGCCCCACCGAAATGGAGGTGTAGCCGCAGTCCTCGTCGTGGCTGAGGGTTTTTTCAAGCTCCGATTCCAGCATCCGCACCTTATTGAAATGGGCTATGAATGCTCTGCCGGTGTCCGTTGGCACAGGCGGGTTTGAGCGCACCAGAAGCACGGATTTTGCCGCATCCTCCAGCAGGCGCACCCGCTGTGACACCGCAGACTGTGTTATGAACAGTTTTTCAGCGGCCTTTTCAAAACCGCCGCACTCAACAACGGCGCAGAAGGCCTCCAGAAGTTTATAATCGTACATGGGGTGATATTAGCAAAGCTTATGTATTATGAAAACAATTAATTTTACTTTCAGGCCGGTCTGTCATATGTTCTTTCGAAAGGAGAGACTAAATGACTGCATTTGTTAGCGGATTTTCAACAGGAGCCGGACTCATAATAGCCATAGGAGCGCAGAACGCATTCGTGCTGACCCAGAGCGTGAAACGGAATCACCACTTTAAGGTGGCTCTCATCTGTGCATTCTTCGATGTACTTTTCATCATGACAGGCGTCGCAGGAGTTGGTTCCTATGTGGCTTCCAACCCCACGCTTATGGCATGGACAACATGGGGCGGTGCACTGTTTCTCTACTGGTACGGTTTTCTCTCCCTCAAGTCCGCTTTCTCCCACCGCAAAATGGAGCTGAGCGACGAAACGGATTCCAGCGTTAAAAAAACTCTGCTGGCAACCATCGCCGTAACGGTTCTTAACCCCCATGTATATCTGGACACAGTGCTCCTTGTGGGCAGCATCAGCGCAGGGTTCATGGGCAATGGCCGCTATGTTTTCGGTCTTGGAGCCTCAACAGCCTCCGTCCTCTGGTTCTTTGCCCTTGTTCTCTTCGGTTCGGCTCTGGCCAGAGTGTTCGCAAGACCTATCGTCTGGCGCATACTGGACGGCGTGGTCTGCTGTACGATGTGGGGCGTGGCCACTTCTCTTATAATATAATTTGTGCTATAATGGCAGATGGATAAAAGATTCATCTATAAGCTGAATGATAAACCCGCCACGGCGGGCAGGGTGGTCTACTGGATGTCCAGAGACCAGAGGGTGCAGGACAACAGGGCTATGATATTTGCCGCTGAACGGGCGAAGCAAACGGGCTTCGGGTTTGCAGTGGTGTTCTGTGTCGCTCCCGGTTTTCCCAATGCGAATGCGTTCCATTACAGGTTCATGCTGGACGGTCTTAAAGAGGTTCAGCAGGAGCTTGAGTCACTTAATATTCCCTTCTTTCTGCTGACAGGCAGACCTCAGGACGAAATTCCGGAATTTGTGAAACATTATAAGGTTAAGGCTCTGGTCTGCGACTTTATGCCGCTGAAAGTGCCTATGGCATGGCGGGCGGAGGTCGCGGCTTCCCTTGATATCCCCGTGTATGAGGTGGACGCACACAACGTTGTTCCCTGCCGCTTCGTTTCCAACAAGCAGGAATACGCTGCACGAACCATCAGACCGAAGATTCACAGATATCTGGGCGAATTTCTCACGGAACTGCCACGGATAGAGCGTCAGGAGGCTGTTTTCTCACAGTCCGTCCCATCTGCCGACTGGAAAAGGGCTGAAGGCTTTTATCCCTGCGGCGGGAGTTTTCCTCTGCCAACAGGTACGAAAGCGGGGCTTGAGACCCTCGCAGACTTTGTTTCAGAAGGCATTCACCGCTATGACGAAGGCAGAAACGACCCCAACGAGGATGCACAGTCAAAAATGTCACCGTACTTTCATTTCGGACAGGTTGCTCCACAGCGGGCGGCTCTGGACGTTCTGAACTCGGACGCTCCGCAGGCTGATAAGGATGCCTATATCGAGGAACTTATCGTCCGGCGTGAGCTTTCGGACAACTACTGCCTGTATAATCCCCGATACGACAGCATTGAGGGAGCGGACGGCTGGGCGTTGAAAACACTGGATGAGCACAGGATTGATATGCGTGAGTATGTTTATATCTATGAGGAGTTTGAGGCCGCAAAGACCCATGACCCTCTATGGAACGCCGCCCAGAAACAGCTTAGGCACACGGGAAGGATACACGGCTACATGCGGATGTACTGGGCGAAAAAGATTCTGGAATGGACTCCCGATCCGGAAACTGCTTTCGGATATGCGCTGTTGCTTAACGACACCTATGCACTGGACGGCAGAGACCCCAACGGATACGTGGGCGTTGCATGGAGCATTGCGGGTGTGCACGACAGGGCGTGGTTCGAAAGACCAGTGTTCGGAAAGATAAGGTATATGAATTATAACGGCTGTAAGTCGAAATTTGATATAGAAAGCTACATAAAAAAAGCCCGGTTCTGAGACCGGGCTCAGACCAATGACAAAGTCGATTTTTTTGTTTTATCTCCCCCTTTAATAAAGGGGGATCAAGGTGGATTTACATTTAATACCAATGAAAATCCACCCCAGCCCTCCTTTCCGGCTAGCCCGGTGCAGAAACAGTTGCATAAAATAGTGCAAATGTTTTGACAAAGGAGGGAGCAATGCAGTTGTTTTAAACCTTGAAATGCCTGAGCATTGATGAAAGCTCAGTTGCCTTCGCATTCAGCGAAGCGGCGATGGAGCTTACGTCGTCTCCGGCCAGTGTGTTCTGCTCGGAGAGTTTATAGAGGGAGCGCATTATCTGGATAAGTTCTTTTGTACGGGTGGCTATCAGCGTTGTTTTGTTGACCAGCGTTGCCGAGGTTTTGAGTGAAATCTCCAGATCGCTCTTGGTGTCTCCTGCAAGGGTTATAAGTTCGTTGGAGCTTTCCGCAACCCCCAGAATCTTTTTGGAAAGGGTGTCGGTCTCCCTGCTGATTGACTCCACGCTCTCCACCAGTTCGCTTGTGGTGGCGTTTATGGTTCCCAGTGACGACTGGGTGCGTTCCGCCAGTTTGCGAACCTCGTCCGCAACAACGGCGAATCCTCTGCCGTGTTCTCCTGCTCTTGCGGCCTCAATTGATGCGTTAAGCGCCAGAAGGTTGGTCTGGTCGGCTATGTCGGATATCATGCCCAGAACTGAGGAAATCTGCGCCATCTGCTCATTCAGCGAGCGTATCCTGTCGGAAAGCTCCGACTGGCGTCTGCTGTCCTGAACTATGGCCGCCGAGAACTGCTTCAGCTGAAGGGTGAACTCATCGAGCTGTCTGTTCCCTTTTTCGATGACCTCTGTGGTGGTGACGGACATCTCCTCGGTAACATCCAGTTCCTGTCCGACCTCACGGGTCAGCTCACCGCTTTTTGAAACCAGATCCATCTGCTGGTGTATGTTCTCCGACAGTGCGTCCGCCGTGGATGCCAGTCTGATGCTGGATTCCTGAGTTTCATCGGCGTTTTTCATCGTGGAGGATACAACGCTGTGTATCTTGTCTATGAAGTTGTCGACGTGCTTTGCCGTGTCGCCCAGCTCGTCGTGGCTGTCGACGTTCAGTCTCAGGCGCAGGTCTCCGTCGCCTTCGGATATGTCGTGCATCCTGTCTCTGAAAGAGAGCAGGAAACCTATGAGTATTTTTGAGGCTATCATAAGAAGCGACAGGGAAATGATAGTAACTGCGGCAAAGAACAGCTGGAGCTTAAGGGTGTTGCCGACGTTTGCTTCGGACTCTTCCTGAAGCATTGTAACAGCCTTGTTCATCTCTGTCAGCAGGGTCATGTTGTTCTGCATCAGATAGCTGAATGCGTCTTCATCGCCGTTTTCAACATATTTAGTGATATTGCCGGAGAAAACATTCCATATGTCCGCAACCTTCTTTATCTGCTCCAGTGCGGGGCCTTCCACGGCCTCGATAAAGACCTTCTCGCCTTCAGGATCGGCAGAAACGGGAACCTCGCCGGAGTTCAGAAAGCCTTGCAGTGTCATGTCGAAGTTTTTGACGGAACCCGTCAGGTTTTTTCTGGCGGCCTCTTTCTCGGCTCCGGAACTGATCCTGAAAACCAGAACCTCTTTTGTCATTTTTTGTGAAAGCATACGCTGTCTGCCGCCAAGGTTGACCAGCAGAGCATCTGATTTCTGAGAGGAGATCACGATCCAGTTTAACGCAAAGGAAACGATTATGATGAGAAATACAATAATTGTGGGGATAAAGAGTTTTTGTCTGATGCCCAAATTCATACGAACCCTCTGTTTAAGTTGGCTGGCATATTAGCACATAAACAATACTTCTGTCCTCTAAAAAATACAAGCAGATGTTATAAATCATTGGTTAGCTATTGGAAAATGTATTTACCGATAATATTTAAAAACGACACAAAATAAATCTTGTTAAAAATTATCCGGTTTCATATTATAGCATAAGACACAATGGAGAGACACAATATATGAACTGTTATTATTTGCAGATAGAGGGTATGGGTTTTGAGAACGGAACCGTTTGCGTTCCGTGTGTATTCGCTTTTCTGAAAGAGATAGAGAAACAGAAGGGCGTTATGTCAGTGAGATTTTTAAGCATGGAAAAAGAGTTTCTGGTGGCAAGCGAAGACCCTAAGCCCGAAAAGGTGAAAAAGCGTGCTTTGGAAGCTCTTAAAAAAGCCGGACTGAGTCTGGGCAAAGAGTTCAGACTGCGCTCCGTCAGGACTTGCTGTTAAATCTTTTTGACTTTCTGATGGCCAGCATCTGCACCACAAGAATGATCACAAGTATTACTATGAAATAGAAAAATCCCCATTCGCTGCGCCCGCCGGGTATGCCGCCAAGATTCACCCCCAGAAGTCCTGTCAGAAATGTCAGCGGCAGAAACACAGCCGCCATCATCGAGATGAAATACATGTTCTTGTTTATTTTTTCGTTGGTAATAGCTGTCACTTCGTCCTGAAGCACATAGCATCTGTTGTCCAGAGCGTCCAGATCTTCAATGAATTTGCTTATTTTGTTTATGCATTCCTGAATGCGCTGTTCCTCTTCGGCATTGAACAGGCTGCCCTTTGTTGCGGCCAGTTTTGATGCGGCGTCCTTCTGCGGCGAAAAATATCTGGAAAAGGTTATGACTGCACGGCGTATCTCAGATATCTGCCTGCGCTGATTGATGTCGGATTCGTCAATTATGCGGTATTCAAGTTCGTAGGTATCGTCTTTCAGGTCTGTTATGTAGCTTTCCGCCCGCTCTGTGAGAATCTCCAGCAGAAGTGTTACCACTGCGCCCGTTGTTTCCGGTGCGTCATGCTGTTTCAGAGCTATGGCAAGGTCTTCCACTGCGTGGCACTGTCTTTTTGAGGTGGATATTATCCTGTCTTTCAGAACCAGCATCCTGACTGAGATCATATCGTGAGGATCCTGCTCGGTGTTCAGATTCACCGCACGCAGGTTCAGCATGTATCCTTCCTCATAGAACACCGCTCTGGGGCGGGTGTCCTCCGCCAGAAGGCTTTCAATGGCCAGCGGGTTTATCCCTTCCTGCTCCAGCCACTGTCTTGTGCGGTCGCTGTCGGCCTCCATGTGGAGCCACGACATTTTTCTGGTCAGGTTAGGCGAGTGGTGTGTGCGGTCGGTATCTATCCAGCCGTTTGTTTCCGAAAGAATGAAACTATATGTGATATATGATTTATCCATTGTATAAAACCTCAAAAAGAGTATACCTGATTAGTATAATGTATTCTACGCAAATTGGAGTTCCGGCTGTATGATTAGTTCTCTGAAGATCAAAAACCCCTCACTTTACATAGTTTTTCTTTCGCTGATAGGCGCAACACCACCCCTTGCAACAGATATGTATCTGGCGGCCATTCCCAGAATTGCGGCGGAATGGAACGTTCATGTTGCAGAGGTCAATCTGTCGCTGGTTTTGTGGTTTGCGGCGTTCAGCCTTTCGCTTCTTATTTTCGGCCCGCTTTCCGACAGGTTCGGGCGAAGGCCTGTCCTTCTTTTCGGTCTTGGGCTTTTCGTTGTTTCCAGTTTTCTCTGCGGGCTGTCTGTGGATCCCGTTTCGCTTATCATTTTCAGGATAATTCAGGGCATAGGCGCCGCCGCTCCCTCTTCGATGGTAATGGCCATATGCAGGGATAAATATGACGGTCGTGAAAGACAGAGGGCGCTGGCATATATAGGCGTGATACTCGCCGTTGCTCCCATGGTTGCTCCGTCAATAGGCACCATGCTTCTGCATCTGGGCTCATGGAGGCTTATTTTCTTCACTCAGGCCGGAATGGTGGCCATAACTACCATCATTGCCCTTGGATATGAGGAGACAGCAAAAGAGCGCATAAACGGCAGCATACCTTTTCTGTTCTCACGCTATAAGTCACTTATCCACAACAGGGAATATGCCGCCGCAACAACCATTATGGGGCTTTCGATCGCACCTTTCTACGGCTTCATCGCCGTTTCACCCGTAATATATATCAAGGTCTTCGGGCTTTCCGAGGCATATTTCAGCATTCTTTTCGGTATGAACGCAGTCTGCGCCATGGCGGGTTCTTTTGTCAGTGCAAAAATTTCCATCAAGGCCTCTCAGGCGAAAATGATGACTGTAGGTTTCACAGGAGCCTTTGCCGGAGGGCTTGGGGTTCTGCTTCTGGGTCATATGGGATATCAGTTCTTCGCCGCAGGAATGTTCACTTTCGCTTTTTTCACCGGATTCAACAGACCCGTAAGCTCCAGTCTTGTTCTGGAGCAGGTCAAAACGGATATAGGTTCCGCCTCATCCTTTATGGTGTTTTATCAGTTCATGACCGGAGCTGTCTGCATGTGGCTGGTCACAATGCCCCACAAAGACCCGCTCAGGTTCTACGGAATTCTGATAACGTCTATAACCCTGACCGTTCTTCTTGTCTGGCCGGTGCTGTTTAAATGGCTGAGAAAAAAAGGCGGGATTTAAAATAATCTTGCTTGTTAAATAGGATGAGAGAGGTATAATTAGTTCAGTATATTACTTATTCGCTGAGGTGGGGCATGAGGATCAAAGCAAAACTTAACATCTTTTTCGGTATATTATTCGCAGTTTCAGTTTTCACGGCTGTTTGTCTCGGGATAAAACTTTCGGCGGCAAAGAGCGCCTCCGCAGTTCAGGACGAACGCACGAGACAGATACTCACTGTCAACACCCTTAAAACATACAACAGCGGGATAGCCCTTGCGGCAATGGACATGATTGTGGACAAAGCTTCAGGAACCATAGCCCCTGAACTTGTTGATGAGGTCGGTACATTTTACAAAGATATCGATGAAATGAAGGAACAGATCCGCGGGTATGCTGCTACAGATGAGGAAAAGGCTGATATTGAAAAGATACTCACGAATTTTGAAAATCAGAAGACACTGGTCACCGGAGAACTTTTCGATGCTGTCAGAAACGGTGCTGACGAAACCGTTTTTGCATCCCTTGACGACAGGATTGACACTCTGGCATCGGAGAACGATCAGGCGATAGAATACCTCACTTCGCTTATTACCAACGAATATGAAATAGCTTCCGATGCGAACAGAACGGCGGTCAACTCTGCTGCTTTCTGGGTCTTCTTCACTTCAACAGTAATAGCCGTTCTTTCGGCTGTGATATACGTTCTCGTAAACCTTCAGGTGGTCAGAAAACTCTATGATTTTATCAATATCCTCAAAGAGTTCACCGGAGGCAAGGGCGACCTCACAAAGCGAATCAACATTCACTCCAAGGATGAAATAGGGGAAATGGCAGGCCATTTCAACACCTTCGTGGGCAACATTCAGGAGATAGTTTCCGAGGTTAAGAGCAATTCCGAAGGGGTCAGTGCCAGTGCGGAGGAGCTTAACTCCACAATGAAGCATATGACCGAGACCTTTATGGAAAATTCCCGTCAGGTGGAGTCAATAGCCTCCGCCATCAGCGAAATAAGCGCCACCAGCGACGTTATGGTGGACAACATACAGCAGGCCGCAGTTCCTCTTAATGAAGCCGTTGAGAGCACAAAGGACGGCGCAGAAAAGCTGGAGCAGGTCAAAAAAGGCATGGACAGCATAACAAAGTCCACTTCCAGACTTGCAGAGACAATCGAAAACCTGACGACATCATCAGGGCAGATCGGCGAGATTCTGAACGTTATCAGCGATATCGCCGACCAGACCAACCTCCTCGCCCTTAACGCCGCAATTGAGGCCGCAAGAGCAGGTGAAGCGGGCAGGGGCTTTGCTGTGGTTGCGGACGAGGTTCGCAAGCTTGCGGAGAGAACCCAGTCTGCCACATCCGAGATAGACACCATCATCAGAACTTTCATCGCAGACACCAGATCCGCATCGGGCGAGATGGGCGATGCGGAAAAGAACATAGAGCTGGGCAACAGGCTCATTGAGCAGACGGACGCTTCATTCAGAAAGATCGTCGATGCCATAAACGAGGTGAATCTCAGCAACGGTGCGGTCAGGCTGGCCATAGGCGAGCAGAGCGAAGGGATTCAGAACGTAAACGAGAACGCTGTGCAGATGTCACAGGGACTTGAGAGCAACGTCAACACTATGGGCGAGGTGAACAGCACCATAGATCAGCTTGCTCAGCAGGCTGTGCATCTTAATAACGTGGTGGAACGCTTTAAAGTTTAGGCTTCCGTTTTTAAAAATTTAGGTGCATCATATTTTAATGAGGCAATTATCAAAGGCTGACAAGGCTGTATTTATTATAAATGATAGCGGAGAGCTTATCCATGCAGACGAACAGGCCCGCACTCTGATAAGTGAGACAGATGTTGCTGAGCGTCTTTCAGCTGTTGCCGAGGGCTTTTCATCCGTCCTGCTTTCGAGCGGGTGCGCAGAAGTTCCATATTCGGTAACTTGCAGGCATATTCAGGAAAACGGCATCAGGGTCATTATCTTTGAAGACGTGTGCGGACGTTCGGAGCTCATTCGTCTGGCCTCAATAGGCAGCATAATGCCTTCGATAGCCCACGAAATGCGCAACCCCCTCACAGGAATCAGTGTTCTTCTTGACGATATCCACGACAGACTCACAGGAAAAGAGGACGAAAGACGCCTTATCCGTATGTCCATTGCCGAAATAGAGAGGCTGGAGCGGATGCTTAACGATGCGCTTGTATATTCCGGCGGCGGAAGCTCCGTGATGTTCGATGAAAATATCGGCGATATCCTTTCGGAAGTGCTCATGCTTAACCACAAGCTCTGCACTGTCAACAGAATTGAGGTTCACGGAGATATCTCCCCTGACATCCCGGAAATTCTTGCCGATGGCGGAAAGCTGAGGCAGGCATTTCATAACCTGATAATAAATGCAGTTGAGGCGATGCCGGGTGGCGGAAATCTGACACTCAGTGCCTATGTGTCTGACGGTAAAATAAATATCCATATAAAAGACACCGGATACGGAATAGCGGAAGAGAAGCTGCACATGATATTCGAGCCTTTTTTCACCGATAAAAGTGAAGGAAGCGGAATAGGGCTGTCGGTTGTGCGTGAGATAATCAGGATGCACGGCGGCGAAATCAGCGTCAGAAGCGAGATTGGAAAGGGCACAGACTTTTGTATCACCTTAAATATTTAGCTTATGGCGGAAAATCGCCACTTTATTATTGAATTTCCCGGACAAATAACTATAATAAGACAATCTTCTTTATTCGCATGGACACTATATGGAAAAAATACTTGTTGTTGATGATGAAATATTCATCCGGGAAAACCTCGAACGCACTCTCACCCTCAAAGGCTACGACGTAGCCGTCGCTCAGAACCGTCACGAATCAATCCACATGCTTACCGAAGGGGATATCGACCTTGTACTGCTGGATCTTAATCTGGGCAGGGACAGCGGTATCGATATTCTGCGGGAGATGAAAGAGGTCGATCCTGAGATTCTCGTCATAATAATAACAGGTTACGGAACAGTGGAAAGTGCCGTGGAAGCCCTTAAGATGGGGGCATACGACTACATAAAGAAGCCTTTCAAGGCGGATGCCCTGCACCTGATAGTCAGGCTCGCCCTTGAAACCAGAAGCCTTAAGCGTGAGCTTAAATCCTTTAAAAGGGACGGCTCTGTATTGCCGGAGGTGGTTGGGGTCAGCCCCGCCATGACCGACGTTTTCAGAAAGATCAGAGAAGTGGCCAAGCACGAGACCGCCACTGTGCTTATCACAGGGGAGAGCGGAACCGGAAAAGAGGTTGTCTCCAGAGCCATCCACAACCTGTCCCCCAGAAAAGACAAGCCCTTTGTGGACATAAACTGCGGCTCACTGCCTTATAACCTTCTCGAATCAGAGCTTTTTGGCCATGAGAAAGGAGCGTTCACCGATGCCAAAACCAGAAAGATAGGTCTTCTGGAAGAGGCGGCGGGCGGAACGGTTTTTCTGGACGAGATAGGCGAGATGGATATGAACCTTCAGGTCAAGTTTCTGAGGGTGCTTGAAGAACGTAAGATACGCAGGCTGGGAAGTACCAGAAACATCGATATTGATGTGCGGATCATTGCCGCAACAAACAAGGACCTTATGGAGGCCATCAACAAGAAGGAATTCCGTGAGGATCTGTTTTACAGGCTGAACGTTTTCCCAATGGCTCTGCCCCCTTTGAGGGAGCGCACGGAGGATATCGCCCCTCTGCTTGATCACTTTATAAAAAGGTACAGCGGAGAGTTTAAAAAGGACATCAGAGAGGTCTCGAAAGAGGCTCTGGAGCTTTTCAAGGCATATTCATGGCCGGGCAACATACGGGAGATGAAGAACATTGTCGAACGTATCTGTATTATGTATGAAAAAGAGATAATAACGCCTGATATGCTTCCCAGAGAGATAGCGGGTGAGAAACCGAGGCCGGGCGGGCATATAAACATGCATATTCCGGCTGACGGTGTCGATTTTGAGACTATGATAGAGAACATCGAAAAACAGCTTCTTTCGGAAGCCCTTGTCATGACAGGCGCAAACGTTCTGCGCACTTCAAAACTTCTCAATATTCCCAGAGGGACACTCAGGTATAAGCTGGAAAAATACGGTCTGGTGTAGGATTTGGCAAAAAATGAGACCCTTCGGCTGACGTCTCAGGGTGACGGTTGGGTGTGTGATGTTATTTCGTCTCTGCGAACGTAGTGAAGCAGCCTTCCACACTCATACAGCCCGCCGCTTTGGTATATACCTTCCAGACACTGCTGGATGTCTTCACGAACCCCGCAGGGGCAAAGTATATAAGCGACATCAGGACATAAAAAAGCCCTGCCGGTATTGGAGACCTCAGCAGGGCGAAAAGCGGTTGATACCGCCTATGCATCTATTGATTTGTGGCTATTTGCTTACTTAAAACTTTTTGTCCTGTCAGCGGGCATAACGCCCGCCGAATACAAGACACTCCCCCTCGGCTTTCGCCGAACCCATGTTTAAATCTGATACCTATTGCGTACGTTTCGTAGTAATATAGAGCAATGCCCGTGCCAAAATCTGACAAATCATTTGTAAAGTATGTAAGTGTCTGCGAATAAATGCTTTATAAAAAAATCAAACGATAATTTCTGTTGGTTTGATATTTTTATATGTGGCTAAAATCCGCCAATGGGCTGAATGGGGTGTGAAAAGTGGCCAATTTTCACCATCAAGCATTCCTGAAACAGAATATATCATTGTTGCTATTAATTTTTCTGTGTAATTCAGGGTGTATTTAATGAAGCGTCCGTTAATTACTCTTCCGTTGATTTATCATGTTCGGGTATTTGTTCTTAAATCTATTGTGAAGAAACCGGAAATAGTATAAAATTAAACCATAAACCAATTCCTATTCAGACACGGCTTTTAACATTTAACCCCGCTGTTAAAGCGGACAGACAGCCCGGAGTAAGCAGAATGATTATTCCTGAAGTCAAAAGTGTTCGGACAAAACTGTTTATCTTTGTCATGCTCACCATCCTTCTGATGTGTGCCGTCTTTGCCGTCACTCTGTATACGATGACCCTGTCGAACATAAAAGAGCGTGCCGCCGCTGCTTTCCGTACATCTTTCGCTCTGCTCAACGAAAATATCAAGAGTCTTCAGGTTGATCTGCTTAAATATACCGATATTCTCTCTCAGTCGGTCTATCTGCGTGATATGGAGTTTGGCACTGAGGCAGGACTCAGAGAGGGAGCCGGACGGATGGCAGAGCTTGCCAATCTGGGCAATATCGGCGCACTGGCTGTTTTTGATGAGGTCGGAAACCCTATTGTGTTTGCATTCCGGAAGAACGGCGACTATTTCAGCGGATATATGCTGAACGGAAGGCTTTCGGTTATTAAAGACGGTGCGGCTGTTGAATCCGGAGATGAGACACGGTTCATCCGGACGTTTCTCGGCAAGTCGAAAAATCTCAGGCCGGGGTATAATTTCAGCGATCTTTCCGGTGTTCTGGCTGCCCAATACACGGGCAAGACAGTTAAAGACGGAAAAAACTTTTCAATAACAGCTTCCGATTTTCTGGACAGCACTTTCGTCAGAAAAATATCCTCTTCCACAGGAATGGATTTCACCTATTATATAAACGGAAAAACAGCTTTCAGCGGAAACTTTAAACCGGAAGCCCCCTTGACAACGCCCTTTCCGTCAGGTGCCGAGACTGCGGAGAAAATCGTTAAATATGAAGGGATGAACGTCTATTTTCAGAAATGGGTGATAGACGGCGACACCTCGGTGGATTTCGGTTTCGCCGCACAAGACTACGCACTCAGGGACATCCGCAGGAATATTCTGGTGGGCTTCATAATGATCTGGTGCTTCGTCGTTGTTCTGGTGGTTCCTGTGAGCCTTTTCCTGCTTAATCTGGCTGTAACAAAGCCTCTGAGAGAGCTTCAGGCGGCTGTGAGAAAAGCCGAGTCTCTCGATTATGACCAGTTTCTCCCCATTAAGCGCAGCGACGAGATAGGTGATCTTGTTTCCGCCTATAACGAACTTATAAAGAGGATAAAAGAGCGTGAGGCCGAACTGCAGGATATGAACGGAAGGCTCAAGGGGATGGTTGAGCTGGAGACAGGACTCAGGCAGAAGAACGAACAGCTCCTTTTCGAACAGCAGAAGTTTGTGGATATGGGACGTATGGTTAACGCCATCGCCCACCAGTGGCGTCAGCCGCTGAATATCATCGGCCTTGCGGTTCAGAGCTTTGTTATAAACTACAGGGAGAAGCGGATAGACATGGCCGAGGCCGACGACTTTGAAGAGAAGGTCATGGCAATGCTTCAGCATATGTCCGCCACCATAGACGATTTCCGCAATTTCTTCCGATCCGACAAGACAGAGAAGCAGTTTTCTGTAATAACGGGTATGGTTGAGGTTATAAGGCTCATAAACGCCCAGCTGAAATACAACGGAGTAACCCTTAACTATACATGCAGAAGCGGTTCCGAAATTTTTGTTTTTGAAGAGGGCATGCAGGAGAACCCCGGAAAGATGGCTGAAACCGCCATAGTCAGCGGTTTTCCGGGTGAGTTTAAACAGGCGGTAATGAATATTGTCCAGAACTCAAGGGATGCCGTTTCAAAAAAACTGAGCGGCGGGGCTGTCAGAGAGGGTATAATAGACATTGTTCTTGAGGTTGGGGAGTCTGACGTGACTTTCACAATATCCGATAACGGCGGCGGAATAGATCCGGATGTCATCGACCGGATTTTCGATCCTTATTTCACAACAAAACAGAACGAAAGCGGAACCGGCATCGGTCTGTATATGACAAAAACAATTATAGAAGGGCATATGAAGGGCAGAATTTCAGCTTCAAACACAAATAACGGAGCGGTATTCACTGTTGTTCTGCCGAAGTTCACTTCCTGAACGAGGGAATTTTATGCGCAAGCTGATTTTTATTTTTCTTATTCTATCACTGGCCATGACTGCGCTTGCAGACAGGGAAAGGGTTTTTACCGTCGGGGTCAGGGCTTTTAACGGAGTGCAGGAATCCTACAGATCGTGGTCGCCGACACTTCTTTATCTGGAACAGAACCAGAACAAATATTCCTTTTATCTTATGCCTGTTTTCGGGTTTGAGCAGATGCGCAAACTGCTGGAGACCGGACAGATAGATTTTGTGATAACCCAGCCCGCAGAGGCCGTCATTCTGCATGAAAAATACGGTTCAAGGATCATTCTGACACTTCTTCGGGAATACAGCGGCAGAACCGTGTCATATTTTTCGTCAGCCATGTTCACCAGAGCGGAGAGGGACGATATTAAAGATTTCGACGACATGAAAGGGAAAACTCTGGCCGCTATAGATCCTGAAGGGTTCGGAGCCTACTGGATGATCCTGAAAGAACTCAGGGATGCCGGACTGAAAGAGGGAAAGGATTTTAATATGGTTTTCACAGGCACTCAGGACAAGGTTGTTGAGAGTGTTTTGGAGGGAAGGGCAGATGCCGGAACTGTACGTTCGGGTATTTTGGAAAAGATGGCGAAAAACGGCCATATAGATTTAAAGAATATAAAAGTCATAAACAGCGTAACAGACGGCCTCCCGCTTCTGCACAGCACAAAGCTTTATCCTGAATGGGCATTTTCCGCCGGAAAAGATGTCAGCGAAGAGACTGTGAACGAGGTTCAGAACATACTGACAAACATCCCGCAGGATGCTCAGGTGCTTAAAGAAAGCGGATATGCCGGATGGATACTCCCTGTGAGCTACATCAGCGTTTATGATATTATGAAAGACCTCAAAAAAGGCCTTTATGAGGAACAGCCTATGCTCGGCTTCTCCGACTGGCCTTTCTATATGAAAATTCTTGTGCCCATACTTATAATCTGGGTGATCATACTGGGTTATGTCGGTTTTTCAATATATAGAAAATGATTCATATTGATTTCCTGAGATGAAGGGATTATTCTTTCAGCGGGGGAGATCATGAGAAAGTTTATCATCATAACAGCCGTGCTTCTGCTTCCGTTCGGTCTTTTTGCCGGACAGCTGAAAACAGCGGAAACGGCGGATATCATTAAAGCGGCTAAATCGTTCAAAGGAAAGACCGTTGTCGTGTTCTGGGCGCCCTGGTGTCCCCACTGCATGCGTGAGCTGAGAATGCTCAGGAACAGTCCGGATTTTATCAGAAAGAACAATATTCAGGTAATAGGCATAACCAAACAGAACGATGAGAAGAACGCAGAATCCGCTATCAAAGAAGAAAGATTCCCTTTCAGGTTCTACACCGGGTCTCAGGCTCTGCACAAAGATATGATGAAGATAGATGCCGTACCGTTCACCAGAGTGTACAACAGTAAGGGCGAGGTTCTGGACGAGGAATACGGATCTCAGACCCTTGAAGATATTGAGTTAATGGTCAACTGAGCCTTATATAAATGCATTTAAGGTATGCGCCCTCCGCAAAGCCCACAGGATGATCCGGAGCGTTGAGGGTGCGGTCAATTTCGGTGAATTTCCTGCCTGATTTTCTTACAGTTTTCAATACTGCGTCGAAAAAATCCTCCGCACTTACCCTTGCCGAGCAGGAAGCGGATATGAGTATTCCGTCTTTATCCGTGAGGTTTACACCAAGTCTGGTGAGCTTTTCGTAAGCCGCGAGGGCGTTGGGTATGTCCGCCTGCTTGCGTGCGAACGAGGGGGGATCGACGATCACCATCCCGAATTTCCTGCCCCTGTCAGCCATATGCTTCATGGCTTCGAATGCGTCGGCACAGATGGTCTCGTGCTTTGCTGCAAGCTGAGGATTGAGGGCAAAGTTGCGCTTTGCGGCCTCCAGAGCCTGCGGGGCTATGTCCAGACTGATCACTGACCTTGCGCCGCCCTGAGCCGCATATAATGAGAACCCGCCGTTGTATGCGAATATATTTAAAACGTCACGTCCTTTTGCGAGTTTTCCTGCCTTTGCTCTGTTCTCCCTCTGATCCAGAAAAAATCCGGTCTTCTGACCGTTGACCGGATCAGCCTCGAAAAGTAACCCGTTCTCCGAGAACACAACCGCACCTTTAACAGGTCTGCCTCTGAGGATGGCTCCGTCAGAATATTTTCCGGTGGGTTCAATTGTGCGGGAGAGCCTGAGGACGATGGTTTCCGGCTTAACAAGTGCTGAGAAAATGTCGCATATCAGCTCGATGTGGGGCATCCACCCTGCGGTATCGATCTTTATGACCAGAACGTTGCGGTAGATGTCCGCCACAAGGCCGGGGATATTATCGTTTTCGCCGTGGAGCAGGCGGAAACCGTCAGTATCGGGATCATCGAAAAGTTTCTGCCGTTTTTCCAGTGCAGAGGTTATGGCGGATGTCAGCCACTCGCTGTCGATGGTGGTTTTAGGCTTTGTGGAGAGAATGCGTATCCTGATAGGGGATGTCGGGTCGAAGAGCCCCAGAGCCACAAACTCCCTCTTGGAGCTGAATATGGCCGCTATGTCGCCTGCATCGGCTTCACGGCTGGTTTTTACCACCGCTTCGGCATACACCCATGGGTGTCCTTTCTTAATACTCTTTTCTGCGGCGGGTGTCACCTGAACTGATACTGCGGGGGCTATTGGCGGCATGTGATCTCCTTTGATGTGGGAATATACAGTAAATGAGCGGAAAAGACAAAGAAAATGAGGGGACGAGACTGCGTGACACATAGTTGTCATTCTGAGCGAAGCGAAGAATATGACTATTCGTGGAAGACTGCTTCACTTCCGTTTCACTTCCGTTCGCAGAGACGGTAAATATTCGTCATCGCGAACCCTTTATGGGCGAAGCGATCTTCCATGTTAAGTAATGCTTAAGGGCTCAGTTTTGCTGAGGTGATGAGACTGCCACAGCCCTGCGGGCTTCGCAGTGACGGGAAAAAAGGATTCCATTTTCTGTTTAGATGCGAGTTATGCAAGGAAGGTTGAGTGAAGCGAGCTGAGCATACATAGTGAGTATGTGATGCGAGCGAACGAAAGCTGACGCAGCAGAACGAAGAATATAAACGGAAGGAATTAAAAAAGCGGCAGGGGGGGTTATCCTGCCGCTTAGAGAAGAGGTATGGGAAATTATGCCGCTATAACGGGCGACAAATATATGTCCATACTTTTAAGTTCTTCGATAATGAGGGCTTCGATCTCGTCCAGCCTTTTCTCAACCTCGGGGCTGAGTTCCACCGAGCTTTCGAGGCTTCCGGGGATAACACCGTAAAATGTTATCGTTTCGGGTGCGTTTCCTCTCATTTCGCTGAGGGTCAGCACTTCCTGCAGACCGATCTGATGGGGGGACATCTTAGCAGGAATACGCTCCAGCATGATATCCTCTTTCTTATAAACTCTCAGTTCGCCTGCTTCTCCGGTCGCATCAAGGCTGTCCACGATAATCACGTGAGCGGTCTCCTCAAGTTTGTGGGTAGCAAGGATTCCCATAGTGCCGCCGTCGTAAAACTCGACGTCATCTGAGGGAAGATATTTCTCATTCATCCGTCTGACGAGATGAACTCCGAGTCCCTCGTCACTTAAGAGCAGATTTCCTGCTCCGAAGACCACCACCTGCATATTATCTCACCTTCACGTTTACAAGCTCTTTGCCCTCGGGGTCGATTGAGTGTACAGCACAAGCTATACAGGGGTCAAAAGAGTGCACTGTTCTGATAACTTCCAGAGGCTTGTGAGCGTCTGCAACGGGGTTGCCCTGAATACTTGCTTCATAGGGTCCTGCTGCGCCGTTTTCGTCTCTGGGGCCGGCGTTCCATGTTGAGGGAACAACAGCCTGATAGTTTTTAAGTTTTCTGTCTTCCACAACCATCCAGTGTGACAGTGTACCTCTGGGTGCTTCGTGGAAACCAACGCCCTGATATTCGCCTTTAGGCATTTCAACATGGTTAGCGTATACTGTATCGCCTTTTGAATAGTTGTCAATAAGCATATCAAGGTATTTAAGGGATTTGTCAGCCATGATAACAGAGCGGATAGCACGTGTTACGTGGCGTCCCATAGTAGACTGAAGAGCGTTTACGCTGATGCCAAGTTTGCTGCAAACCGAGTCAACGATAGCTACCACTTCTTTGTCGCCTGCTGCATAGGAAGCGAGGATCTGAGCTATCGGGCCTACCTGAACAGGTCTGCCGTCCAGACGGGGAGCCTTGCACCATGTGTATCTGCCTTCGGGTTCGAAGTCAGTGTATTCGGGCTCAGTAACGCCTTCATAGGGATGTTTGGGAGTGTCTTTTTTGTACCATGCGTGAGCTGTTGACTCAGTGATGCCGTTGATGAGTGCTTCGTCTGAGTGGTTTGTCAGCTTACGGAAGTTTTTAAGGTCGCCGCCGTGGATGATACCGCCGGACATGTCGAACTTAGTCATTTTAGAATCAAGGGGGAACTCAGGAACAGCGAGGTAGTTGTCTACGCCGCGTCCGTAAGTGAACCAGTCTTTGTACATGGAACCGATGGCAACAACGTCGTTGAAGAGGACTTTTTTAACGAAGTCTCTTGTTTCGGTCATGAGGCTTCTGAGCAGAGCAACACGCTCCATGTTCAGTGTAGCTTCGTTGTCGAAGTTGATCGCAGTTGCAACGCCGCCCATGCAGAGGTTCTGGATGTGGGGGTTCTTTCCGCCGAGGATAGCAACGGCAGCCGCAGCTTTTTTCTGATAGTCAAGTGCTTTCAGGTAGTGTGCTGTGGCAAGCAGGTTAACTTCGGGCGGAAGTTTCATTGCGGGGTGACCCCAGTATCCTGAGCCGAAGATGCCCAGTCTGCCTGTCTGAACGAAGGCAGCCAGTTTTTCTTTAACGGCTTTGAATTCTGTTTCGCTGTTTCCGGGCCAGTCAGAGATAGACTGAGCAAGCTGTGCAGTCTTTTTGGGATCTGCGGAAAGAGCAGAAACAATGTCTACCCAGTCAAGTGCTGACAGATGGTAGAAGTGAACTATGTGGTCCTGAAGCGAGTGCTGTGCGATAATGATGTTACGCACAAGCTGAGCGTTCAGGGGTACTTCAACGTTGAATGCGTTTTCAACAGAGCGGATTGAGCTGATAGCGTGTACTGTAGTACAAACGCCGCAGAATCTCTGTGCGAAAACCCACGCATCTCTGGGGTCGCGGCCCAGAAGGATTTTTTCGATACCTCTCCACATCTGTGCAGAGGACCATGCCTTAGAAACCTTGCCGCCTGCAACTTCGAAATCGATGCGGAGGTGTCCTTCAATACGGGTGATCGGGTCGATTGTGATTCTATTGGACATCTTCGTTTTCTCCTAAAATATTAATGCGCTTTTGCTGCGTCCGAACCATGCTCGCCGTGAACTTTGGGCATGATCGGGAACAGTTTGATAAGCACCATGTATCCCAAGATCTCGAAAGCTACGAGACCGACTGTGATAAAGAATTCCGGCAGTGAAGGGAAATAGCTCCAGTTGCCGTGGGGCTTAAAGCCGATGATATACACGTTGAAACGATACCAGCCGCCGCCTATCATGAGGAGCATCGCAGCGATGAACACCATTCTGGGTGACTGTCTGTACTGTTTCCACATAAGTATGTATGTACCTGTCAGAATCAGAAGAAGCTCTGCAAGGAACATCCATGAGTAGTAGTCTCCGGCGAAAGCTGCGCTCAGCTGGCCTCTGATGTAGAGGTCGATGAAGCGGACAGACAGCCAGATTCCGGTTACGTAGGGAATGATTCTGGAAAGCTGCTGAACCTCTTTCTCGAAAGGTCTTTTGAATGCCATCGATGAAGCGAAGGATTCAAAGATTACAGTAGCATAACCGATGTAAAGTGCATTGATTATGAACAGCAGGGGGAGTATCTGTGTGTGCCATATGGGGTTCAGCTTCGACTTGGCAATGATAAGCATTGAGCCGAGTGAAGACTGGTGCATAGAGGGCAGGGTGATACCCAGAATAACTATGAAAATCAGAACCTTGTCAAGTTTAGGATAGATGATCATAGCGTAGTGTTTCAGCTTGGGGAACTTGTTCTCCTTCATGTGGATGAAGCGCTCAAGTATCGCAGGCATAACTTCGATGATAAGAACCACGTTGTACGCCATGATACAAACGGCAACTTCAAACATTACCGAGTTGGGCTGCCAGCGTGAAGGCATGAAGAAGCTGTATGCGTTCCAGTAACGGCCCACGTCGACCATAACAGACATACCCGCCAGCATATAACCGAACATACTGGTGACCAGTGCGGAACGGATAAGGGGGTGGTATTTCATTCTGTTCATGATGTAGATGACAAGTGCCATCGCATAACCGCCGCATGCGAATGCCGTTGATGTTGCAACGTCATAAGCGATCCAGATACCCCAGGGGTAGCCGTCGGACAGGTTGGAAACAGCGCCGATACCCATTACAAATCTGTATGCAATGAGCATAAAGCCGAGAAGCGTGAAGAAAAGGAGCACATAGAAGGCGGGAGTAAGTATCTTCGCCTTATGTACCTGATAGTCGTTGTGATTTCCGGCCATTAGTGTTTGCCCTCCTTCTTCTCTTCTTTCTCTTTTTCCAGCTCGTGCTGAATTTCAACTTCCAGCTCGTGCTCAACCTCGTGCTCATGAGCAACCTGATCAGCAGATTTTCTGTTTTTCAGGGCTATGAAAGCGAGGAAGCCGTAAAGCGCAACGGGGGCTATGAAGCCTTTGTAGACCGTGTGCTGAACGTGTTCGGACATAAGAGCTGCAGATTCGTGGTCCAGTTTGGGGAAGCCGAGGTTTTCAAACGATGTACCTGCAAGGTAGATAACGTTTGTTCCGCCCACTTCGAACTCACCGTAAATAGCTTTCTGATATTTTCCGGGGTTCGCAGCCTGACGGCGTTTCGCTTCTGCAAGAAGGTCTTTGCGTTTGCCGTAGATAACAGCATTCGTGGGGCAGACCTCGCAGCATGCGGGAATGTTCTTCAGCTTCAGGTTGGTAAACTTGCAAAGGTCGCATTTTACTATCTTGGGGAAAGTCTCCGGCCATTCGAACTTGGGAATGTTGAACGGACAGGCAACCTGACAGTATCTGCAGCCGATGCAAATGTTTTTGTCATAAAATACGATACCGGTGCCTTCTTCTTTAACCATTGCACTAACGGGGCAAGCGGAAACGCAGGCCGGTTTGATGCAATGCATGCACTGGTGTTTAACATAAGCGTGGTCGTTAACATCTTCCTCGTTTTTGTAGAGTTTGATGATGTTTCTGGTGCGGTAGTCAAGATCTTCGGGAGCATCCCACAGCCTGTCGCTGTCTCCGGGCATGGGAGCGGCTGCCATGTCGTTGACTGCCTTGCACTTTGATACGCACGCCTTACAGCCGACGCAAAGTGTCGAGTCATAGAACATGCCTACGGCTTCGTCATCGGCTTTGATTTCTTGCTGCGCCTGAACACTCAGGGGAGCAAGCATAAGTGCTCCGCCTGCGGCGGCAGTTTTCAGGAAATCACGCCTTGTCTTCTTCATCATCCCCTCCTTTAGGCAGCTTGTTCGCCATTATCGCACTTGCAGCGATAGCAGCGCCTGCTACCATGCCGATTACACCGGTAGTGACCGGATCAGCACCTTTGCCGCGGGGAGCGGGGTTAGCGTTGGGGTATGTATCGGGCGGAGTAACTTCGTGGATTTGGGGTTTGTCATATATTGACGTGTGGAACATAACGTCGGGCTCTGTACAGCCGATGCAGGGGTGACCCATTGAAACAGGCCATACGCCTACGTCGTTGAATCTCTGAACTGAGCAGTTTGCAAAAGTAACGGGACCTTTACAGCCCAGTTTGTAGAGACAGTAGCCTTCTGAGTGGCCTTTGTCGCCGAACTGTTCTGCAAAACGGCCTGCATCGAAGTGAGGTCTGCGCTCGCAGTGTTCGTGTATTCTTCTGCCGTATGCGAACTCGGGTCTGTTGAGTTTGTCAAGTTTAGGCAGTTTTTTGAAAGTCAGGTAGTAAAGGATGGTCGCCAGCAGGTTGTAGGGGCTGGGAGGACATCCGGGAATGTTGATCACGGGCTTGTCTTTGATAAGGCTTGCGGCCGAAACAGCCTGTGTGGGGTTGGGGTCGGCTGCCTGAACACCGCCGAAAGCAGCGCAGGTTCCGATGCAGATAACCGCTGCAGCGCCTTCTGAAACATCTCTGAGTGAGTCAACGGCTGTTTTGCCTGCAACTTTGCAGTAGATACCGTCTTTTGCCAGAGGAACCGCACCTTCAACCACGAGGATGTATTTGCCCCAGTTGGCTTTCATGCTGTCTTCAAGTGATTTCTCAGCCTGATGGCCGGAACCGACCATAAGTGTTTCCTGATAGTCAAGTGAGATGAGATCAAGGATCAGAGCAGCGGGGTCCGGATGGCCGGAGCGGATGAGAGATTCGGTGCAGCCTGTACATTCCTGGAAGTGAAGCCAGATTACGGGCGGTCTGTTGTCCGCTGTGGCTGCCTCTGCAACCTTTGTGTGCATAGCGTAAGGAAGACCCATCAGAGCGGTCAGACCTGCGGTAAGACGCAGGAAATCACGTCTGTGGAGCCCTGTGCTGAACAGAGTGTTATCAGACATTTTAAACCTCAAAAAGTTAAAATTAGGAAAATCTGAAACGTAAGCAATAATAAGGAAACCAAAAAACTATGCAAATAAAGGGAAGCACGGCTTTAAATGTATGTTGCGCCGTTGATAACTTAATACATACAAAATAAATTAATGCAATAGGCTATTCTTGGTCATTTGTTTTTAAAACACCTATTCAAACAGTTTTCAAAAATTGCAAAAGTGTTCTTTTTGAATCTTCAACATTTGACTGCAATTCATAGCTTTTAAATATGTAATCAGTAAAAGTTATTATTTATTATTGCGTTGTGATTAGAAAATCCTTTGAGTCCGGTTATGGTATTACTAAATTTTATATAGTATGATTTGCATGTGTTCAAAATTACATGTTAAAAAAAATATTGAAAAATCTTGTGTTGAATTAAAATAGAACAATTTTATATGCAAATATGCAGTTGGGATTGACCTTTCCTGTGTAAATAAGCCTCATAATATGCTTATGGTGCATAATTATCGTATACGGTATACAGTATACTCTGATTTTCAGATTAAATTATTAGGTCTTCCATGCCGCCGCCTGTTTTTATAATGCTGTCTGTTTTTTCTGCGTAACAAAGTAATGTTGAATGCTGAAAGTCCCTCTGGGAGCGGCTGTCAGGATTGAAGTGCCTCTGATGAAGATATTTCCGAAATTGGTTTTCAGGTGTGTTTTTCAGTTTGTTTGTCTGCGGAAATATCCTCACGACGAATGCTTTATGTTTAAGAATTACCATATCTGATTTTTTAGCAGTTTTTTACCTGTTTATGAGCCGCTCATGGAGGATGATCGTATTTCTAAGTGACTGATTTTGAATATAAATTTGTCAGGTTAGATAAATTGCCCCATTTTCTTTTAACTGAGCCTTATTTTGAGCTTACAGAGTTACTTTGTCAGGTGGTTGAGCCATGCCTGAGAGAGTCCTTGCTGTCTGAGAAAAAGCCTGTAGCCGTAAGCAGTTTTGTTCAGTATGCCATATCTGGCCGGGAAGTATACCGCAGTGCCTTCGAGGGATGACCCTTTTGAGAAATACTCAATGAATGTGTCCTGATAGTTAACATTTATCTGCCTGAGAACTGCTGTGAGATCACCGTTTATTCCGAACAGGGTAACGGGGTTTTCGGGCAGTCTGTTATGCATTCTGACAGTGAGTTTTCTTAAACTGTCATAAAATAGACCTGCTGTTCTGTTAAGCTCCTCGCCGGTCTTGGTAATGAAAACGGTGAGGGGTTGTGTAGTGTCCTTATAGGAGACTCTGTAGCCTTTCAGATAAGCCCTTGCGGCATATTTTGGCGAAACTTTATGATGTTTTTGAAAATAGTTTATGAACACAGTAAAATCGTTTCCCGCAGCTGGAAGAGTGGTGGATGCGGATACTATGTAGTCGGCGGTTCCGTTTAGAACGAGCAATGATTCCAGACTGCCAAGATAGCACATATCAAGCCCCAGCACATCAGGCTCAATGCCTTTCAGTGCCTGCTGAATATGAAGAGCGTTCAGAGAGCCGGATCTGCTCATGTAGGGAGGCATCCCGTGAGCTGTTATTGAGTAGAAATACCTGTCTGATCTGTAGTTTGCCTTAACATATGAAAAGAATTTTTTAATGGTTTCCGTACTGTAGGTTTCCGTTCCGAGGTCAGGGATATCTATGAATCCCTTGCAGTCGGAAACGTATGTCATGTCTTTAAGGTTTGATTTGTCGGCAGTTGTTTTCTGTCTGTCGTGGAGGAAAACTATATTGACGTTTTTAAGGTCAGGGTCTGCGCATATCTCTTTGACGTTGGCCTGCTGTTCTTTGTAAAAGTGTTCGCCGTCCGCCAGATAGAAAGCCAGAGTCCAGCTTTCGGATGCGAAGGCTGGCAGAAGAGAGACGGAAAGCAGTAACAGAAGTATAGAGAGCCTAATCTGCGTCCCCCTGAATATGGGAGGTTTCGGTTTTGTGTTCATCCAATGCGTTGTGGCCGACGGCTGTCATAAGCATTGCAACACACAGAAGGAATATCTTCAGATATACCAGATTTTTAAAGTTATTAGCCCTCAGTTTTTTAATTCTGAGCGCCAGCCCCGCTATTGCAGTGAAAGCTACGAGGATAAGTCCGCCCAGCAGCAGCAGGGGGCGTTTGTCCGTTGTGAAAAGGTGAGCCATCAGAACGGCCAGAAGCACGGGCGTGAGATAGAAATGGAGCTGGATCAGAAGAGGGCGCCTGACCTTTACAATATCCTTTATTGCGGCAAACTGGAATGCCGCCATTCCCAGAACTACCAGCGCAACTATTATAGTAACGGCGAAGGAACCTGTCAGTTCATGCAGCTCTTTCATATGTCACCTTATATTTCGAACACCTTCACTATGTTTGTTGAACCTCTGACACCAAGGGGTGTTCCGGCGGTGATTATTATTCTGTCGCCGGACTTTGCCAGCCCTTTTGAAACGGCAAATTCTGCCGCATTGGCGAAAAGTTCGTCAAGGTCTGCAAATTTTCCGCAATGACCGGGTGTAACTCCCCAGAACATGTTCAGCTTGCTGTATGTGCTGTCGTTGGGAGTCAGGCCGAGGATGGGGCAGACAGGGCGGAAACGGGACACGGACGCAACCGTGAAGCCGGATTCGGTATAGGCTACGATGGCCTTGGCATCAAGGTCTTTCGCAAGCCAGCTTGCGGAACGTCCCACAGCCCAGGAAACTGACTTGGTGTGCGTTTCTGAGCTTGATATATCGAAGTCGTTGTTTATGTGGCTTTCGGTGGCATTGGCCAGCCTGTTCATAACGTTCACCGCCTCAACGGGATATTCTCCCGATGCGGTCTCTTCGGAGAGCATTATGCCGCATGTGCCGTCGAACATGGCGTTTGCCACGTCCGTACATTCCGCACGGGTGGGCTGGAAGCTGCTCACCATGCTCTTGAGCATCTGGGTGGCGGTTATGGTTATTTTGCCCTCTTTGCGGGCTTTTCTGATTATCTGTTTCTGGATTACCGGAACTTCATAAAGGGGCATTTCCACGCCGAGGTCGCCTCTGGCAACCATTATGCCGTCAACCATGGGGAGTATCTCGTCAAGGTTGTGGACAGCCTGAGGTTTTTCTATTTTTGCAATCAGCAGGGGCTGATGGTCGTGTTTTGATATCAGCGAACGTATTTTAACGAGGTCGGCGGCACTTCGCACAAACGACAGAGCCACTGCATCCACTCCCTTCTCTATGCCGAAGATGAGGTCGGCACGGTCTTTCTCGGTGAAGGCCACTATGCTGAGGTTCGTTGAGGGCATGTTAACGCCCTTTTTGGTGAATGCTCTGCCTCCGACGATTATTCGGCAGATGACTTTGTGCCCGTCGATGCCCTCCACCTTAAGCTCCATTGTTCCGTCAGCCAGAAGAACCCTGTCGCCGATGTTCAGGTCTTCGGCCAGATTGGGATACTGAACGGGCAGTGCGCCGTCCTGTGCAAACTCTTCGGAAGCGAGCACACAGGTTTCGTCCGCCTTAAGAAGCACTCCCTCCTCTGGAAGTATTCCGAGGCGTATCTTGGGGCCGCAGAGATCCTGAAGGATGGTTACTGCCGCACCTTTTTTGGCGGAAAGCTCTCTGATGGTGTTTATCATCTCTCCGTGGGATTCGTGGGTTCCGTGTGAAAAATTCAGGCGGGCGACGTTCATTCCCGCATCTATGAGTTTTGAAAGGGTCTCCCTGTCACAGGAAGAGGGACCTATGGTTGCCACAATTTTGGTTCGTCTCACAATACGTTCCTCCAATCATTATACTAATAGCATAACGGAAGCGGCGGAATTTACAATCTTATTTATGCGAACATACGGGACACTGCGGATTACGGTTCAGCTTCGGCATCACCGTACGCATTTTCATGAAATCGATGAACATCATACGGCCGTTCAACGGTTCGCCGTGGCCTGTTATTATTTTGATTATCTCAACCGCCGCCAGACATCCTATGGTTCCGGAAACTGCGCCGAGCACTCCGAAGCCCAGCTCTTTCCAGTCCTTGTCGTCGGCGGGCATGTTGCAGGCGAGGCATGGGGTCTCATGGGGCATGACAGTGAAAAGGTATCCGTTCATGTCGTCCATTGCCGCCTCAATCATGGGTATACCTTTGTCAACACAGGCTTTGTTCAGCGAGAGACGTTCGGGGAAGTTGGGGCGGGCGGACATTGCTATGTCGCAGTGCTTTATCAGCTCAGGAGTGTTTTCGTCGTTCAGGCGGACGTTGTGCATCTCCAGTTTCAGATCGGGGTTTATCTTCATCAGGTTTTCATAGGCGATGTCGACCCTTGGCTCGCCCACACGGTTTATGTCCATGAGCAGCTGACGGTTCATGTTGGTTTCGGTGAGGTTTCCGTAGTGTGAGATTACCAGCCGGCCTATGCCAGCAGAGGCGAGATACGCCGCCGTTGCGCCGCCAAGCCCGCCGATTCCGCCCACGAAAACTGAGGCGTTTTTCAGCTTCTCCTGCTTCTCCGGCGTGAAATCCTTCATCATCATCTGGCGTCTGTAGCGTTCGTTGTAGTCGTGCATGTCATCTCCTCCCGATTGGGCTAAGTGTATTATCATGCAGTCTTTATGGCAAGCGGGAATAACGGGGGAGGATTGTATTTTGCTATCACTCCGGCATGGTGAATGGTTTTGGCTTACTCTGCCTGAGCGGCAGTGAACTTTGAAAGCGGTCTGGTGATTTCATGAAGTTTTTTCTAAGCTGCCTATACGGCAGTGAACTGGAACCATTTTATTATAACATATTCTCAACGAAGAAAAAGCTACGACATTACATATAAAAACCCTTTTGTACAGCCGTTTTAAAAACTACTGATACAAAAGGGTTATTTTTTGAGGACTAAAAAAGGTCAGAATTTGGGTACTGTGGCCTTTGTGCTGAGTCCGTATGTGCTGAACTCTCCGGCTGTGCCTGCTGTCTGCTCGGATTGCCTTATGAATAGCCTGAATTTCTGTCCCGTGCTTCTGCTGTTCAGTATGATAAACGGAAGATCCAGAAATTTAGCCTTGCTGTCCGGTATTTTTTCTTTTGCCTGTTCTTCTGTCAGCCCAAGACATTTCATGCTTCTTCTGCGCAGCCTTTCCGGGCTGCTTTTTGCCTGAACTCTGCTGACAAGCAGATATCCTGTTTTTTCAGGGATTTTTTTAATTCTGCCCACCAAGGCGTAATCCTGCATCACTTTAACAAATCTGTGTTCAAGAACATCCTGAAGTGGGTCAAGTTCCCCGTGGAGCCTGAGTACTGTGCCGAGGTTTTTGTCGGCTTCGGGAAAACTTATCCCGACATCGTTTCTTTTTTGTTCGGCCAGAACCAGATGTAGCTTTTCATACAGCATATTCAGAACCACTTGCGGCGCAATCTCCGGATTCGGCTGAATTTTTATATCAGTATAATACTGCATGGCTTAATCCTTTTCGGCTTCGCCGAATACACCGCCACGGACAAAGATAGCCATTACAAAGTGCTGGTTTTCCGCTGAAGGTTTTTTATCTTTCAGCATCCAGTTGTCCAGAAGGTTATAAAAATCTGTTTTGTCTTTCGGCTGGCGATATGCGCACCCCAGTGATGTCACAGAGCCATAGGGCTCAACGGCGATGGGCATTTCCGCCAGATCGTCGTACCATGTATCTATAGTGCGGATGGCGTTTCCGACTTTTTGGGAATGCAGCCCTGCTGCACCGCTGACTTCATAAAGCGTTCTGCTTTTTTTACCTTTCCCGCTGCCTCCGTCCAGAATGAGTTCCTGAGAGGGGAATACCTCCTGACCTTTGCCGAGCCTTGCGAAGGCTGTCACATCGAAGATTACGAATGAACTGCCTGCCAGACCATCAGCGATTGCATCTCCCAGTTCTGATACTTTTTTGTCGGTTTTGCTGAAATCGCTCAAAGGATACTCGAACCCGTCAAATGTCCAGCTTTTTTCAGTTTTCCCTGCTGATACCCTGTTTACAACAACTTCGACCTGTTCTGCTCCGACCCTGTTTCTCCAGAGGAAGCGGCCGTTTGCGATGTTGTATGCATATCTGTCAGCAAGGATTTTGAATCCGAACTCTGCCTTATATGCTTCAACAGTGGCTTTCAGTTTCTCCTGATATTCCGCAAGGTTACAGGCGGAGGGCGTGCCTATGCCGCTGAGGACTTTCAGAGAAAATCTTACGCAAAGTGTGTCCGCATCCGAGGGGAGGGCGGCCACATCAACTGTCTGGAGGTTTGCCGACTCAATTTTTGCATTGAATTTTGCAGGATCATCCTCTTTAGCTTTCATTCTGTTTGAGATTGTTCCTCTGACTGACTTTTGTTTCAGCTCGATCTGAGGCCATGTGCCGTAATTTGCTTTGTCGTCCCATTTTCCGCCGTAAAAAAGGGCGTCCGATACATCGATTTTGCGTTCGAAAGCGAGCACTGATGCGTTTTTAGATAAAGCCATTGTATTTCTCCTTATTCGTAGATTTTTTTATGTTTGCAAGCGTATATGCCGTTTTTGGCATCTGAGGTGTAAAACCAGAGCAGTTCGTCCAGTCCTTTCAGTTTGGATGGGCTTTTCCATTGGCCCAGGGTGTAAATCGCCTCGGCAAACCGGAACGGAGTCTCTTTGTCCCTTGTGTTTGCAACCTCGCCGGGCTGATAGAGCGGTGAGATTCCTGCATAGCCCACAGGGATGGGCACAAGCCATCCGGAACCCTCACGGTATGTCTGCCATTCGCCCTTGCTGCCTTCGGTTTCGATGTAGCCATGTTTCATGGCGGACAGGTCGAAGAGGGCATCCAGAAGAGTTTTTTCTTCCGGCATGTTCTTGTGGTGTTCCATCAGCAGGTCGCTTCTGTCGGTCAGGGTGAAGCCGGGCAGAAGCTTTCTTGCCAGTTTTTTATAGGTTTTTCCGTCCTGTTCGGCGAATTTGTCCAGAGATATGACTTTTGCTCCGGAAACAGGCAGGATTGATCCTCCGGCAAGACGAAGAGTTTCGGCCAGAGTCGCTGTTTCGTCTGCGTCAGGTTTCCCGCCGTAAACGCCTATTATAAGGCTGACGGTGACGTGTGCTCTTCCTTCTTCAATGATTCCTGCGGTGCTTCCGTCACTCTCCAGAGGGTTTCTGGTCTGGCTGAACTTTTTTTCATAGCCCGACTGGTAGGCCTGCGGTTCGAACGAGTGGCTTATTATACCCACTCCGTCCAGAACGGTCTGATCGCCCAGCTTTCTGCTGAGTGCGTGAACGAACCCGCAGAATGCTGTTACGGATGGAAATCCCCATGTGAGGGGGCCCGAAACACAGTTAACGTTTATTACCCGCATACGGGGCAGAACGAGGAGATGGTCAGGTATTTTATGCATAGCTGTGCTCCTCGATAAGCTCTTTCAGAACTTCTTCCGCTATATTTTTCCACTCCCTGAACTCGTTTTCTCCGACTTCCTTTTTTCCTTTGTGTATTTTGTATATTTCTTTGTTCAGCCACTTTGCAAAACTCTTTGCGACTTCCCTGCACCAGTATCCGTCCTTGTATAGCTGAAATCTTTCCGTGTCCTCTTCCGACGGGGGATCCAGCCACAGTTTTTCTGCGGAGTTCAGACGACATTTAGGGTCTTTGCTCCAGCCGGACTCAAACAGGGATGCCATTTCATAAAATATAGTGATCAGCTCGTCTGCGATATTGCGGATAAGCTCCTCTCTTTCAAGTCTGATGTCGATGTTGTTATTTTCATGCCAAAGCAATCGGTTCAGCTGTGAAAGTGACTCTTTCACGTAGGTTCTTTGCCTGAACTGATAGGTGAATGCGGATGCGTTGTGAATCGGCGCAGCCTTTTTGCTGTCCCATTTTGGAGGCAGGGATGGCAGCAGAACGTTCGAACCGCCACGGACACTGTTCAACTGGCTGACGTTCTGCGGTTTGGTTCCGCCATATGCCACAACGGATGTGTGCGGAAATTCTATATAACCGCTTTCGTGAGGCAGTCCTTTTTTTCTGGCCTCTTTTGCGGCTTTCGTTTCCTCAGAATAGCGGGCTGTTCTTACCTGCTCATGAACATAGTGAAACATAGAAGAGGGGAAAACAGGGCTTAACAGGTGATATGTGCCGTCCTCAAGTGGGAAGAACACCTGTTTCATAAGCGTGTGAGATGATGGGGAACTTATCTCTTTAACGGTCAGAAAACCGTCGATCCACTCGTTTGCCTCTTCTTTATTGTCTGACAGTGCGGCGATAATTTCAGGCGTTCGCTCTTCCATGTGCAGCAGAATGGTTTTGCCTTCGTATTCCTGCCGGAGGAAGGAGAAGACATCCAGGGCGGCGGCATTGCCTGATACGTCCGGCTGAATATCCCGCAGAGTGTGTGTGCCGATGTAGGCTGTATCCGGTTTATCGGAATAATAGACCGGAGATGCTTTCGCTGATGAATGTGTGAATTTCGGGATGTGGGTGGCAACTTTTATCTGCGAGGCACGCTTTGCCGCAGAAGCCAGCCATTTTTCCCTGCTGTATTCATCCTTGAGTTTCTCGGCCTTTTCCTCCAGTTTTTGCAGGGCTTCTGGAGTGCTTTCCTTTTTCATCTGTTTTTCTATCTCTTCCAGCTTGGGTTTCAGTCGTTCACCGATGAACCATTCGATGAACTCCCGAAGTGTTCGTATAACTTCATCTTCTTTTTGGGGCATGCGTTGTACCTCCATTATGGACTATTACTGATTTTTACATATTATATTCTTATTGTAAATATAATTTTCATCCAGTATATTATAAGATATATTTTATTCTGTCGAACAGACAGTTTAGAAGAGCATATTATATGATATGGATAAACTGCCGCACAGGCAGCCGCTTATTTCAGTTTGCTGTATATCCCCAGATGCGGGCTGAACAACATGTCTGTATCTCCGGCGGTGAATCGACCGAACCTGAGAGAGCTTTCCGCCATACCCATTTCAAACTGTTCTGAAAGCTCTTCCAGAAGATCCTTGTAGTTCAGCGGAATGAAAAAGCTTTTGCCTGTTTCAAATTTATCCTGCTCAATGTTCATAGATTCGGCAACCTTTCCCGTCTTTGCGTCAATGGTGTGGAAATCTGCCCATTCATCGTTTTCATCCCAGAGATACACAAACTCCTGCTCATGGGAACTCTTGCGGAAAGGAAATTCTTTTTGCAGATACCCGCTCAGATAATATTCGGTCTTCCAAAACTGATTTATGCCGATAACCTTTCTCTGATCTTCCAGAGCCATCACCGCTTTAAGGCGTGCATGTTCCAGATGGCACAGGTTTTCTCCCATGTGCATGGGTGAAGGCTCGATTATTCTGGGGATGGAGTTTATTGTTTCATATTGAACAGCGTCCAGAATTTTACTCAGCTCATGCTCTTTCAGCTCAAATTTGTCTGCCTCAAACCCCGGCATGGTATATGCGATGCTGTTTTTTTCATATGCCCTTATGTTCTTGTTCAGAATGAGCATATTCACTTTATCCCATGCTCCGTCCCTGTGCCTGCGGATACGTCCCGCAAGCTGTATCAGGGATTTCATGGATGATGGCTCGGCTATCGCCCAGTCGTAGTCGTGGTCTCTGCCGACCTCCGCAACGGGTGAGGCGAACACAATGAAAATATGATCTTTTATGTCCGGTCTGCCCGCAATGGCTATGCGGATGCAGTCGTGGTCATATATTTCTTTGCTGCCGTTCCTTTTCAGAACAGCATCCAGATGTTTTTCGATCTCCGAGCGCATCAGCATGGGAAATCTTGAGTGGTAGCAGCAGATTTTAAAATCGCCTCCGAGTGCGCTGAACTCTTTTACCAGTGCCACAAGATGCTTAATATTTGCAATGCGCACCAGCCCGATGCTGATGCGGTTGCCGTTTGCGTCTGTTGTGTGGTTGTCTTTGTGCAGTTCTAAGGCTTTTTCTGAAATTGTTTCCGCAAGGGCTTTATGTGAGAAGCTGTCGAGGTTCAGTAGTCGGCAGTTGCGCCTTATTTCGGCTTTTTGCAGTCTTTCCGCCCGTTTTTCGGCAAATTCTCTGTGCTTTTCTGCGAAGTTAAGCTGATTTATGTCCGTTTCGGCAGTGGAACCGTATTCATCAAACCACCCGCATACGATTCCGTGGCTGTGCTGAACGTTTCTGTTTTTGTTGTAGAGCTGTCTGCCCGCCCTGTATGCATGGAAAAGCCCCTCGGCAATGGACGGGGTCACAGTGGCTGAGGAGAGAAGCACCCGACAGCCAAGCAGTCCGGCAAACCAGACCAGTCTGGAGAATGCATAGAGGTCGGAGATATCATAATCGTCAGGCTCATCAAGGATAAGGTCTCCGGTCATAAGCCTGAGCATGGGCGCAAGCTGTCTGCCGCCTGCCGTACCTTCTGATGCGGGGATTATGTGATCCACCGTGCAGACTGTAACAGGTGCCGATACCAGTTTGTCCGCACCCCGTGTTTTCCGGAGCCATTCTCCTATAGGGGTTTCGTTCAGCCCGCCGTCATAATTTACGAATGAACAGGACGGCAGAAGCTCGTCTTCGGAAGCCGAAGGCGCATTTTCATTGCGCAGTGCGAAAAGCTCCTTTGTTGCCGCTCCGCCTGCCAGAACAGCCATCTCGTCCGATGAGAGGCCGAGCAGTCTGCGGTATTCCTCTCCGGTTTGCAGTGTCAGCGAGCGCAACCCAAGAGCGGCTGTGAACCTGCATCCTTTTTTCCTGTCCGAAAGTGCGTACATTATCCGTGCGTTTGCGATGGTCTTGCCGCATCCGGTGGAGGCCATGTTTATGCCGAAAAAGCCGCCCAGTTCCGCCGTGTGTCTCACTGCGTATGCAGTATCGAATGCTTTGTCCTGCCAGCTGTATTTCCGGATTCTGTTCCTGCGGGTCAGTATATCGTTCCGGCTTATGTAGGGAAGCATACTGTCCGCTCTGGGCAGGGTGAAGAGTATCTGGCGGCATTGTTTTTCAACTCCCAGCAGGTGTTCCTCCAGCGTCTGTTTCAGGTCGTTATTGCTGTCTGTGTTGGCATACAGCTCATCCTTACTTCCGGTCTTTGCCGCAGGCATGGATGAGTAGATGTGGTCTGACAGCATAAGCACCATTCTGGCATTAAAGAGTATGAAAGGGTCGAAAATATCATGGGAGGGGAGTTTCAAAGCCCTTTGGGCTATCTTTGCCGCCGCTTTCCGCCATTGAGCGGATGATGTGATGCATTTATCAAACTTCCAGTATCCGTCCGTTTTACCTTCCATCTCTGTGTGGCTTCTGCACCATTTCGCCACGATGTTTTTCAGCACCTCCGGACTTGCTTCTTCCGGAATAGGCATCCTGTGGTGCGAAACTATCAGCCAGCATACTGCCAAAGCCAGAGGCGGAAGTTTTTCGAACGGCTTTTCGTTCGGATTGATAAGTTTTTGCCAGCTTTCGTCAAAGTCACCCTCAGCCAGTTTTGTTAACCATGTCCGGTCGTCATCACCGCCTATGAACGCCATGAACATAACGACCGATATCCATTCGTGGCGGATTATATTTCTTTCAGCTTTTCTGCTTATGAGTTTTGTCTGAAAGTCTGCGCAGCTCTTGCCGAAATCATGGAAAAGAGCGGCAAGGCAGGAGAGGACGCTGATAGTTTCCAGTGAGTTCCAGTTGTTTTCATCGGATGATTTCAGAATATCCCGCAGGGTTGTGTTTGTGGGTACAGAGCCGTTTTCGCTGAACCTGCTGCTGTCTCCAACTATCCATAGAAGTTCCGAGCGGTTTTTGCCCCGTATCCAGTGGCAGGCCACCGCCGTGTTTCTTCGTGCGGTCTTTTTCAGCAGTTTGCGAAGCATATCCAGCCCGTCTTTTGTGATCGGGGTGCTCCATGTCCGCTCTCCGGTGCGCTCGGCAAACTGGTCGATTATGCGGCGGGTTTCGGTCATGGCATTCTTTGAGCATTGGGATATCAGCAGAATATTCATGCTTCCGCCCTTGACGCTTCAATTGAGGCCAGTTTAACCGTGTCTATCATTGTGTCCAGAGCCTCCGCCTGAACAAGAGCGTCTATACAGCTCTGGCGGAACTGCTGTTCCGTGTCGCCCCGCATGGCGGAGATGAATGCGTTCGGCATTATCAGGGCATCTTTAACGATGTCGGCAATATCGAAAACCAGTCCGCCCCGTCTGGTTTTGCCGTGGAGAACTGAAAATCCGTGGGGCAGTCCCAGAACCCATGCGGCTGTGGCGGCAAGTCCATAGGCAAGATAGTTGCCGTGATCCAGAAATCTGTTGGCACTGTCGCCGCCTTCGCCCCGTTTCGCTCGTTCAAAACTGCCGTATTCAACAGCTTTTGCGGTCAGCCTATACAGGTTTTTTGTGAGCCGAGCCTCTTCCAGTAAAAGATTCTCTGTGTCAGCGCAAACGTCTATGTTCTTTTCAAATATATCTAACACCTGCTCCAGCTGTCTGTCGTTGTGGTCAAAACAGTTTTCAGGGTCTTTTGCCAGCTTGCTCCAGTGTTTTCTTATCATCGCCGTGCGTGCGGTCTGAAAAATATTGGCCGCCTTAAGCCTTCTTGCGGGGTCATACCAGAAGCCTGCCCACTGTTGAAGGTATTGGGTAGGGCGATATTCGGACTGGGGACAGAACCAGACGATGTCAGTGTCCTGCTCCATTGCGCTGAAAAGCGGGACTCCGCCGCCGCCGCAAAAACCGATTAGCACTCCGGCTTTCGCAAGGTCACGCACTGCGGCCTGAGTTATTGATGTTCCGTTGCCGAGGAGGATTACGGTTGTGTTCGCAATCGGTATGTTGTAGTAGTTGATTTTTCTTCCGGCTTCCGCCGCAAATTCCACTCTGCCGCCGTTGACCAGAATCCGGCAGTATTCCAGATAATACATGTTTGCACGCTTTGAGTGCATTATGGTTTTCATCTCTGACGGCTTGAAGTAGTCCATATCTCCTCCTCAGAAACCTTACCATGTTTTCATATGGATTACTGATCTTTATATCGTGCATAAGCGTCAGTTGCTGTCGTCTGTGAAATATTTTTTTAGGTGAAAGATGATTTAAAAATGGGGAGCAGATATGGAAAGTGATTTTGATGAGACTCTGTGCTCTATTTGGCAATTAGCTTAAGGTGGACTCATACAGCCTTCAGCTAGTTTTCAGAGTGACGGTTTGCGTTGCCTATGCGGCAGTGAACCGGCTGGGAATACAAAGGCGAAAAGACATGGCTTTCTAAGCTGCCTATGCGGCAGTGAACTTATTAAAAGACTAAACGAAAACGGCGAAATCTTTCTAAGCTGCCTATGCGGCAGTGAACCAGGCATCCCTCTCATTAACCGCAAACAGGCATTTCTAAGCTGCCTATGCGGCAGTGAACACTATGGCCAAGGGAATAACAGCCCCTGCGAATTTCTAAGCTGCCTATGCGGCAGTGAACACAAAGCCCGCAGTAGAGATATTCGCACTTGGTTTCTAAGCTGCCTATGCGGCAGTGAACCGGTTGCTTGATGAAGTGGGCGGCGGCTATGATTTCTAAGCTGCCTATGCGGCAGTGAACAAACTCAGTAGGCATGGGCGATATCTGGGTGATTTCTAAGCTGCCTATGCGGCAGTGAACATCGTCATGCCATATCCGAGGGAATCCAAAGCTTTCTAAGCTGCCTATGCGGCAGTGAACGTTAAGCGACTGATGAATGGCAGGGAGGTTGCTTTCTAAGCTGCCTATGCGGCAGTGAACAGAGTTTGACGAATGGTATCAGACAACAGTCATTTCTAAGCTGCCTATGCGGCAGTGAACGATAAAGGTTTTGCTCATGGATTTCTCAATGATTTCTAAGCTGCCTATGCGGCAGTGAACTCAAGCCCCCTCGCTTCCACCACATAAATCAATTTCTAAGCTGCCTATGCGGCAGTGAACTTAAAACTATTTTTACGGTGCTGATGCTGATATTTCTAAGCTGCCTATGCGGCAGTGAACTCTCGGCTATACAGTACGGGGCTTCAGTATTCTTTCTAAGCTGCCTATGCGGCAGTGAACCTGAAGAAACAGCAGTCTCAACTGCCGTTTCTTTTCTAAGCTGCCTATGCGGCAGTGAACTATAATGAACTTGCATTTGAGGTAGAAACTGATTTCTAAGCTGCCTATGCGGCAGTGAACTATAATGAACTTGCATTTGAGGTAGAAACTGATTTCTAAGCTGCCTATGCGGCAGTGAACTATCCAGACCATCGCCGATATATTCCAGCACATTTCTAAGCTGCCTATGCGGCAGTGAACGTTATGGTCTTCAAACTCAGTGCCGCACTTAGTTTCTAAGCTGCCTATGCGGCAGTGAACCTTTCGAGGTGCATTTTTTTGCGCGTCTCGTATTTCTAAGCTGCCTATGCGGCAGTGAACTTGAACTTATCGTTTATGCGCTCCTGCAAAATTTTCTAAGCTGCCTATGCGGCAGTGAACATGGCCAGCACGTTCCTGCCGTCAACGCTCAATTTCTAAGCTGCCTATGCGGCAGTGAACCAGATTAATTTTAACAGAAGTCACGCTGACAATGGAAGAAAACTTTTTTGAGCTGTAAAAACCCTTTTATTTTGCTCTTCTGTAAGTATCTCTGAAATATGGATAAAAATCAGATAGGAAAAATAGGGTTCAAAAGATGCTTTCGGGGGGACTCGCTTTTTGTCTGCCCGCATCGTGCAGTCAGCCAAAAAGGCCAGTCCTTCGCCTGACGCACACATCCCTGTGCGCTTTTCCTCCTGCTCGTCGGCGGCAAAAGCCGTTCGAGTCCCCGAAATACAAAAAGACCCATGTCATAAGACATGGGTCTTTTTGTATGCCGAGGGGGGGACTCGAACCCCCACAGGATTAACTCCCACAGGTACCTGAAACCTGCGTGTCTACCAATTCCACCACCTCGGCTCTCACCACTGTAACCAGCGGTAAGGGGGTTTATACAGTTTTATTAAGCTCTTGTCAAGCAACTTATTTCAAAAAATATTATCTATATTTTCCAATGCTGTCCGCCGCCTCTCACGACCTGAACTTAAGAAGAAGAGCGGAATTTATGATGACCGCAACAGACCCGACGTTGTGCACCAGAGCACCCATTATGGGGCTGAGGCTGCCCTTCATAGCCAGAATGATGGCTACAAAGTTCAGAAGCAGCGACAGAGTGATATTCAGGTTTATGGTGTTCATTGTCTTTTTTGCCAGACGCACCAGATGGGGTATGTTCTTTATCTCGTCACCCACCAGAGCGATGTCAGCCGCATCCACAGCAATGTCGCTTCCGATGCCGCCCATGGCTATGCCCACATGGGCTTTTTTAAGGGCGGGTGCATCGTTGATACCGTCCCCGACCATGCACACAAGTTCGTTCTCTTTCTGGTATTTATCGATTGCCGCCATTTTGTCTTCGGGCAGGCATTCGAATTTTACTGTATTTATTCCCGCCTCTCTGGCGATGTGGTTAGCCGCCTGAAGGTGGTCTCCTGTGAGAAGAATGCTCTCGATGTTTATCTTGCGAAGTCTGCGTACGACGTCTCTGCTGTCCGGCCTGATGCTGTCAGCAAGTGCGATGAATCCTGCCGCCAGTCCGTCAGCCGCAACATAGATCACCGTGCACCCTTCGCCTCTGCACTCTGCGGCATCCGAGCGAAGCTCAAGGGGGAGTTCTATTCTGTTCTCCTCCATCATCTCTGCGTTGCCCGCCAGAATTGCATGACTGCCGACAACTGCGCTGACCCCTCTGCCTGGTTTCAGAACAAAATCCTGAGGTTCGGGCAGTGCGTCTGCTGATTCCTTTTTATAGAACGCCACAACTGCCTTGCCCAGAGGGTGTTCAGATCTTTGCTCTGCGGCTGCGGCCAGAGTGAGCAGTTTTTTGCTGTCAATATCCTTTCGCCAGCTTTTAACCAGTCTGACATCGGGTTTGCCGTATGTAAGGGTCCCTGTCTTGTCGAAAGATATTTTTGATACCTTGGCAAGTCGTTCCAGAGCGTCGCCCTCACGGACAAGGATGCCGTATTTGGTTGCGTTGCCTATACCTGCCATTATGGCTGTGGGGGTGGCAAGAACCAGCGCACAGGGGCAGAAAACAACAAGAATGGTGACCGCACGGATGATTTCGTCTGTGACAAGCCATGTGCCTGCGGCAGAGACCAGGGCTATGACCACAATCCATGTCGCCCATCTGTCTGCCATACCAACGATCTTTGCCTTGCCTGCGTCTGCAGATTCCACCAGTCTTATCATTCTCTGAATTGAGCTGTCCTCGCCGACCTTCACAGCCTGCATGTCGAACGCTCCGAACTGGTTAACGGTGCCGCTGAAAACCTCATCCCCTGCGGATTTATCCACAGGAAGAGCTTCTCCGGTCATAATGGACTGATCGACCGAGGTCTGCCCGGAAGTTATGACTCCGTCAACAGCTATGGTCTCGCCCGCCAGAACCCGAAGGCTTTCGCCGACCTGAACTTCCTGTGCGGGAACGACCATCTCTTCGCCGTTTCTCAGCACTCTGGCTGTACGGGGTGTCAGGTGCACAAGCTTTTCAATGCCCGCTCTGGCCTTTGCCACCGTGCGCTCCTCAAGCATTGCGCCCAGAGCCATGATGAAGGCTATCTCTCCGGCGGCGAATATTTCGCCTATTATTACCGATGCGATCAGTGCGAGGGACACAAGAACATCCGCCTTGATATCAAATTCAGTCACCAGCCCGATGATGGCTCCTTTGATTATGGGCAGACCGCACAGGATTATTGCCACCCATGCGATGTCGGGGCGGATGTCCGCCACCTCGAAAAAACTGAGAACAAGGGAGAGGGCGGAAAGCGACAGGAAAAGTATCGTGCGCTTTTCGTCGTCCTCAAAAAACTCTTTGATTTTCTGCATATTTCACCTATCCCATTCTTGAAAAATGTTCCACGGCCTTTGCGAACTCGTCTATGGTCTTTTCCGCATCGCCGTGTTTGATTCCGTCATAGACGCAGTGGTGGAGGTGTCCTTCCAGAACCATTTTGCCGACCTTGTGCAGGGCACTTTTGGCGGCGTTTATCTGGATGAGGATATCCTCGCAGGGCACGTCCTTTTCGACCATCTCAGAAATCCCCCTGAGCTGGCCTTCGATCTTCTTCAGTCTTGTCTGAACCTTGGGAATGTCGATGCACTGTCTCATAACTATTCCTCCGCTAACTGGATATACCCTATAGGGGTATGGGGTATGTGTTTACTCCTGTTGAGACTTATTGTCAATAATGATTTGAGAACGGGCACAAAAAAACCGCCCGACTTTTTCAAGAGGGGCGGTTTGTTCTATTGATCAGTTGGCTTATCAACGTTCGAGGTATTCGGCGGCTACCCAGCCTTTGCCGGTGTCGACCCAGCCGTATTTGCGGTCGAACTCGCATACGGTGTCGCCACGGTTATAGGTTTTCAGAACTTTTGAACCGGCGTCAGGCTTCTTGCGGGCTTTCAGGGTTTTGGATGCCACAGTGAAGCATTTAACGTCTTTCAGGTTGGCGGTGTTCACCCAGCCTTTTTCGGTCTTTGCCCAGTCGTCGTTGAATTCGTAGATGCCGACCTTGTCGCCTGCGTCATAGTTTCCGATGAGTTTGGATTTTTTTGTGGGCTCTCTTCTGATGTTTGCTTTTTTGTATGAAACATACATGTATTTGATGAGTTTCGGTTTTTCAACTACAGGAACAGCTTTTGCGTCGGCCGATCTGTCGGAAACGTAGTCCAGATTTACCCAGCCGATGTCAGTGCGTCCCCAGCCGTTCTCGGTTTCCAGAATATCGATCCTTTCACCCCTCTGATACTGACCAACAACGTCTGCTTCTGTTGATGCCAGAGAGCGTATGTTGACCTTTGCGCCGGTGATGAATTTAGGTGATAATTTGGCCGCTTTAACTGCTTTGGGTGATTTCGGTTCGGATTTCTGTGCAACTACAGGGCTGTCGTAGTTGTATTCAGTCATGCGGGTCTTTGTTTCGGTGTCGGCGGGAACAGCTTTTGCTTCTGCCTTTGCCACGTCCTCAGGCATTTTGTCGGAGAGGAACTTTGTGTTCACCCAGCCTTTGCCTGTGTCTATCCATTCGCCGATGCGGTTTTCTTCGCAGATATAGCTGCCTTTTTTGTATATTCCTGTTCTTTCGGAGAGGAAAGAGGGATTGTTTCTGATGTTTGTTACCTGAGAGGTGACATAGTAGCATTTCTTTTCGCCGGAGGCTTTTTCGACTGCTTTAGGCTGTTTGGAAAGGCGTGAATCGTCCTTCCATTTAATGGGGTCTGAGGAGGTTTCTGTCTCCTGCTGTGCGGGCATTGTTGTGTCGGCCAGTTCTATGCCCGATTTGGCAAGAATGCCTCTGATGTTGGGTTTTAAAGACTCTTCTGCTGATGCTGAATTTACGGCTAGAAATGCGGAAAGTACTGTGGAATATATATATTTTTTCATAAGAACCTTTGTTTTGTTAATGAATATGCATTATAACAGCATGGCTTTTTTTGTCCATACATTTTTAAGATTGTTAAGAAACGGGTTTGTTCAGTCCTTTTTGATGCTTCTGAACAGTGCCTGCCAGTCAAATTCCACCGGGGAAAATGAAGTTATCTGGCTGCCGGAGGGCAGGGAGAATTTTAGGGCTGCGGCAGGAAGCCGTTTTGCGGATTCACTTTTTCCGAAATAGACGAACAGGCCGGGGATGCTCTCTGTCTCTGCGATTATGCGAAAGGTATCTTTATACAGCGGCTGAAGGCGTTTCTGGAAGTTATAGCAGAGGGTGACACCCGCATCGGCTTTTTTCAGATAGACCGCAGTATAGACCTCTTCGGAACTGCCGTAAAACGACTCTTCATATGACTTTTTACCTATGGTTTTGCCCAGCATTCCGGCGGGCAGATAGAAGCCTGCTGTGGAGTAGGGCGAGGTGAAGGCTATTTTTTTATTTTTAAGCTCCGTGATGTGCTTTATTCGGGATTCCTTGGGAACGAAAATGTATGATTTTATATACAGGCTTTTGTTCAGCGATGCCAGCATGTCGGGCTTTGTTCCTTCGGCCGAATGCATCAGCATGGCGGGATATGCGGACACGAAGGCCATATGGATCTTTCCGTTTTCAAGTGCTTCGGCAACATCCTTCGGCGTATCCAGCTGTTCGATAACGGGTCTTTCGAAATGCCCGCTTTTGTCGGCGATATATTGCGCAAAGGGCTGAATGTCGGAATCCCTGAAAAAGTGGTCGTTTTTGATAACGCCTATTTTAAGGATCTCGGCTTCCGCTGAGACTGAAAAAAAGATTGCGGCGATGCATAACACCGCCGCAGTTATTATCTTGCGATGCCCAGACGCAGAAATTCTTTGAAAATACATTTATCTTCAACGTAAGGAATGTTTGCGTATGCGGCTATTTTTTTAGCTTCTTCGGACTCAACGCCCTCCTGAAGCCAGATGAACTTTGCGTTTTTGCCTGCGGCCTCACGCACAACCTCTGCGGCAAATGCGCTCTGACGGAAAACATCGACAATATCCGGCTCGAAGTCAAGCTCGTCCAGAGAGTCCACCGTGGGCACTCCCAGAACCTCTTTTTCAATGGGGTTAACTGGAACGCAGGTGTATCCGTTTTTCATCAGAAATTTCATTATGCCGTTGCTGGCACGTTCGGGTTTGTTGGACGCACCCACAATTGCCACTGTTTTTGCATTGAGCAAAAGTTCTTTAAGCTGATCGTCTGTAAGATTGGTCATTGAAATCCTCCGGATAGGATGTATTATAGCAGAAGGTGACTTATGATACAAGGACTGTATAACAGCCTGAACGGCATGAAAACACAGGTTGATGCGCTGGAGAAGACGGCAAACAACGTTGCAAATATCACCACCCCCGGATATAAAACCCCCGAAACGGCAGCCGCCGACGAGGTTATGGACAAGGTCGATATTAAGTGGTCGGGTGTTGATGCCTCTAAGGAGATGACGGATATGACCGTTGAAAAGCGTGCCTTCCAGTTTAACGTTGCCGCACTGAAAGCTCAGGATGAAATGCTGGGAACCCTTATCGATCTGAAAGGCTGAGCGGTATCTCAATATAAAATACCGTTCCGCAGCATTCGGTTGATGTGAAGTTTATGCTCCCTTTAAGATATCTCTCCGTAAGAAGCCTCATGCTGTAGGTTCCAAGTCCCCTGCCTGCTCCCTTCGTTGAAAAAGACCTCTGAAAAATAGACGCTTTTACCTCTTCTTCCATAACTGTTTCGTTTTGAACATAGATATATGCCTTTTCCCCTTCGGTTCTGTATGAAAGGGTTACGGTGCTGAAATCTTTCGATGCCTCGGCGGCGTTCTTTGTCATATTGGTGACAACACGGTTCAGTATGTTCTGATCGGTATATATAATAAGGTTCTCACACTCCGGCTGAACCTTAAAATCTATCTCCTTGTCCAGGGTGGTCTCTTTCAGGAATTTCGCAACCGAGGTGAGCATCCCCGTAACATCCACAGACGCAACACATACATCCAGTTCGTCCTTTTCTGCCAGAGCCAGCATATAGCTGGATTTTATTTCATTGTTCAGGTTGCTCATTGCGGAGGAGAGAAGAGGGACGGTTTCGCTTATGGAGTTCCAGTCCTCAATATATACATAGCCTTCCAGAAGATCGGAAATGAGTGTCAGTCCGCCCGCCAGATTGTTTATGTCGTGGAAGAATATCTTTTCCAGCGCCTGTTTGCGTTTTTCGGAGCTGATGTCCACAACGCAGAAGAGCATGTGGGGACTGCCTTCGATATCAATTTTTGATGTGCTGACCTTCAGGTCGAACGCCGCTCCGTTCTGGGATTTGATACGGCACTCCTCAACCCTTTCCTCGCCTGTTGCGGCGGAGGTTATGGCCTTATATGCGCCGCAGTAGCAGCAGAAGGGTGTGGTTCCGCAGACAGTTTCGCCGTCGTGCACCTGCGTACATCGGAATATGTGTCCGGGGCGCAGGCCTGCTGTGGTATCCAGATGATAGTTTTCGGCAAATTCTGCAAACCGTTTATTGAAGAAAACTATCCTTCTCATACTGTCGAGGATGAATATCATCTCGTGAACAGTCTCTGCGAGAGAATAGACCAGCGGATGCTTTTCCTTCAGCAGATTCGATATGTTGCCATTAAAATTATAATCTGACATGTTTTTTCCTCGCAAAGTATAGCGGTTTATGCTTGCTTTTGCATCTTATTTTTGTAAAAAAGCTGTATTGAATAAAAAAACATAAGCTGATACTATAGCCGTTTAGACCAGCAGGAGGCACATACCTTGAAACAGATTCTTCGCAGCATCCTTGATGAAGCACTTTTAAACCTCATGAAAGAGGATTCAATAGAGGCAGATCTGCCCGACTATACGGTGGAGACTCCGAACAATCCCGACCACGGCGACTTTGCATCCAACATAGCAATGAAGTCCGCAAAGGTTTTCAGAGTGAAGCCCATGGATATTGCCGAGAGACTGACAAAGGCTGTGAACCATCCTCTGGTCAGCTCGGCAGAGGCTGTTATGCCGGGATTCATAAACTTCCGCATCAGCCCTGAGTTCTTTCAGGACGTGGTAAAGCGTGCGGCATCGGACGACACCTTTTTCACCAGCAACTACGGCAAGGGCAGAAAGACAATGGTGGAGTTTGTCAGCGCAAACCCTACAGGCCCACTGCATGTCGGTCACGGACGCAACGCCGCATACGGAGACAGCCTTGCACGGATCCTGAAAGCAGCGGGATTCGATGTTAAGACCGAATATTACATAAACGATGCCGGAAACCAGATGAACAATCTGGGCAAGAGCATCTATGCCAGATACATGGAGCTTCAGGGCAAAGAATTTCCTTTCCCCGAAGACGGCTACAAGGGCGACTACATAATCGATATCGCCAAAGACCTTGAGAAGGAGCACGGAAAGGCTATTGCTGAGATGCCCGAAGAAGAGGGCGTGGGCGTGTGCTTTAAGAAAGGGCTTCAGGCAATCACCGACGAAATAGCACTGACCCTTAAGAATTTCAACGTTTCAATGGAGATATGGTTCAGCGAAAAATCGCTCTATACTTCCGGCGAGGTTGAAAAAAGCCTTCAGTTCATGAAGGACAAAGGGTTCATCTACGAGAGCGAAGGCGCACTCTGGTTCCGCTCAACAGATTTCGGCGATGACAAGGACAGGGTCGTTAAGAGAAGCAACGGCGAATATACCTATTTCACATCGGATATCGCTTACCACAAGAATAAATATGACAGAGGTTTCATGAGCGTTATCGACGTCTGGGGTGCGGACCACCACGGATATGTCAAGCGTCTCAGCTCCGCCATCGAGGCCATGGGATATGAGGACAGGGATTTTAACGTCAGCCTCATCCAGATGGTAAGCCTTCTCTCAGGCGGCGAAAGGGTGTCAATGTCCACCCGTGCGGGTACCTTCATCACTCTTGACTGGCTGGTGGAAGAGGTCGGCGCAGACGCGGCCAGATTCTTTTACGCTATGAGAGACTACGAGGCGCAGTTCGATTTCGACATCGACCTTGCGAAAAAGAAAAGCTCCGACAACCCCGTCTACTACGTTCAGTATGCCCATGCAAGAGTGCAGAGTCTGCTGAACAAAGCGAAGGAGGAAGGGGTCAAATTTGAGCTTTGCACACACCTCGACAAAATTTCTTCTAAAGAAGAGCTTGAGTTAATCAGGAAGATTTACGATTATAACAGTGTGCTCGAACAGGCGGCCAGAGGAAGACAGCCCCACAGAATGGCTTACTACCTTCAGGAGCTTGCGGCACTGTTCCATGCATACTACTTTAACAATACCATAATTAATTCAGAAGACAGTGAGCTGACATCGGTCAGGCTTTCTCTCTGTGTGGCGGTTGGCAAAGCTATCCGCAGCGGATTGGAGCTTTTGGGTGTCAGTGCTCCTGACAGGATGTGACAGTGAGCGAGAAAGAAAAACCCACAGAACAGACTCCCGAAAAGGGCAAAAAGAGCTTCGGTAACACTATTGTCCTGTTCATCGTATTTTTCATCATCTTCACAGCGCTGGTTACAGGCGTTGCGTTCTTTGCCGACAAGCTTAAACGCTCCGGCAAGGATGCCAAGACCACGGAAGAGGTCAAGCCCGAGGATATGACCAACCCCGACAGTGCGGAGACCCGCTCGTTTACAGTGGACGGAAAGGATAACGTTGTTAAACAGGAAGGCGAAAAACCCGCCGAAACAGCCATGCCCGCAGAGCCTGCGGCGAAACCTGAACCTGTTCTGACATCGCCTCCCGTTGTCGCCGCCAAACCCGAAGAACATAAACCCGCAGAACCTGCGGCAAAACCTGAGCCTGTAAAGCCTGCGGCTCCCGCTCCTGCCGCTGTGGCACCTAAAGCGGAAGCTCCCAAGGCAGAAGCTCCTAAAGCGGCAGAACCCGCAAAGCCCGCCCCCAAGGCAGAGCCTGCGAAACCAGTCGCTCCCAAAGCTGCGGCTCCCGCTCCCACACCCAAGGCCGAACCTGCTAAGCCCGTTGTTAAGGCTGAGCCTGTGAAACCTGCCGTTAAGGCGGAAGCACCCAAAGCCGAGGCAAAACCCGTTGCCAAGCCTGTGGCTCCCAAGGCAACAGCAGTGGTAAACAAACCCGGTGAGTTCTACGTTCAGCTGGCATCCTTCAAAAGCCTTGATCTGGCAAAAGAAGAGTTCCACAGAATGAGCCCGAAGGTTAACGATCTTCAGCTTGTTCAGGTGGATCTGGGCGATAAGGGCACATGGTACCGCTTAAGATGCGGCACACCCCTTCCTTATGACAAAGCCCTCGCCAGAGCGGACGAAATAGCCGCTAAGACAGGATACAAGCCTGACATAATGAAGAAGTAATGGTTTTAAGATTTCTGATGATAACAGCCCTGCTTTTTTCGGCAGGGCTTTCTTTTTCCTCCGAAGCATACCCCCGTCTGAACGGGGTTCAGGTGTTCGTTCTGGACAAAGCCTACGACAAAGACCTCGATACTTTTTTTGCCGGACTGAAAGCCGGAGGATACGACACGGTCTTTCTGAGAGTTTTCCACAACGGTTCTGACAGATACCACTACGGTGAAGCTAACCCCGAATGCAGAAGCGGCGTATATTTTCAGACGGATGAAGCGTGTGTGGTCAGGGATGTTTTAGGCGAGGCGGTCAGTTCTGCGAGAAAGCATAACCTGAGGATATATGCGTGGATGGCCACCCGTTCGCTCACCTTTCTGAAAACCCCCGAACTGATGGAAAGATCATTCACAAAAGAGGGCACTGTAAGCGGCTACGGCGCATCCATATTCAAGAAAGAGGTTCGTGACAGGCTGATAGGTCTTTTCTGGGATCTGGCGAAATATGACATAGACGGAATCCTGTTTCAGGATGATTTTATCCTGAAAAATGCTGAGGGCGCATCGCCGGAGGCTGTTCGGCAGTATCTGGCTGAGACGGGGGAGACGGCGTCATATGAAGCGCTTCTGTCCTGTTCCGGAAATTTTGCCCTGACAAAGGTCACAGGGGCATGTCCCGAAGCCTTTCTGCCCTGGGTGAGCTGGAAGAACAAAAAGCTGATGGGCATGTTCTCCGACCTGCGTGCCGCCGCAGAGGCTGTCAAACCGGATATAAAGTTCGCAGGAAACGTCTATTATGAAACCCCTCTGGACAGGGTCAAAGGGCTTTCATGGTATGCCCAGAGCATCCGCTCCATGCTGGACGGCGGGTTTGACTATCTGGCTGTAATGGGATACCACGACCAGATAGGCGAAGAGATGCTGAAATCCCACGACGAGTCTGTGGACGTGCTCTATGAGATGGCGGAAAACCTTGTGGCAGTCACCAGCGATGAGAGCCGTGTGGTGCTTAAACTTCAGCTTTCATCATTCAGCAAGAACAGAACTGTTGACGACGTTCAGCTCGGTTCGTTGTGCAGAATGACCGCAGACTATCCCTTCATCAGCCGTGTGCTTGTCCCTGTAAATTCACTGTCGGATATAAATAATATCTGTTTCACCAAGTGAACTTTTCAACTTGATAAAACTCTGTTATAGTATCATATTACATCTATACACCATAGGAGGACACCATGCCCAGAATAGGTATTGTACTGAGCGGATGCGGAGTTTATGACGGTGCGGAGATTCATGAGGCCGTACTCTCAATGTATTATCTGAAAAAATACGGAAACGAACTCCTCGTTATGGCTCCGAATGTGGATCAGGCTCATGTTGTAAACCATCTCACGGGAGAGGTTGAGCAGGGTCAGAAACGAAATGTTCTGGTGGAATCCGCAAGGATCGCCAGAGGAGATATAAAAGATATCGCAAACGTTACAGCGGATGATTTTGATGCGCTGGTTTTCCCCGGAGGCTTCGGGGCGGCAAAAAACCTTGTTACGTTCGCATTTGATGGTGCCGACTGCAAGATCCTGCCGGATGTTAAACGCCTCATAAAGGAGACCGTCGAGGCTAAAAAACCTCTGGCGGCGGTTTGCATCGCCCCTGTTGTTGTGGCCAAGGCTCTTGAGGATTCGGGACTGAAAGCCAAGCTGACAATAGGAAACGACAACGGAACTGCTGTGGGCATCAACATCATGGGTGCGGAGCACATAGAAACGCCCGTTAAAGAGGTTCTGGTGGACAGCCACCTGAGCATAATAACAAACCCTGCCTATATGCTTGCGGCGGATATCGCCGAGGTTGGCGAGGCGATAAAGAAGACAATGCAGACTCTGACGGGGATGCTGAACAATATTTCCGCAGGCTGCTGAATCAGGTAATTATCTATAATAAAAAAGCCCGGTTTTCACCGGGCTTTTTTTGTTTATTAAACGTTTTTAGTTACTATCCGCCTCTGACACATCTGGTATAAAAGCTAAAGGTTTTAGTTGTATAGCCTACGTAACCATCATGGAAGTGGACATAGTATGCACTGGTGTTGGAATAATTATTGCTTGTTGATGACCAGTAAGCAATTCCAGGCCTTATGGTAAATACCGGATTTATAGCAGGAACACTCAGGCTTTTGTCGGATATTGAGAAAATCTCTCTTATGTTCGGAAGCCTCCAGTCGGTGTATCCGCCAAGTTCAATTGTTTCGCAATAATCTAACGCTTGTGCCCATGTTTTCATCGGTGATGTATCATCCTGCCAAGTGAGCCCCGTACGTTTGTCTACAACAACCTGTTTTGAAGCGTCTCTTACAAAGTTTGCGGGGGAGGATGTACCACCGCGGACGCATCTGATGAAACCAATGTTGTTTTTGTTGGTTAAACCTGCCATTCCGTAATAGAAATCGACAGATCCGGCAAAATCGGCATCGCCGACATATGTCGTTGATGTCCAGTAAATTTGCGAAGCAGTATTCTGAAACACTGAATGTATTGACGGGGCTAAAGATCCGTAGTTAATGAGCAGCTCAAGCTCATCAATGGTCGGCAGTCTCCAGTCTGTGTAGCCGGAGAAGGAAAGGTTGTCGCAATAAAGTGCGGCACCGTCCTGCGTCGACTGTGAAATAGCAGCATCTACGTTATCCTGCCACATCAAACCATGCAGATTATCTATAACCAAGTCTGTTGTGGGATTTCTCATGAAGTCGGAGGATGTTCCCTTTTTGTATTCTCCATCATCGTAGGATGTGTATGACGCTGCTTGCCCTGTTTTTGTGAGTATATATGATGGTGTAAATACGTCTATTGTAACAACAAGTGTGCTTACGCCGCCTGTTCTGCCGTCGGAAACGGTTATTGTTACTGTAGAGGTTCCGGTTGCGGCTGTGCCTGAAACTTCGCCTGTGGATGTGTTTATGGACATCCATGCAGGGTTGCCGGATATGCTGAATGTCAGAGTGTCATTGTCGGCATCGGCGGCTGTGGGGGTGAAGCTGAAAGCATCTCCGTTCTGAATAATTGACGGGGGTGTACCGCTTATGGTCGGTGCGTGGTTCTGAACCACTATGTCGAAAGCTGCGAGAGACACGCCGGCACTTTTGCTGTCGGTCACCGTAATAACTATCCCCGCCCATGTTCCGGGTTCTGCGGGTGTTCCGGTCAGCGCACCTGTTGCTGTGCTGAACGTTGCCCAGTCGGGCTTGTTCGCAATGCTGAATGTCAGTGTGTCGTTGTTGGCATCGCTTGCTGTGGGCGTGAAGCTGTATGCTGTCTTGATATAAAGCGATGTTGCGGGAGTGCCGCTTATGGTCGGAGCAATATTGGGGTTTTCCACTGTTATTGTGAAGGAAGTGAGGGCGGTTGTAGATATGCCGTCACTTACGCTTATGATTATATTGGTGAACGTTCCCGCTGTTGTCGTTCCTGTCAGTGCACCTGTTGTTGTATCGAACGCTGCCCAGCTCGGCATGTTCTGAATGCTGTATGTCAGCGTGTCGCTGTCTGCATCCGCACCTGCGGGAGTGAAGCTGTAGGAGGCTCCCGTCTCGGCAGAGGTTGTCGGAGTGCCGCTGATGGACGGTGCACGGTTGGTCACTGTTATTGTGAAGGCCGCAAGGTCGGCTGTGGCTTTTCCGTCTGAAACAGTGATAACTATGTTACTGAAAATTCCGGCCGCCGCTGTTCCCGTCAGTGTGCCTGTGGTCTGGTTGAACGTTGCCCAGTCGGGTTTGTTGGCGATGCTGTAGGTAAGAGTGTCGCCGCTGTCCGCATCCGCACCTGTGGGGGTGAAGCTGTATGATGCGTTTCTGTAAACAGCGGTTGCGGGGGTTCCTGTTATTGTGGGTGCGTTGTTGACAGGAGCAGAGGGTGTTACCGTGATGGTGAAGGGGGCAAGGCTTGTGGTTGCTTTGCCGTCAGTAACGCTTATGGTAATACCTGTGTAGGTACCTGTGACAGCCGTGCCTGTCAGTGCGCCTGTTGTGGTGCTGAAAGTCGCCCATTCGGGTTTATTTGTGATGCTGAATGTCAGAGTGTCATTGTCGGCATCGCTTGCTGTGGGTGAGAAGCTGTAGCTGTCACCGTTACCGATGGTGTAGGCAGGTGTGCCTGCTATTGTGGGCGCAGTGTTGGCGGGAGGTTCCTCTTCGCCGCCGCCGGGAGTTGACTGGCAGACGTCGTTGCTTTTAACAATTTCGCATACCGCACCCACAGAGCCTATTCCGGCACCGGGTGCGAAGCATGTCAGCTGATAGCTTGCAAGAGAAGCGTTCGCATATGTAAGACCATAGATTTCGGCCATCTTCTGTGTCATAGCCGCTGTGAGCAGTTCGCCGCCCCATGAACTTCCTATTTTGGTGTATGTTTTGGTGTCAACTGTCAGTCCGGCAAAAAGGAAAACCTTTGCGCCTTTGACAGATGAGAGTTTGGCAGATATGTCTTCAGGTGTGGCGCATTCGGTGGACCAGCCTGTGCCTGTTCTTTCGGCCGTACCCATAAAGCTGAAATGTAGATTTGCCGCATCAGATGAAAAACCTGTGGGCAGTCCGCCGCTCTGTTTCATGGGAACTGCAAGATTGTATGCAGTGGCTCTTTCTGAGCGGTATTTTGTTTTTTTGCTTCGGGGAAACTGTGCCGCCAGTTCTGCGGGAGTGCCTATCAGTATCACATCGGAATATAAACCGTTGCTGTCTGATACATGAACTACGGACTTGCCGCCGTTCTCCTCATAGGTCAGTTGAACTCCGGCAACGGGCATGCCCGACTCATTCAGAGCCGCTATTTCATAAACTATGCCCAGAGGGACGCTTGTTACTACAGCTTTGCCTGTGTTGTCTGTTGACGCAGAAACACCGACGTCGCTGTATATAACTTCGGAACCGGGCTTATCTTTTGAAGATGAGCCGCCGTCGATGTCTAAAAAACATCCGTACAGCATGAACAAGGATGCAATCATAACAGTATGAATCAGTCTCATTACGTTAAATCCTCCACTGAATAATAGAAAATAATCACAGTTAAGAAATTATTAAAACATCAATATATCATGCTGTCAATATAACCATGTGGAAATTTTCACAAAAGATTTATCTGTGAACTTTTATAATTCGTATATTATACAAATGATTGTGGTGTTGTTGAATTTTTGTGCTGTAGCGGTTAAATACATGGCTATTAATTTGCAAGTAAATTATATCTCTTTCTTGCAGTTGAATTTCTTCTGAGTTGAACTCAGACAAAAAACGGGTAATTTTAACTAAACAGTTGTTTATCTGCTTGATAAACAATTCCAATTGATATATGGTAAAATTGAATAATAGTCTGGAGGCTTCATGCATATCCTGCTTGCAAACGATGACGGTATCTATTCTGACGGCATTTATGCCATGTATAAGGCTTTAAAGGAGTTTGCGGAGGTGACTGTCGTTGCTCCCATCTCCGAGCAGTCGGCTGTGGGGCATGCAATAACCATTGCAGACCCGTTGCGTGTGACCGATTTTTATAAGATGGGCGAGTTCTTCGGATACGGCATTAAAGGTACTCCGGCGGACTGCGTTAAGATAGCAATGAGCAACATTCTGAAAAAAGCCCCCGACCTTGTGGTGTCGGGCATAAACCACGGAGCGAACGTTGCTTCAAACGTAATCTACTCCGGAACGGTTTCCGCCGCTACAGAGGGTGCAATGCTGGGTATCCGCTCGGTTGCGGTCAGCCTTGCCACTAAAGAAAAGTTCGATTTCAGCCATGCGGCGCAGGTCGGAGCATATTTTGCAAAATATCTGCATAATTCCGACATGCCGGAAAGCACGGTACTGAACATAAATGTTCCTGCCCTGTCTATGAAGAATATAAAAGGATGGCGGTTTGCCGTTCAGGGCAAAGCCCGCTTCCTTGACACCTTCGAAAAGAGACAGGACCCCAGAGGCTACAGCTATTACTGGCTGACAGGTGAAAAGAAGGAGGATCTCAACGATGCGGACTCCGACGATTACCTTGTTTCGAACGGTTTTGTCAGCGTTACTCCTCTGATGTTTGACATGACGGACCATAAGATGTATAAACATTTGAAAGATAAGGGAGACGAAGGTGAATTTAATTAAAAAATTCATCCTTGCGGTGCTTCTGGTCTCCGCATTCAGCGGAATTGTGGGTTGCGAGGGCGGTTGCTCCGATGCAAACCCCACATCACCCGACCAGCCGCAGCAAGGCAGCTAAACAAGGTTAAATGAAGAAACTTACTGTATTAATAGCTTTTTGCGCACTAACATTTTCGGCCGAGGCGGCTGTAAGCCTGCCTGACTTCGCTTTTACCGGGCAGGAGATAACCGGATTTTCCATCCGGCCGTCTTTTAAGCAGGTTTCGGTTTCGTTCAGCGTGCAGTCGGGATTCGACAGCTATCTGATGCAGGAGAACTTCGAACTCAAGCAGATCGACAGCAAGCAATATCAGTCTGCCGATCCCGGAGGAATGTACTCCGGCAGTTTCGGAACGTCCCTCTCCTCCGTTTTTGTGGGGGAGAAGGCCTACCGGAACAACATTGTGAAAGGATATCTGGACAAGCAATATCTGGCCGTTATACAGTCCTATGAAAAGTATTATTCCAGAATCGAAAAATCCCAGTACGCACAGGAAGTAAGCCTTGTTTACTCCTTTGCCCTTCTGGAGACCGGATCAATCACCAAAGCCCTTGATATAATGAAAAACGTATCACTGGGCGAAGGTGTGTTCGCCGGTATAGCTTCCGACAGGGTGATGCAGTATTATCTGGATGCAAAACTCTATGAAGAGGCGGATATCTTCGCTTCCGGCCTGAAAAGGGTCACTCCCTATACACTTTACGGCTGGCTCTACAGCCTTCTCCAGCTCCAGCGCTACGACAGGGTGATTTCCACCTTCGACAGCCACAGCGAGATAACCTCCAAAGACCAGCGTTTCTATGACTTCCTCATCACCGCCAGATACAGCCAGGGCGGGTTTGACGATGTCATTAAATACGGTGACAAGGCCGCAGGAAACACAGTTGCGCTCCTTGCCGATTCATGTCTTGTGCGTGGTGACGTTAAGTGTGCCATCGACAGATACAACAGCATCCCCGACAACAATATGAAGAACGTGATATTCGGCAAAATAGCCGTTGCTGAAGGAAACTATAAGGAAGCGGAAAGGGTTTTGAGTCATCTCGGCTCCGATGAGGACAGGCTGAACATCTTCTTCTTCTACATAGGAAAGAACTTTCCGAAGCTCGATTTGGAGTTTCTGGACAAGTTCGTGTTCGAAAGCAAAATAAACAACGACTACAACAAATTCTATAAAGGTATCTACTACCTCTCCCAGCGTGACGAGATGAACGCCATCAAGCAGATCGACGGAATCATCTTCAACAGGGAGCTTATAAACATAGCCTACTACTACAGAGGTCTGGCATATTCGGGAATTGATCCCGACAGAGCACAGCGTCATTTCCTGCGCTTCATGGAGATAAGCCACGATGAGCAGAAACTGATGGTCTCCCGCTACATGGTGGGGCAGATGTATTATCTGAACGGCCGCTACGACGATGCGCTGATGCTTACCGAACCCTGTGAAACGGACTACTGCCGTATCCTTAAAGGCAAGATCTTCATGGAGAAGGGCAATCTCGATTCCGCATGGAACAGCGTCGATAAGGTTCGTGGCGATGAGGCGGCTCTGGTACGCTCATCCATCCTTTACAACCGCAAGAACTACAAGGACGCTCTAACACAACTTAAGCTGATAACAAACAGTGACGCCCAGAGCGATCTGCTTCTGATGCTGACCCACCTCAAGCTGAACGACACCAAGTCCGCAGGCGAGGTTTTCAGCCGTAACTCAAAAGACCCCAGATTCATGGACGCATATATCGAGCACCTTATGCTCGCCGGGCAGTATCAGCAGGTGCTGACGCTCACTGAGAACGGCAAAGAGAAATACAGACTCGCACGTTCAAAAGCGCTCTTTTCCCTCGGCCGCTACAAAGAGGCGGTCGACGGCTTCCAGAGCCTTATCAAAGGCGGACAGAACAGCTTTGATGCGTGGTACGGGCTGCTTACCTCCTACGCCGCAATGAACGACAAGACAAACTTTGACAGGACGGCCAGAGATATCACTCAGGTGCGCCAGAGCTTTGACAGAAAGGATTTTCTGATCCTGCAAGCGGCAAAAATGGCGCTGGATTCGAAGGATACCAGACTGGCAACACTGCTTCTGAACCATTTCTTTGATAACTATGACATATCAGCATACAAGCGTGACGCATATCTTCTGCGTGGCCAGCTCTTCCGTGATACGGGACGTGTGGATCAGTGCCTTGAGGATGCGCAGATGATGCAGAAGGACGGAAGGAACGACGAGGGGCTTTTCCTGAAAGGCGAATGCCTTCAGAACTCCAAACCCGCCGATGCAATAGCGATATTCGACGACCTTGCGAAAACGTCCGACAGATACCGTGACTTAAGCTATGCGAAGCTGATCGATATACAGAAATCTCCAAAAGAGCTTAAGACCGCAGTGACCTATTTCAAGGATAAGGACACTGCCATATATCTGAACGGGCTTGAAAAATATCTTTCAGTGCTTTCACCCGCTCAGCTTGGTGCCGAGAAGCCTCTTCTGGACGGTCTTATAAAAGAGGGCAACCCTGCCGCTCTGCCCATGGCCTATTATTTCAGCGGCCTTGCGCAGTCCGGAGCGAAAGATTATGAGGAGTCCGCAAAGACTCTGCTCAAGGGATTCTATCTCTATCCGAATTCAAAGTATGCCTCAATGAGCATGGAAAAAGCGGCCGCCGCCTACGACAGTCTGGGAAGGACGGAAGAGGCGGACATTATGCGTAAAAAAATTAAAAACTGATTATAAGTTTAGGAGGATCATATGTTCGAACTTAATGTGGAGCTTCTGGAAAAGGGCGGGGTGCTGATGTATCCCATTATCCTGCTTTCAGTGATAGCTCTTGCTGTCTTTTTTGAGAGGCTTTTCAGCCTCAGGGAGTCGAACTTTGTCCCCAGAGATTTCATGGAAAGGCTGATGGAGAAGCTGAACAACAAGGACATCGAGGCAGCAAAAACAATGTGCGCCGAGAACAGGTCGTCAATCTCAGTTGTTGCTTCCGACATTCTGAAAAACCTGAACCTGCCCTATTCAAGGCTGATGGAGACTGCGGAGGAGTCCGGAAGATATCAGGCGAAACGTCTTGAGCGTTTCCAGCCCACACTTCAGGCCATCTCCACCATAGCCCCCATGCTGGGTTTCCTCGGTACGGTTTTCGGTATGATAAAAACATTCCTTGCGCTGGCTCAATACGGTGCGGGCAACGCACAGCCCCTTGCCGCCGGTATCGCCGAAGCGCTTATAACAACAGCCGCAGGTCTTTGCGTGGCTATCCCCACCATGGCGTTTTACTATTTCATCCGTTTCAGAAGCGAGCGCATCACAGTTGAGCTTGAAAAAGCCGCCAGCAGGGTGATGAACGCTGTCGTTAAAGAGGACTAAATGAAATTTTCCCGTGAAGAAAAGAAAAATCCGGAAATAAATGTTACGCCGCTCATAGATATCGTATTCATACTGCTGATATTTTTGATGGTGTCCACTTCCTTTAACTTCACAAACTCCATAGACGTAAATCTCCCCGCCGCAAAAGGGGACGAAAAACCGCTTGTGGAGAATATCCGCATAGTTATGACGAAGGAAGGGCTTATAACTGTTAACGATCAGACCGTCCAGATTGCCGAAGTTGAGGGCATTCTCGGAGAGTTCAAAAAGACCGCTCCCGCCGCAACTGTTATCATTGAGGCGGACAAAGAGGTTGCCCACGGTCAGGTTGTGACCGTTATGGATGCCAGCCGCAAAGCGGGATATGAGAAGTTTGCAATCGCTGTTGAAGAGGAGTAGCATTTGAGGCTGACATTTTTCCTCGTTCTGTCCCTTTGTCTGCACATTCTTATTCTTATGAATGTCCGTGGGCTGACATTTGACAGAACAGAGAAGCCGAAAAGCAACATAATTGAAGTCGAGATAGTGCCACCCCAGCCGAAACCGGAAGAGGAGATCCTGCCGGAAATTCCTGAAACCGCTAACGACAAGGGGGCGGCGGAGATGGGCGACATGCAGGCGGGCAACGTTATACCTGCGCCCTCAATTGCGATTCCTGACATAAAGATACCCAAGATGACAGGGACGGATCTGGCAAAAATAGCCATGCCGAAGCTGGATCTTGAAACTGCAGTATCATCGGGCAATTCAACCGCTGATACCACCCTGCGCAGTGAGCTTGAATCTGAGGCGGACAAATATCACCGCTCGGAAAAAAAGGCCGCAGGTTCCGATTCCTCCGGCAAAACACTGGGCAGTGAGGATGCTAACGACTTTTTCAGAATAAAGAATCTGGGCGGAAACAGGAAACTGACATATATCCCCGAAAAGCCCGTTTTCTCTTTGTCTTCAAATACTAACGTACGTGTCAGCTTTAAGGTGGACAGAGAGGGCAACACCTATTCCATCCTCCTTTTAAACAGAACTGATTCCAACATCGAAAGGCTAGCCATTGACTTTGTCAGGAAATTGAAGTTTAATGCCGTACTGAACGCAGATTCGGAATCTGCAGAAATAACTTTATATTTCAGAGTGAGATAGTGGAAACAAGCCTGCAAACATACGTTGAGGAACTGGTCAGACAGAAGGGCAAGATAACCTTTGCCGAGTTTATGGACATCGCCCTTTACAAAGAGGGGATGGGATATTATCAGAAAGAGAACCCCTTCGGACAGCAGGGCAGTTTCTACACGTCCGTCAACGCATCCGAATCCTTCGGCCGCACACTGGCAAAATCATTCGTTTACATGATAAAGACCCTCGGACTTGAAAATGCCTTCTGCGAGATGGGCGCCGGAAGCGGTATGCTGGCTAACGATATCCTCAACTATCTGAAAGCAGAGGAAAAGGAAATATATTCCGCACTCTCTTATACCATAATAGAGAAGAGCGGATACCTTATAAACAGACAGAAAGAGCTTATCGAAAAAGAGCACGCCGGAAAGGTCGTCTGGAAAACATTTGAAGAGCTGAAAGGCTTTTCGGGAGTTTTTTACAGTAACGAACTGGTGGACGCTTTCCCCGTTCACAGGGTCATCCGGATGAACGACGAGCTGAGAGAGCTTTATGTTAAGGAGACGGACGGAAAACTCCGTTTCTGGCCGGATGATTTTTCGACTCCCAAGTTACAGGAGTATCTGGACAACATCAATCTGCGTGTCGTTGAGACCCAGATAGTGGATATAAACCTCGATCTGGTGGGCTGGGTTCAGGCTCTGGCCGACAAGCTGGACAAGGCTGTTGTGGTCACCATCGACTACGGCTTCGAAGCTCCCATGCTTTACCAGTCATACAGACGTGACGGAACAGTCACCTGTTACTACCGCCACACACAGAACAACGATTTCTTCGAGAGAATAGGCTATCAGGACATAACGGCCTTTGTGGACTTTACTTCCCTGTCGCTGTACGGTTCGCAGAAAGGGCTTGAGCCTCTGGCTTTCATGCCGCAGTGGCTTTATCTGGTTCAGTCGGGCATTCTGGAAGAGATATCCGCATGCAAAACCGACCTTCAGAAACAGTCTGTAAAGGCTCTGATAATGCCTGAGGGCGGCTTTGGAACTAACTTTCAGGTGTTCATTCAGGGAAAAGGGGTCAGCATCGACCCTGACTTCAGATATACCAAATCCGCAAGGGATGTGCTGGACGAGATGGGGAAAGTTTTTTCCTCCTGATATTGGCACGGGATATGCTTGTTAGTCCTCAGAACAAAGTTTACAGGGGGCTAACATGATAATCTCAGGAAAATATTACCCGACACAGGATCTTACAAACACCAATACAAAGACTTCCTCAACTTCGAATGTTGACAGCCTTTCTGCGCTGAAAACTTTCTTCGGCGAGAGCGAAGACTCCAAACCCACAGGCTTTGCAGACACTGTTGATCTTTCAGCAAAGGCTCTTGCCGTGCTTGAGGACTATGTTAAATCATCCGGCACAACAGAGAGCGATTCGCTGCTCAGCTATATCAAAGGCACAGCCCGTGAGAAATATCTCGGAACATATGACAAAACTCCCATGGAAGACCTCTCCGGCGCACTCCAGTCTTTCAGCAACAGCGAGCTGAAAGAGGTTTATGAGAAGGTTAAAGAGGCCAACCAGCAGATGTCAGGCGGCTTCATTGCCACCGCATCCAGATACGGCGTTCAGTCTCTGCTTTAAGTATTTGCTTAGTGGCAGGCAACTTTGATGAGACTGCCACGCTGCGCTCGCAGTGACGCAAATTATTTGTCATCGCGAGGAGCGTTAGCGACGTGGCGATCTCATACCGTGTGCTTATAGATAAGACTATAATTCAAAAAACTCAATAACATCATTAAATACAGACCTGACGGCATCGTCCGTCAGGTCGTTTAATATCGAGATGTTGAAATTGTCGGACTTCGCTGTCATGAAATGGTTATTCACTGCAAATCCGGCAAAAGGCATATCCTCTTTATCCAGAAAATAATAGCTCAGCATCGCATGGTTGATGCATCCCAGTCTGTTGGGTACGACAACCACAGTCTCAAGTCCGCAATCCTTCGCTATATCAAAATTCATGTATTCATCGTTCAGCGGAACCATAAGACCGCCAGCACTCTCAACTATCAGCCAGTCGAACCCGCTGACAGCATTGATTTTTTCCACTGTCTCCTCATACGGGAAATCCTCAAACGCCAGATAGGGCGCAGCGGGCAGTTTTGCAGTGGCAAGGGTTACTGCGTTTTCGGGTTTCAGACCGGACATATTTATCACAGTCTGCCTGTCGTCATCTTCGGGGAAGCCTGTCTGGACGGATTTGACATAGAAAACAGATTCACCCTTTTCCAGCAGATATTTGCAGAGCAGGCCGCAGTAGTGTGTTTTGCCTATTCCTGTGTCGGTTCCGGTTATGAACAGTTTTCTCATCAAAGCACCTCGTAAACAGATTCGTAAGCTATATCAACAAGTTTGATCATTTCATCCTCGGTTATGACATAAGGCGTCATAAAATAGATAACATCCCCCAGATTTCGCAGATATGCACCCTTTTCTATGGCTTTGCGGAATATCTGAAAGCCGGTACGGCTCTTCCAGTCAAATTTTTCCTTCGTGGCTGCATCCTTCACCAGTTCTATTGCGGAGACGCACCCCAGATGGCGGATCTCGCCAACGTGGGGTCTGCCGCCGAATTTTTTATTAATGTATTCGTGCATAACGGGGAATTTTTTGGCGTTTGCTTCCACCACACTGTCTTCACGGAATATTTTCATCGTTTCAACCCCCGCCGCACATGCCAGAGGGTTTCCTGTGTAGCTGTGGCTGTGGAGGAAGGCTTTCAGGGTAGTGTAGTCGTCGTAGAAGGCATCGTATATGCCGTCGTGGGTCATCACCACGCTGAGGGGCAGATAGCCGGATGTGATACCCTTTGAGAGGCAGAGGAAATCGGGGCACACGCCCGCCTGTTCCAGAGCGAACATTGTTCCCGTTCTGCCGAACCCGCAGGCTATCTCATCGAATATGGTGTGTATGTCGTAATGTTTCGCCGCCTGAACCAGTTTTTTCAGGTAGACGGGCGGGAACATTTTAAAACCGCCTGCGCACTGCAGAAGAGGTTCTATGAGCACAGCAGTAATATGCTCGTGGTTCTCAGCCATTGCCTTTTCCAAGTGGCAGAAGCATTCGGCATCGCAGGAGTTTCTCTCTTTGCCGAAGGGACAGCGATAGCAGTCGGGTCCCTGAACACGGATGTTTTCTATCATTATCTGTCCGAAAAGCTCTGTGTAGAGCTGTTCGCCGCAGACAGAGAGGGCACCGAGGGTTTCGCCGTGGTAGCCGCTGTCCAGATAGATGTAGCGGTTCTTTTTTGCGTTCTGCGTGTTGTATCTGTAGCCGTAGCTCAGCTTCATTGCAGATTCCACCGCCGCAGAGCCGATATCGGCAAAAAATACCTTCGTCAGTTCATCCGGTGTCAGCGCAACAAGCTCTTCGGCCAGTGTCTGCGCCGGAGAATGGGTTATCCCTGCGAAGATAACATGCTCGATTTTGTCCATCTGATCGGTTATGGCCCTTTTGAGTCTGGGGTTGTTATGCCCGAAGAGGTTCACCCACCAGGATGAAACAGCATCGATATATCCTTTGCCGTCAGCATCGTAGATATAAATACCCTCTCCCCGTTCGATTCTGATGATGGGGTAGGTCTCGTGGTCTTTCATCTGGGTGCAGGGATGCCATATCGGCGTGTTAACTTTCATTATTCGTCCTTATACCATTGACAGGGTCTGTGCCTCTGATATTATTTCCCCATGAGGGATAAAATCAAGAAAAAACTGAATGAATTGCGTGAGAACAGCCTTTTCAGGGTTATGCCTGAGATAAGCGAAGGTGCGGGCAAGTATATTTCCGTTGAGATAAACAAGGGCTTCGGCAAAACCGAGGTCAGAAAATATATCAACATGGCCTCCAACAACTATCTGGGGCTTTCGGAGATTCAGGAGATAAAAAGAGCGTCCGCCGATGCTGTTCTGGAGCTTGGAACAACAAGCGGGGCATCCAGAATCGTCACAGGGAACTATAACCTGTATGACGAGCTTGAGAGGGTCACAGCTGAGTTTAAGCAGACCGAGGCATCTCTGGTGTTCAACAGTGGCTATGCGGCCAACGTGGCGGTTTTTTCCGCTCTGGCGGACAGAAACACAGCCGTGTTTTCGGACAAGCTGAACCACGCAAGCATCATAGACGGGATTCTCCTCAGCGGCGCAAAGCACATCCGCTACCGCCACAACGATATTGACGATCTGGCGGCACTGCTTGAAAAGCATAAAGACGAGAAAGATAAGATAATAGCCACCGACACGATTTTCAGCATGGACGGCGACGTGTGCCGTCTGCGGGCTATAGTGGAACTGGCAGAGGCCTACGGCGCAATGACGATAGTCGACGAAGCCCATGCATCAGGAATTTTCGGACGGGGCAGGGGCTATGCCCACGAGGCGGGGCTTGAAAAGCGTGTGGATATCCACATGGGCACGTTCAGCAAGGCGTTCGGTTCTTTCGGCGCATACGTTGCGGCAGACAGGGACATAATCGACTACCTGCGGAACAAAGGCCGCTCATTCATATATTCGACCTCGCTCCCCCCCGCTGTTGTTGCGGCGAATCTGGCGGCTTTGAAATACGTTAAAAATCACCACGACATAGGCTACAGACTTCTGGACGCTGCCGATGACATCCGCAGGCAATTGCAGGTAATGGGGTTTGACACGGGGGACAGCGTTACCCAGATAATCCCCGTTATCCTCGGCACAAACGAAAGGGTGCTGATGGCCAAAGAGTTTCTTATGGAAAAGGGTATCTATGTGGGTGCGATACGTCCTCCCACCGTTCCTGTGAACACAGCCAGACTGCGCATGACCGTGCGGCTTGACGTGCTGGACGAGACGGAGAGGATTCTGGATGCGTTCAGGACTCTTAAGGCGGCAGGGATATGAGGGACGTTTTCGTTTCGGGCTGGTGCGGGTTTCCTGAGCTGTTCGGCAATTTTGCCGACAGGTTCGATTTTGTGGTTCCTTTCTGCGGGTATGATGAGCAGGATGTCGTAAAATTACTTGAAACATCGCAAGGTAAGAATCTTGTATGCTGGTCAACGGGAGCCAACCTTGCTCTGAAAGCCAATAGACTCGAATTTGAAAATATTGTTCTGATCGCTCCGTTCATTCGTTTTACGGACTATACCCCCGAAAGGGTGCTGAAACTGATGATAAAAAAATTCCGCACGGCTCCCCATGCGGTCATAAACGATTTCATAACAGCCTGCGGATGTTCTCTGCCTGCGGTGTTGTCGGAGTATGGAGGGGCTGGCGAAGGTCTGGAATATCTTCTGAACAGCGGCGATGGGATCCAGGATTCAATGCCTGCAATGACCATCCTCCACGGCACAGAGGACTCCATAGTAAATATTTCTGCGGGCAGGGAGATAGCGGTGCGTTTCGGCGCAAGGTTCGTTCCCGTGGAAGCTGCCGGGCATTTCGTTTCACCTGAGAAGATATCGGAATATCTGGTATGAAGATACACATCAAGCATGCATTCTGCAGTTCGTCCGGATCCTATGACTCATCCTGCGATATTCAGCGCATAGTTGCGGAACATCTGGCGGGTCTGACGGGTGAGGGGCACGAAAGCATTCTGGAGATAGGAACGGGCACAGGCATTTATACCAGACTGCTGAATAAGAAGTTCTGCGTGCCTGCTGTATGTGTGGACATCGCAGAAAATCTTCTTGCTAAGGCGGCATTGAGCTGTCCTGAAAACCTCTATATCTGCGGCGACGGCGAGTGCCTGCCCGTTCAAGGGGAGTACTCACTTGTCACAGGCTCATCGGCTCTGCAATGGTTTCAGAACCCGAAAGAGAGCATTCCCGCCATGCTGAAACACCTGAAAAAGGGCGGCGAGTTCGCTTTCTCGGTTTTTGTTGAGGGAACTTTCATCGAAATGTCCATTCTTAACCAGATGACAGGCTTCGGCTCGGTCTATTCACTGCCGAAAGAGGACGAGTTCTCGGCGATCTTCGAATCCTGCGGGGTGTCTGTTAACAGAAGTGTGAACGAATACGTTCTGCATTTTGAAAGCGTTTCCGAGTTTCTGAAAAAGCAGAAGGGCACAGGTGCAACCTTCAGCGGCAAAGACAAAATCACATCTAAAGCGTCATACAAAAAATTTCTTGAGCTCTATCCTGAGCTGTTCGGCGAAGACGGAAAGATCCCCGTCACCTACCGTATTCTTTATATCACCGGAAAAAAGTAAGTTTATAGGGCAACTGTTTACGGCTAACTCTGCATGTCTTCGCGAGGAGCACTTAATGTGACGAAGCGAACTTCCACGCACAGATGCAGCGTAGGCATCATGTACCTGACTTGGAAGACTGCTTCACTCCGTTCACTAGCCGAAGGCTGTATGAGTCCACTTTAACTGATTGTCGAATAGAGTGACGTTATTTTAGTCACTCCGCTGCGGCGCAAAAAAAAGGGGAGCCGAAGCTCCCCTTTCACGAAGGTTTTAGCAGCAGATTACTCTGCGCCGATTCCGAGATAAGTTCTGATCTTGTCGTCTTCGAACTTCTCCTGAGCTTCAGGCTCGGGAGTGAGCAGAGAGACAACGATGGCAACTACGAAAGATGCTGTCATAGAGAAGATAGCGGGGTTCTTCATGGGGAAGATCGCTTTCTCGTTGCCGAGGATGTTAACCCAGATTGTGGGGCTGAGGATGATCAGGATTGCTGCTGTTGCGCTACCCACAAGGATAGACCATACTGCACCCTGAGTAGTCATCTTTTTCCACAGGATTGAAAGGAACAGAGCGGGGAAGTTCGCACTGGCGGCGATGGCGAATGCCAGACCGACAAGGAACGCAACGTTCTGACCTTTGAAAAGGATTCCGAGAGCAACTGCTGCAACACCGAAGATCACAACGGAGATTCTTGCAACTTTAACTTGCTCCTCTTCGCTTGCGTGGCCTTTTTTGAACACGCTTACGTAGATGTCGTGGCTCATTGCGGAAGAAGCGGCCAGTGTCAGACCGGCAACAACTGCGAGGATCGTAGCGAATGCAACCGCTGCGATGAAGCCGAGGAAGGGTGTTCCGCCGAGCATTTCAGCAAGAGCGGGAGCAGCCATGTTACCGCCGGCATCGATAGCTTTGATGTTTGCTTTGCCGATAAGAACAGCAGCTGCGAAGCCCACGATGGGGATTATAAGGTAGAAGTAGCCGATGAAAGTTGTTGCATAAACAACGGACTTTCTTGCTTCTTTAGCATCCGGCACTGTGAAGAATCTCATAAGGATGTGGGGCAGACCGAGCAGACCGAACATCAGCGCAAGACCCAGAGAGAATGCGTCTATCGGGCTTGTGATAAGACCGCCGGGGTTAAGCATGTTGTCTGCGGGATACATTGTAACCACTTCTGTGTAAAGAGTGCTGAAGCTGAAGTTGAACTTAGCCATTGCAAGAACAGCAAGAACTGTAACACCGAACACAAGAAGAACAGCTTTGATGATCTGAACCCATGTTGTTGCAAGCATGCCGCCGAAAAGAACGTACATAAGCATAACCACACCAACGATGATCTCTGCCATTTCATAGGGCATTCCGAACATCATCTGGATAAGTTTGCCTGAACCAACCATCTGAGCGATAGTGTAGCAAAGAACAACGAGCAGACCGCCGACAGCAGAAGCTATACGGATGGGGCCTGATTTAAGTCTTGATGCAACAACGTCTGCGAAGGTGAATTTACCGAGGTTACGAAGAGGCTCTGCGATAAGGAACATAAGAGCGGGCCAACCGACCAGCCAGCCTACCGCATAGATTGCGCCGTCATAACCGCTGAGAGCGACCATACCGGAAATACCGAGGAAAGATGCTGCGGACATGTAGTCGCCCGCAAGAGCAAGACCGTTCTGAAAACCTGTAACGCTGCGGCCTGCAGCATAGAATTCGCTTGTGGTCTTAGTTTTTTTAGCTGCGAAATAAGTGATGATAAGAGTACCGATAACTACCAGACAAAAGAAAAGAATTGCCGTGGCATTAGGTTTACCGAGTGTTGATTCCATATTATTCTCCTCCTTGCCTGTTACTGAAGATCTTGCTTAAGAGCTTCAACTTTTTTGTCATAGACGTTGTTTGCCCACACAACATAAACGAGTGTGAGCAGCCAAGAACCTATGATGACAGCAGCGCTGAGGACAATACCCAGTGTTACGTTTGTGCCTACCATGATGGCTGCAATTTCTTTGTGCTCTGCTACAATGTAGATGTAGCCGTAGTAGATCACGAACAGGATAATCAGCATAAAGAAACTGAATGTCCAGCGTGTTCTAACTAAGTCTTTGAACTTTTCAGAGTTCGTAAAGTCTCTAGCAGTCATTTGCTCCTCCTGATAAAATCTGCAAAGGTGTTAAGTAATGGAAAACATGGTTAACGATTTTTTTACCCTGTTAACCACATACGAAATATAAAACACTTTTTAATTATAATCAACAATAAAAATATAAAAAATTTAAAATATTTTTTTAATAGTGTATGCGTTCAAAAATGCCGCTGGGTTCCCGTTTTGAGCAATCTCAATATAAAGCGATGATAAATAATGTTAATAGTGGATTATTGATATGATGTATGTGTTATATTTCGATTTCTGAGTGAAATTTATTTGGCTGTCGGCAATGGTTAATTAGCAATTGTATACAGTATTCAGAAGGGGTTTGAAACCTTTATTTTCAGCAAGGAGTTAATGAGGGCTTATATTTATCAATAAGTAGAAAATTAATAGCACATCGTTTGATAATATGAGTACAATATTTATTTAATTTTCCGTTGAAATAGGGTATAATTGGCTCATGCAGATATTCATATGTTTAACAGAACAGGTTCAGGGGGAGACATGAGATATTCCGAAATATCTTCTGTAGAGGAAATCGTTGATGCGGCAGTCAAATTGTCTTTCTTTGCATCTGTGCCCAGAGAACGCCTAAAAAAAGCCATAATGAAATGCGAGTCTGTTACGGCGGATGCTTCCGAGGCTCTTTTTAAAAAAGGGGAGTCCTATCATAAGGGGCTGTATATCCTTTTGCAGGGAAGGGTGCGGATGACCGACGGCGGCAACAGAGAGGTTATTATTGACGACGGCGGCGTAATAGGCATTTCGACATTTATAGGTAAATCAACTTACAGGGTAACGGCTTATGCGGAGCGAGCCTGCTCAATGCTGTTCATGCCTGAGATACTTGTATATAAACTAATGGAGGACGTTCCGGAATTCCGCAGCGCTTTTCATATCCTTGTTGCGGAGCGGAATGCCGAACTTGAGGGCAGATCGAGCTGGTCGGTGGCCTCCACAACCTATAAGCCTCTGGGCAGTTATATGTCCTCTCCCATCATCTCGGTTAACATTTCCGATTCGGTTCTTGAAGCTTCAAAGCTCATGGCCGAATGCAACGTCGGCGCTATTGTTGTCTGCGACGACGGCGGCGAACTGCGGGGGCTTCTTACGTCAAAACATGTGGTTCAGAGATTCATTCCCGACATGCAGAACAACCCTGCGGACATAAGCTCGGGAAAATATATGGAGCGCAACCCCGTGGCTCTTCCGGCGGAGTTTCCCCTTGTAGAGGCTCTGGCGCAGATGCAGCACACCAGAGCGGACTACGTTGTTGTGGTTCGGGGAAATTTTCCGGTGGGCATCCTTTCTAACAACGATATATCAAGAATGCTCTTTCATAATATTAATGTGTTCGTCACCTACGTTGAGAAGCTGGATACCCTTGAAGAGCTGAAAAAAGCCTACGAGGATATGTATTCAGTAGCCTCATCTCTGATGGAAAACTCAAGGGTGAGTTACGATATCCTTCCGGTTCTCTCTTCTGTTCATCTGAATATCCAGAGGAAAATATACCGCATGTGCGGCGAGGAGTTTCACAGGGAGACAGGGTTCGACCTGACCATGGTAAGGCACACCCTTATGATAATGGGATCCGGCGGTCGCCGTGAGATGGCTCTGGATCCTGATCAGGACAACGGGTTCATATTTGACGACAACGTGACCGATGAGCAGATAACCATGTTCATCAGGTTCGGAGCGAAATATTCCGATGCTCTGGCCTACGTGGGCTATGAAAAATGCAAAGGCAACGTGATGGTGACCAATCCGGAGATGTCGCTCAGGATATCCGACTGGAAGCACAAGATATCCAAATGGGTGAGCAACCCCGGAAGTCTGGGGATAATGTGGTCGTCCATCATATTCGACTTTGACGGGTTTGCCGGAGACGAGAAGCTGGTCTGGGAACTGCGCAACCATATCTGCTCAACTATCAGCCAGAGTCCTGTGTTTCTGATACAGATGCTGGAGCGTGACAGCGGGCTCAGAATACCCATCTCAATGTTCGGAAAGTTCATAGGTGAAAAAGATGGGAAGCACAAGGGCGAAATAAACTTGAAATCATCCGCATCTGCGTTTATAGTTGATGTTATTAGAGCTTTCACGCTGAAGCATGGTCTGAACGATCTGAACACAGTGGAACGGATGAAGACCCTGCGCAGAATGAATGTCATCAGCGAAGAGCTGTACCTGCATACGCTCGAAGCCTATGAGACCATAGTTGACATCACTCTGAAAAGTCAGGTTGAGAAAGCTGCAACGGGCGTTCCTGTCAATAAATATATAAATCCCGACGAACTCTCCCTTTATAACAGGGAGAGACTGAAGAAAGCTCTGGGGCATACCCAGAAGCTGTTGAACATCGGGCTTCGTTATTTCAAGGGGCATCCGTGATGTATGCGAATAGTGGATATATTAACACGGGTTTCGGGGGTAAAGTCTCCCGAAAATAGAGGAGACAGTGATGAAGAAGCTTGCCGTAGTTATGTCTGTATCGTCTTCAGCGACAGCATTGAAGGTGATGGCGATTATAAAGAATAAACTGGGGCAGACCAAGAGAACCCGTGTGATGTTCACAGACAACGGAAAACTGACATTCGTTTCCGGTGTGGCGCAGAAATCGGTCAGAGAAGTTTCCCAACTGGATAAATATAAGGCCTGCGATGTGCTCATTCTGCCTGTTTACGGTGATGATACGCAGGTTCAGCCTTCGCTGGCTGAAATAAAGATGTATCTTAATACTGCTCTGGGATTCAGCATTTACATTTGCGCCGTGCCCGACAAAGAGGATGCGGATATGCTGGAAACTGCCGAAACTGTTGTGGACATTGTAAAATCTAATCTGGGTATCTGACGTTCTCTTTTCTCACTAACCATGCTTAATGACTTCTTTCCGGATCGCTTTCACAGGAACCCACTCCCGCTCTGTAACATTTGCGCATATCGCACGCCGTCTGGCCGATATGGGTGTGGAGATTTTCTGGATAATGCCCGGAGCGAAGCATCGTATCGATCATATCGTTAAACAGGGCTTTTCACCTGATCGCATCCTTGATCTTGCCAATATCGATAAAAGCTATTGTCCTCAATCCATTGAGCGGATGGAGGCTCACAGCCGCCTCACCGCCTCACAGATGATAATCAACGACAGGCTGCTTTCGGAAGCGGACGGAGAAAAGGCTCTGGGATATCTGGGCGGTGTTTTCAGGAGCGTTTCAAAGTTTATAACCGACAACGGTATAGATATTGTTTTCTCAGAGGCCACATGGGCTTATGAGATGAGCGTCTGTGCGGCCTGCTCTGCATCGGGTGCTGATTTCATCGTGCCCCATGCCGTGCGTATACCCTCCGGCAGATTCGGGTTTTTCAGTGGCATCTTTCAGGATGAGCTTATCCGGAGTGGTTCGGACGGACGGGTTCTCCCCATGCCTTCCCGCTTTCAGGCTGAGACGGGTTATATGCCGCCGTCTTTTGTGTCTAAGCGTCATTTTTTCAGTTTTTTTAAACACATGGGCAGGTTCATCAGTGGTTCTGCAAAGGATGAGACAGAACAGACGGTGTTTCAGCTTATGGCTGAACGCATGATGAGAGCCTTCAACGGTCGGATGGCCGGGTTTGATAGAATGCCCGCAAAACCTGACGGCGATTATGTTCTTATGCCTCTGCATATATGCCCCGAGTCGTCACTGGATGTGCTGGGCGGCATGTGGAACAATCAGCTTGAACTTGTCCGCTGCGTCGCCCGTTCACTTCCCCATGGGATAAAACTGGCTGTGCGTGAGCATCCGGCGGGAATAGGCAGGCGGGATTTCAGGTTTTTCAGGCCGACGGCATCAATATATAATGTGGTGAACGTGTCGCCTTACAGCGATAACGCAGAGCTGATCAGAACCGCCAAAGCGGTAATATCTGTGTCTGGTTCGGCGTGTTATGAGGCGGCTTTCGCTGGAGTCGGTTCGGTGGTGTTTTCCGACGTTTTCTTCGGCTCATTGCCGACTGTGTTCCGGTGCCGTTCAGCGGAGGATATCGGCAGTGTGCTTAAAGAGGCCGTGAATGCAAGAGCTGACAGACATGCACTGGCTGAGTTTCTGGCGGATATTGCCGATAATTCATATGAAGGACGTGTGGAGTCGGCCGAGGTTGCCCCGCAGGCCATGACAGAAGAGAACGCCCGCAGGGTTTCGCAGGCGTTCATGGATTTTCTTGAAAACTATTCTTCGTCCGAAAGACCTCTGTATGCGGCATCTATGTCGTCCAGATGAATCTGATATGCCTCATATAACGTAGCCTTCGCCTCGTCAGGGGAAATATGGCTTCCGGCTATGACTATTTCTGTTTTATGTTTCAGTCGGGCGTTGTAAAGATCCAGCTCGGCTGTCTGCTGTTCCTCGAAACTCTTGCCCATTATTTTCAGCTTGCCTGCAAAATTCTCCTCCATAACAGTGCGGATGAAGTTTTTAACTGCATCCTTGTGAAGGCTTCCCTTGCCGTGACCCATCGATACTGAGATATCTATTTTAAGTCCCGAAAGAGTCTCAAGCATTTTGAAGTTCTCGCCTATCTCGCTGTCCAGAACGTTGCCTACAAAATCTGCGGCAGGAGCCTCGATGGACAGATTCAGCTTGCGGAATATCTCCCAGTTGGTCACCTGATCATATGCGCTGTTGACAAAGATTGGGCTTGAGCCTGCGGCAGAGTCACCTGTGAGCCAGCGGGCGAAGTCGGAAAACGCCGAGACCGAAGGACCGAAACCGCCGGAAAGCGTCAGCAGAGCCTGCTTCTCAGGGTCTATCAGTGCATAGCTCACATCGCCCAGACTGCCCCCCTCTGTGGGAGCCTCCTGAACTATGCCCTCTCTGTTGAACCATACGGGAAGAAATATCTTCTCCTTAATAAGGCTGACGATGAACAGCTTGCGGTCGGCAAGCACAATGGGGTCGAAAATCTTAAACATCAGCTCGCTGCTTTTGCCGTCGAAAAAGCCGTAGTCCATGCCGCCGGACGACAGCGCATCCAGCTTAAATTCCATATCCTGATAGAAGGTATCCACTGCGGATTCCAGTCTGTAAAAATTTACCGTAACATTTTTTCTTTCTGCCATTTCAATTTCCTTGAGTTAGAATGGAGTCATCTTATACTAACTGACAGAACAGTCAATATCAGGAGCGAAATTATGAGTGCTATGGCGTATGTTTCAATAACCCCCATCGGCGAGGGCGAGAGCGTTTCAAAATATGTGTCGGCATCCGTTCAGGTTATCAAAGACAGCGGACTCAGCTGGCAGCTGACCCCCATGGGAACCATTATCGAGGCGGAGACTCCGGCGGAGATTTTTGCCGTTCTGGACAGGGCGATTCAGGCGCAGGATGCATGCGGCAGAGTGTCCATTTCCGCCAAGATAGACTACAGAAAAAATAAACCCATTGGTATGAACAGCAAAGTGGAATCCGTGATTAATAAACTGAAATAAAGGGTTAAGAATCCGCCGCAGATTCCGAATTATAATTTATCAATATTCGGAGCGGTCAAATGGCGGCGAAAGAATCTTCAGGCAATTATACGGATTTTCAGGAGCGTATCAGAGAGCTCCGGCTTATCATAAAAAGCTGTGAACGCCACGGCGCACAGGCAGACGAACAGGTTGGCAGGCTTAAGGCTGTCGTCAAGGGGATGGAAGAGGTTATGAAAAGATCCCTTTCATTCGGCGGAAAGAACTGATGAATTTCAGTTTTGCCTATACCCTTGCGGGAGTCGGAGCCACGCTGTTTCTTTTTGCCGTGTGGTTTGTTGCGGGCGTTCTTCTGGAGAACAGACGCATCAAGCAGAAATGCCTTCTGCTAGCAGATTCCATCTCCGTTCTGCGCAGCGGACGGGCGGCAGAGGGCGAGCTTACGGAAGCACAGAGAGCCTGTTTCGAGCACCTTGCGGATGCTTTCAATACATATATCCGTCCCAATGCAAAATATAAAACAGCCCTTGTAAAGGCTTTGAACAGCATCTGCGGATGCAGCCACAGCCAGCTTGATATGTTCGACTGTTTCGAAAACAGACGGATGAACGGTTTTTTCAAGGACATGGTTGACAAGAGCGGTTATCTCTTCATTAATATGATATACATGGCGCATCTGGAACAGAAGGGCTACCATATGGCCGAACTGGAACACTCACTCTCCAAAAAACTCTGACAGGTATTTTTTTCCTGTAAAAAAATTCCCCCGATTCGTAAAATATGAAAATTTCTTCCTCTTTTCTGCACATTTTGACCTGAAAATTTTGGCATGCCGTTTGTTATATACTCTGCGTAACGATATGGAGGCTAGTGATGGCACAGCTTGCATCGGCAGAATATAACAACAGCCTGAGGACAGGACATGAACCCGAAATTCATGTCGCTTCACCGAGCGAGCGTATCCTCGACAGAGTATACGACTTTCCGGAAGCGCTTCCCGCAAAGGCTATGGATATGCTGGTGGAAATGGCCAGCGATGAAACTGTGAGCAACAGGGAGATGGATTTCATCTATTTTCAGGTTATCACACTGCCGATGATGGCCTCGGCAAGCATGTTCTCTGATCAGAAACAGCGATTTCTCATCGAGAGCAAATGCAGCTTCAAAGATTATATCAGATACAGACTGAACCGCCTGAACCATATGGCCGCCCAAGGTCATGACAGGCAGTTTTGCGAGCGTATCAGACAGCTCCTCTGGAGATTCACTGTCGTTTGACCTCGCCTTGAGTCTTTCAAACACGGCGTCGAAAGCGTGACTTGTTCACGAAATACTGTCCTGGGGGTGTGATGATGCACCCCCGTCCTTATTTAAGGTTGTTGTAGTTTTCTAATTAAGTTCGACACTTTTCTAATTAGTCTAACATTTTTCTATTTAGTCGGACACTCAATTCGAAGGCGACAAAATTTCATAAATTGGCTAATTTTATGTGAAGGTTAGAATATTATAATCCATTTTAAACCTTTATTGATTTTAACCAATGGTAGAATTCAACATCGTATATTTTATATTGGTCGCCGTCTTTGTAGATTGCCAGTTTTTCTTCCAGTGTTTTAAGAGCTCTTTGCAGTGTTGCGGTAGATATATCGTATTTGCTGATTATCTCGCGGGAGAAGAGATTCTCGCTGCGTTGAGAGAGTATCAAAAGTGCCTTGCGCTGAGCCGCAGTGAAACTGTTTGGAAAGTAGTTTCTAAAGAAGTTATCGTTGCTAAGAGTAATGTCCTTTAGCACACACAAAATCAGTTCTTTGTTGATTTCTTCTGATTCATTCTCGAAAAGATAGTGGCAGAGCTTCTGGATAAACCTTGTTTCTCCAAAAGATAAATCGTAAATCAATTCAAAATCGGTTTCAGAGATATGTTTATTATTAATTCTAAACTTCGCCGAAACAAAATCATAAAATTCATGTTTATCAATTGGCATAAGCTCTATGATGTCTGCCAGGGTGTAAAAAGGTCGACTTGTATTAATGAACATGTTGGCGAGTATGTGCTGTTTTGAGCCTGTAAAAACATATGAGAGCTGATTATGTTGCTGTACTTTGCCCCTGAGTAATGCTTCAAGGTCATGATCTTTAATCGAGCTAATCTGCTGAAATTCATCGAAGATTATGCAGCCTTTCATATTATTCTTTTTGAGAAAGCTGTTTAGGTTCTCAAAAGTATTTTCAAACCACACGAGAAAATCAAAGCCACCGGAATCCAGAGTAGGCGTTAAGGAAATCCCTCCTGACGGATCAGGCGATACTGATAGACGTACATTTTTCAGAATATTTCCAAGGTCTTTTAGTCGTGTGGTGATATCTTTTTTATAGTCAGAGTTGGCTATTCCGATTGAAACCTGTTTTGCAAAATCTGTTTCATCTGTAATGCTGAAAAGGTCGATGTATATCTTCATAAAGTTTTTTGGCAGGTGAGATTCAAAGATTTCTTTCAACAGAGATGTTTTACCATATCTTCTTTTGGAAAAGAGAAGGATATTTACACTGTTATTTATCTTGCCGACAATATCCTGGATATACTTGCTTCTGCCGCAGAAATGATCTCCGGTAACTATAGCGTTATACACAAATGGATTTTTCATGCCCAACCTCTCTGATTAACAATAACGCCTTGAATTTGTAAAAACAAGAGAAATTATGCAAAATGCGTAATGCAAATTGCATAACAGATGCTTTTCTTGTAAAAGATAACTGAGTAGCATTAGATTAGTTCCCAACTTAATTAGAAAGCTACATGTCATTTTCTATTAAAGTTCACCAATTTTCTAGTTGTTTTGCCAGAATGTTATTAAGTTTGTAAATGATATTGCGCCTTCCTTTTGCAGTGATGGACTCTGTTATGAAGCAGCTAAATTCTTCCTAATATGAAATTAATAAATTTGACTCTTTCGGTCAGGCATTATCTACTTATATGAGTGTTATAATCAGACATATGGTTATACGCTTATGTACTATGACAATAAACCGGATGAAGTTTTCAGTTTACTGGATTCAGACAAGGGAGGGTTGTCTTCTGCCTCTGCCTGTGAACGTCTGAGCATATATGGACGCAACAGGCTGTCTGAAAAACCTGCCAGAAATCCATTTCTTATCTTTCTTGATCAATTTAAAAGTGCGTTAGTGATAATTCTGCTTATTGCGGCTGTAATATCTGCGGCTGTGGGAGAAATTGTTGATTCAGCGGTTATTTTTGCGATTGTTGTGCTCAATTCTCTGCTGAGTTTATACCTGACCCTAAAAGCGGAAAAATCTATTCGTTCTTTAAAGGGAATGCTTAGCCATAAGGCAAATGTTCTGCGTAATAATATGTCGGAGATAATTGACGCTGAGCTTCTTGTCCCGGGAGATATAGTGCTGCTTGAGAGCGGCAGTACTGTTCCGGCTGATATATACATATTTAATTCTGTTAATCTACATGTCGACCAGTCATCGCTTACGGGGGAATCAGTGGCTGTTGGCAAGCAGTCTGGCGTACAGAACGCCGAGACGCCTGTGACCGAAAGAACCAATATGGTTTTTATGGGTACTATAATCACCATGGGGCGTGCGACGGGGATTGTGACCGCAACAGGGATGCAGACGGAGTTTGGTCGCATAGCCGGACTAGCCAAAAGCATCGATACCGGAACTACAAGGCTTCAGCTGAAACTGGATATTCTGGGGCGCAAGCTTGGTATTGCATCGGTTTTGATAGCCTTTGCAATATTCGTTCTTGGGCTTTTTCAGGACAGAGAGCTTTTAAGTATGTTTTTAGTGGGAGTTTCCCTTGCTGTTGCAGTGATTCCGGAGGGATTGCCTGCTGTTGTTACAATTACTCTGGCACTTGGCGTGCGTAACATGATAAATCGAAACTGTCTGATAAGAAATCTTTCAGCAACAGAGACGCTTGGGGAAATATCTGTCATCTGTACAGATAAAACCGGAACTCTCACAAAAAATGAAATGACCGTACGAAGCATATATTGTGGAGCTAGGTTTTACACAGTTACAGGAGAGGGGTATCAGCCTGAAGGTAAGATACTTTCAGAAGAGGCACCAGCTGATGATGCAATACTGAATCGTCTGATACTGACAGGGATGCTTTGTAACAATACAGATGTTTTTTTGCAAGATGGCAAGTATACCGCCGCAGGGACACCGACAGAAGGTGCGCTGGTAACTCTAGGGATGAAATACGGTATTTCAAGTAATGAACGAACCCGTAATCGCTCTTTTGCCAAAGAGATTGAATTTACATCTTCCCGGAAGAGGATGACATCTATTTATCTGGAGAACGGTTCTTACTGTCTGTATTGCAAAGGGGCGCCGGAACAGATACTGGCATGTTCAGCCTTATATGCTTCATCTGACGGGCTAAAAGAATTGACACCAGCTGTTAAGGTTGAACTTGAAGATGTTTATTACAGGATGGCTGGAGAAGGGCTGAGGATTATAGCCTTGGGTTATAGAATGATAGAAGACCCGAATCTTTCGGATAATGAACTGGAAGATGCTCTGATTTTCCTTGGATTTACAGGTATATCAGACCCTCCGAGACCGGAAGTGAGAGAGGCTGTTGAAAAATGTCGTGACGCAGGTATAGAGGTTATCATGATAACCGGTGACTCGCCTGTTACTGCACGTTCTATTGGGCGTGAGATAGGCATAAGCACAGATAATGCTGTCTGCGGTGTCGAGATAGACCGAATGAACGATGACGAACTTGGTGAAATTCTCAAGGAATGCAGAGTTTTTGCCAGAGTAACCCCTGAGCATAAATTCAGAATAGTCAAGCAGCTCCAGATGCAGGGGCATGTTACCGCTATGACAGGAGACGGCGTTAATGATTCACCTGCGCTCAAGCAGTCAGATGTTGGTATTGCCATGGGAATCAAAGGGACTGATGTGGCAAAAGATGCTTCAGATATGATCCTCACTGATGACAACTTTGCCAGTATTGTTGACGGAGTTGAGGAGGGGCGAAGACAATACGAAAATATACGCAGATTTACCAATTTCATTATTTCAGCCAACTTTGGAGAGATAATCACTATCCTGCTGGCTATGCTTATGCATATGCCTGTTATCCTTTTTGCTGTACAGATATTATGGATAAATCTGGCTACAGACAGCGCTTTGGCTCTTGCACTGGGCACAGACAGATCCGCTCCGGACAGCATGAAGAGCCCCCCCAGACCTCATAATACCGATATACTGAACAGAGAGACAGTCGGTTTTCTGCTTTTTATGGGGCTCTGGATAGGAGGGCTCACTGCAGGTATCTTTTACTTTATGCTTAAAGCAGGACTGCCGGAGGCTGAGGCGAGGAGCGCAGCATTTATCGGACTTATTATATTCGAAATGATTCATATGTTTAACTTCAGAGAGGCTGATGTCTCAGTGTTCAGAAAGAGCTATCTGGATAATAAATCACTGAATATTGCTTGGCTGGCTACATTTGCCGCACAGCTGGTAATCATATACTGGCAGCCTGCTCAGGATGTATTTTATACCAGACCATTATCAATGAACGACTGGTTTTTTATTTCCCTGGCTGGCCTTTCGATTATCCTGATGGCAGAGATTTACCGTGTTCTAAGAAATGTTCTGATTAAATAAGGTAGTATACCAATCTACAATTTATGCTGAACATGGGGAAGTTTTTCAAATGCCGGCTCTATTTGTCTGATTGCTTCCGGAGTGGTTATAGATAATGAATTGCCCTTGGATTTATAGACACTTTTGGATCGTAAAAAAGTGAGATTAGTTTCCAACTTAATTAGAAAACTGCAAAGGTTGTTTTGCCCACCGCAGATGTCTCCATTGCGGTTCAATCAGACGGATATTCTTATGCAGTAGTTTTTAATTTAGATTTACTGTAATATCCAATCATGTTTATCGAATACCTTATATATCTTTTTTATGGTCTGGCTTTCATAATTCTCGGAGTTGCCGTTTTTGCCAAAGACAAACGGTTCAGCAAACTTAAGATAGCGGGTATACTCTGGCTTTTGGGCCTGTTCGGGCTGATCCATGGTGTGCACGAGTGGATGGATCTCTACAGGCTTTTCGGGTTCCATGAAGGCGATGACATAATATTCAATCCTGCTTTCAGGCTTGCTGTAATGAGTGCATCCTTTCTGGTGCTCCTTGTTTACGGAATAAGGCTCAACCTCATTGTTTCCTCAAAACTGAATAAGACTTCACATGCATTAAAATACATCGCTGCCGGATCGGTGGCTACTCTGCTTGTTACGTCAGCGGTTTTCTATTTTAACTGGGATACGGAGAACAGTGCTGCCATGTTTGTGCGCTGTTTTCTCGGGTTTCCTTCGGCGCTTCTTTCCGGAATCGGGATGATAGGATATTCCAGAGCGGTCAGACATATGTCGGCTGAGGGAGCCGGAAGCTTTGCTGCATCCGGTGCGGCGATGATAGCCTATGCCTTTTTTACCGGTCTTTTTCCTTCCGAAACGCTTATTCCGGCACTCAATATTAAAATTGTTGCTGTCCGGGGAGTCTGCGCCATCGTTATTCTGCATTTCATGATGAAGGCTCTGACCGTTTTTGACATTGAATATATGAATATGCTTGAGACAAGACTTCAGAGGCTTGCTCAGTCTGAAAAGCTTTCGTCTATAGGCAAGCTGGCTGCCGGCATTGCCCATGAGATAAATAATCCCCTTGCGAATGCATCCCTTGGCATAGAGATAATCAAAGATCGGATAAGCGATGATATGGTAATGGCAAAGCTGGAATCTGTGGAAAAAAGTATAGACAGAGCATCGAAGATTGCCGGAGAGCTTCTGCTTTATGCAAGGGAGAAAGAGGCCGAGTTTGTAAGCTTTAACGTTTCAGAACTTTTAGACAGCATTAAAACACTTATTTCACACAGTCCTGCGGGGCGTCTTGTTGTTTACGGGGATATTGAAGATGCAAAAATTTCCGGAATAATCTGGAAGCTCGAAGAGGTACTTATCAATCTGATAATGAACAGCTGCGAAGCCACCGAAGGTGACGGTGAAATTCTCATAAGCTCTTCATTCAGTAATGGATTTTCTTATATAACTGTTGAAGACAGGGGAACAGGGATACCTCCGGAATATCTTTCGAGGATATTTGATCCTTTTTTTACAACCAAAGATGTGGGAGAAGGAACCGGAATGGGGCTTTCCATATGTTATAATATAGTTAAGATGCACGGTGGTGATATTTCCATAGAGAACAGGATGAGCGGCGGTGTGCGTGCCGTTGTGTCTATTCCGGCGGAGAGAGCAGATGGATGAAAAGATTCTGATAGTTGACGATGATGACGAACTGAGATCTAACATTGATGAAATACTGGTTGTCGCAGGATTTCAGACGCGGCAGGCATCCGGTGCGTCAGAAGCCATGAAGATGATTCAGGCTGACTGTCCGGATCTTATAATCGTTGATTATATGATGCCGGAAATAAACGGAATGGAGCTTATCTCCTCTGTTAAAAAGAGCCACCCGTCTGTGAAAATAATAATGATAACTGCTTTCGCCGCAATTGAGAGTGCTGTTGAGGCTATGAAAAAAGGTGCGGACGACTATATTTCAAAACCTTTTAAAAAGGATGCTCTGATACTGTCAGTCAGAAAAAATCTTGAAGAGGTTCGTTTTGCCAGATGCATAATCAGGCTGAATATGGATGATACCCTGTCCTGTATATCAAATAATACCAGAAGGCAGATACTTATGATGCTGTTCAGGGACGGAAAAATGCGTTTTATGGATATAACAAGGGCGCTGGGGATTGAAGACCACACAAAGGTCAATTTTCATCTGAAGGCGCTGAAACAGAACGGACTTATCGAGCAGAATGAGGATAAGGAATATCTTTTAAGCGCCGGCGGGCTTAATGTTATAGACTGCCTTCAGGTAATGTCATCAAAAGTATCATCATGAACATGTGAATTTTAATTCACATCACCCCCGAGTATGTCAAATTCTATTATCTTGTTTATCTCCCTGATTGCGAAGAAAATATGAACATCCGGAGACTTTTTTCCGGATTAAGCAGTCAAGGAGGAATTTATGAACCGTTCAGTTTTATTGAAACCGGCTATGGGGGTTTTGGCGGCATTTGCTGTGCTTCTGCTCGCTCCTGCTCTCCATGCCGCTGTTATCAAAGGAACAGTTAAGGACGTATCTGGACAGGTGATAGAAAAAGCATCCGTCTATCTTATCCCTGCATCCGATGTTGAAGCAATGGCGCAGACCCCCACAATTATTAAGAAGGATTCGCCCAACGACGAACCCCTTGAGGATAATCTGGCGGCAAATAAGGATAAATACAAGTCTGCCGTAACGGATGCCAAAGGCGCATTTGTAATTAAAAATGCGGCCGATGAAAAATATTTCGTTTATGTTGTGCCTGCCGATTCCGCATATCTCCCCGGCGGCGACAAAGCGAACAAATCCTTAACCCCCGCATCTCTTAAAGGTAAACCTCTGAATATTCTGCTTTCAGGCAACACACCCGAAGGTGCTCAGTATACCGGCTCATCAAAATGCCTCACCTGCCACAAGGAATATATGTCCGTTAAAAAGACACTCCACAAACTCGGCATAAAGAAAGCCGGACAGGTTAGCGGGCTGCAGGATATGTCCGATTTCCCCGAATACGACAAAGGTCTTAATTTCCTGAAAAAAGGGCAGAAAGTTTATTTCTACGCATACAACAAAGACAGAAACTGGGACAAATATCTTGCATCTGTAAAAGAGCCTAAAGATCCCGCCTCTGTCAGCTTCACTGCGTATTTTTACACAGCTCAGGACGGCACTGTAAAAGTTAAGATGGAAAACATGAAAAACACCGCCGACCCCGCACGTGAATACACTGTCGAAATGACATACGGCGGCGGACTCTACAAGCAGAGATACCTTCTGCGTATAGGCAAAAACATGTTCCCGTTCCTTCAGTTTAACCCCAACGGCGATGATGCATACGGTGACAGAACAAGGATGCAGTTCAGAGACTACCACGGCGACTGGTTCTATGACGAAGCGAACCTTAAGCTGAAAGACGCACCCCTTGCAAAATCATTCGAAAAAGAGTGCGCATCATGCCATTACAACGGATACGGGCTTAAAAAGCTCGAAAGCGGCGAATATATTGCAGAAGCTGCGAACGATCCCAAAGGCGAAGCGGACATTGACGGCGACGGAATACACAACGAACTTAACCTCGGCTGCGAAACATGCCACGGCCCAGGTTCCGCACATGTTAAAGCACCCAAAGCCAAAAAAGCATCCTCAATAGTCAGCCCCGCAAAGCTTTCTGCCGAGCGTGCAACCGTTATCTGCGGACAGTGCCACTCCAGACCTCAGGGCAACCTGAACAACGACCAGCCTGTTGACAAAAACAACAGAATGATGCTCCCCGGCACAAGCAGAAACAACTATCTGCTGAACAACACAACCAGAGAGGACGCTGCGAAGAACGATTTCTGGGCAGACGGGCTCCATTCGAAATCACACCATCAGCAGTACACTGATTTCATAAAATCAGCCAAATACCGTAACGGAGATATTCTGGTGACCTGTACAAGCTGTCATGCCCCTCATGGCGGCACTAAATTCGCACATCAGCTGAAATCAGACGCTGTAACGCCTAAGGCGACACTCTGCCAGTCATGCCACAAAGATGTGAAGGATATCGAAAAGCACACAGAAAAAACAGTGGGAATGGCTCACGGTAAAGATACTGAAATAACCTGCACAAGCTGTCACTCTGTTAAAACTGCACAGACAGGCGCAGGTTTCGGAAGAGGTCAGCAGACTGCTGACGGCAAAAACTACTGGCAGAACGACATAACCACGCACCTTTTCTCAAAGCCTCCGAGAAAAGGACATGCAGGTGTGTTCGGGGTTGAGGCGGGTAAATCCATGCCTACTCCCTACACAGGTTCATGCGGAAAATGCCACGACGTAAACGCTAAATAACCTCACAGGGAAATTATTCATAAGCTCTGCATATCCTTATGTGCAGAGCTTTTTTTTTGTATTATCCTCAGAACTTCCGTGATATCTATTTTCGCCATGCAACTATTTTCCCCGCAGGCGGGAACGCCGTCTCTGTCGCATGGAGCACAGGGCAGGGGCGATGTGATAACGTTGGTGATATCGGGCGGCAAGGCTTCGTTCGGGTCTGTCGGTCCGCAGATAACGGTAATCGGCGTTGCGGTACAGGCGGCAAGGTGGGTCAGTCCGCTGTCGCAGCCTATGTAATGCTCTGCATTGTCTATGATGTGGAAACAGTCCGATAGGGTTGTTTTGCCTGTGTAGTCAAATATCTTCGGATGGCTGACGTTCAGTCTGTCTTCGTCTGTTCCCAACAGAACAACGGAATATCCGGTCTCCTGAGCTATCTTTAATGCCAGTTCCGCCTGTTTGTCCCATATCCTCTGAGGCGTATGTCTGCGTGCATTTCTGCCGCCTCCGGCCGCAATGGCTATGTATGGCTTGTCCGGCAGTTCGCAGACCATTGTTTCCGGCCGGAAAGAATAGCCGAAGGCATTATCAGCATAAACGGTTTTGAGATGCCAGAGATGTCTGCGAATGCCTTTCTCTTTAACGGAGCATTTCGCACCTGCCAGTTTTCCCAGAAAGTGCCATTTTGGGTCGGTATGAAAGATATAGATTTTGTCAAATCCCCTCAGCATCAGAAGAATGCGGAGCGTCTCAAAAGGCATCAGGCCGCTGTAAAGTCTTTCTGAGCTGAATGTGCGGACGCCTGATATCGACGGATGGTCTTTCAGAACGTGGGCGTATTCTGCGCCGCAGATAAGGGTTATTTCGCTTCGTGGGTGTTGATGTTTCAGAGCGGAGAGGGCAGGTGTGGTCTGGATAAGGTCGCCTATGGCTCCGGTTTTAACTGCCGCAATCTTTAGCATTTGTGGTTAAAGCAAAAAAGCCGGAGTTCCGTAAAGACACTCCGGCTTCGCAAACTGATTTAATACAGTTAATTAAGCAGTTTTAAGAGCGTTGAGCTTCTTAGCAAGTCTGGACTGACGGCGAGCCACCTGATTTTTGTGGATAACGCCTTTAGATCCGATAGAAGCTATAGTGCTTGTAGCAGTTTTGAACGCTGCTTCAGCTGTCTGAGCATCGCCTGTTGTAGCGGCTGCTGTAAACTTTTTAACCATAGTTCTCATTTTAGACTTGTATGACTTGTTTCTAAGATTTCTTTTTTCGCTCTGACGGATTCTTTTCAGTGCAGAAATTGTATGAGCCACGTCATTCACCTCTATATATTCTTATGAGCTGATAAAAGTATCAGAAAGGTTGCCCCTTGTCAATACATAAACAAGCATAAAGTTGCGCTTGCCATGCATTTTCCTCAATGATAAATTACATTATAATATATTCGGAGATATTGATATGAAAAAATACATTGCGGCTCTGATGATTTTAGCATTTGCTGCGGGCTGCGGCAATATGCAGGCGGCTTCGGTTGCTCCTGTGGATGAGGCGAGGCTTCAGGCTCTTGAGATTCAGCAGAAGAGCGATTCCGAGCGCATCGCAAAGCTGGAAAAAGAGCTGAGCGATACGAAATCGGCTCTTGAGCGAAGCCAGAAGCAGTCCAGACAGCTCGGCGAGAGCTATGACGCTCTTGTGGGCATGATGAAGGATTACAGACAGCTTATCGGAACCATGATGGAGAACGTGGGTAAGCTGATGAAGGATAAGGACGCTCCAAAGGCGAATTAATCGTTAAGGTATATCTCTATTCTTTCTTTGCCTTTTCCCGGGTTGACACGTTTCAGTGTCAGCCAGCCTACTTCACTTGTGGAGCGGACGTGTGTCCCGCCGCATGGGACCTGTGCAAAGCCTTCTATACGCCAGAAACGGTGCTCTTTTTCGATATCGTCAAAATCACATATGATGGGATGATCCGCTTCAATGAGTCTTTTAAGCTCGTTATTCAGGAAATCGAAAGTGGAAGCTATGTTTCCCTCCCATGCAAAATCAACTCTCGCCTTGTCGTGGGTTATGTTTGCGCCTATTTTTTCGGGGTGACCGTAGTTCTGGTAAACCAGTTCGAGAACAAGCTCCGCCGCAAAGTGCAGACGCATGATCCGGTATCTTTTTGACCAGTCAATGTGCACATCAGCCTCGTCCCCTTTACAGAGGTTGTGGTCTGAGGGCAGGGTGTAGAATATTTCAAATCCGTCCCGTTCAGCCGTCAATATTTCAAATCCGCCTATTGTTCCGATGTCCGACTGCTGACCGCCCTCGAAGGCATACGCAACGGTGTGGCTCAGGGTTATTCTGTCTCCGTTAACGGAAGTTACCCTTGCTGTGCAGGCTGTCAGATATGGATCTTTCCAGAATAGTTTTTCAACAGACATTTGATGACTCTAGCAGAAAACAGATTTCGTGGCAATATTATGCTCTATTTTGAATGTATATCAATCTGATGTATGTATGTTTGAAAATTTTTCAGGTGTGATAAAATTAATAGATAATGAACCGGGGTGTTTTATGCGAACTGCTTTTATTGTTATCTTTGTTCTATTTGCTTTTTCTGCCTTCGCTCAGGGCAAAAAGGCAGATTGTGAGAAGCCGTTGTTTGTTTACAATTTCTCAAAGGAAAAAGTCAGCCTGCTGAATACTAAGGATGAAGATTTCAGACGTGGCTGCTGTTCGCATCACGGCGGTGTGTGTGGTTGTTCAAACGGGCGTGCTCTATGCTGTGACGGCTCCCTTAGCCCATCCTGCGGGTGTGACTGAAAAAAGGTATTTGGGCGTATGGTTTGATAAGATGGTTTCATATATGGTATAGTATGTAAATATCTATCAAACAGGAGTTGCTGCATGTCTATAATTCAGGAATTCAAAAAATTTGCAATGCGTGGTAACGTGGTCGATCTGGCCGTGGGTATAATCATCGGCGGTGCTTTCGGCAAAATAGTTTCCAGTCTTGTTGCGGACGTAATTATGCCGCCTATCGGACTTATCCTAGGCAACGTCAATTTTGCAGACCTTGCAATCACTCTTAAAGAGGCCTCAGGGGATAAAGCGGCGGTCACCCTTAACTATGGAAGCTTCATCCAGTCCGTTGTGGATTTTTCAATCGTGGCCTTTGCAGTGTTTATGCTCATTAAGGGTATCAACAGCATGAAGAAGAAAGAGGAGGAAGCTCCTGCCGCACCTCCCGCTCCTACCAAGGAGGAAGTGCTCCTTACCGAGATAAGAGACATATTGAAGAGTAAATAATGAATATAGTCCCCTCTGCATGGCTTCGGCTGTGTACGGGGGGATTTTTATCGTAGAACATATCTATGAGTTTAAACGCTGACTATGCGGCAGTGAACTACGCCTTCGGGCGCAGTTTCGCACCGACACATTTCTAAACTGCCTGTGCGGCAGTGAACATCAGCTTTGAGAAGCTGACCAGATAAACGGATTTCTAAGCTGCCTGTGCGGCAGTGAACACTCGTCCGCATGGTTCGGGAACCAGCCTTCATTTCTAAGCTGCCTGTGCGGCAGTGAACCGGCTATGCTGATAAGCGTATCAATCTGTTCATTTCTAAGCTGCCTGTGCGGCAGTGAACTGCACATATTTGGCGATGCCTTAACTGTACATTTTCTAAGCTGCCTGTGCGGCAGTGAACCCCGACCAACCCTCCCTTAGTTAAACCCCGAATTTCTAAGCTGCCTGTGCGGCAGTGAACATTGTGCGTACTGCCCGGATCCGGATCCTTCATTTCTAAGCTGCCTGTGCGGCAGTGAACTCCCTTGCGCCCATCGGTGCTGATGAAAATGCGATTTCTAAGCTGCCTGTGCGGCAGTGAACTTTTGCTACCGCTTCCGCATATGAATAGCAGATTTCTAAGCTGCCTGTGCGGCAGTGAACTAGAAATATTCTATCAGACACTGTTGAGTAATAAAATAAATATTGTTTTTCACAATAAAAACCCTTTTTTATTGGCCTTATGAAAGTGTCTGTGAATAAAGAGAAAATAAATAGGTTTAAAATTATGGCCAGAAATAGGGTTGTTTTTTGATGGTTTTGATCTATATGTCACATCGAAAAATATCAATATATTTTTATCATTTCGCTTGCGTGTTGCAATAGTTGTAATATACAATAGTTAATCATGGAGCTGAATATGAGTAAAAATACAAAGTCACGGGTTTTGAGGGATCTTATTATAGAGCTTGAGCGCAGGCTGGGTGTTCTGGAAGACAGGATAACAGACTGCTGCGGGCTTTCCATGGCTCAGTGTCATGCGGTGGTGGAGCTTGGCAGGAGAAATAACATTTCGCTGGGTTCACTGGCGCAGTCGCTGAATCTGGAGAACAGCACGGTGAGCAGAACTGTGAACAATCTGGTGAACGGTTCTCTGGCTGAGCGCACAGAGGACAGCACCGACAGAAGATACGTCGCAATAACTCTTACGGAAGAGGGACAGCAAGTTTATAAAAGCATAGAGAATGGAATGGACGAGTTTTTTGACAGAATTATGAACAGGATACCCGAAGAGAAGCAGGAGCAGGTCATGGAAAGCCTTGTGGTGCTTCTGGAGGCTATCGGTTCGGAGAGGTGCTGCAAATGAAAAGAGAAACAGTCAAGTTCGGAATGAGGAACAAAGTCAGAGACTATTACGGGAAAATTGCCGTTCAGGTGCAGAAAAAAGAGAGTTTCGGCTCTCTCGCCTGCTGCGGCGGTGAGAGAAAACTTACACAGATATATGATAAGAGCAAGCTGGGTGAGCTGCCGGAAAATGCCGTAGAGGCATCTCTGGGTTGTGCCGACCCGATACGCTTTGCGGAGCTGAAAGAGGGCGAGACGGTTCTGGATCTCGGAAGCGGCGGCGGAATAAACGTTTTCATGGCCGCAAAGCATGTCGGAGAATCGGGGATGGTGTATGGGCTGGATATGACGGACGAGATGCTTGAGTTAGCTGAAAGAAACAGGAAGACCATGGGTGCCGGAAACGTCCGTTTTATCAAAGGATTTATAGAGGATATTCCTCTTGAGGATAAGACGGTGGATGTAATAATCTCCAACTGTGTGATAAATCTTTCCGATAGCAAGGAAAGAGTGGCTTCGGAGGCATACAGGGTGCTAAAAAGCGGAGGCAGACTCGCCATTGCGGATATCATCTCTTTGAAAGAGGTGTCAGCTAAGATGCGTGAGGCGGCGGCGGCATGGTGCGGTTGTCTGGGAGGCACCATTTCGGCGGCGGAGTATTCGGATATACTGAGGTCGGCGGGCTTTGAAAACATAGAGGTTCGGACTGAGCATGTTTATACAGGAGAGATACTTGAGGAATACTTTCTCAAAGACAGATATCTCTCTGACACAATTGACAGAAAATATCTGGATGAGGCTGGCGGAGCATTTGCCGGAGCTTTCATAAAGGCGGTGAAGCCGTGAGCGGGTGCGAGGAATATTTTGATGATGTTGCCGGGCAGTGGGACAGCATGCGTACGGAGTTCTTCTCGGAAAATGTGAGAATAAAGGCCTGCGACAGGGCGAAAGTCGGGCAGGGTGACAGTGCGGCGGATATAGGTGCCGGGACAGGGTTTCTGACTGAGGAGCTTCTGAAAAGAGGCGTATGTGTTACCGCCGTTGATTCTTCGGAGAATATGCTTGGTCAGTTAAAGGCGAAATTTGCAAATATCAAAGGGTTTGAGTGCAGAGTCGGTGATGCTGAAAATCTACCGTTGGAGGCTGAGTCTTTTGATGCCGTGCTGGCAAACATGTGCCTTCATCACGTTGAAAACCCGTCGGCTGCCATATCTGAGATGGCCGAATCCCTTAAAGCGGGAGGCAGGCTGGTGATAACCGATCTGGATGAACACAGCAGCGAGTTCCTGCTGAATGAACACCACGACAGATGGGCGGGCTTCAAACGGTCTGACATCAGTGACTGGTTCCGGTCTGCGGGACTTGAAAATGTTGAGATAACGGATATGGATGAAATATGCAGTGCCGAGTCATGCTGCGGAAAGGGCAGATCCGAGGTCACAATTTTTATGGCATACGGTATAAAACCTTTTCCCGCAAACGGTTAATATTGCATACGAGACTGTTTTCTGTAACAATACAGTATGCGGAAAATACTGATAATAGATGATGACGAGTCACTGCTTTACGGAATGAAGCGGTCGCTTTCTAAACAGTTCGATGTTGATACTGCGCAGGATTCTTTTTCTGCCGTTAAATCTGTTCGTGAGCAGAACTTCGACCTTATTTTTCTGGACTATAAGCTTGGCGAGGAGAACGGTCTGGAAGTGCTCTCCCTGCTCCGTGCACATACATCGACCCCTGTGGTGATGCTGACAGCCCACGGAACCACGGAGCTTATAATTGAAGCCATCCGTCAGGGGGCGGTGGATTTTCTCACAAAGCCTGTGGACACTGCTCAGCTTGTTGCGGCTATAGACAAGTATGCTGCAGAGGGAAAGGACGGTTACTGCTCGGACAAATATGAGGATATTTCCTCCATCAAATATGACAGATCAGCTGTGATAGCGGTTTCGGAAGGGATGAAGGATGTTCTTAAATCCGTTGCCATCATCTCCGGAACAAATTCTCCCGTGCTCATAACCGGAGAGTCAGGTACTGGAAAAGATGTCACCGCTATGCTGATTCATAACTACAGCCGCAGAAAGGATAATCCATTCGTTCAGATAAACTGTGCCGCTATTCCGGATAATCTGCTGGAGAGTGAGCTTTTCGGCTATGTTAAAGGGGCTTTCACCGGTGCTTATACCGGCAACCCGGGAAAATTTCAGATGGCGGACAAAGGTACTATTTTTCTGGACGAAATAGGCGACATGCCCATGCCTCTTCAGGGTAAACTGCTTCAGGTGCTTCAGGACGGGCGTATTCAGCGTGTGGGCGACAATACATTCAGACAGGTCGATATCCGCATAATTTCCGCCACAAATAAAAATCTCAAAGAGCTTGTCCGCACAGGTCAGTTCCGTGAGGATCTTTACTACAGGATAAACGCTTTCAATGTTGATATCCCTCCTCTCAGAAACCGGAAAAAGGATATATGGAACTGCTGTCTTCATTTTATCCGGCTGTTCTCAGTGGATACGGGTAAGGATATCTGCTGTGTGGATAAATCCGCCAGAGATATCCTTGAGAACTACCCGTGGCAGGGTAATATAAGGGAACTGAAGAATATCATGTCCAAGGCGGTTGCCCTAAGCAACACAGCCGCACTCAGGGCGGACACAATCCTCAACGCTCTCGGACGAGCAGATACAAAGCCTGCTGAGAGTTTTTTTGATATTTTCAGAGCAAAATATGAGGAGAACCTGCTTTCAAAAGCTCTGGAAGAGGTGGAAGAGGATATTATCAGGCGGGCTGTTGCCAGTTGCGGAGAAAACTATACTGCCGCCGCAAAAATGCTTGGAATAAGCCGTGTGACTCTTTACGATAAAATAAAAAAGTACGGACTCTGATTTTTTTTAAGGAATATAAATTATGTTAAATGATCTTAAAGCTGCGGTAAGCGGTTTTCTGGTCGGTATTCTGGGGGGACTGATAGGTCTGGGCGGAGCCGAGTTCCGGCTGCCTATCCTTGTCGGGCTTTTTGCTTTTGATGCTCTGCCCGCCGTTATCATAAACAAGGCTGTAAGTCTTGTTGTTGTGACTTTTTCCCTCCCGGCCAGACTTGGAACCGTATCTTTCGAAACAATTCTTTCTCATTGGCATGTTATTGCAACCCTGCTTTCCGGCAGCCTCTTCGGGGCATGGTTCGGCGCAGGGTGGGCAACCAGACTGAGGTCTGAAACGTTGTTCAGGGTGCTTTCGGTTCTTCTGGTGATGGTGGCCTTTGTCCTTTTCTTCAGTCATCAGTATAGTTTCAGCGGTCTGAATTTTCTGTCAGGCATCTATCTGGTTTTAACTGGAGCTGTCTGCGGGTTTCTGATTGGAATTTTTGCCGCTGTGATGGGTGTTGCAGGCGGAGAGCTTCTGATCCCTGCAATAGTACTGCTTTTCGGGACCGATATCAAAACTGCAGGCAGTCTTTCTCTGGCGGTCAGCATCCCCACAATGCTTATGGGGTTTGCCAGATACAGCAGAGATAAAAGTTTCACAGTTATAAGTCAGCAGAAAAGATTTCTGCTGGTGATGGCGGCTGGTTCCGTTGCCGGAGTTTTTGCAGGCGGCAAACTTCTTGGAATTGTGTCCACGGGATTTCTGATACCTCTGATGTGTCTGATACTGCTTATTTCAAGTGTTAAAATCTGGAAGCACGGAAAATAAAAAAAGCCCCGCTGTTTAAGCGGGGCTTTCACCTGTTTTGGAGCTTATATCCTGACCAGCTTTACTTTTGTGTCATAGAACGACACGCTACCCCCCACTGTGTCAAGCATACAGGTATTACCCAAGTGAGGATCGACCCACATTGCGGCATTGGCATGTACTCCGGCCGCTCTTCTCGGGTCGCCTTTTATAATCCTTCCGTCAACCGTAATGTCGTGTGAACCGGTTGCCCAGTGTCCATGACCGAGAGTGAACGACATAACTCCGGGCATCATGGTTTCGCTGATGGTCACTTTGCCCACCATAGGCTTCTTCCATCCGTTCTTCAGATCATATTCGCCTGCTTTGTTAGTGACGGATGTGACCTTGACCTTATCCCCGGCCTTAAGTTTCATTTTTGCTGCGTCGGCAGGGTTCAGTATTATTGAGTTTTCGGGATAAACCGTCAGAAGCCAGTAGTTAGTCACTGTTCTGGATTTTGTCTGAGTGATATCCCTGTGTGTGATCATGCTGAGGCTGTATTCCGCTGTTTCAAGCCCGGCTTCTTTGGGAGTCTGGCCTGTGGTTGTCACAACGGGAAGATATTTTGCATAACCGGGGTTCTGTTTTCCGGTGAATGCGTTTTTGGTTCCCGCTGTTTTTTCCTGATAAAGGTTCAGCGATTTTTTGTACTGGTTCACAGCCTTGTCGCCTTTGTAGATATCAGCGTATTCCTGGAATCTTCCGCCGCGGTTCAGAACATAGACGACCTTGCGCCAGTTTGCACCTGCGATCTTAGCCCATCTTTCGGGGTCGAAAACAGTTTTGGGCAGGTGTTTTCTGGAGGCGAGAAACACTGCCAGCTCTTCGTCAGTTGCATCGGGCACAGGCTTGCCGTCCGTTGCGACGTTGGCAACGAAGCGGACATAAAGGTCGTCCATACATCTGAAATCCACACCCTCGCCCAGACCGTTTGCTCCGAAGCCTTTCATGTTCAGCTTTTCAGCAAGTGCCAGCAGAGTAGATTCGAAGCTGATGGGCTGCTCAACACCGTATACTGTAACAGTGTCGGTGATGGGGGCTATTGCAGGCTGGCGCACGGGCTGAACTTTTGAAGCCATGTTGGGGTGGCTGCCCTGCATTTCCCAGCGCTCAAGGTATGTGAGATCGGGGAAGATATAGTCGGCGTAAAGTGAGTTTGAACCCACAAGAATATCCGAGCAGATATACAGCGGGAGCTTATTCACGTCTGCCAGAACGTCGATGTTGGTGTGTCCTGCGGGAAGAGAATATGCGGATGCACCCATATAGCTGAAAAGTATTTTTACAGGATAAGGGTACTGGTGTCCGATGGAGGGGATTATCTCTTCATAAACGTCGCTGGCAAGGGGCCACCAGTTGCGCTTTGCAGGATATCCGGCAAAGAGGGTGGAATCTTCATATTTAATGTTGTGGCGGATGTTGCTGATACCTGTGGGGGTCAGTTTTCCTTTTGCGGACTTGCCGAAATCAAAGGGCTGTCCCTCTTTTCCGCCTGAGAAGTTATAGGTTGAGGCGACTATCATACCGCCTTTCCAGTCATAGTTTCCAAGCAGCATGTTGATGTTCATGGCTGCAGTGATGTTGTAAAATCCGTTTGTATGCTGTGCGGGACCTCTGTGAACGTCAACAGCCGCCATCTTGCCGTAGCTTGTCAGTTCTTTGGCAACCTGCTTTATGGATGCGGCAGGCGAACCGCAGATCTTTGCCCAGTCTTCAAGGGATTTTGACATTGCCTCTTCCTTCAGAAGCTGAAGTGAAGACTTGACCTTTATTTTGCCGCCTTTTCCGTCATCAATGACAGTATCGACAAAAAGGTCGCCTGTGACGGCAGCGGGCATGACATCGTTGTTGTAGTCAACAACGGTGGGCACACCGTTTACCATCGCAACAAGGTATTCCAGAACGTTCTCTTTGCCGTCTTTTCCGATAACTTTTGCGTTTTCGGCAAGACCTATTTCAGAAGCTCTGAGGAATTTGCCTGCGTTGCCTTTTTCATCGATCTTGACCAGAATGGGTGCGTTGCTCCATGTTGATTCGCCGGCAGCCTCTGCCGCCTTTTTGTTGGCGCAAGAAAGGTATTTTCTGTCAATTTTGTCGTTGGAGAACATCCAGTTCATGATTGCAAAACAGAGAGCGGCATCCGTTCCGGGTGTTACCGGCAGATAGTACTTTGATTTTGATGCCAGTTTTGTGAATCTGGGGTCAGCCACTGCTGTTGCCAGCTCTCCGTTTTTAAGTCTTTCTGTGATTCTGACAGTTCTGTTTGTGGGACCGTAGTTCGCTTCGAAAAGGTTTGCGCCGATGAACAGAACAAACTTCGAATTGGCGAGGTCAGCCTGAAAATAGAATTTCTGACCGTCGGAGAATTTGTTGAAAACATACTGCTCGCTAAGTGCCTTGCAGGCGAAATAGAGCGAACCCTGACACACAGTGGTGTGTCCGTGTGTGTTTGTTGTGCCGTAATAGTCGTTGAAGAAGCGTTTGAAGAATTCTGCACGTCCGCCTTTCTTACGCCCCCACATATAAACGACCTGATTGTTTCTGGCTCCGAGATCGGGGTGATCGGGATCTATAAGATATTGCAGAAGGTCAGGGTTTTCCGCTTTAAAATCAGCAACAGCTTTCTTTTTGTCTTTCTCTTTGTATATCTTCGCAATGGCGGCATCAAGACGCTTTGCTGTGTCGGAATCTTTTATTGCCCAAAGGTCTTTGAGTCCTTCAACGGTTCTGTTCTCCTCGCCTGCGACGTTTGAGAACAGCTTGCCTCCGTTAACGATTTCGTTTACGGCCTGATCAAAGGGCACTGCCACCCATTTGCCTTCGCCCCTTTTGCCTGCACGTTTCAGAACTTTTTTAATACGATAGGGGTCATAGGCCACCTGAACGCCTGCCTGTCCTTTAGGGCAGACTGCCGCATCGACTCTGGCCGCATCTTTGAGGGATGTGCTCTGAGCAATGTTCGGAACCATATTGAAAGGGTTGTAGGGGTTTCCGTCAATCTTCACCCCGTAGCCGTCCTCGATCTTAACTTTTATTCCGCAACCGGTGTTGCACTGAAGGCATACGGAATAGACCATGTTCTCAGGCTTGCTGAAGTCGTATTTTCCGCCTGATTCCGCCGCATGGGCAGTGTTTGTTTTGAACGCCATGTCCATTCCGGATGTCAGCATCGCACTGCCGAGAATGGCCGAACAGCCCTGAATGAACTGTCTTCTGGTGGTTCCTGTCTCTTCGTTTTCTATTTCAATAAATTCTTTGTTATCCATTGTTCCACCTCGTCCTGATTAAAGTACGTAGAATACACGGGGTTTTGTTTTGGAAGCGCCGAACACCGCTTTGCCTGTCTTAGGTTTTGAATCCGGAACGGATTTGATGGTCTCCGTTTTGTTAGCTTTCATAACCTTGGAGATGAGGCTCTCGGGATCGTTTATATCGCCGAAGTATGTCGCACGGCCTATGCAGGTCGTTGTACACATGGGGAGCATTCCGTCCTTAACCCTGTGCAGACAGAAGGAACACTTGCGGACGTTGCCCATGGGCGATTCGCCTTTAACTCTTTGCCACTGACCGTCATATTCGCTGAATTTGCGGGTCTCATAGGGCTGAACGGCAATGTTCTCAGTGTAATAGTTGCTGCCGTCCATTGTTCTGGCTTTATAGGGGCAGGCCTCGACGCAAAGCCCGCAGCTGATGCACTCTTTTGCGTTGAGCATGACCAGTCCGTTCTCTTTGCTTTTGAATGTTGCCAGACCCTTTGTGGGGCATACGGGTACGCAGGGAGGTGCGTCACACTGCTGGCAGGGGCGGGGTATGAACGACATTTTAACTTTAGGGAATTTTCCGCTTGTCATCTCAAATACGGGACGATAGACGACATCAGGCGGCAGAACGTTTTCCGAAATACAGCCAACTGTGCAGGCGTGGCAGCCGACGCACTTTCTGGCATCTATGAGCATGGCCCATTTTACGTCTTTGGACGGTTTTGCAAGAGCCCTTGCGAGGTCATCCTGCATAGTCAATAAAATATCTCTTTCCATTAACATGCCTCCGATAGAATTGATACGTTATAATATCAATAGACATGCCAAAGCTGACTTTGCTGATAAATAAGGTTATTTTTAGATTGTTCGATATTTTTACGCTGTTATTTGTAAGCTGACTGTACGACGACTGTAAGGAAACTTTACACTTGGGGTCTTTTAGGAAGCCTTATTACAAACCTGGCTCCTCTGCTCTGCTTTTCGGCTATGTTAACCGACGCTCCCATTGCATCGGCTATGGTCGCACAGATGGCAAGTCCCAGCCCTGAGCCTGTTGGTTTGGTGGTGTAGAAGGGCAGCATAACCTTGGCTTTGTCCTCCTCTTTAAATCCGCATCCGTCATCTTCATATTCAATTTTGATGGTTTCCTCTGACTCATCAAAAGAGCAGAGTATTTTTGATGCACCGGCCTCGGCGGAGTTGTTCAGCAGGATTGTAAATATTTGAGAAACTTTATCTTTATCTGTTACAAGAAGAGGGTCGCTTTCGGCAGTGAAAACTATTTCCATGCAGCTGAACACCTTGCGGTATGTCTGACCCTTTATGAACTCTATGAGGGCAGAGAGACTGATCTCGTCATAACGCAGGTTCACTGGTTTGGAGTAGTCCAGAAACTCGTTCAGGCGGAAGACAAGTCTGTCCGCTTCCCTGCGTATGACTGTAAAATCCTCCTGCCATTGTGAATTATCTCCTATTTCCGAAGCGACGTTATCAATGATCAGACTGATGGCCATTATGGGGTTTTTCAGTTCATGCGCGAGTCCGGCGGACATGGTTCCCAGATATGCCAGACGTTCACTGCGGTGCAGTTCCTTCTGCTGTTCGCTTATGCGGTCTATCGAGTCTTTTAGCCTGAAAGAGAGTTTTTCAATAACGTTCTGCAGGTTCCGTGTCTCTCCTGATGCATATTCGGATATGTTGAATTTATAAGGCAGTTCCAGAACATCCAGATTTGCTATCTGGCGTGAGAGGTCGTTGATCGGCTTTGTCATGCGTGCGGCGATTGCCACCCCCACAAGTGCGCCCATAATTACCACCGCTATATTTATAAAAAACAGCCCGATGACCTTTCGTGTGATCTGCCGTATGATGGATTCCCTGTTTATGTAAAAAGTGATCGTTCCCAGCCTGTTATTCCCGGCAGATATCTCCTTGGTCAGAAGGATGGGGCTTATTGTTGCCGTCAGGCTTTCCGGCCGAACCTTTGCGTCGGTTACATATTCGCCTTCATTCCCGAATACCGCTATGTTGTCAATGTGGGGGATTGCCTGCGAAACGGTCTCTATCATCGTAAAAAGTGAGTAAATGTCGTCTGTTATGATGGATTCCGCAAGATCGGATGACATTATCTTATATTGTGAGTCAATGTATTTTTCCGCTGTTGAAAATGACGAAGAGTACTCAAAATAGAAAATAATCACCATGTTGATGATAACTGTGGCGAAAGCAAGCGAGCTGATCAGCAATGCCGTTCGTCTGCTCAGGCTGTTGGGAATGAGTTTGAAGATAAGTTTTTTCAAAACTCTTCCTCAATGTATTTTTTCAGGCCGTCAATTTTAAGAGCAGAATCCGGTATATGTGTTATTTTTTTCAGAGAAGAAAATACAGCAAGAGGGCGTTTGAAATCTTCGGGATGGTCCGATCCGTGTATTTTGTCATGTCCGGCATGGTCTGATGTTACTATTATCAGGACTGAAGGACTTTTAAGAGCTTTTTTAAAGAGTGCTCCGAGCTGTTCGTCAATGAACCGGAACTCGTCAACGTATTCCTCTGACATCCAGCCGGAAACGGGGCCTTCGGTATCCAATCCGCTTATATGAAGAAATATGAACTGCTTTTTTGATGTATCAAGGACTTCCGCAGTCTTTTCAACAGCGTCATCCTTTGCAAATATTTCCGTATCAGTGGATGAGTTTTTAAGGTAGCCCAGCTTCTGCTTGCTGTATATAAGACAGGTTTCGTATCCCCTGCCTTTTGCTGCGGAAAGCAGGGTTGGCTTACTGACCCTGGGCTCCCCGACCTGCCAGGCGTTGTCTGTTTTTCCGTTCTCCAGAGGCTGCAGGCCTGTCAGCATCACAGTGTGGGATATAAGCGTTTTCGGAGGGTTTGAGCTTGTTGCAAAAGGGCTGTAAGCTCCGTTTTCTGCCAGATACATTATATTAGGAGAGTTTTCCTTTGAAACTGCGTCAGGGTGCAGTGCGTCAACGGACACCAGCAGAATTGTTTTGTAGTCTGCGGCCTGGCAGAGAGGTGTCAGAAGGAGCAGAGCTGTCAGAAAAATAAGTCCTTTCATTGCATAATGCCTGAGTAGAAGCGGTCAATTTCAGCCTTCATATCCGATATTACTTTATAGTCGCTTACGCTGGCATTCACAAATCTGTCAACGTGCAGTTTTTTCAGAATTTCGGCACCTTTAGGGTCTTTGTGCATATTCAGCATCAGATTCTTGATGTTTTCATATGTCAAAGTGTTCATGCCGGAGGCCGCAACAAAAGGAGGAGATATCATTTCCGGAGACTTATGGATCACTCTGATATTTTTTACCGCCTGCGGATCTTTCTTTCTTATTATCTCAAAGATAAGGCTGTCAACAGCCGCCGCCTGAACCACACCTTTGTTTACCAGATAGATGGATTTATCATGGCTCTTTGTGTAGTATATTTTCTTGTAGACCTTTTCAGGAGCCTGCTTGAAAGTGCGTATTGTCAGGAATGCGGGATATAGGGTTCCGCTGTTTGAAAGTCTGTCGGTGAATGCGAATGTTTTCCCCTTGAGGTCTTTAACTTCATTGATTCCGTATGCCGTATTGGCAATTATGAATGACTGATATGAGTGTTTTCCATTCATCTCGGGAACGGCCAGAACTCTTATTTTTGCATTGTTGAGATAGGGCAGTGCGCCTGTGCAGACTGAAGCAAAATCCACCTCATTTTCTGCTATCATGCGGTTCATTTCATCGTAATCTCTCTTTATGACAGGGGTTATTGTTTTATTCAGTTTGCCCGCCAGATAGTCGTTCAGCTCTCTGTAAAGGTTGAGTGATTCCTCCGGCGAGACTATGGATGCGATGCCGAATCTGAGCTGTTCGGCGTTAACGGTCAGAGATATAAAAAGACAGATGATGAGAGCTACCGTTTTTAACATGCCGCTGTTCTCCCTTCCGTTTGTGTCAGTTATTTTTGAAATAGCAGAAATACTTTCAACATACAAGTATTACATGATTTTATTCAGTGGTGTTTGCCTTTTTGGCTCTGATGTGACTTTTAAGCTGCCAATGCGGCAGTGAGCTGGAAGTATCTATCAGATACTGTTGAGTAATAAAATAAATATTGTTTTTACTGCAAACCTCCTTTTTTATTGTCTTTTTCCAGTGCTGGAAAGGAAAGCATAGAGTGACTAATAGATGACTTAAACGCAAAAAAGCCCAGCCTGAGCTGAGCTTTTTTTCCGTAATGCCGAGAGGGGGACTCGAACCCCCACAGGCTTTGACGCCCACAGGATCCTTAGTTAAGAGTAATTCTTTAGGTATTAATGAGTTGCAAAAAATAGTGTAGTCACAGCTCTATATTTATCAGTTATTTAATGTAGTCATTTGGTATTTTTGTATAGCACAATATTTTTGAATGCCTCGACATCACTAACGTATTCGCTTCGATGTATCATAGCGTGACAATTGGGGCATAAAACACTGAAGTCTTTTTTAGGGTCCATTAGTATTTTTGATTCTATAGATGATATAGGTCTAAGATGATGAGCTTCGATATAATTAGCGCCTATTGGTCCATATATTTCACCCATGTCCACATCGCAAGCTTGGCATTTATAGCCATGACTCTTTTTTGCAGCGTTAGATAATGCTGTGTTGCGTTCGATTCTTCTATGTAGCCTTATTTTGGTTGGATCTTCAAAGAATTTGCTATTAACACCACTCACTTCATCTTGTGTTACAGATGCAAGTAACATGACGTCACTTGCAGATAGATAGTTATAAATCTTAAGCATCTTTCTGAGATCATCAATTAAGATTTGTTCATCAGGGATATTATAGGCTGAGTAATAAACAGATATTATTGAGGCTGTTCCATATAAATCATTATTACTATTTTCTTTGCTGTGTTTAAGGTCGATCGGTCCTTTTTTATAGTCATTTGCTAATGAACCTAATTGCGCTAAATAATCAATTGCTTTTGCTTTTAACGCGTCTTTAGTTTTTGCTCTATATTCTTCCTTAAAAACTGTAACACCTTGATTTAAAGATAAATAGAAACCTGAAAAATCCTCTGAAAAAAGATAGACTGGATAATAGCCACATTGAACAGTATTCGTTATTAACTTATCAAAAACTGCAATCCAAGGTGATTTTGACCAGTTTCCTTTGCCAACGCTACCTTGTATTATGTATCTGTCGTCATTTACGATGTCCATAATAATTGCTGGAATATTATGTCTTACATAATTGCCAAAGTTGTTGTTGCTGAAAGATGTATGACGTGACTTAGGATACTGTTTGAGAATATATTGCAAAGCTGTTTGTAAACTCATATCAACTCCGTGTATTTTATGAATTTACACACATACTATGCTTTTTTGGGAATAAAGCAATTCTGTTGAGCAAAGTGACCACGTGATTAAAAAATGTAGTCATTTTTAATATTAATTAGTGCACGAAAAAAGGCTTTAGGTTTTTGACCTAAAGCCTTGATATTTCATGCCGAGAGGGGGACTCGAACCCCCACAGGCTTTGACGCCCACAGGATCCTTAGTCCTGCGTGTCTACCAGTTCCACCACCTCGGCCTTGCGAGAAACAGAAATTACATGAACGCCAAATAAATGTCAAGAAACTTTTTTCACTTTTTTTATTTTTATACTTTATTATATTCTTCGCTAATATGTTGACAAAAAAAGCGATAATAATTATACTTTATCGCTCAAATACCCATAGGGAGACCATTATGAATATATTTCTTCCCGATGGCGCAAAGCTCGAACTCGAAGCCGGTGCAACCGCTTTCGATGTGGCGAACACCATCAGCAAAGGACTGGCGAAAAACGCTCTCGCCGCAGAAGTTAACGGCAAACTTGCAGATATATACGCCCCCGTCGGCGATAATGATAAAGTCAGGATCATAACGGAAAAGGACACGGAAGCTCTGGAGATTCTCCGTCACTCAACAGCGCATCTTATGGCGCAGGCGGTTCAAAGGCTTTTCAAAGAAGCCAAAGTGACCATTGGCCCCGTTATCAAAGACGGCTTTTACTATGACTTCGATATGGGCGACAAAAAATTCACCCCCGAAGACCTTGAGGCCATCGAAAAAGAGATGGCGAAAATATCCGCCGAGGCTCTTCCCTGCCGCCGCCGTGAGGTGACAACAGCGGAAGCCAGAAAAGAGTTTGCAAACGAGAGCTACAAGCTCGAACTGCTCGACATCATCGGCGAAGACAGCGTATCGCTTTACACTCAGGGTGATTTCACCGATCTCTGCCGTGGCCCCCATCTGGACAACACCAAGCGCATAAAGCACTATAAGCTGCTTTCTGTTGCAGGTGCGTACTGGAGAGGCGACGAGAACAACAAGATGCTTCAGCGTATCTACGGTACTTGCTGGTTCAAAAAAGAGGAGCTTGACGCTTATCTGAACATGCTGGAAGAGGCCAAGAAGCGTGACCACCGCAAGCTGGGCAAACAGCTGAAACTCTTCACCATTGAGGACGAGGTCGGCGCAGGTTTCCCCATCTATCTTCCCCGTGGCGGCGCACTGCGTGCCACCCTTGAGGAGTTTGAGCGCAAAGAGCACCTTAAACGCGGATACGAGATCGTATACGGCCCCCAGATTCTGAAGCAGGATCTCTGGAAACTCTCCGGCCACTACGATAACTACCGTGAGAACATGTATTTTACATCCATCGACGATGTGGCGTTCGGCGTTAAGCCCATGAACTGCCTGTCGCACATGATGGTTTTCAAATCTGAGATGAGAAGCTACCGTGATCTTCCTCAGAGATATTTTGAGCTGGGAACCGTACACCGCCATGAGAAATCCGGCGTTCTTCACGGTCTGATGCGTGTGCGTGCGTTCACACAGGACGACGCCCACATCCTCTGCACCCCTGAGCAGCTGAACGACGAGATCATCGCCATCATCGACTTTGTCAACGATGTAATGACCATCTTCGGTTTCGAGTTCCAGATCGAGGTTTCAACCCGTCCGGAAAAATTCATCGGCTCCGAGGACAACTGGGAGAAAGCCACTGAGGCTCTCTTCAATGCTCTGAAAGTTAAAGAACTTCCCTATGAGATAAACGAGGGCGACGGCGCCTTCTACGGGCCGAAGATTGATATCAAGCTGAAAGATGCCATCGGCCGTTTCTGGCAGTGCGCGACAATTCAGGTGGATTTCAACCTGCCCGAGCGTTTCGACCTGAACTACATAGGCGAAGACGGCCATAAGCACAGACCCGTTATGCTCCACAGGGTTATTCTGGGTTCTGTGGACAGATTCATAGGCGTTCTGACAGAACACTTTGCGGGTAATTTCCCCTTCTGGATATCACCCGTTCAGGTGAGAGTGATAAATATTACCGATGCACATCTTGACTACTGCAAGTCACTTGTGGCAAAATTGAAGGCTGAAGGCTTCAGGGTCGATTCCGACTTCCGCAACGAGAAGGTCGGCTTCAAGATCCGTGAGGCGCAGCTCGAAAAGATACCTCACATGATAATCATCGGTCAGAAAGAGGTTGATGAGAATCTGGTTTCAGTACGACTTCGCAGTGGCGAAACTAAAAATGAGCTTGCTTTTTCTGACTACATTAGTGTATTAAAAGAGCTTGACCAAAATAAGACATTAAACCTCTGGAGGTGATATATAAAGGTCGGTGGCAAATTCGGTCCCGTAGCGGACAAAGAACGGATTAACGAAGCTATTCCCCATAAAGAGGTAAGGCTTGTTTTGGATGATGGCACACAGTTTGGTGTGTGCACAATTGACGAGGCTCTCAAGCAGGCTGAAAAAGCCGGAATGGATCTCGTTGAAGTTGCCCCCACGGCAAAACCCCCTGTCTGCCGTGTCATGGACTACGGCAAGTTCAAGTTTGAAAAAGAGAAAAAGGACAGGGAAGCCAGAAAGAAGCAACGCCAGAATCAGGTGGATACTAAGGAAGTAAAATTCCGCCCGAAAATCGAGGAACACGACTATAACGTCAAGCTGAAGGCCGTTAGAAAGTTCCTTGAAGCCGGAGACAAGGTCAAAGTTGTCCTTCGATACAGAGGACGCGAGATGATGTTTCAGGAAGCGGGAATGGAATTACTTAATAAAGTCAAGGCAGACGTCGCAGACGTTGGTGTCGTTGACCAGAAACCAGAGATGATGGGTAAACAGCAAATCATGATGATTTCACCTACTGCATCTCCGGCTGGAAACTAATTTAAAGGAGTTTTCGAAATGCCGAAAATGAAGACCCACAAGGGCGCCGCAAAAAGGTTTAAAGTTACCGGAAGCGGCAAAGTAACAGCAAAGAAGAGTGGTCTGAGACACATTCTCACTAAAAAGACCACAAAACGCAAACGCTCACTGCGCCAGACAACCGTCCTTCAAGGAAAGGATGCGCAGAACGTAAAAGTTTTGCTGCCCTATCTGTAAGAGTAAAGGAGGTTAACAGTGCCAAGAGCGAAAGGCGGGTATAAAACCCGCAGAAGAAGAAAAGAGTGGCTGAAACGCTCCAAAGGTTTCAGAGGACAGATTAACAATGTCTACAAAAAGAGCCGTGAGGCAGTAGAGCGTGCGCTCAACTTTGCCTTCGCAGGCAGAAAGCTTAAGAAACGTGATTTCAGAAAACTGTGGATCATCCGTATCAATGCCGCAGTTCGCCAACACGGACTCAGCTACAGTGTGTTTATGGGCGGCCTGAAAAAACTCGGTATCGAGCTGGACAGAAAAGTCCTTGCCGACATGGCGGTTAAAAGCCCCGCCGAATTCGAGCAGCTTTGCAAGCAGGTTAAAGCCTGATTAAGCTAAACAGGGGGAGCCAAAAGCTCCCCTTTTTTATACAGCCTCAAGAGGGCTTGGGGCTGTATAAAAAAGTAATCTTATTCAACTTGCGCTTCAGATACGAGCAGGACAAGGAAGAATTTAAAAAATGTTTTGAGTGTACGGTGATGTGTACATGATAAATATTTTTGAAATTCTGACGCAGTAGTGCGATGTATATGGAGTGCAATCGGAGAATATACATGCAAGTCGATTTACAGACCATCAGGCAATTCGAACAGGAGATAGCGCAGGCTTCCTCCACCCAGCAGCTTTATGAGGTAAAGGTCAAATACCTCGGCAAAAAAGGAATCATCAGCGAACTGAGCAAACAGCTTAAAGACGTTCCCAACGATCAGAAAAAAGAGTTCGGAATGATGATCGGCGAACTTCGCAGCTCTTTTGAGTCGCAGTATGAAGTTCAGGAGAAAAAACTGGCTCAGGCGGAGCTTTCCGCAAAGCTTACAGGCGAATCACTGGACATAACCATGTCCGGTCTGCCCATGAACAGCGGAAGCATTCACCCCATCATGTCCGTTTACTATGAAATAGTTAATATATTTACTTCAATGGGTTTCGAAGTGGCAGTGGGCCCCGAAGCGGAGCTTGACCTGTTTAACTTCGAAATGCTGAACATCCCCAAAGAACACCCCGCAAGGGACATGCAGGATACCTTCTATATATCAGAGGATATTCTGCTGCGCACACATACTTCACCTGTTCAGGCAAGAACTATGCAGTCCCAGCAGCCGCCTATTAAAATCATCGCTCCCGGCAAAGTTTACAGATGCGACTATGACCTGACACACACTCCGATGTTCCATCAGGTTGAGGGGCTTCTGGTTGATAAAGATGTGACCTTCGGCGACCTTAAAGGAACGCTGACAGAGTTCATCCAGCGCATGTTCGGAAAAGATATTCCCGTTCGTTTCCGTCCCAGCTTCTTCCCGTTCACCGAGCCCAGCGCAGAGGTTGACATGGGTTGCGTTATCTGCGGATGCAAGGGATGCCGAGTGTGTAAAGGCACAGGCTGGCTTGAGATCCTTGGCTGCGGAATGGTGAACAACGAAGTGTTCAAACACGCAGGTTACGACACCGACATATACAGAGGCTTCGCCTTCGGAATGGGCATCGAGCGTATCACCATGCTGAAATACGGCATCGGCGACCTTCGCTCATTCTTTGAAAACAACCTGAAATTCTTAAGGCAGTTTTAAGGCGGAGGTACAAAATGAAGATAAGCATCAATTGGATAAATGAATTTGTAGATACCACCGGAATCGACATGCAGGAGCTTGCCGCAAAACTTACCATGGCAGGTCTTGAGGTTGAATCCGTCGAAACGAAGGCTCGCCTTAACAACGTCGTAGTCGGAAAAGTTCTTAAATGCGAAAAGCATCCCGATGCGGACAAACTGTCCCTTTGTGTTGTTTCCACAGGCGCAGAGGAGCATCAGGTGGTTTGCGGCGCACCTAACGTCAGAGCAGGACAGACAGTTGTCTTTGCTATGGTGGGCGCAGAGCTTCCCAACGGCATAAAAATCAAGAAGGCAAAGATAAGAGGCACCGAGTCCTGCGGAATGATCTGCGCTGAGGACGAGATAGGTATTTCCGACAACCACGACGGAATCATGATACTCCCCGACAGCCTTGAGGCGGGTTCGGATGTGAACGACTATCTCGGACTGCCCGACACCGTAATGGAAATAGGCATCACCCCCAACAGGGCTGACTGCCTCAGCATGGTAGGCTATGCAAGAGAGATAGCGGCAATCTACGGCCTTAAGCTGAAAGAGAGAACCTTTGAACTGAAAGAGACCGACGACAAAGCTGAAAACTACGGCGGCGTTGTTCTGGAAAATAAAGAGGCATGCCCCACATACATGGCAAGGGTCATCAGGGATGTTACCATCGCTCCCTCGCCCGTGTGGATGCAGAACCGTCTGCGTGCGGTGGGCATCCGCCCCATAAACAACGTGGTTGACGTCACTAACTATGTGATGTTCGAATACGGCCAGCCTCAGCACACTTTCGACCTGCGTGAGATCGAGGGCAAGATAATCGTCCGCAACGCAAAAGCGGGCGAAAAGCTCCTTATGCTGGATGAAAAAGAGCGTACCTTCACCGATGAGATGCTCCTGATAACTGACGAGAAAAAGATTCTGGCTCTCGGCGGAGTAATGGGCGGCGAGCATTCGGGAATCCATGACGACACTAAGGACGTTTTCCTTGAGTGTGCATATTTCGAGCCGAAACAGACAAGAAAAACTGCCAGAAAACTCGGAATGAATTCCGATGCGGCATACAGATATGAAAGGGGAGCAGATCCCGCCAACCCCGTTAAAATGGTTGACTACGGCGCATACCTTCTTCAGGAGGTTGCCGGAGGTAAGGTCTGCAAGGGCAAACTGGGCGAATACACAGAGCCTGTGCCTGCTAAGGTCACAGTCACAACCGAGTGGATAAACAGCTATCTGGGTACCTCTGTGTCCCATGAGCAGATAGTGAAAATCCTGTCCGACCTGCACCTTAACCCCGAAGTGAACGGCACCGCAATAACTGTCACCGCACCTTCGTACAGAGTGGATATTTCTACAAATCAGGATATAGCGGAAGAAGTTGCGAGGATGTACGGCTACGACAACATCCCCACGACACTGCCCCGCATAGATGCCGACTCAAAACCCATGAGCAGACTGCTCACGGCAAGACGTGACATCGCAAACCAGATGAAGACTCTGGGATTCAATGAGGCAGTTAACTACTCCTTCATGAAGGACGATTTTTTAAAGCTGTTTGATGATGAAGCCAAGTTTGTCAAACTTCTGAACCCTATTTCAGAGGACATGAACACCATGAGAACCCAAGTGTTCCCCGGACTGCTTGCCACAATAAAATTTAACCTTAACAACGGTTTCAAACAGGCGAAGTTCTTTGAGTTTGCATCATCGTTTATCAAAACCGATGAAAAACTTCCCGAACAGCGCATGAAGTTTGCGGCGGCCGTTGCCGGACAGTTCTGGCCTATGAGCTGGGCAGCTCCCGCACCCGTCGAGCCTTTCTTCGCTCTTAAAGGAGTGCTTGAAAACGTGCTGAACGGATATAAGATTAAGGCGGAATATGTCAGAAGCGACAGACACTTCCTGCATCCCGGCAAAGCGGCTGAGGTTATGGTGGACGGCAAGTCCATCGGCTTCATAGGTGAGCTTCACCCCGCAGTGGCCGACGAGGCGGACGTTCGTGAGAACGTGGTGCTGTTCGAGGTCGATATGCCAGAGCTGATTGCAAACGCCACTTTCCAGTACAAGTTTGCGGAGTTCAGCAAGTTCCCCTCTGTTTACAAGGATATATCCGTTGTCGTGGACTGCTCCACAGCATCAGTTGATATGATAAACTGCATCAAAGGCACAAGCAAACTGGCGGAAGATGCGTTCCTGTTCGATGTCTACTCGGGCAAGGGAATTGAAGAGGGCAGGGAGAGCCGCACCTATCGTGTGTATTTCACCGCCTCCGACAGAACCCTGACGGACGAGGAGACCAACGGTCAGCTTCAGAAGATGATAGATAATCTCACGAAAGAGTTTAACGCTCAGCTGAGATAACAGAAAATGCAAAGCCTCCCGAAAGGGAGGCTTTTTTTATGCCGTCAGTCCCGCACGCATCCTTGCCGCATCTGCCGCAGGCGGTGCGCCGAACATTCTTGAATATTCCCTGCTGAACTGCGAAGGGCTTTCATAGCCCACTCTGTATGCCGTGCTGGCGGCATCAGCAGTCTCTGCTATCATTATCCGTCTGGCCTCTGTGAGCCTCAGCTTCTTCTGAAACTGTAAAGGACTCATGGCGGTGACCTCTTTGAAGTGATGATGAAATGTGGATTGGCTCATGTTTGCCATCTGCGCCAGCTCTTCAACGGAAAATGATTTGCTCAGATTGGTTTTTAGGTTTTTGATGACCTCGGCTATCTTCTGCATGTTCCCGCCTGCAACAGCCAGCTTGGCTATCCTGCGTCCGTTGGGACTTGTCAGAAGCCTGTAGAAAAGCTCAGCAGTGACCAGAGGAGCCAGAAACTGCGCATCCTGAGGGCTGTCCAGAAGTTTCACCAGCCGCAGAACGCTGTCGGTTATCCCTTCGTCCATCTCCCCCACAAAAACGCCCCTGTCGGTTGCCGTTTCCGGCACAATCTCTATTCCGCTTTTGCTGATTATGTCGCTTATCTGGATGGGGTCTATGTCCACCTGAACGCACATATAAGGTTTTTCCGGTTTCGCCGTAACAACGCACCCTGTTGCGGGGAGTTCGACGGAAACGGCCAGATAGTTCAGCTCGGAGTATTTATAAACCTCATTTTCAAGGGTCATCTCCTTGCTCCCCTGCACAATGAAGCACACACATGGGGTATAGACCGAAGCCGTCCGCACTCCGGCTGTGGTAACCTTATAAAAATGCAGGCAGTCTATCGCTGTGTTTGCGACTCCCTCTTTATCGGAGTATTTGTCAATTATATGTGATATCTGTTTCAGGGCATCAGTTTTCATATGCTCTCCTGTGTTTGATTACAGTATATTCTTAAACGCAAATAATAAAACATAAAAATGCATGCGCCGCAGTTTTGGGCAATAATGCGGCAGGTCTGTGTATTTCCTCAAATGCGTGCAGGTATTATTGTTACAACGGACGGAATGAACCAAGGAGGAATCAGATGATAACACTCATAACAGGCGGAAGCAGAGGGCTTGGAAAAAACATGGCGCTGACTCTGGCGGACAGAGGTCACGACATAATTCTGACTTATAACAGCAGAAAGGACGAGGCGGAAGCGGTTGTCGCTGAGATCCTGAATAAAGGAAGAAAGGCGGCGGCTTTGCAGCTGGACGTTTCAAAGAGCGCAACGTTTCAGGCGTTTGCGGATGATGTTAAAGATGCGCTTAAGGGGTTTGACAGTGAAACCTTCGACAATCTGGTGAACAACGCCGGAATAGGCATTAATGCACCGTTCACGGAGACCACGGAGGAGCAGTTCGACCTGCTGGTGAACATCCACCTGAAGGCACCTGTTTTTCTTACGCAGAAACTTCTGCCGCTGATAAAGGACGGAGGCAGGATAATGAACCTTTCGTCAGGTCTGGCAAGATTCTGTATGCCCGGCTACAGCGTATACGGAAGCCTTAAAGCCGCTGTGGATACCCTGACCAGATATATGGCGAAAGAACTGGGCGCAAGGGGCATCAGCGTTGTTGCTCTGGCTCCCGGAGCAATAGAGACGGATTTCGGCGGCGGGGTGGTTCGAGACAACGAACAGGTGAACAAACTCATAGCCTCAATGACCGCACTGGGCAGGGTCGGTCTGCCGGATGATATCGGCGGAGCGGCTGCGGCGTTGCTGTCACCGGAGGCTCGGTGGATCAACGGTATGCGGATCGAAGCATCCGGCGGCACACTGCTTTAACTTTTTATAACACATCACATTTTTGCGTTGGAAGGCAGAAAATCCTGCTCATGTACTTCTATGTACACTGCGCATATTTTCCGCCTTCCGCCTTAAACTGTTCGGTTCTAAAAAGTTATATAATTAAGATGTTTATTTAATCTCTTTTATCAGCCTCATCCCGTTCAGCGTAACGAGAATTGAAGCTCCGGTGTCTGCAAACACTGCCAGCCAGAGGTTGGTTATCCCTGCGAATGTGCCTGCGATGAACAGAGCCTTAACGGCAACCGAGAATGTTATGTTCTGCTTTATGACCGCCACGGTCTTGCGGCTCAGTTTCATAAGATAGGGCAGTTTGCCTATGTCGTCCGACATAAGGGCTATGTCCGCTGTTTCCAGAGCGGCATCAGTTCCTGCCGCACCCATGGCAATGCCTATATCCGCCAGTGCGAGGGCAGGGGCATCGTTCACCCCGTCACCAACCATGGCCACACGTCCGTATTTATCGGCAAGAGGTTTCAGTGCCGCTGTTTTGTCTTCCGGCAGAAGCTCGCTGAAACACTCATCCAGCTCCAGTTTGGAGGCTATCATATCCGCCGCACGCCTGTTGTCTCCGGTGAGCATGGCAACACATTCAATCCCGCTCTCTTTCAGAGCTTTCACAGCCTCATGGCTTCCGTCCCGCAGAACGTCCGCAAGGGCGATGTGTCCCAGAATACCTTCGTCAGTACCCACATAAACAACTGTCTTGCCCTGCTTTTCAAGCTCATCCATGGCAAATGCCGATTCACCGAACAGCCTTTTGTTACCCACATAGACTGTTCTGCCTTCAACTAAGGCTTTCGCTCCTTTGCCAGGTATCGCTTCAAAATTTTCAGTTGGCAGAAGTTCTGATCTTTCCACAGAGTTTGCTATGGAATGAGCCAGAGGATGCTCGGAGAATCTCTCGACCGATGCCGCCAGTGTCAGAAGTTCCTTTTCTGAAACCCTGTCTGCGTGAACGTCGGTAATGACGGGTCTGCCAGATGTCAGCGTTCCGGTTTTATCGAAAGCTATGGCTCTGATTCTGCTCATCTGCTCAAGGAACACTCCGCCCTTGATAAGCACACCCCTTCTGGATGCGTTGCCTATGGCAGAAACAATCGACACAGGGGTGGATATCACCAGTGCACAGGGGCACGAGATCACCAGAAGCACCAGTGCCTTGTAAAACCATTCATCGAAACTCTGACCGAATACCAGAACGGGAACTGCGGTCAGAAGTACAGCGGAGACCACCACCGCAGGGGTATACCATGCGGCGAATCTGTCCACCAGCGACTGCATGGGTGCTTTCTGTGCCTGTGCCTCCTCAACCATACTCATGATACGGCTGATTGTGGAGTCCGATGCGGGTCTGCTGACTCTTATGGTCAGTGCGCCTGTGGTGTTGAGCGTTCCGGCGTAAACCGTGTCCCCCGTCTGTTTTTCGGTGGGTACGGACTCTCCTGTTATGGAGGCCTGATTTACAGCGGAAAACCCGTTCACCACTTCGCCGTCCATGGCTATCTTCTCCCCGGGTTTAACGAGGATGGTATCTCCGATGGATATTTCATTTACATTGAGTATCTTTTCAGTTCCATCCCGCATGACCAGAGCCTCATTAGGTGCTTTTTCCATGAGCGAGCGGATGGATCTTCTGGTCTTGTCCATTGTGTATGCCTGAAGTGCGTTGCCCAGCGAAAAAAGGAAAACAACGGCGGCACCTTCGCTCCACTCGCCGATGGCTCCTGCGCCTATGGCCGCAATGAGCATCAGAAAATTGGTGTCCATCGTTCTCTTTTTCAGGCTGTAAAGTCCGCTGAGAGCAACATTCCAGCCGCCGGTTATCATGGCCGCCGCATAGAGTGCATTGGATGTTGCTTCGTTTCCTGCCATACCCAGCAGAAAACCCGCTGCGAGAAAAATTCCCGATGTTATGGTTCCGACAGTTTTTCTGTCTTTCAGCCACGATTGCTTCTCTTCTGTCTGAACATCGGCGGGAACTGCGGAATAGCCCGCCTGCTTAACGGCACGGATTATCTTTGCGGGGTCGGTGTTGTGGCGGACGGTGAGTGTTGCCGAGGCAAAGCTCAGACGTGCATAGAGCACACCCTCCATCTGTTTTATGATGTTCTCGACCTTTGCGGCGCAGTCGGCACAGTCAAGTCCCTGAACACGGAACACAGCCTGTTCGCCTCCGGCCGGAACGGTCTCCTGAATCTCTTCCTTCTGCGGACAACAGCAGCATCCGCATGCCTGTTTTTCGCTCATCTCTCTCCCCTATGAATGATTTATGTGATCCAGACCCATGCATAGAAGTCCCAGAATGTGTGCATCGTCCAGAGAATAGATTACCTCTTTTCCCTCTTTGCGGTATTTCACCAGCCTGTAGCCTTTCAGCATCCGGAGCTGATGAGATATCGCCGACTGCCCCATGCCCAGCGTCTCCGCTATGTCGCACACGCAAAGCTCCCGCCCTGTGAGCGCATGGAGGATCTTTATGCGGGTGGGGTCACCAAGTATCTTGAACATCTCCGCCAGCCGCTGGATGTCGTTTTCAGGAAGCATTGCGGACTTTGCCAGACACACTGCGGTCTCGTCGTGGCCGCAGTTTTTTTCGCAGATAAACTCTCTGTCTTCCATATTACCCTCAAACGAATGAATATATATTCATACGTTAGTTAAAAGGGTCCTGCGTGTCAAGAATGAAAAATCAGAAATTGACGGGAGCGAAAAAGCCGTTGGTGTTGATGACCGCCCAGACGGTCTTTGAGGATGTGTCTATTCCATATGTGCCCAGAGGATATTCGGGTTTCCATGCACCTCTGATAAACTGGCCTACCCCGCCGGAGCTGAAATCCACAGCGTTCTGCCATTGACCTTTTTCGTTCAGTCCGGCCAGAACAGGGCTGCCGGAATCATAGGTCATTGATAGGGTGAATATATCGGTGAAGCCGCTGCCGAGGGTGTAGTCCATCCCCGTCAGGGTCAGGATGTCTCCGGCCGTTGCACCGTCCTTCGGATAAAATCCTGTGCAGACCTCAACGTTGAATCTGCGGCCAGAAAGGTCTTTGCCTTCGTTGCCGTTTATGCCGCCGAGTATTTTTGCCGTAGTTCCGCCTGCGCTCGTAAGCTCTGTTACGGAATACTCCGCTCCGTATGGCACTAAAAAATTTCTGCCGTTCAGGCTGTATCCGAAAGTGTCCTGTCTGCTGAAATTCAGGTACGGGGTGTTGACTATGGTGTCCCCTGTGTAGCAGGGGGATGAGTAGTAGTCGAAAGTAACGTGTTCCCCGTCCACCGTGACGATTATATAGCTGATGGCGAACAGTTCCTGACTTATCAGCTTCTGGCGTCTGCCTTCGCTGTAGGTTTCGTCGTTGGAGGGCACTCTGGGAATGTAGAACTTTGAGCTGTCAGAACCTGCAATTATCTGAGTGACCTTTGCGGATCCTCCGTCGTGGGTATAAACATGGCTTCTGTCATACATGTGGTCGTGTCCGCAGATGAGATATCTTACTCCGTTCTGTGACAGCGAGGTTATGAACTCGTCCTGTCCGGGAGTTGTTTTTGAGGTTTCCGCCCCGAAAATGCAGTCCCTGTTGCGCTGGGTCAGAAGTCCTTTATGGGTGAGGACTATTGCGTGTTCAGTCTCTCTGGTCTTGAGCCTGTCGGTTATCCAGTCCTGCTGACTGCGGATGGTTCTTTTTGTGCCGTCGGGCAGGGTGAAGATATCCGGAATTACGAACCGAACGTTTTTGTGGTCAAAGCTGTATGAAAACCCTTTCAGGTCGTCCGAAGGGGATGAAAAATTTGTTCCCATAGAGAAGGGTTTGCTCGTGCGTTTTATGTCCGGCAGACGCTTGGCATCCGGATTAAAAACGGCATATGCGGCTCTTTGCGCCTCTGTGCTGTTGTGTATGCCGTTCTGTGTCTGCGGAAAGAAATTTCTGAACTCAAGGGCGCATATCTCAGAGTTCTCGTGGTTTCCTCTGAGCGGGAAAAAACCTATTCCTCTGTTGTACAGCTGCTGGGTATATCGGGCGACAATGCCCATGGCGTCTGCGGGACCGTAAACGTCATATTTTTCCGTGGCTCTGTTGTATACTGCGAAAGGATCTTTGCCGTCGTCGGTCATATCGCCCATGTGAAATGCGAACTCGACATTATGCTTTATGAACTCCGCATAGACGGCATTCAGTATCTCAACTGCGCAGGATGCGGGGTTGAAGCCGTTGTCGTCCGCCTCCCACTGGGTGTCGGCGATTATGCCGAACCGCCACGCATTCTCTGACGGGAGTTTCGATTCCGGCAGTTTTTTTTCAGCAGGCAGTTTGCCGGAGAGGCATCCCGCTGATGCGGCGGCGAGAGCTGTGGCTGATAGTTTTAAGAATCTGCGTCTGTTGAGCATAAAGGATGATACCATATAAAAATGGCGGCCGAGGCCGCCCTGTGGAATTTACTGTGCGGGAAGGATAACTTTGTCGGGGGCAGGTGCCGCAGGTGCGGGAACAACTGCGGGAGCGGTCTGCTCAGGCACTGCCGGAACTGCGGGCTGGGTCTCAGCGGGTACTGTTTCCGCAGGAGCAGGCACAGCGGCAGCATCGGTCATGTAGGGAGCGAGGATATCTCTCCAGAGACCGTAGCCGGTGGCTGTAAGGTGTGTGCCGTCGTAGGTGTATTCGTCTTTCAGAAAGCCGTCGGGGGAAAGAACTGGATTCAGGTCGATGAACGCATAGCCGTTCTTGTCAGCATATTCTTTCAGCATTCCGTTCAGTTCTTTTATCCTGACGTTGTAAACCTCATATTTCGGGTTCAGCTTGCCCAGATAGATAACGGACTGAACGTGGGGCTTGATGCCTCTTGCTGTGAGATAGTCGATTATTTTCGTGTATCTGCCGAATATCGAGGCGGGGAGCTGATATTTGGAGATATCGTTTATGCCCGCCAGAATAAATGCCTTTTCCATTTTTCCGGTGGTGACATAGTCCAGACGCTCAAGCATCCAGAAGGTCGTGTCGCCGGGTATTCCTCTGTTGATTACATCGCTGCGCTTCATCAGCTCATTCCAGTAGGCTCCATGGGTGATGGAGTCTCCGAGCATCAGGATGCGTCCGAAATCGTTCATTCCGTATGATCTGTACATCTCCGCTGTGCGCTCATAGCCTGCGGGTTTTGTAAATTCCCTTTTGGGGGGTGTTGGTGCGGCGTAGGATATGAAAGATATTGTAAGTATAAAAATTGTTAACAGAAAACGCATTTTGTTTCCCTCAATTGTATTTGCAGCGATTGTTCTATCCCAAAATTGGCGATAAATCCAGTTATTTCAAGGGCTGAACTATGGTATTCCGGTAAAAAATAGGATATAATCAGGATTATGAAGATAATAGCGCACAGGGGCGCATCCTTTGCCGCCCCGGAGAACACACTTGCGGCTTTCAGACTGGCTCTGGACGAGGGCGCAGACGGCGTTGAACTGGATGTGCGGCTTACTGCTGACAAGCGCATCATCGCTCTGCACGATGTCACCACTGCCAGAACCTCGGACATGCTTATGCGTGCTGATATGTCCTTTTACGACCAGATAAGGGCATGCGATGCCGGAAGCTGGAAGTCTTCAAAATTCAAAGGCGAACACGTTCCCGTTCTGGAAGAGGTTTTTCAGATGATGCCCGCCAGCAAAGACATTTTTATAGAGGTTAAATGCGGCAGAGAAATAATTCCTTACCTTTCAGAACTTTTACAGGAGTACCCCGGTCATGTAGAGAGTGCGGTGGTGTTCAGTTTCAGCTACGATGTCTGTGTTGAGGCCAGAAAAGCCCTTTCCGGATGCAGAGTGCTCTGGATAGGCGAGTTCGGCTACAACATCGAACTTCACCCTGAGATGTATAACCGCACTGCAAAAATGGTGACTGATGCGAATCTGGACGGTTTTTCCACACGGGCGGAACTGCTTCATGTTTCATCCATGAGAAAAAGGCTCAAAGACCTCCATCTTAACGTCTGGACAGTGGACAGCGAGGAGGATGCGGTCTCTTTCCGTGACATGGGCGTGGACAGTCTGACCACAAACAGACCCGACAGGATAATCGAAGCTCTTTTTTGATTCAGCTCAATTACTCATCATTTTTATTCTTTTACAGTGGTTCAGGGGGAACACATGAGAAACAGACGTTTCATTCAGGCTTTTTTCCTTATATGCTCGGTTTATCTGGGTTTTGCGTTCGTAAAGTTCCTTAAAGCGGTTCAGGCCGGGGATTTCAGCGTTGTCAAGCCGGGCGGGGTCGAGGCTTTTCTGCCAATCAGCGCAATCATGGCTCTCAAAAGATTCATATTCACCGGAAACTGGGACTGGATACACCCTGCGGGCTTAAGCCTTCTGCTGATATTCATTCTGGTCAGTTTTCTTTTCCGCCGCTCCTTCTGCGGCTATATCTGCCCTGTGGGGTTCTTTTCCGAGGTTGTTTCTCTAATCGGGCGCAACAAGGGGATGAACCGTTATGCGGGCTATGCGGTATCAGTTATAAAATACGCCGGAGCGGGATTCTTCCTCTATTTTATAGTGATAAAAATGCCTGTGGAGGCAATAACCGCCTTCCTTAACGCGCCCTATAACTTCGTTGCCGATGCAAAAATGCTGGATTTCTTTGTAAGTCCCGGTCAGGGAACGATAATCTTCGTTATCGCCGCCATCGGACTTACTCTGGTGTTCAAGGGGTTCTGGTGTAAATACCTTTGCCCTTACGGAGTTTTCCTTTCAATCTTCTCTGCGGTTTCGCCCCTTATAATCAAAAGGGACAAGGATGCATGCGTGAACTGTATGAAATGTACCAAGGCATGCCCCATGGACATTCAGGTGCACAAGGTGAACATCATGATGAACCCCGACTGCATAGGCTGTCACGACTGCCTTGCGGTTCGCCATAACGAAAAATGTCTGCAGACCTGCAAAAAGGATATCAAGGCGAAGCATCTTTCAATGGCAGTTTTTGCTGTTGCCGTGGTGCTGATAATTGCCGCAATGGCGGCAGGTTTCTGGGAGAGCAGGGTTGCGGCATCGGACTATGCCTTCTGGCTTTCTAAGCTCAATCAGCTGAGCCATTAAAACTATTGAAAAATACGGATTAAGTCTGTATCTATATCAAATGAAAGAAGACCGGACGGTCGCCGGCACATTGTGCGGGAGGAAAGTCCGGACACCGAAGGGCGGGATGGCCGATAACGTCGGCCTGTTGCGAAACAGGGACAGTGCCACAGAGAACAGACCGCCGCACGAAAGTGCGGTAAGGGTGAAACGGCGGTGTAAGAGACCACCGCGCCTGCGGCAACGCAGGCGGCAGGGCAAACCCCATCCGGTGCAATGCCAAATAGGCAGACAGTTAAGAACGGCCCGTTCTTTGTCTGCGGGTGGGCAGCTTGACCCCGTGAGCAATTGCGGGGCTGGATAAATGACCGTTAGAACAGAATCCGGCTTACGGGTCTTCTTTCCTTTTTTTGTCATGAACATTCGTTCCTGTTTTAATTTCGCATCACATCTATTAGCCGTTGACTGGCTCAAAAAAAACAGTTATATTCGGGTAATTGTATACTGTATACTGTGTACTTTTTTAAAAACATAGTATACTGCTAAGGGGTTGGCTGCTTGAATCAGGATGTCTTTATTGAAAGCAAGCCGCTGCGGGAAAAGATTGCCGATATAATTAGAACGGATATTATCAGAGGCGTTTACCGCAACGGTGAAAGATTGGTCGAGCCGAAGCTCGCAAAGACTCTCGGCATATCCAGAACTCCCATAAGAGAAGCTCTCAGACAGCTTGAGGGTGAAGGTTTCATAGAGATCGTACCCAGAAGAGGAGCTGTTGTTAAAGAGCTTACCATCAAAGACATAGACGACCTCTACGCAATAAAGGCAAACCTTGAAGGCCTCGCCGCAAGACAGGCCACAGTTAACCTTACCGATGATCAGATTGAAATACTCATCAGCATTAACAAAAAATTCAGAGACTATTCCGAAAAGAACCCCGGGGTGCCTGACGAACACCATAAAGACAATATTGACTTCCACAACGTTTTCATTGCCGCATCCGGCAACGAAAAACTGGTGGATATCCTTGACGGCATGTCCAAAAACTTCCAGCGGCTTAAAAGCATGCTGATGTCCGATGCGGGCAGGGCGGCAAATGCCGTTAAGGAACATAAAAAGATAATCGACGCCTTCATCTCCAGAGACCCGGATCTGGCGGAAAAAACCGTCCGTGAGCATATCAACAGCGGATGGGAATATCTGAAACAGCGGATAAACAACCGCTGATAACACAAAGAGGAAAAAGTGGCTGTTAAAGACATAAACATCGACAATACCCCGCTCAGCGAAAAGATAGCTTCCACAATAAGAAACAACATAATCAAAGGGCAGCTTAAACCCGGCGAAAGACTTGTTGAACCGAAACTTTCAGAAATGCTCGGAATCTCCAGAACCCCCATCAGAGAGGCTCTCAGACTCCTTGAAATGGAAGGCTTCATAGAGATTATCCCCCGCAGGGGTGCGGTTGTCACAACATTGACGGCCAAGGATATCGACGATATCTTCGTTATTAAAATGAAGCTTGAGCCGCTGGCTTCCAAGCTGGCTGTGAACAATCTGGACAGTCACGATCTGGACAAGATGCGTGAGCTGGTTAAAAAAATGGACTCCGGCACTTCCCGTGCCGTTTCCCAGATGATCCACTGGAACTACGACTTCCACAGAATATTCATTTATAAATGCGGAAATGACAGGCTTATTAAGATGCTCGAAGGGCTTCAGCAACAGTTTAAACGTGCCACCGTATTCTCTTTCTCCATCGAGGGGAGAACGCAGGAGGTCAGCGATGAACACAACGACCTGCTGAAAGCTTTCGAAATGCGTGACCCGGAAAAGGTTGAGAAAGTTGTTGAAAAGCACGTCTATAACGGATGGCAGTTCATTAAGGAACAGTTCAACTCCTCTCAGAAATAATAGACACAAGTACTTTCCGAGGTTTTATGAGAAAGGTTTCCGTCGGCGACCTTAAGGTTGGCGATAAGGTTGTCAAACTGGACAGAAACTGGCTCGAAACGGATCTGTTGGTCCATAAGTTTGTCATCAAAGATAACTCCATTATAGATAAACTGAAAAAGCACGGAATCGGCCATGTTTTCATAGAAATGACCGCCGAGGAAGAGGCTATTCAGGATCTTTTCACGGACAAGGCCGAACTGGTCATTGCCGAGCACTTGTCAAGAGCACCAAACTATATCAATCTGGACGAGGTCAAAAACGGCAAGGTGATCTATTCCGAGTCGGTGAAGGTTCTCAAAACCCTTCTGGACGACGTTAAGGCCGGAAAGATGTTCAGCCACTCCGCCGCAAAGAACGTTGCATCAAATATTGCCGAGGTCACTGTCCGCAACAAGGGCGTTCTTTCAAGCATTGCAAAACTCAAACACCATGACGACTATACATTCCTGCACTCGATGAACGTAAGTATTTTTGCATCCTGCCTTGCGTCCCATCTGGGTATGAACAAAAAAGAGATTGAGCGCATCGCTCAGGCGGGGCTTATGCACGACGTGGGCAAGATGCTGGTTCCTGATGATGTTCTGAACAAGCCGGGCAGACTCACAGAACAGGAATTTTCCCTGATGAAATCCCACGTTATACGGGGATATGACTTTTTGAAAGGGCAGGGTGTGGACGAATCCATGCTCAGAATGACCATAGAGCACCACGAGCGCTTTGACGGTTCGGGGTATCCTAACGGACTTAAAGACGAACAGCTCTCAATAGAGGGTAAAATAGGGGCTGTGGTGGACATTTATGATGCCATCACCAGCGACAGATGCTATCACAAGGGGATGGAACCTTCATCCGCCCTCAGGCTGATGCTGAAATGGACAGACAGCCACATAAACCGCAAGATATTCGACTTCTTTGTGATGAACGTCGGAATATATCCGGTCGGCTCGCTGGTTCTGATGGACAACAACGAGCTAGGCGTGGTCACAAAAATAAACCATTCCAGACCCACTGAACCAATCGTTATGATTTTTTGCGACAAAACAGGCAGGCAGAAACCAGTTTATCTGTGCGATATGTCCAAGGCGGGCATAAACAAACGCCGGATACTGGGGCCTGTTAATCCTCAAGGTATTGATATCCCTCAGGAAGTATACATCTTCATCGAAAAGTTGAATGAATTGAAATAATTTCAACAATCTTATTGAACTATTTTTTATTCCAACTATCTTTCAAATATAAGACGAAGGTAACAAAGGTTCGATTGGGATCTTTTGTACCGTTAAATACGACTCTCTTCGAGTGAAAACTCTTTGTATATCCCCTGTAGGTTCTTAAATATAGAAAAGGCGAACTGAAAAGTTCGCCTTTTTTAATTTATGGCGTTTATAAAACTTCGCATTTCTTCGTTGTTAGTCAAAAAATCCCCATCATGTACTTCTATGTACACTCAGGTGATTTTTTTCCTTCCGCCTCGAACTGCTTGGTTATAAACACCAGATTCTTAACATAGCACAAGTCGTCACTGCGAACCTGCGGAGCAGGTGTGGCAGTCTCATACCTCATTTTGCATAAAAAAAGATAAAGCGTCACCCTGAGGCGAAGCCGAAGGGTCTCATTTCAGCAAACAGAGATTCTTCGTTGCACTCAGAATGACTGATGTCGTTACTGCGAACCGGAGCAGTCTTCCACGCTCCGGTTCACAATGACAGTTATATATTCCGTATCTTCTTGGCTCTGTAAATTGTGCCTTCGATGGTGTCCAGAAGCTCGATGCCCTTTTCTTTCAGGGTATTGCGGATCTCGTCAGCTCTGGCGAAATCCTTCTCTTTTTTTGCTTCCGTCCTCTGGGCGATGTATGCATTCAGCTCGTCTTCGCTGATGGAGAGGTTCAGCCTGAACCACTCTGTGGGGGTATATCTGATTATGCCCAGCACTGAGGCTGTCACAGCGAAAACCTTTTCGCAGGCTTCTTTCAGCACAGCAAAACTCTCTTTTTCAGGTTTAGCGGCCATAAGTCTGTTGAACTCACGAACGGCCTCAAAGAGTGCCGCCAGAACCTCCGGTGTATTGAAATCGTCGTCCATCGCCGCTTCGAATTTTTCCATGAAGATATCCGAAACCTTCATAGCCTCTGCGGAAACGTCAGTTCCCTTTTTTCCGGCGTTGAAGCGGTTCAGTTCATCGAGCATGGTGTATATTCTGTCCAGCGACCTTTCGGCCTCCAGAAGGTGATCCTGTGAGAAATCCAGCGAGCTTCTGTAGTGCGTTGTCATAAGGAAGAAGCGCACTATCTCGGGGTTGAACTCGTCCAGAACGGTTCTTATGGTGAAGAAGTTGCCGAGGGATTTTGACATCTTCTCCTGATTGACGTTAACAAAGCCGTTGTGTATCCAGTATTTTGAAAACTCGCATCCGCAGGCCGCTTCGGACTGGGCTATTTCGTTTTCGTGGTGGGGGAACACAAGGTCACGTCCGCCTCCGTGGATGTCGAAAGGCAGACCGAGGGTATCCTCGCTCATGACGCTGCATTCGATGTGCCATCCGGGGCGTCCGGCTCCCCATGGGCTTTCCCAGCTGGGTTCACCGGGCTTGGACGCTTTCCAGAGAACGAAGTCGAAAGGATTCTCCTTGTTGTCGTTCACCTCGATGCGTGCTCCGGCCATCATGTCGTCCAGTTTGCGGTGGGAGAGTTTGCCGTATTCCTCAAACTTCTGCACACGGTAGTAGATGTCGCCGTTTGACTCGTATGCAAACCCTTTTTCAATGAGGGTTTCGCACATTTTTATCATGCCGCCGATATAGTCAGTGGCCTTGGGAGTGTGGTCGGGGCGCAGGATGTTCAGTGCATCCATATCTGCATCGTGCTCTTTTATGAATTTGTCCGTAAGCTCCGTCCAGAGGATTCCCTGTTCGTTGCTCCGTTTGATTATCTTGTCGTCGATGTCGGTGAAGTTTTTGACGAAAGTGACCTCAAAACCTTTGTGCATAAGGTAGCGGCGGATAACATCGAAAACGGTTGCGCTTCTGGCATGGCCGATATGGCAATAGTCGTATACGGTCACGCCGCAGACGTATATTTTTACCCTGTTCCCGCTGATAGGTTTGAAGACTTCTTTCTGTCCGGTGAGCGTATTATAAACGTTCAGCATCATTCACCCTTGCTGGCGGCAATGAGCCGCTTAGTATATTCCTGTTTCGGATTGCCCAGAACCTCTGCGGCAGTTCCGTATTCCACAGCCTCTCCCATGTTCATTACAAGAATGTCGTCGCACAGGAAGGAGACCACGGCAAGGTCATGTGATATTAGAATAAAGGTCAGGTTGTTTTCAAGTTTTAATTTTTTCATCAGGTTGAGAATCTGTGACTGAACGGAAACGTCCAGTGAACTGACGGGTTCGTCCGCAACGATTATCTCAGGGTTCAGCGACAGCGCACGGGCGATTGAGAGCCTTTGCCTCTGGCCGCCTGAAAACTCGTGGGGATATCTGTCCAGATGCTCGCTTTCAAGTCCTACCATTTTCAGGCATTCTTCGCAGTAGCTTCTGACGTCCTTTTTGCCTGAGTATTTGATTATTGCGTCCTTCATGGACGAAAATACGGTGAGTTTGGGGTTCAGGCTCAGGTATGGATCCTGAAACACCATCTGAACGTTTTTACGGTAGTCCTGATAGTCTTTTCCAAGTGTGCGGATATCTCTGCCCTTGTAAAGAGCTTCGCCTGAATCCTGATGGATAATTCCTGTGATTATCTTGGCCAGAGTGGTCTTTCCGCTTCCCGATTCGCCCACTATTCCCAGTGAGCGTCCTTTTTCGATTGTCAGGCTGATGTTGTCCACGGCCTTGATGATAGTAGAAGAGCCTTTGAAGATACCCTCAAAGGCCCTGTAATGTTTTGTTAAATTGTTAAGCTGTATGATGCTTTCTTTCAAACCTACACCTTGAATCTGGCAGTATTGTCCTTGAGTTGGTGCGCAAGGTCACCGATACGGTTGGAGAACTCGCTCACCTCATCTACTATAACTTTATTATCCGCAGATGCAATACTAACATTGGTCACGGTGGAGGTTATGTTTGTTATGGCTTCGGACTGCTGCTCTATGATGGTGAGGATGGGTTCGACGCTGGCCGCCGCCCTCTGCATCTGGCTCACTGCCTCTGCAAATCCTTCGCCCACATAGTTTATGGAGTCCGAGCTCTGCTTAACTTCGTCAATGCCGCTGTTTATGCGGTTGACAACGTCTGTGACGTTGCTCTGTATTGTGCCCACCATTCCGGATATCTCCTGAGTGGATGTGCTGGTCTTTTCCGCCAGTTTGCGCACCTCGTCCGCCACAACGGCAAATCCTCTGCCCGCTTCGCCGGCTCTTGCGGCCTCTATGGCGGCGTTCAGAGCCAGAAGGTTGGTCTGTTCGGCGATGTCGACAATGATACTGACGATGTTGGTTATCTGCTGGCTGGCGTTTTTGAGGTCGGTCAGGTTTGCCGAAACACCCGCCAGATTCGCCGCCACGCTGTTCACCTGTCCTATGGACTGCTGGAGTCTTGAGTTGCCTTCAACAACCATCTTCTTTGCGCTGTTTACCTCGCTTATGCCGTTTTCGACACTGTCGATGATGTTTGATGTGGAGGCTGAAAGCTCCTCTGCCGCCGATGCCACCGATGCCATCTCAATGGACGTGCTGTTCAGGTTCTCGTGCATCTGCTTCATCATGGTGACGGTCTGGTCGCTGGTTGTGTTCAGGTAGTCAGTTCCGTTCTTTATGTTCTGAACCAGTTCATAAAGGTTGCCCTTCATGCTGTTAATTGAATCTGTCAGTTCGCCGAACTCGTCCTGTGACGTTTTCGGGATGTCAGCGCAGGTCAGATCACCCTGCTTAATGCACTCTGAGACCTTCATAATGCTCACCAGAGGGGTTGTTATCTTGGTTGCAGAGAAGATGCCCACAATGACCGCCAGAATGAGTATAACGCCCACCATTACAAACGTCGTGCTTGTGACTTTGCTGGAGATGCTGTTCACCTCTTTAATACCGGTGTCCATCTGTTTTGATGCGGATGCCTCCAGTTTTGTCAGCAGAGCCTCGGTTTCGGCCACTGTCTTTTCCATGTCCTTTATCTGAGTGAAAAGACTGCCTTCGAGGTTAAGCGCATTCACACGGATCTCCTTCATCTGAAGTGCCGCTTCGTCAAGCTCTTTGCAGGCCTTCAGCAGAAGCTGCATCCTTTCCTTAACAAAAGCGTTATTCGTAAGGGACATCATTGTGTTTGTCTTCTGAACCAGCGCCTTGTTGTAGTTCATCAGTGAGTAGATACCCTCTTCAACGGCGACATCATCCTCGGAATACATCAGCTCGGATATGTATATTTTGATTCCGAGGGGTTCCTCCATCATCCTTTCCAGATAGGGCAGTCCGGATCCTCCGGATTTTTTGAGTTCTGCCTGACTGACGGTGATGAATCCTTTCTGCCTGCGGAAAAATGAGTCCATGTCGTCGAACAGGATCATCATCTCTTCATGAACTTTTATGTATTCCTTTTTTGTTTTGAGGAATTTTTCGGTCTTTGACTTGAGGTCACGGCTCATGTTCGAAATGTCTCTTGAGTCCTCAACCTTGTCCACGGCGGTGTTTATTTTTTCAAAACTCTCCGCCGTCTGCCTTTCATACTGTTCTATCTCTTTTATTGAGTTTGAATTGACCGCACTTTTAAGAGCGATAACCACGTTCTTGAATTCATTGTTGATTATTCCCGATGCCTCTTTGTCAGTCAGGATCGAACTGAGATTTGTGTTTATGAACCCGTTCACCTTGCTGCTTGAAAATATGAAAGAGAGGGACAGGACAACAATGAAAGCCGAAACAAGAAGATAGGACATAATTAGCTTGATCTTGATACCCATTGATACTCCGTAGTTTTTCTATATCCAATAAAACATATAAATAACTATAACGATATATTATAGCATATTTATTACATTTGTTTTAAAAATATTGTGTTAAAATGCATTTTCCTGTAAAAACTGATACATAAAATATTTAAGGAAATGAGATGGAAAAGGTAGTTATTGCAGACAGTTTCGAGCAGATACATGAGATTTACAAAAAAAGATATTCAAACCAGAGGCTGTTTCGTTCGGTAAAATTTAAGGACGGAAAGGAGCCGGTTTTTTATATTGGCGTTCCCGGGCTTTACATTGCGCTGGCGATGTCGCTGGTGACTATTATTACAGTATATCTGCTGTATCAGCCCTTTAAATGGTATATCTGGGCACCGTACCTCGTTGCGGCGTTCTTTCTGTTCCGTATATCGGTTAAGATGGACAAGGTGCGTCAGGTTCGCTTTATGCTCTGGTCGCTGTTTTCAGCAGCCAGAACGAGCATTGAAAAAGCAAACGAAACCGCAGGAGAGGACAGACAGAACCACCTTTCAAAAGCGAAGGAGCTTCTGGAAAAAGCACTCCACTGGGCAGACGAACCTGCCATCAGCGAGCAGATAGCCGAGATAGAGAAAGCATTATAGGTCTTCGTATCATTTACGGTTAAGAATAGAACTCAGCCTGTCGTAAGCTGATGTTATGAGACTGCCACAGCCCTGTGAGGGCTTCGCAGTGACAAAAAGTATTATAAAATCAAAAAAAACCCCGCACTATGGCGGGGTTAATTTTTGCCCTTATGCTCAAGTAATCAGATTACTTGTGGCATTTTGTGCAGGATTTACCTTGGGGTACGCTTTTAGCAGTGTGGCATTCCCAGCAGAACTCGTCGTGTGCAGGGTTTTTCATGCCTTTAATGCCAAGTTTAGCAGGCTCAAATGCTGCGCCTGTTTTCTGGTTTTTCAGAGTGCCCCCTTTCTCTGTCATGTGGCAGTCAACGCACTTCAGCTTAGCCTGGTGCTTGTCGTGAGGGAACATAACAGCCTTCTTAGTTGTAGGCGTGCTCCACTCTTTTGCCAGATCGATAGTTGCAGGACCTGCTGCGTAGGCAACAAGTGCGAATGTGAATACAACCATCATCGCAATGATTACTTTTTTCATGATGTCTCCTCTCTAAAAAAGTTGGATAATACTAATCTGCTCAAAGAAAAGTGTCAATATCGGATGTTGTGTATTTACAACATTTTCAGATACGGGATAAAGTCTCTATGTCGAAAACTCCCCTTATGAGGATCGGCTTGGGATGTGTCAGATCGATTATAACGGATGAGTTTTGTCCTGTTATGTCCTGAAAAGAGTAGTAATGAACCAAGTCTTTGAAAGTATTGAGAATTGTTTTGAAGTCACCGCAGTATTCCACACCTGAAAGGTTGGCACTAGTGGCACTGATGGCGCCTGTTTTGTCAATAATCTGTCTTAAAACAGGCATAAAAGGAACCCTGAGAGCTATGTTTCCATCAAGGGTATATAGCCCTTCGACCCCTTTTCCGGCCTTAAGAATTATGGTAAAAGAACCCTTGCTCCACAAAAAATCCATAATTTTTTTTTGATGTTCGTCGAAATGAGCAAGCTCTTCCGCCTGACTGAAAGATGATATGAGCACAGGAAAAGGTTTTGTCCTGTCGCGTCCTTTTATCTCGAATATCTTTTCGTTGGCTTTTTTGTCGGAGAGGGGAGCACCTATCCCGTAGATGGTGTCTGTGGGGAAGATAACAGGCTCCCCCTGACGGAGAGCCTGCCTGAATATTTCTGAAAGGTTGCGCAGCGGAGCTATGAGCATCACAGCATTTCCTGAACCGCTTCGTTGTCCTTATAGACTTTTTCTTTCATATCTTCTTTATATTTGGCGACTTTTTTTGCCACTTCCTTGTTGGAGCGGGCGATTATCTGGCCTGCGAAGATACCTGCGTTCTTTGCGCCTGCCTTGCCTATGGCCATTGTTGCAACGGGGATTCCGCCGGGCATCTGAACCATTGAGAGCAGAGCATCCAGACCGTTCAGCGAAGTCGCTGAAACGGGCACTGCGATGATGGGAAGGTTTGTTTCGCTGGCAACCACACCCGCAAGGTGTGCCGCTGCGCCTGCGAGGGCTATTATTGCGTCCAGACCTCTGTCTTCGGCTGTTTTTGCCCACTCAAGTGTGCGTTCGGGGGTTCTGTGGGCACTGGAAACGATGACTTCGAACTCGATGCCGAATTCTTTGAGTATTTCGACCGCCTCTCTGGCTATCTCAAAATCGTTCTTGCTTCCCATTATGATTCCGACTTTACTCACCTTTAAGCCTCCTGAGAGCCTTAGCTCCGATATCTTTTCTGTAGTGTACGTCAGTCCAGTTTATTTTCTCAACAGCCTTGTAAGCCGTTTTGATGGTTTCTTCCAGAGTGTCGCCTATGGCTGTCACACCCAGAACCCTGCCGCCAGTGTTGACAGTTTTTCCGTCTTTGTCGGCTGTTCCGGCATGGAAAACCTTTACGCCTATGACTTTGTCGGCTTCAGCTATTCCGGAAATCTCATACCCCTTTTTGTAGTCTCTGGGGTAGCCGCCGGATGCCATAACCACGCACACTGTGGGGTTGTCGCTCCATTCGATCTCGACCTTGTCCAGTGTCTGATCGGTACATGCCAGAAACACGGGGATGATGTCGGATTTAAGGCGTGAGAGCACAGGCTGTGTTTCGGGGTCGCCGAAACGGGCGTTGAACTCAAGCACCTTGGGCTGGTTGTTATGTATCATAAGCCCTGCATAGATGATGCCTTTGAAGACTATGCCGTCTTTTGCCATCGTCTTTATGAGGGGATAGGCTATCTCCTTTGTCACCCTGTCGAACAGCTCCGGGCTGACCACAGGGGCAGGGGAGTATGCGCCCATTCCGCCTGTGTTGGGGCCTTTGTCGTTGTCGTAAACAGCTTTATGATCCTGACTTGTGACCATGGGCAGAACTGTTTTTCCATCGGTGAATGCGAGGTATGAAGCCTCTTCGCCCTGAAGAAATTCTTCGATGACCACCTTGTTTCCGGCTTCGCCGAACACGCTGTCTATGAATATCTCTTCAAGGGCTTTCAGAGCCTCTTCGAATGTCATGGCAACGGTTACGCCTTTCCCTGCCGCAAGTCCGTCGGCCTTGACAACTATGGGTGCGCCGTGCTGATGGACGTAGGCCTTTGCAGATTCATAGTCGGTAAATTCTCCATAGGCCGCAGTGGGGATTCCCGCTTTGATCATGATATCCTTTGCGAAGGCTTTGCTGGCCTCAAGCTGTGCCGCAGCTTTGCAGGGGCCGAAAACTCTCAGGCCGTTATCCTGAAAAACGTCAACTATTCCTGCCGCCAGCGGATCTTCGGGGCCGACGATTGTAAGGTCTATCTTTTCGGTGAGTGCGAAATCCAGCAGTTTTTTAATGTCGGTCGCTTCTATGGCGATGTTCACTGTCTTGTTCTCAAGGTGAGTTCCGCCGTTGCCCGGTGCGGCATAAATTTTTGCCACGAGGGGGCTTTGTGCTATCTTCCAGCAAAGGGCGTGTTCTCTGCCGCCTGAGCCGATTACAAGGACTTTCATCGTCATCTCCTTATGCTATACAAAAAATCCCCGCTATTAGGTTCGTATGCGAGGATTTTTTTGAAAAATTCATTAATTCTATAAGAAAATCCACCCCGACACTCCTTTGGCAAAGGAGGGAGGTTTTTATCTCCCCCTTTTACAAAGGGGGACTAATGGGGATTTCCATTAAATTTTGATGAGATTGCCGCGTCGCTGCGCTCCTCGCAATGACGCCAAAAGTTACGTCACTGCGAAGCCCTTGAGGGCTGTGGCAGTCTCATTATCAAATTCTTAGTGCTTGAAGTGTCTCACGCCGGTGAACACCATGGCGATGCCGTGTTCGTCTGCGGCTTTGATAACTTCCTCATCCCTGATCGATCCTCCGGGAGAGATTATCGCAGTGATGCCTCTTCCTGCCGCTTCGTCGATACTGTCTCTGAAGGGGAAGAACGCATCGGAGGACATAACAGTGCCTTTCAGCTCTGCTCTGGCCTTGCTTGCGGCTATTTTGGAGGAATCCACACGGCTCATCTGGCCTGCGCCCACGCCGATGGTGCGGTCGTCGGTAGTGTAAACGATGGCGTTGGATTTAACGTGTTTCGCCACTTTCCAGGCGAAGTCCATCGCCTTGTATTCGAAGTCTGTGGGCTTTCTTTTGGTGGGCACGGGAAGGCTTCTGATGTCTTCGATCTCGTGAAGGTCACGATCCTGAAGCAGGATGCCGCCTGTAACGTTTTTGATATCAAGCTCAAGGTCACGCTGACCGTAGATATCGCCCAGTTCGATGAGTCTGAGGTTCTTTTTGGCTTCGAAAACAGCCTTTGCCTCGTCTGAGAAAGAGGGAGCCAGAACAACTTCGAGGAAGAGTTCGCCCAGTTTCTCCGCAAGCTGTTTGTCCACCTCACGGTTGACGCCCACGATGCCGCCGAAAGCGGACACAGGGTCGCACTCAAGGGCTTTCAGGTATGCGTCATAGATGTTGTCGCCTGTTGCACAGCCGCAGGGGTTTGTGTGCTTGATGATGGCTACGGCGGGTTCTTTGAACTCTTTCACAAGTTCAAGCGTGGCGTGGATGTCCACTATGTTGTTGAAGGAGAGCTCTTTACCCTGAAGCTGTTTGCCTGTGGCAACGCTGACTTCGTTCACAAGGGGCTTAACGTAGAAGGCGGAATCCTGATGGGGGTTTTCGCCGTAGCGCATTGGCTGTTTCTTGCGTGCGGGGATAGCTATCTCTTCGGGGAATTTAACACCGAGTTTTTTATTGAAGTATGAAGCGATTATGGAGTCATAAACGCCTGTGTGCGAGTATGCTTTTCTGGCAAGGTCAACACGGGTGTCAAGCTCCGTGCCGCCGTTGTCCATTTCGGAAAGGATTCTGCCGAAGTCGTTGTTGTCCACAACAACTGCAACAAACTTGTGGTTTTTCGCTGCGGAGCGGATCATTGAGGGGCCGCCGATGTCGATGTTTTCCACAACTTCATCGTGTTCTGCGCCTTTTGCCACTGTGGCTTCGAAAGGATAGAGGTTCACAACCACCATGTCGATGTCTTCCAGATCGTACTCTTTCATTGTCGCCTGATGGTTTGCGTTGTCACGGATGTTCAGGATACCGCCGTGAACTCTGGGGTGCAGTGTTTTCACTCTGCCGTCCAGCATTTCGGGAAATCCGGTAAATTCTGAAATCTCGATAATTTCCACACCGCTGTCTGCGAGCAGTTTTGCGGTTCCTCCCGTGGAAATGATCTTTACGCCGTGTTTTTTGAGACCCTTTGCAAAGTCTACGATGCCGCTCTTGTCGGAAACGCTGATGAGAGCGGTTTTAGGCATTATTCTCATTGGTGCTCCTCTTTATGAATATATAGTCCAGCAGCAGAAGTCCGATACCGGTGGATATTGCAATATCCGCGACATTGAACGCCGGCCACTGCCAGTGTTTGTAATAAAACAGCAGAAAGTCCACAACTTTGCCCACAAAGAGCCTGTCGATGAAGTTGCCCACTGCGCCCGCCAACACAAGAGTATATGAAAAAAGTCTCAGTTTCATCTCTTTTTCTTTGACCAGCAGGTAAGTGACGCATGCTATTGCCAGAATAGTCACGGCTATGAAGAACAGCTTTCTGTAGGCCTCGTTCAGGGTTCCCAGAAAGCCGAACGCCGCACCGGGGTTCAGCACATAGGTTATGTCGAAAAAGCCGTCTATGACGGGGCGGCCTTCATGGAGCATAAAGTTTTTAACGATGTACGCTTTGGTCACCTGATCCAGAACAACTATGGCTGCGGCCATTGCCAGCATTAATTTTTTCATTATGCCAGTGCCTCTGCACATCTTTTGCAAAGGGTGGGGTGGCTTGCGTCGTGTCCGATGGTGGACGATTTTGTCCAGCATCTTTCGCATTTGCCGTTTTCGGAAGGAATAACCTTCACTTTCACCTTTCCGTCCTCGGAAACATGGCAGTCGGTCATTGCGGCGGGGTCTGCAAAGCTGACCTCGGACACTATGAATATTCTTTCGATGCCTTCGTCTGCAACGAGGAATTTCTTAGTGTCATCGTCCACGCCTATCACAATATCTGCGTCCAGCGGATGACCGATTATCTTGGCGGCTCTCGCCACTTCAAGTGCTTTGGTAGCCTCTTTGCGCACTTCAAGAATTTTGGTCCACTTGGCGATATTTTCCGCATCGTCATAGTCTTCCGCCGGAGCGAACAGCTCCATGAAGATGTTCTCCTTTTTGGAGGATGATGCGGGCATGTATTCGTATATCTCGTCAGCTGTGAACGACAGCACCGGAGCCATCACCACGGACATCTCTTTAAGGATGATGTACATTGCGGTCTGAGCGGAGCGTCTTTCACGGGATGCGGGTTTGTAGGCATAGAGTCTGTCCTTCAGGATATCAAGATAGAAGGAGGACAGGTCGTTTATGCAGAAGTTCAGGAACGAGTGGTAGAAGACGTGGAGCTGATATCTGTCGTATGCTTCGAATATACGTTTCTTCACCGACTGCCATCTGGCAAGGGCGAAGCGGTCGAGGTCGAGCATCTCTTTAAATTCCACCATGTCGGTGTCGGGGTTGAAGTCGTACAGGTTGCCCAGCAGATAGCGTGCTGTGTTGCGTATTTTTCTGTAGGATTCAACCAGACGGTTTATGATGTCGTCAGAGATTCTGATGTCTTCGGAGTAGTCCTCTGCGGAAACCCAGAGTCTCAGAACTTCTGCGCCGTATTTGTTGATTATTTCGCTGGGGGATACAACGTTGCCCACAGACTTGGACATTTTGCGTCCTTTGCCGTCAACAACGAATCCGTGGGTCAGCACCTCTTTATAGGGTGCGATGCCCCTTGTGCCGACACTCTCAAGGATCGAGCTGTGGAACCAGCCTCTGTGCTGGTCGGAACCCTCAAGATACATATCCGCAGGCCATGAAAGCTCGCCCCTCTCTTCGAGAACTGCCGAGTGTGATGTGCCTGAATCGAACCATACGTCAAGGATGTCCGTCTCTTTTTTGAAGTGTGTGCCGCCGCAGCCGGGACATTTTGTTCCCTCGGGTATGAATGCCGAGTTGTCATGGTCGAACCATGCGTCAGCTCCCTCCTCACGGAATGCATCAAGTACACGCTCCTGAATCTGTTTGTTTATAACCACGCTGTCGCAGTCCTCACAGAGGAAAACGGCAATGGGCACGCCCCATGTTCTCTGGCGTGAGATACACCAGTCAGGACGATTTTCTATCATTGCTGTGATGCGGTTTTCACCCCATGCGGGTGTCCAGCGCACCTTTTTTATCTCGGAAAGGGTCTTTTTGCGGAGGTCGTTGTTTTCCATGCCGATGAACCACTGGGGTGTTGCACGGAAGATAACGGGGTGTTTGCATCTCCAGCAGTGGGGATATGAGTGGTTTATCTCACCGCTCTGAAGGAGGCTTCCCTGCTCGTCCATCATTTCAACGATTAATTTGCCCGCTTTGTATATGCTCTGCTCTGCGAATATCTCAACGTTGCGCTTGTAGCATCCTCTGTCGTCCACGGGGTTCAGAATTTCAAGTCCGTAGCGCAGACCGACCTCGTAGTCCTCCTGACCGTGGCCGGGGGCTGTGTGTACCAGTCCCGTACCGGCATCAAGGGTGACGTGGTCGCCAAGAGTTCCAAGGGACAGTCTGTCATAGAATGCGTGCTTGAACTCAACGTATTCAAGCTCTGCACCTTTGAACACTTTATATGTTTCAAATCCGTGGATGTGGAATGTCTCGTTCAGAGAGTTCACAAGGTCGGTAGCAACTATAAGATATTCACCCGCAGAGAGGTTCTTGTTGCAGGTGTCTGTGACCTTGATTATGGAGTATTCGATATCGGCGTTGGCGCAGATTCCGAGGTTCGCAGGGAGCGTCCAGGGAGTAGTTGTCCAGATAACCGCTGATACTTTGTCGCCGTCAGCAAGACCGAACTTGCCTTTGGACTGGTTCTGCATGGGGAATTTTACGAAAACTGACGTTGACGTGTGGTTGTCGTACTCAACCTCCGCCTCGGCAAGAGCCGTTACGCAGGACGTACACCAGTAAACGGGCTTAAGACCTTTGAAGACTCCGCCGTTGTCGAAGAAACGGTAAAGCTCCTGAAGGGTTTTTGCCTCGTATTTATAGTCCATAGTAATATAAGGATTGTACCAGTCGCCGAAACCGCCCAGACGGATGAAGCCCTGTCTCTGGAGGTCGATGAACCTGTCGGCGTATTTGCGGCACTCCTTGCGTATCTCGGATTTGGACATCTCGTGCTTTTTGCTGCCCAGCTTCTTGTCCACCTGAAGTTCGATGGGCAGGCCGTGGCAGTCCCAGCCGGGAACGTAGGGAGTATAGTATCCTTCGAAGGATTTCATTTTAACGATAATATCTTTCAGAATCTTGTTCAGAGCGTGGCCGATGTGGATCTCACCGTTTGCATAGGGGGGGCCGTCGTGGAGTATGTAGGGGTTGTTTCTGTCCCTTGAAGCCAGCATTTTCTCATATGCCTTCTCATCCGCCCATTTTTTCAGCCTTTCAGGTTCTTTAACTGTGAGGCTGGCTTTCATGGGAAAATCGGTCTGGGGGAGATTCAGGGTATCTTTGTAATCCATCAAAAAACTCCTTGAGATTCGAAAGAAAGAATTGAAGGCAATTTTTAACACCAAATATATTATTAATCAAGCATAGATGGAACAAATGAACTAAAAAATGTGTTGCTCTGTCTTATTCTGCGGGTGTATATTCCCTGCATTCCATTTCGGAGGAAAAAATGAAAAGAATCACGGCTGTATTGACAGTCCTTTTACTGGCTCTGTCTCTGAACGCTTTCGCCGCCGATATCAAGAACGACCTTGAAAGCAATATGAAGAATTTCTTCAGAAGCCAGAAGCTCACAAACCTTGTGCCCACGGTTACAGTTGTCAAAAAACTGAACGAACCCGCCGGCCTGTATTTCATCAAAATTTCAATCACGGACACCAAGAACAAAAGGAGTCAGGAACAGTATATGTTTACTGACGGCAAATACATAATCCCCGAGATAGTATCTTCCGCCAACAACGTAAGCATAAAAGATTCTCTGGTTTACGAGGCAACTCCCAAAACCAATATAGACCTCTCCAAGGCCACACTGTTCGATGGCAAAAAGGGTGCCAAGAACACCATCGTTGTCGTCAGCGACTTCCAGTGTCCCTACTGCCGCAAGGCTCACGAGATCCTGAAAGGCATGCTCGCTCAGTCAAAAACTGACGCCGCCGTATACATGATCTCCCTGCCTCTGGCGATCCACCCCAAAGCTGTTGTTTATGCAAAAGTTTTTGAGGCCGGACTCGCTGTAGGCAAAGATTTCTCCGATGATCTTTATGCAACGGATCAGGCGACTGATTCCAAAACAGATGCTCAGATAATCGACATGTTCGCCGCAAAATCCGGCAACCCTGCGAAATTCAAATCCGTGGCCAACTCTAAGGAAGTTGCCGCCAAGATCGATGCGCAGGCTAAATATGCCGCATCTCTCGGAATAACCGGAACTCCTCACATTTTCTTCAACGGAAAGGGTGTTGGCGGGTTTAATCCTGATATGTATGGAATGGCCATCAAGGACATGAAATAGTAACTTCGAGCCCGCCTTTTGGCGGGCTCTTTTGTTTTTACTGTTGGCGTTTATAACACTTCGCATTTTTTCGTTGGAATCCAAAAAATATTGCTCATGTACCTTCGTTTTCGTACACTGCGCATATTTTTTGCCTTCCGCCTTGAACTGCTCGGTTCTAAACACCAATTTTCTACTTCACGTCACTGCGAGGGCTGAAAGCCCGTGGCAGTCTTCCATGTTTAGCTCTCAACGAACTCAGGTTTATCGACAATCCGGAGTTGGAAGATCGCTTCACCCGTAAATGGTTCGCGATGACAGGAAAGAATAGTTTTCCCCCTCTCCACTAATATCTTATATTTTATTTCTTGATATTGCCCCGCTTAAAAGTTATGATGCACAACCAATGAAAGTCATGAGGTGAACAATGGCAACCGTTCTTGATTTTGAAGCTCCCATAGTCGAGATAGAAGCACAGCTCGACGAGCTTCGCAACCTCCCCGGACTGAACGGCGATCAGATGAACAAAGAGATCGCAAGTCTTGAGGACAAACTGGCAAAAGTCAGAGCAAACATATATAAGCGTCTTACTCCACAGCAGAAGGTCATGGTGGCTCGCCACCCCGACAGACCCTACACACTGGATTACATTCAGAACATCTTTACCGATTTCACAGAGCTTCACGGCGACAGACAGTTTCGTGACGATCCCGCTCTCATTTGCGGAATGGCGAAGCTGAACGGCGAACCCGTGATGGTTATCGGACACCAGAAAGGACGCAACACAAAAGAGAACATTCACAGAAACTTCGGCATGGTTAACCCCGAAGGCTACAGAAAGTCTCAGAGACTTTTTGAGATGGCCGACAGGTTCAAGCGCCCAGTGATCACCTTTGTAGACACCCCCGGAGCATATCCCGGAATCGGTGCAGAGGAGAGGGGACAGGCCGAGGCTATCGCCAAAAGCCTTATGGTCATGGCTGAAATAAAAGTACCCATGATAACCGTTATCGCAGGCGAAGGCGGTTCCGGCGGTGCGCTTGCAATTGCAATGGGCAACCGTGTGGGCATGCTTGAGCACTCTGTTTACGCTGTTATCAGCCCCGAAGGCTGCGCATCCATCCTCTGGAAGGACGCATCCTATGCAGGCCGTGCGGCGGAAGCTCTCAAGCTCACCTCCAAAGACCTGAAAGAGCTGAACATCATCGATGAGATAATCGAAGAACCCATGGGCGGTGCCCACAGAAACCATCCCGCAACAGCGGTCAAGGTTAAGGATTTCATAGTCAGAAACCTTGAGGAACTGAAAAAAATGACCCCCGAACAGCTGTTCGAGGACAGATATCAGAAGTTCCGCAACATGGGCGTTTTCGCCGAGTAGTTATGAACGAAATCAGAAGACTTTGCGAGGATGTGGCCAACAAGGTTGCCGCCGGCGAAGTCGTTGAGCGTCCATACAACGTCATAAAAGAGCTGATGGAGAACTCTGCCGATGCAGGTGCGGACAGGCTGTCCGTGGTTGTGGAGAACGGCGGGGTCGGTCTTGTTAGCGTTACAGACAACGGAAAAGGCATCATTCCCGATGACCTCCCGCTGGCTGTGGAACGCTTTGCCACCAGCAAAATATCAACGGCGGACGATGTCTACCGTGTGTCGACCTTCGGATTCCGTGGCGAGGCACTGGCGGCAATATCCTCCGTATCCGACTTCACCATCCGCTCATTCCGCAAAGGCTACATAGGCGCAGAACTGCGCATCAGATACGGCGAAAAGTCCGACATTCTCCCTGCGCCAATGCAGGAGGGGACGAGGGTTGAGGCGAAAGCCCTTTTTGCCAACGTTCCTGCCCGTCTGAAATTTTTCAAAAACTATCAGACCGAAGAAAAGGAGATAGCCCGTTTTGTGCGGCAGTTCTCCGTTATCAACCCCCACATTGCTGTGGAGCTTGATATCAACGGCAAGCGTGTCTACTCCGCCGACAAGACCGAAGACATGTGCAAACGTGCGAAGAAGGTCTTTCAGGAGACGGACGTTGTCACCGGAGAGAACGAATTTGAAGACATGAGCGTAAAGGCCGCCGTAACGCTGCCTTCGGTGCATAAATTTCGCAAGGATATGATAATAATCGGCATAAACGGCCGTGTGGTGAAGGATGCTTCACTCACTCAGGCGGTGGTCACAGCCTATCACAGGCTGATTCCCGAAGGAAAATTCCCCGCCGCTGCGATCTCACTGCAAATCGATCCGGAAAAGGTGGATGTGAACGTGCATCCCACGAAATCCGTTGTGAAACTGCTTGATTCCAGAGAGATTTTCAGCTTTGTCCACAACTCCGTCAAAATGATTCTGGAAGATGCGGGCAGAGAGACAGGCGAGCAGATGCGTGCCCCCGAACCGGTTTATAAGCCCGTAACCGTTTACGAATCAAAATATAACGAAAAAACATACACCAAAGATGCAGTGCGCAGTTTCGACATGGCAAAAGAGCTTGAGACCGTGCATTATACGCCCCGTGCCGAGGATGCCGTCAGAATCCCTGATGTGCCCGAAGAGGCAAGGGTGCGTGTCGCAGGTCAGCTTTTCGACACTGTGATAGTGTGCGAAAAGGGCGAAGAGGCGTTTTTCATAGATCAGCACGTTGCCCACGAGCGGGTGCTTTATGAAAAATACCTTGAGGAAAAGACAGTCTCCGTGCCTTCCATTGTTCTGTACGAACCTATCCTGATAGACGTTACAGAGGATGAGGCGGACATAATTGAGACAGGAGCGGAAGTCCTCTCCGCCTTCGGATACGACATTGAGCCTTTCGGCGGAACAAGCCTTAAGATAAGCCGTGTGCCTTCGGACGTTCTGAACCGTGACATCGGAAAAGAGGTTCGGGAGATTCTGGCGGATATGATTGAGCACCGCAAGGACAGCAGTGTGGACTACCGTGTTATAGTCATGAGCTGCAAGAATGCCGTCAAGGCGGGGCAGAAGCTGGAGATGCACGAGATGCGCAAGATAGTGGACGACCTTTTCCGCACATCAAATCCCTACACATGCCCCCACGGACGTCCCATAGTGTTCAAAATGGACAGGGCATGGCTGTTCAGGAAATTTGACAGATGAGAATACCCGTCGTAACAGGTCCCACGGCATCCGGCAAAACAGCCGCCGTTCTGGGGCTTGCCAAAGACCACCCCATAGAGATCATCAGTGCCGATGCATATCAGGTCTACAGACACATGGACATAGGCACTGCCAAGGCCTCCCGTGAGGAGCTTGAGTCCGTACCCCACCACCTCATAGACGTCATGAACCCTGACGAGACCTACTCGGCAGGTATCTTCTTTGAACAGGCGGAGCGGATAATCGCCGACGTGCTCTCAAGGGGCAAGATACCCGTGATAGCGGGCGGAACGGGAATGTATATAGAATCCCTTCAGAAAGGCATTTTTGACGCTCCCGACAGGGACAAGGGCTTAAGAGCCGAGTTGGAAGCGGACGCCGAAGTCAAAGGATACGAGGCTCTGCATGGGGAACTCACCGACATTGATCCGGAGTTTGCCGCCAACGTCAAGCCTGCGGACAGAACACGCATAATCCGCGGACTGGAACTGAACCGTCAGCTTGGAATGAACGTTAAGGAAGCCCAGAAGAAATATCACCGCAATCCTGCATATAAATACAATATATTTGTGATAGGCGGTGACAGGCAGAAGATTTACGACAGGATAAATCTGCGTGTGCTTGAGATGTTCAGAACAGGCTGGCCCGCCGAAGTCAAAAAACTTCTGGATATGGGCTATGACGAATCCATGGACTCCTTCAAGGCGATAGGCTACAGGGAGATTGCCGCATGCATCAGAGAGGGGAGGGATGTGAACTCCTGCATCGAGCGGATTCAGACCGCCACACGAAACTTCGCAAAACGTCAACAGACGTGGTTTCGCCATATGGACGAGACCGTTCACATCGATATGGGTGATCCGGATATCATAAAAATACTGACTGAAAGTATTTTCACTTGAAATAGAAATGCAGTTTGGCTAAACTGCTGTATATTGTCTGTACGAATTTCTTATTATTGTGTTGTTAGGGGGCTCTTAATGAGCAAAAAAATCAATATTCAAGATGTGTTTCTGAACCACCTCAGAAAAAAGCGTATACCTATGACCGTATACCTCGTCAACGGTGTCAAAATCGAAGGCGTTATCAAGGGGTTCGACAACTTTGTGATTATTATGAAAGACGAATCTCAGAAAATGATCTACAAACACGCTATCTCCACGATAGAACCCTCTGAGGAAATCCTCGAACTTGAAATGAACTGATGGTCACAGGCGGCGGCTTCAGACAGACCGGAAAGGTCATATACTTCAATGCGATTCTTTACAACAAGGACTATGTGAAGAATCCTGATGAGACTGCGCTGCCAATTTTCGGTGAACCTATTGTCAAGTCGGCTGAATTCGACTTTTCTCATACGTCATACTATGAGCCAGAGATGGGCGCAAACCTTGCCAAATATTTTGCGCTGTATGAGCTTGTGGAGCATCCGGACAATCTGCCGGACTACAAGATTCATGCCGTGAATATTGAGGACAGGGCGGCTGTTAACGGAAAGCGGGTGATAAACATCGACCCAGGCTATGTTGCCATGGAAAAGGTCGTTGCCGCCAGCACAAAGAACTTTACCCACAGGATCTACCTGCGTGACAACATATACGGCGATCTGCAGCTTTACCGCAGAAAAGGGAAATACATACCCCTTGAGTGGACGTTTCAGGATTACCAGTTTGATTCGGTTCTGGGCTTTTTCGAAAAAGCCAGAAAAATTCTGGAAGAACGTGTGGGCATGCCTTCAACCTGTGGTATAATTCAGGAAAAGGTTCAGCCTGACAGGCGTTTCAATGAAGACTAATATAGTTTTTATAATAATTATCGGCGTTCTTATATTTTACATGGTCTTCGGACACAACGGCATCCTGAAATACAGGGAGCTGGCGGCTATCCGTGCGTCTTATGAAACACGGATTGCGGAGACCGAAAAAAAGGTTAAACAGCTCAATGATGAGCTGAATCTGGTGCGCAAAGACAAGGAATACCTCGAAATGCTCATCAAAAAAGACCTTAATATGAAAAAAACGGACGAAGACCTATACATAATAGAAGACAGTGCCAAAAAGAAGTCTGACAAACCCAAATGAACAAGTTCACCGTCACGGAACTTACAAGGACTGTCAAACAGCTCCTTGAGGGTACTTTCAAAGACAACATAGCCGTTAAAGGCGAGATATCCAGTTTTTCCGTTTCTCCCGCCGGACACCTGTATTTTGTTCTGAAGGACGAAAAGTCCCAGATAAAATGCGTCATGTTCAAGGGTTCCGCCGCAACAATGCGGGACTACAATCCCAAGAACGGCGACAGTGTCGAGGCCATCGGCGAACTGACTGTGTATGAGGCGGGCGGAAACTATCAGCTTCTGGTGAAGCGGATGGACTATGACTCGGTGGGGCTTTTCTGGAAGCTGTTTGAAGAGGTTAAGCGCAAGCTGGAGGCCGAAGGGCTTTTTGACGAGGAGCGCAAAAGGCCGATCCCCATGCTGCCGAAGAGGGCGGCTGTGGTTACATCTGCCACAGGGGCGGCCATAAAGGATTTTCTGGTGACGATGAAGAATATGGGCGGGGTTTTCGCTGTGGATGTGTGGTCTGTGCCTGTGCAGGGCAAGGACGCAATCGCACCCATTGTAAAGGCTCTGAACACCGCAGGCGCAATGACCGGAAGGTATGACGTTCTGGTGCTTATGCGTGGCGGAGGTTCGCTGGAGGATCTGGCGGTTTTCAACGAAGAGGCTGTGGCCAGAGCACTTTCGGCCTGTGCCGTTCCCACTGTCAGCGCAATCGGCCACGAAAGGGATTTTTCCATATGCGACTTTGCGGCGGATCTCCGTGTGGCAACACCCACGGCGGCGGCAGCTCAGCTTTCTGCGGGTTATGTCAGCTCTGTCAGGGATATTGAGAACCATAAAAAACGCATCAGCGAACTGGTGCTCAACAGATTCTATCAGCAGGTGCAAAGGCTTGATATGCTTCAGGCTTCGGTCATTGCTTCATCGCCTTCGCACAGAATAAACAGAGACAGGCAGAGACTGGCGTTTCTGGAAAAATCGCTTTTTTCTGACTTCAGAGAGATTATAAGACAAAAAGGTACACATTTATCAGAAATGACTGGTATACTACAGTCATTGTCGCCATCCGCAAGGACCGAGAAAGACCGCAGGAAACTGGACGGTCTTTTGTCTGTTATGCGGGAGCAGACACTTAAGAATGTCTCACAGTCGTCGGCCAGAGCCGACAGGCTGAATGCGAGGATTTCCGTGCTCTCGCCTATGCGCAGGGCAGAAAGATACATGAACGCCGTTGAAAGGCTTAACGACCGTTTGGTCACATCGGCCGAAAAGAGAACGGCGGAAAACAAAGCAAGACTTGAACCGCTTATGGCAAAGCTGGCGGCTCTTAATCCGGACAATCTGCTGGAAAAGGGCTATGCCCGTGTGAGTCTGAACAAAAGAGCAGTTAAAAGCGTTTTTGACGTCACTCTTCAAGATGAGCTTGAAATAAGACTCAAGGACGGGTATATTAACAGCTTCGTAACCGGTAGGAAAGTCTCGGAGGAAAAGGATGGATAGGATCCCGATCACTACTGAAGGGTATGCAACGCTTAAAAAAGAGTTGGAGCGGCTTAAGTCTGTGGACAGGAAAGAGATCGTGCTGGCAATCGAAGAGGCCAGAAGCCATGGCGACCTCAGTGAAAATGCCGAATACGATGCCGCCAAAGAGCGTCAGGGTATGATAGAAGCCCGCATTGCCGAACTGGAAAGCAAGATGGGCAGATTTCAGGTCATAGATACGTCTTCACTTTCAGGCGAGAAGATCGTTTTCGGAGCAACTGTCGTAATTGAAAATGTTGAAACATCCGAAAAGAAAAAATATAAGATCGTCGGTCCAGACGAGGCGAATATCTCAAAAGGAACCGTATCGATCATGTCGCCCCTCGCCCGTGCGCTGGTGAACAAAAAGGCCGGAGATGACGTTATAGTTCAGGCTCCCGGCGGCGATATCGAATACGAAATCATCGAAGTTCATTTTAATTAACGGATAAATGTTACTTTTCCCTCGTATCCCGTCTCTCTAAGTTGTATTATTGAATATATAAACCAAGGGAGACGGATATGAAGGGGTTTACAGCTTTAACCATTTCACTTATTTTCACTTTTTCAGCTTACAGCGCAGACAGTTTTGAAGACTATAAAAAGTCTGTCATGGGACAGTATAAGGCCTATGTCGATGAAATCGACAGGCAGTTCTCGGACTTTCTGAAACAGCAGTGGCAGGAATATAAAGGGCAGAAGCCTCAGAAGCCCTATGAAGACCCGAAACCTGTGAAACAGCCGGTGGCGAAACCGGAAACAAAGCCTGAACCTGTAAAGATTGTGCCTAAGCCTGCACCCGCTCCCGTTGTTGTGCCTGTTCCGAAACCCGAACCCGTTAAGGAACAGCCAAAGCCTGAACCTGTTAAGGAGCAGCCGAAGCCAGAGCCTGTGAAAGAACAGCCGAAACCCGTCACCAAACCCAAAGAGGAACCGATAGCACCCAAAGAGCCTCAGCCCTCTTTCACCGGAGAGATACCTGAGCCGAAGCCCTTCTTTGTCCCTGCGGATGAAGGAGAGGTTGTCGATCTGGCGTTCTACGGCCTTGCCCTTAAGATTCCCTATGACAAAAGACTGAAAGCCAACGTCCAGAAACCACTTTCATCGGATAATATCGCAAAATGGTGGGAGACCGTTGCCGCCGCAGACTATAAAAAATCAGTGGCCTATATGCAGTCAGCCGCAAAAAAGAACGATCTGGGCGACTGGGGCTACGTTATGATGGTGGACAGATTCACCTCAAAACTCAGGTTCGATTCCACCGAGCAGAAGATGCTAGCGTGGTTCTTCCTGAATAAGAGCGGATACAGCACCAAACTGGGCTACACCAAATCCGGTGAGACCAGAATAATGATGCCAATGGACACAAGACTCTACGGAGTTTCGTTCTACACTTTCGACAACCAGCGATACTACGTTGTGGACACACTGGAAAAGAAAAACACCTCGTCAGAACCTGTCTATACCTACAAAGGAAACTATCCCGACGCTGTGAAATCCGTCAGTTTTATGAGGATGAAACAGCCCAAGCTCTCTTTTGCACGCTTCGACAGGGACCTGAGCTTCGAATATAACAAAGAAAAATACACGGTCAAAGCCGTGGCAAACAAATATGACATATCCTATTACACTGCTTTCCCGCAGACCGATCTGGCGGTTTATACCTCAGCAGGTGTGCCGATGTGGGTGGATAAAACTGTTCTTCCGTCACTGGAAAAGATAGTGGACGGAAAGAGCACCGATGAAGCGGTTAACATTCTTCTTCGCTTCGTCCAGACTGCGTTTAACTATAAAACCGACGATCAGCAGTTCGGAAAAGAGAAATTCTTCTTTGCACAGGAAGTTATCTATTATCCCTACAGTGACTGCGAGGACAGAAGCGTTCTGTTTGCCTATCTGGTGGAGAAACTGCTTAAAAGGGATGTGGTCATGCTGAACTTTCCCGACCACGTCGCAACTGCTGTTGACCTCGGCGATAAGTCCACAGGAGCGGTTCTCACATACAAAGGCAAAAAATACACCGTGGCCGACCCGACCTACATCAATGCGACCGTTGGTATGGTAATGCCGCAGTATAAGAACGTCAGTCCTGAAATAGAGGAGACCGGGATATAGGTGTGTTTGATATTTCAGAGTGATGAGACTGCCACGGGCTAAAGCCCTCGCAGTGACGTAAATTCGTCTTTGCGAGGAATATCATGACACTAGCCGAAGGCTGTACGAAGCAGCTTGCTGCGAGCTAAAGCAATCTTCCATATGAAGACCGGATAGAAATCTAAGTGTAGTCGTAAAGCTGATTTGAAGACTGCCACGGGCTGTCGCCCTCGCAGTGACGTGAACTGTTGGCGGGTTTCTTTATTGATCAGTTCTTTCTTTTGAACTGGATAACGTTGCTACCGCCTGATGAGGTTTCCGTGTCTTCCGATTCATCGTCAGAAGTCTCTTTTTCCACAGGCTGCGGGGCGGATTTTCTGTTCTGCGGTTTAAAGCTGAACATGAACTCCGGTTTGACGGGGTCGTTGAATATTGCGCTTATGGCGTCCACCGGAATATAAAGGCTCTCCCAGCTTCCTGAAAATTTCATATTAACGGTTACAGAATCGTCTTCCATGCTCAGTTTGTCGTATGAATATGAGCTGAAAACCAGCACGATGCCGTTCTTTTTCTCTTCGCCCACAAGCCCTCTGGAGCCGATTATCAGCTGAGGATGCGGCATAAGATGGATAAAGAATTTTTCGTAACTGTTCAGAATTTCTTTTAGAACGTTAAGTCTGAAATCACCCATAGCTGAAACATACAGGATATAAACCTGACAGTCAATGGCAAGGTTAACTGTAAATTTATTTTACCCCGTTATAAGTCGTTGGCTGTCTATGAGTTTTCGCAAAGACGGGAACTCGGATTTCGACTGGCTCATCATCTTGGCAAAAACCTCGGCAGTTGCCAGTGCGTCGCCCAGTGCCGTGTGGCGGCCGTTGCAGACAACCTGATATTTAGAAAGGAGAAAATCGAGACTGACGTGCTCCTCTTTTTTGCGTATGGCTCTGGAGTATATGAACATTGTGTCCAGCCACTGGTTGTTCATGGAACAGCCGTAGCACTCGTTAAGCTCTTTATTGATCATCTTTATGTCGAAGTTGATATGGTGGCCGACTATAACCGAACTGCCCACAAAATTTATGAAATCCGGCAGAACCTCTCCCGCTGTAGGTTTATCCTCTACCATTTCGTTTGTTATGTTGTGCCATTTGATTGATTCTGCTGGGATGTCAATTTCGGGATTTATGAATGAGTTATAGAAATCGATGATTTTGAAGTTCTGAACTTTTACTGCGGCAACGTTGATTATTTTTGCCGTTGCAAGGTCGAGTCCTGTGGTCTCCGTGTCTACCACGGAGAAAACAGTATCTTCAATCCTTTCATCCAGTGTTATATTTTTAGCGAAATTATCGCACAGCTTATTAACATAGATAGATATGGGGTCTTTTGCTTTTTCCCCAGCAGGTTTTTTATTAAAGAGTTTGCTAATCATTTTAGAAAACCTATTCAGTGAAATACCATTTTATTTGCACTTATTGTAAAACCAAAACTGATTTATTGCAATAAACTTTCACAGGTATTAGAGTATATTTTATCGCATGAATGCAAAAATACCGGAGTATTAACAATTTATGATTCGTCTTAATGACAGGTACCGCAGGGTGCTCGCAATCTCCATGCCCGCGGTGTTTCACAACTTTATGAACATTGTTCAGTCTATGGTGGATATGCTTTTCGTGGGGCGTATTTCCTCGGTGAGCCTTGCTTCGGTTGGTGTCAGCATGCAGTACACGACAATGCTGTATGCGTTCATGTCGATAGTGTATGTGGGAACCAACGTTCTTGTGTCCCGTTTTTACGGCTCAAAGGAGATGGACAGAGCCGGGCAGACAGTTTATATGATGTTTCTGTTCTCGTTCGTTATCTCTCTGCCGCTGATGTATTTCTGCGTTTTCCATTCGCCGTTTCTTTTCGAAATTCTGGGTACGGATGCCGAGGTTGTGCGTGACGGTGCAATCTATCTTTCAACCTATTCATACGCAATGCCTGCACTTTTCATTCAGGGCGTGCTTTTCAGCGGCCTGAACGCCATAGGTCAGACGAAAGTTCCTTTTTATATCAGCATATTCGGCAACCTGATAAATGTTGTTCTGGACTGGGTGCTCATCTTCGGAAAATTCGGTTTTCCTGAAATGGGTGTTCAGGGTGCGGCGCTTGCCACCGCCATAACCATCTATTGTCAGCTTGCCGTGTATATCTGGTATTACCTGACATTCAGCGAAATCAGAATTGTTTCAAAGTGGGATCTTACCCTGCTTATCAGAGGGATAAAGGTTGCTGTTCCGGCGTGGCTGGAACGTATTGTGGCGCATCCTTCGTATATTGTTCTGTCGGCACTGGTGGCTAAGTTCGGAGTTGACGCTCTGGCGGGCTATCAGGTGGGACTGCGTATCGAAGGGCTTGCGTTCATGCCCGGAGTAGGGTTCATCTTTGCCAGTATGGCTCTGGTGGGGCAGGGCATCGGAGCAGGAAAGCCGGATGAGGCTGAGAAGGATGCGACGGCCGCCGTCATTTCCGCATCGGTTATAATGGGTGTGCTTGGGCTTCTTATGGCTGTGTTTCCTCATGGTCTGGCGAGAATGTTCACCGATAATGAGGCCACCATAGAGAACGCAGTGTGGTATCTGCGGATAATGGGTATCTCGCAGGTTCCTCTGGCCGTGTGTTTTGTTGTTTCGGGCAGTCTGCGTGGTGCGGGCGATACTAACGTGACCTTTTATATTAACACCGTCTCCCTCTGGGGACTTCGCATTCTTCCTGCATGGATACTGACATTCTATGTCACAAACTCGGTATGGGTATATCTGGTGGCCATGATAGAATCCGTTGTGCGGGCGGGTATACTTCTGGTGCGTTTCAGAAGCGGAAAATGGAAGAGTATAAAGGTCTAGTAAGGGTTATGGCATGAAAAGCCGTTCCCGAAAACGGGCTTTTCCGTCAGGCATCTGTCGGTTCTTCTTCCGCATCTTTCGGCAAAAATGCACTTTGAGTCGAACTCCGCGCTGTTGAAAGTTATTGTGCCTTTGATGGTATTCAGGTATTCTCTTGTCTCGCCTATGGCGGGCACGCATTCCCTCAGTGCCTTCGTGTACGGATGGCGTATGTTTCCGGCCTGCAGGTCTGTTCCCGTGAGCCGCTCCATAATCTCCCCGGCGTACATGATGAAGCTCTCGTCTGCAATTCTGGTGAGCAGTCCCAGATCGTGGGTTATGAATATCACAGAGAGATTTTTCTCACGGTTCAGCTTTTTTATAAGGTTAAGTATCTGCTGCTGAATGGTGACATCAAGTGCGGTTGTGGGTTCGTCCGCAATGAGCACTTCGGGGTCGCACGACAGGGCAATAGCAATCATCGCCCTCTGGTTCATTCCGCCCGAAAGCTGGTGCGGATATGAGTTCATGCGCTCGGCAGGGTGGGGTATCTCAACCTCTGTGAGCAGTTCAATGGCCTTCTGTCTGGCTTCGGCCTTTGACATTTTTGGATTGTGGGTGAGGATCGCCTCTGTGATCTGCTGACCGATGGTGAACACGGGGTTCAGTGAGCCTGTGGGGTTCTGGAATATCATTGATATCCTGTTTCCACGCACAGATGCAAAATCTTTTTCGGTGACGAGTTCTCTGCCGTCAAGCGAGATGGTTCCTGCGGTTTTAACCACAGGTTTTCTGATGAGATTCAGGATGGTTTTGGCCAGAATGGTCTTCCCGCTTCCCGATTCTCCGGCGATTCCCAGTATTTCCCCTTTTTTCAGGGAAAAGCTGATATCCCGCAGAATGATGAAAGGATTGTCCTTTGTTTTCAGTTCCACCGATAAATTATTAATTGACAGCATGGGCAAAATATATTTGATATTTGGTTCTTTGTCTATAAAATATAAGTATGTATACGGAGCTTATTCTTTTTAACCTATGAAAATACCATCGTCAAAAATAGATGAAATTTTAGAAGCCAGCGATATTTACGAGATCATAAATGATGTTGTGCCCCTGAAAAAGCTTGGAAACAGCTTCAAGGGGCTGTGTCCTTTCCATTCGGAGAAGACACCGTCGTTCAACGTGCATCCCGACAAAGGTTTTTACCATTGTTTTGGCTGCGGAACCGGCGGAAACATAATATCTTTTGTGATGAACTACTACAGCCTTCCATTTCCTGAAGCCGTCCGTTTTCTGGCAGACAGATACGGCGTTGAGATGGAGTATGAGGGGGCGGAGGTCAGCCAGACGGCAAAGGACATCGCCGCACTCCATGAGGAACTGGTGCTCGATTCCCGCAGGAATCTCTATTCCGGCATAGGAAAAGAGGCTCTGACGTATCTTAAAAGCAGAAACTTTTCCGACTCGCTCCTTGAAAAGTTCATGGTGGGATGGTTCCCCCAGAAGTTCGACACGGAGAAATACGTCCGCAAGTATGACAAAAGCGTTCTGATCAACTCAGGACTGTTCAAAGAGGGGCAGTTCGGCATGCGCCTGATGTTCTTCGACAGGGTCATGATCCCTGTCAGGGGAGTCAGCGGGCGGACAATCGCTTTTTCCGGCAGAACTATTTCGGGGCAGATGCCCAAATATATAAACTCTCCCGAAACGGAGATATTTAAGAAAAGAAAGGTGCTTTTCAACCTCGATCATGCGAAGGAACATATCCGCAAAAAAGGGCATGTGCTTATAGTCGAAGGTTATTTCGATGTTATGCGCCTGCACGACAAAGGGTTCGGAAACAGTGTCGCCACCATGGGCACCGCATTGACATCCGACCATGTGGCACTGCTCAAGCGTTTTACCGATGATATATATATGTTGTATGACGGCGACGATGCCGGATACAACTCGGCTCTGAAAAGCCTTGATGTCTTTGTTGCTGCGGACAGTTTTCCGTCGGTGATATTCCTGCCCAAGGATGACGACCCCGACACCTTCCTCGACAGGGAAGGAGCCGAAGGCTTCGGGAAGCTTCTGGAGACACGAAAGGATCTTTTTGTTTTTACAGCGGAAACTCTGGCTGAGGCGGCAGGGGATATGAACTCAAGCCTCAGGGCGCTGGAAAGGATGAAACAGCTTCTGGTTAAGGTGAAAAGCCCTTACAGAAAAGAGCATTACGCCGATAAACTGGCGGAAATATTTAACGTGGGAAAAGAAATATTAAAAAAGGATATTGACCTTTCTGCGGCAAATAATAGTTTAAAAATAGTTAGCAAGCGGCCTGTGCGAAACACGGACCGAGGCACAACATACATTTATGAACGCGAGTTTATCGCCACACTTTTCAAACTTCCGGAAGACGTAGCTCTTATGCAGACGGAAAATATTCTGCCCGAGTTTTTTAACGATAAAAAACTGGCTGAGATTTATAAGAAAGTTCTTGATGTTTTGCGTGATGGTGATAATATCAGTGTCCTTTTGTGCTCACCTGATGTGGGCAGCGAACTATCGGAAGCCGTTATCAAAATGCCGGAAACCGATATCTACAGACTGGCGGCAGCTGCCAGAGAAAAGCTGATTTCCAATTCAGTTATGGACACCCTGTCTAAAGCTATTCAACAGTCGGATGGCGGGGCGGATGCGCGTGAACTGGCCATTAAAAGGTTCGAACAGGCACGCCGTATGATGCACAAAAGGAATTCGGAGGATTGAGCCTGATGTCGAGAAAGATAAAAAGCCCTGAAGTCAAAAACATTATCGCACTGGGAAAGGAAAAAGGCTTCCTGACCTTTGATGAGATCAATGAAAACCTGCCGGATGATATACTTACCACTGAGCTTATCGACGAGATCATGATGCTGCTGGCGCAGCTTAAGATCGATGTTATCGACAGCAAAGTGGACAAGCCCGGTCTTTTCACCGCCGATGATGATGTTGACGATGACGATGAAGAGTCTTTCGGGCTGCTTAAAGACGTTGGCGAAGAGACAATCAGCACCGATGACCCTGTCAGACTCTACCTTAAGGAGATGGGAAACATCCCCCTGCTTAACCGTGACGAGGAGATAGAAGTCGCCAAAGAGATAGAAGACGGGCAGAGAAAGGTTCTGCGTGCCGTACTTCTCTACCCGAAAACAGCAGCTAAAATAATGGAAATAGCCGAAGGCATCAAAAACGACAGCATGAGGCTTAAAGACATTATAGATATAGAGGACGAGCTGGAACCCGAGCATGTCGATATGGATGAGCCGGATGCGGACATCATAAGAAACATCGATGATGATCTGGACACGGTCGAAGAGAGAGAGGAAGAAGAGGAAGGAGAAGAAGATTTTATCGAGCCTGAGGAAGAGGAGGAGACCGAAGAGGAAACTCCCGAGGCCGAAGACATCAACTCGGTTTCAGCTGCGGACGAAAAAGAGCTCCAGATCAAAGAGCAGTATATCACCATCCTTGAAGATATAGCCGCAAAGCTTAAGCAGAACATCATAATCAATGACAGAATTAAAGAGAACAAGCTGGGTCTGGACGAGGTTCTCACCCTTAAGCAGACCATGCACGAAACGGTGGACGAGATCACCGGAAAACTCCTTGAAATTAAAGTAAATTATTCCAAGATCTGCAATATTGCAGGAGATATAAAATCAGCCTACTCAGCCATCATCGACAGCACAAGGGAGCTTGAGAAGCTCTGCCGTGTTGTTAAGCTCACCGACTATCAGGATCTTTCGCAGGTCTGCGAAGACAGGATAAAGGGAGCCTGCGAGGCAAGAGGTATGGGCGCAAACGACATTGCGACCATCCTTAAAAAGTTTAAAGCGGCGAAGAAGAATTTTGACGCATCAATGAGCAACCTCGGGTTTGACAAGGCCGAGCTGGACGTTATTCATGACAGCCTGATTATGGGCGAGTCTGAGACAGAGTCCGCCAAGTCTAAACTTATCGAGGCCAACCTGCGTCTGGTTGTGTCCATCGCCAAAAAATATACCAACAGAGGTCTTCAGTTCCTCGACCTTATTCAGGAAGGGAACATCGGCCTTATGAAAGCAGTTGAGAAGTTCGAGTATAAGAGGGGCTATAAATTCTCCACTTATGCAACATGGTGGATCCGTCAGGCCATAACAAGAGCCATTGCCGATCAGGCCAGAACCATCAGGATTCCCGTGCACATGATCGAAACCATCAACAAGATGATGAAGATTACCCGTCAGCTCCAGCAGGATATGGGTCGTGAACCCACACCCGAGGAGATATCCCTTAAAATGGATATTCCTGTGGAGAAAATTAAAAAGGTCATGAAGATCGCTAAAGAACCCGTATCCCTTGAAACACCCATAGGTGAGGACGAGGATTCGAGCCTTGGCGACTTTATCGAGGATAAATCCGCTAAGAACCCCTCAGAAGAGGTTACATACCTGAAACTGAAGGAGCACACTCAGCAGATTCTGGAAACCCTGAGCCACAGAGAATCGGAAGTGCTTAAACTGCGCTTCGGAATAAACTGCGACTCCGACCATACACTTGAAGAGGTAGGTAAGAAGTTCAATGTCACACGCGAACGTATCAGACAGATCGAAGCAAAAGCATTGAGGAAACTCCGCCACCCCACAAGAAGCAGAATTTTAAAAACTTTTACCGAATAAAAGTGTTGACAAACTCGTAATTTACGAGTAAAAACATCAACTCTGCAAGGGCCAATAGCTCAGTTGGCTAGAGCCACCGGCTCATAACCGGTAGGTCGCTGGTTCGAGTCCAGCTTGGCCCATTCTTTTAAATAAAACGGGAAAGGTAAGTGACAAAAGTAAGAGATTTACGAAATTACTTGGAGAAGGCTATCGCTGACAAGAGTCGCCAATACGATTGGGACAACAGCGGGAACCAGATAGTACCTGACGACAGGGAAATCACTAAAGCCGCATTCGCACTTGACCCGACCGACAAAGTTATAAACAAAGCAATAGAAGAGGGGTGTGAGGTTCTGATAACTCATCACCCCCTTTTTTTTGGCTCTCTGAAAAGCCTCTGCTTCGACAGACCTTTCGACAGAAAAGTCATTAAAGCCATACAGAACGGGCTTTCCATACTCTCTCATCACACCAGTCTAGACCTTGCTGATTACAGCCTTAACGACCACCTCTGTTCTCTGCTCAACGGAAAAGTTGAGGAGATTTTTGTTACAGAGGGGCACAAGGAAATGGTCAAGTTCATCGTCTTTGTGCCGGTGACGCATTCGCAGCAGGTCAGAAAGGCCATGGCTGAGGCGGGTGCGGGCAACATTGGCAACTACTCCGACGTGTCTTTCTCGGCTGAGGGCACGGGAAGATTCAAGCCCTGCGAAGGGGCAAAGCCGTTCATGGGCAGCCTGGGCGAGATTGAAGAGGTCGCCGAGCACCGCATCGAAACCATCATTGAAAAATCAAAAGTAAAAAATCTCATAAACAAAGTCGTTGAGGCACACCCCTACGAAGAGGTCGCATACGACGTCTACCCACTTGAGGGCGGCGCAGAATACGGTCTGGGGCGCATCGCCTCCTTCGAAACCCCCATGCCCCTTTCTGGTTTTCTTGACAAAGTGCGTTTTGCACTGGGTTCGGACACCCTGCGCATCAACACAGCTGATCTTTCCGCCCGTGTGAAGCGTTTTGCTGTCGTGACAGGCAGCGGAGCCTCCATGTGGAAAAAATGCGTTGGAAGGGCAGATGTGCTGGTTACAGGGGATATGAAACACCACGAGGCTCTGGACGCTCAGGAGGCGGGCATCGTTATTGTCGATGCGGGTCACTTCCATACAGAGCGCATCTTCATGAAATATCTGGCAGAAAAAATAGGTAACGAATTTAATATAAATACAGTGCTGATAGACGAACAACCGCCTATCATAAACTGGAGGTAAGGTAAATGTTGGAGATAATTTCGCAGCTTATCGAGATTCAGCGTCTGGACAACCTGATAGCCGATGCGGAGGCAAAGCTGGCAGGTCAGCCCGAATATGTTAAGAAGGCGCAGAACGAGCTTGATAAGGCACAGGCGGCTTTCGACGAGTTCAACAGGAAGTATGAGAAAGATCTCGCCGCCAAAATTCAGGTGGAAGCAGCTTACGAAGAGGGTAAGGCTCTGCTTGACAAAGCACAGAAAAAACTTCCCGAAGTGAAGAACAACAAGGAATATGAAGCTGTGCTGAAAGAGATGGACACTCTTAAAAAGAACGTGTATGAGTCAGAGCTCAAACTCATCGAACTGACTGAGGCTGTTGACAAATACAAAGCCGAAAACCAGTCGGTGATCGATCAGCTTGAGAAGATGAAACAGGAGCTTGAGTCAACCAGAACCCAGAAGGACGAGGAAAACTCAGAGCTTATCAGCGGACTCTCAGCGGACAAAGCGGCCAGAGAAGTGGCTGTTAAAGTCGTCAAAAAGCCCATGCTCTCAAAATATGAGAGGATCAGGGATGCGAGAAACAACCTCGCAGTGGTTCGTGTTGAAAACGAAACATGCACCGGATGCTGCATAAAAATTCCGCCCCAGCTTTATGTTGAGGTAAAAAAGGATAAAGAGCTTCTCCAGTGCCCCAACTGCCAGCGCTTCCTTTACGCCCTGCCCGAAGATAATAATGCCGAAAATTGATATATACACAGACGGCGCATCCCGGGGAAATCCCGGGCCTGCCGCCTGCGGTTTCGCAGTTTATGCGGACGGTGTCGAAATTTTTACCGGAAAAAAATATCTGGGCACAGCCACCAATAACTTTGCAGAGTACACAGCGGTCATAGAGGCGGCTAAATGCCCTATGGTTGCGGATGCCCATGAGATAAACTTCTTTATGGATTCCGAACTGATCGTTAAGCAGATGACAGGCATATACAGGGTCAAGCACCCCGATATGATAATGCTTAAACAGCAGCTGGATTCCATTCTTGCAGGAAAAAAGGTCACTTTCACCCACGTCCGGCGTGAGCTGAACAAAACAGCGGACAGGCTCGCAAACGAAGCCATTGACGAAGCACAGAAATAAGTTATAAAATATATCGTTTAAGCCCGCACTAAGCGGGCTTAAATATATCAACTTTTGGGCAGAACTGCCGATTAATGTCCAAAGGAAGTTTTTTTCCGAATGGAGTCGGAATTTGTCCATATATAAAAACCCGTGCCGGAGGGATAAAGGATTATGCCGCCGGATATGAGCAGAGAAAAATTTAAACTGACACGTCTGCGTCTGCCATACAGGATGCTCATCCTTACTGTGGTGTTCCTGTCTGTGCTGATGTTCTCCTGTTCGAAGCAGGATAAGCCTCAGCCCCAGTTGGAAGAGAAGCTGACGGATGCAAAACCGATCGTCTCCCCCATAATCAACTCCAATGAAAATATAACCAAAGGTAACGAATTCTTCCTTAAGGGAGAATTTTCAAATGCAATAGACTTTTACAGCGAAGCGCTGGCTCAGAACCGTTCCATTGCTTTCTATAATATGGGTGTCAGCTATTATCTTCTGGGTGACATTGAGAAGAGTGAGGAATCGTTCAGACAGGCTGTTAAAGAGAATCCGGCCTTTAAAGAAGCATATATGAACCTTGCCGTGGTGCTCATTCAAACCGACAAGCTGGCCGAAGCGGAAAAGATCGTCAAAACCCTGCTGAAGGACAACAACAGCAGCACAGCAAAGATGCTTGTGAACATGGGGAACATCTACCTTAAGCGGGGGCAGACAGCTCTCGCCGCCACCTATTTTCAGGAGGCAATTAAAAAGGGCGAGAACTCAAAATACGTCCGGTCAAACTATGCCTATTTCCTGATGACGGTGGGCGAATATAAGAACGGCATAGCCATTCTTGAAAATCTGGCCGACAAGGACTACACCGACTATTATAACCTCGGCAGTGCGTACTATAACGAAGGTATGTACGCTCAGGGACTTGCGAACGCCCTGAAAGCCATGGAGATGTACCGCACGGAGGAAGCAATTAATCTTGCCGCTCTCAACTATGCGGCACTTACCGACTACAAAAGCGCAATAGCGCTTCTGAAAGAGCTTATCCGTAAGGATCCGGCCGAAGACTACAGATACAGGCTTGCCCGGGCCTATTACCTGAACAGCGATTTCAGGGATGCCAACACTGAGATAACCTCGCTGATAAACGATTTTCCCGATAAATCGGAATACTACAGACTAAAGTATGAAATACAGCTCGGCATGGGCGAGATAGCCGATGCCGGCAGGATGGCAATGGCCGCCTATCAGCGTTTTCAGACAGACGATATGCTGTATATGGTCATAAAGCACAAGATAATATACTACGAGCCTCTGGGCGAGCTTGAGGCGGATCTTCTTTCCGACCGCTCCTCCCCGTTTCTGGATCTTGCAAGGGTGGCCTATTATATTTTCAAGGACAAGATGGTTCCCGCCAGACAGTTCATTGATAAGGTTCCGCCTGAAACCGACAACGACTATTACGTCTACCAGTCGTATATAAACATGAAATACAAAAAGTATGACAACGTGCTTGTCTATGCTAAAAAGATTAATAAATCCCGTCCTGAATATTTCTGGTACAGAACAGCCGTATATTTCAGCACGAACAACGTCGCCGGACTGAAAGAGACAGTGGCGGAACAGGCTCAGCGTGAAACCTCATTCACAAGAAATACGAACGTGCGCTTTCACCTGACACCCAGAATCGAAGAAATAGATTTTTCATACAGATTTGACGGCACATACGAGCAGATGCTTTCGCTGATGCTCTATCCTCTTTTCATAGAACCTTCGGAGATGATGAGCTTTGTTGCAATGGGCTACAAGCTGCTTCAGGAGAACGAAAAACTCAGCGCACTGCGTGAGCTTGAGCGTTCGGTGGAGTTTTCCGAGGGGATAAGGATGAACAACACAGGCGTTGCGGATATGTTCGCATACAGGTTTAACGAGGCCTACGACAAGTTCGAAAAGGCAAACGAAATGCTGAACAATAACCCGTATACGCTTTACAACATGGGACTTGCAAAGCTCAACCTGGGGGATATGGAGTCGGCATCGAAATATTTCGATATGGCGGTTTTACAGAACAACTATCATTTCCCTGCATATCTCGGTCTGGCTGTAACAATGAGAACCCTGACCAAAACAACAAAGCCTTCCGACTATTACAACATAGTCAGAGACAGGGCTGTTCAGGCTGTTGAGGATAAACGGAATCTGCCGGAACCGATACTCTATTCGGCTCTGCTGGCCGAGACCGGACTGGGGCTTTACAGCAAGGTGAAAGAGGATCTTGCGCCGCACAAAGGGCAGAACTCATACTTTAACAACGTATACGCCATTGCAGATTTCCTTTCCGGAAAGGGGCATGCCGCTCTTGATCCTCTTAAGAACAGAAAGAGCATATACAGAGGCAGGGTAATCTGGGATCTCACCGCAACGGAAGAGGGCAAGAACTTCAGCGTTGATACCGGATTGCTTAACGACAGAGCCTATAAGTTCATGAAGTCCTATGCGCTGCTTAAGAGGGGCAAAAAGCCCGTTCAGCTGAACTTCAACGAATATAAGGACGACAACGCCGCCCTTAAGGAAATGGTTTATTACAGCATTCTGGCAAAGGACAGAGCTTCCGCTCTCAGATATCTCCAGCAGATGAGTTCCATAGATATCCGATATAAAGAGCTTTACAAGGCGTCACTCTACTATTTCCTCTGGATAGAGGATTTTGTGAACGCCGAAGCGTCTTACACCTCGCTGGCTAACCTGAAAGCATCGGACAGATACACCGACATGTACAAGATGATGTATTTTGTGCTGAACTATAACGGCCGCAGGCTTCTGGATACGGTGAACAACTATATTAAAAGTTACCCCAACGAGCTGACAGGAAAGGAATATAAACTTATTTACGCCCTGCGGAGCGAAAATTTTGAAATGACACTGAACATAATCAATGATATAGAGAAGCAGAAGAGGGATTTCCTCTATGACCTTCCGCTGGAGATAAGCATTGACGGTTTATAAGATAAGCAGAAAACTTGTGTACGGAATGATATTTCTTTTTGTTTCGTCTCTGTTCTTTTCATATTCATTCCTTGTTAAGGATACGTCCGGCGGAGCATCAGCTATCTGCGCCGTGGTGACGGTTTTTCTGCTGTATAATCTGGTCAGCATGCTTGTGAGCAGATTCAGTGTTGAAGATGGCGAACTGCGCCTTAAAAACCTTATGGGCGACAAGAGCATCCGCCTTTCAGATCTGGAGGAGATAGGCATAGTCAACCTCCGCTGGAGGGTGATACTTATCCTTTCCGATCCCAACAAGTTTGTTTTCATATCATCGCTTTACGGTAACTTTGAAGATTTTCTGAACATGCTTAAAGACAGTGTGCCCGAAAGCGTTAAGCCTTCGCTGGACAAGATCACCCCTAAGACGGTCAGGAATAAGAAGATGTTTCTGGTGGCTCTGATGGCGGCGGGTTCTTTGTTCTTTATCGGGTCAGGACTCTATAATCTCCTGTACCGCTGAGTAAGCGTCGTTTCTTTTATATCCCAGTGCTTTCAGGATGTTGACCACGTCCTTTGAGCCATATCCCGCCTTGATAAGCTTTTTAGCTGTGTCGCCGCAGTCAGACGGTGTTTCTTCGGCTTTAGCTTTTCTGTTATTCACGGCAACAACAAACTCGCCCTTTTTAACTATCTGTTCGATATCCGCTTCTGTATGAATGAAATATGAAGATTCGAACATCTTGGTTATCTCCCTTGCACAGAAGACGGGAGCGGGGAAAACCTTGAGCAGTGTTTTCAGCGTGTCCTCTATTCGGTGGGGTGATTCATAAAAAGCGATTACCGTGTTGTATACAGTGAGGGATTCGGCCTCTCTGAGGCGTTCAGTGGGCTTGTGAGGCAGGAAGCCGTGGAAATGGAAGTCGGATATGTCAAAGCCCGACATCATCAGCGCAGGGACAAATGCCGTGGCTCCGGGCAGTGCCTGAAATTTTACGTTCTCACGCACAAGAACCGATGTGAGCGTATTGCCCGGATCGCTGATGCAGGGAGTGCCCGCTTCGGATATGACGCAGACGGTTTTTCCGCTCTCCACAGTGTGCAGGATTCTGGATGATGCCTGCGCTTCGTTATCCTTGTGGTAGGATTCCACAGGCTTTTTTATGTCAAGTGCGCTCAGAAGGGATTTTGCCGTGCGGGTATCCTCAGCAAAGATAACGTCGCACTCCTTCAGAGCCTCCAGACTGCGCAGGGTGATGTCTCCCAGATTGCCTATGGGTGTCGGAACAAAGGTTACGGGGGGCAGTTTACTCACTTAAGCCTTCGAAAATGTTTCGTTGATGTATTTTTCAGCGTTCTTGGCCGCAACAGTGCCGTCGGCAACTGCGGTGGTTATCTGCTTGTATTCTTTTGTGCGAACGTCTCCGGCAACAAAAATGCCGGGAACGGATGTTCTGGTGGATTCATCTGCAACGATGAAGCCCCATTCATCTGTCTTAACCAGATCTTTCACCAGTTCGGTTTTGGCTGTGTGGCCTATGAATACAAACAGACCGTCGATGGTAAGTTCGCTCTTTTCGCCTGTTAAAACGTTTTTAAGGGTGACTCCGGTGACTTTCGTTTCGCCGTTTACGGTGTCCACAACTGAGTTGGTAATAAACTCCATTTTGGGGTTAGCTCTGGCACGCTCCATTGCAAGTTTCGATGCACGGAACTCGTCACGTCTGTGGATGATGTATACTTTTGAGGCGAAGCGTGTGAGGTATTCACCCTCTTCGATGGCGGATTCGCCGCCGCCGACGCTTGCAACAACCCTGTCTTTATAGAATGAGCCGTCGCAGGTTGCGCAGAAGGAGACTCCTCTGCCGTAGAATCTGCTTTCGCCGGGAACGTCAAGCCTTTTGGGTTCGCAGCCGAAGCCTATTATGAGTGCTTTGGTCTTAACGGGGGTTGCACGGTTTTCAACGTGGATGAGTTTATAGTCGCCGTCCAGTTCAACCTTTGTGCAGTTTCCGTTGCGCACGAGAACTCCGAACTTTACAGCGTGGTTAAAGAATTTTTCAGACAGATCAGCGCCCATTATGCCGTCGTGGAAACCGGGGTAGTTTTCAACCCATTCTGTTATGGCAACGTAGCCGCCGGGGAATTGTTTTTCCAGTATCAGAACTTTCAGCTTGTCTCTGGATGCATACATTCCGGCTGTCAGTCCCGCAGGGCCTGCACCCAATATCACCAGATCGTATTCGTCCTGAATGTCCTGTACGTTGAAAAAGTTCTGCATTACTGACTCCTGTCTAAAATATCGTCCACTATACCAGGTGAAGGAACCTTGGCCTCATAGAGAATTTGTTTATTTGTATCAATGAGAAAGAAGTGCGGCCAGATACTCAGCCCGTAATCTTTTACCGCCTGTTTAATATTACTTAAGTATATATAATTTTCAAGAACTTTATAGCGAGAGTCGGATAATTTTTCTCGTATAATATCTTTTTTCTGCTCTCCGTCCGTAACAATGATCAGTTTCGCACGGTTGGCTTTGTCGATGCCTTTCAGATATGGAACGTTTCTGAGATACAGCTCAGTGTATATGCCGCTGGACAAAAATGTTTGCGTGTTAAAAAACACCAGCATCACAGGCATTTTATATTCGCTTAAAGAAAACTTTTGTCCGTCCATGGTTTCGAAAGCGACATCCGGCGCCTGTGTGCCGACTTTCAGTGCGTTAGGGTTTGAGCGGTAGTAGTACAGCATGAAAAAGCTGACAGCCACAGCCACAAAAACCATCCCGCTCTTTTTGTTAAACAGCTTCCTTATCTTCTGACAGCATTTCATTTTCTGATTTTAAGACTCATGTCGACGCTGACTGCCTGATGTGTCAGTGCGCCTACGGAAATATAGTCTATGTCCAGATGGCGGAAGTTTTTCAGTTTTTCCTTTGTGATGCCGCCTGAAATCTCTATTTTTGCACGTTTAGCGATAACCTCTATTGCCGCAGGCATATCCTCCAGCTTGAAGTTATCGAGCATGATTATGTCCGCTCCGGCCTCGGCCGCTTCCTTGGCTTCGGCGAGGTTGCGCACCTCGACCTCGATCTTTACCGTGCTGGGGATGTTTCTGCGGACAAGGTTCACCGCAGGAGTGATCCCTCCCGCCGCATCCACATGGTTGTCCTTAAGCATTACGCCGTCGAAAAGCCCCATTCGGTGGTTGTTTCCGCCGCCGATGAGAACAGCGTATTTCTCCATAACCCGCCAGCCGGGTGTGGTCTTTCTGGTGTCCAGAATCTTTATGTTTGTTCCCTCAAGCTCCTTAACATATGCCGCCGTGTTGGTGGCTATGCCCGAAAGCCTCTGGAGGAAGTTCAGAGATGTCCTTTCGCCGGAGAGGATCGAGTATACGGGACCGTTGACCTCGCCGAATATTTCGCCTTTCTGCACAAGGTCGCCGTCTTTTTTGTAAAAGATGGTGTTGATGCCTGCGTTCAGCTCATTGAACACAATGCGGGCGGTCTTGGTTCCGCAGAGTATGAAGTCCTCTTTTGCCAGATATGCAAAGGCGCTCAGTTTTTCGTAGTCACGGAAAGCCTTCGCTGTCAGGTCGCCTGTGCCGATGTCCTCTTCCAGAGCGAGCCTTACGAGTTTTTCTCTCAGCATTGTCCTTTCAGCCTCTCTATTGTCTCTTTAACTTTATTAAGTTTATCATCAATCTCGGCAAATTTCTCTTTATCCTTCTCAACGACCTCTGGACGGGCGTTTTTCAGATAGTTTTCGTTTTTCAGTTTGCCGCCGTAGATGCTGTGGTCTTTTTCCAGCTTCACCAGCTCTTTTTCAAGTTTCTGGATCTCTGCTTCAACATCCACAAGCCCCTCAAGGGAAACGTATACCTCGAAAGAGGGCGCAATGTTCTGCGATGCGTTGGGCACTGCGGAATCGGTCATTTCCAGAACCTCAAGCCTTGCAAGGTTCATGACCATATCCCTGTATTTTGCGAATGCCGTCTTGGTCAGCTCTCTGTCGGTCTTGACATAGGCTTTCAGCTGTTTGGACATGGATACGTTGTATTCGCCCCTGATGTTTCTGATAAGCCCGATAAGCTCGATTATCTCCTCCATCTCCGTCATTTCTTCGGAATAGGCGAAGTCGAATTTTTCCCAGTCAGCGAGCATGATGGATTCTTTGTCAGTTACTAGCTTGTAGATGTACTCTGTCACAAACGGCATGAAGGGGTGCATAAGCACCAGAGATTTTTCTATAACGTATGCCGCAACTGCGTATGCATCGTCACGCTTGGTCTCGTCGTATATTCTGGGCTTGATAAGCTCGATGTACCAGTCGCAGAACTTATGCCAGAAGAAATGGTAAACAGCCAGTGCCGCCTCGTTGAAGTCGTAGTTCTTAACGGCTTTCGAAACCTTTTCTTCGGTCTCTTTCAGGTTCTGCAGGATCCACTTGTCCTCAAGTGAGAGCCTGGTGTCGGCTGTGAATTTCTGACCGTTGTAGCCTGTTAGGATGAAACGGGATGCGTTCCATATCTTGTTCACAAAACTGCGGTAGCCGTCGATTCTGGCTTCGTCCAGTTTGATATCTCTGCCCTGTGCCGCAAAGGCCGCAAGGGTGAAGCGGAATGCGTCCGCTCCGTATTTGTCTATCATTGTGAGGGGGTCGATAACGTTCCCCTTGGATTTACTCATTTTCTGGCCGTCTTTGTCACGGATGAGAGCGTGGAGGTAGACCTCTTTAAAAGGTTCCTTGTCCATGAATTTGAGGCCGAACATCATCATTCTTGCCACCCAGAAGAACAGAATGTCAAATCCTGTGATGAGGGTGGATGTGGGGTAGAACTTTTGCAGTGTGTCGGTGTTCTCCGGCCAGCCCTGTGTGGAGAACGGCCACAGACCGGACGAGAACCATGTGTCCAGAACGTCCGTCTCCTGCTCAAGGTTTGTGCTGCCGCAGCGTGAGCATTTTTCGGGAGTCTCCTCCTCGACCATTATCTCTCCGCATTTGCAGTACCATGCGGGAATACGGTGTCCCCACCATATCTGTCTGGAGATGCACCAGTCACGGATGTCGTTCATCCAGTTGTAGAACGTCTTGTGCCATGTTTCGGGCTTGATAACTATCTGACCGGACTGAACGGCGTTCACTGCGGCATTGGACATCTCTTTTATGTTCAGAAACCACTGGAGGCTTATTCTGGGTTCGATGACGGTTTTGCATCTGTAGCAGTGTCCGACCTTGTGCTGGTGGGTCTTTTTTGCAACGAAGAGGCCAAGCTCGGCAAGTCTTACGACCACCTGTTTGCGTGCTTCGAACCTGTCCAGACCGCAGAACTCGCCGCCGTTCTCGTTGATTACGGCGTTCTCGTCCATGACGCTGACGTTCTCAAGGTTGTGCTTCATGCCCAGCAGGAAGTCGTTGGGGTCGTGGGCGGGTGTCACTTTCAGACAGCCTGTTCCGAAATCCATGTCGACGTATTCATCACCGATGATGGGTATCTCACGGTTGAGGATGGGCAGAACAACTGTCTTGCCGATGAGGTGCTTATATCTTTCGTCCTCAGGGTGAACGGCAACGGCCGTGTCGCCCAGCATTGTTTCGGGACGGGTTGTCGCAACCTCAAGTTTTATATCTGTTCCCTTAACGGGGTAGTAGATGTGGTAAAATGCGCCGTCGATCTCCTCGTGTTCAACTTCGAGGTCGGAGAGGGCTGTGTGGCATCTGGGGCACCAGTTGACAATATAGTCGGATCGGTAGATAAGCCCCTCTTTGTAGAGCGATACGAACACCTTGCGGACTGCACGGCTGAGGCCTTCGTCCATTGTGAAGCGTTCTCTCTCCCAGTCGCATGCACAGCCGAGGCGTTTCAGCTGATTGATGATGGTTCCGCCGGACTGGGCTTTCCATTCCCAGACCCTTTCTATGAACTTTTCACGTCCCAGTTCATGACGGCTTGTGCCCTCGGAGGCCAGAAGACGCTCGACAACGTTCTGTGTGGCGATTCCTGCGTGGTCTGTTCCGGGCATCCACATGGTTTCATAGCCGTTCAGCTTGTGGAAGCGGATCATTATGTCCTGCAGGGTGTTGTTCAGGGCGTGTCCCATGTGCAGAGAACCTGTTACGTTGGGGGGCGGAATGACTATGGAATAGGGCGGTTTTTTGCTGTGTTCGTCAGCATGAAAATAGCCTTTTTCGCTCCACTCGCCGTATAGTTCAGCTTCAAATTCAGAAGGATTAATTCGTGTAGGGTATTCTTTCTGCATTGGGAAGTGTCTCCGTTTATTATGAAAGTTTAGATTTTTCGTCCGGTTTGCCCATGGCGGAATTGACCTTTTCGTTCAGGTCGAGAAGATATTTTTCCAGTGTAAGCAGTCTCAGCTTCTGGTTTTTCTTCTCGTATTCGCTAATTCCTATTTCGGCAAGCCTGTTGTAGGTATCCTCAATCTCCTGAAGTATGAGGTTCAGATCCTCAAGTCCGCTTTTCAGCATGACGATGCGCTGAAGCTCGTCCTCCGAAAGACTGCCCAACAGGTCAGTTGCGGAATCTTTTTTCATCAGTGTCACCGTAAATGTCGGCCTCTTCATCTATATCGTATTCCAGCTCGCCTTCGGGGATTATCTTGTCGAAGACCTCCGTGCAGAACTGGCACTCATAGTGGTGTATCACCCAGAGGGAGTTATCCACCATTATTTCGGTGGGTTCGAGTTCTTCGAGTCTTTTTTCGCCGCAGAAGGGGCAGATTTCAGGTTTCATCAACAATTCAGCACCGCCGTAATTTCTCTTTTGTTTGTGTCCAGTACAGTTATATTTATTTCAATATATTTTTCAAGCTCATCGTGCAGATTAAATTTTTCCGCCCATTCAACAAAGCATGTGTCACCGGATTCCAGTATGCCGAAGAAGTCGATGTTCTCAAGCTCGTGGAAGCTGTTCAGCCTGTAAAGGTCGAAATGGCGGATGGTTATGTCGCCGTCATACTGCTGGTGCAGGGTGAAGGTCGGACTGGATGCGGGCGTGCAGTTGAAATGCTCCGCAATGCACTTTACAAAAAAGGTTTTGCCTGCGCCAAGAGTTCCGTTCAGCAGAACGACCTTTCCTTTCAGAAACTCCGCCGCCTCTTCGGCAAACTTTTTTGTGTCCTCTTCGCTCTCAAGAATTCTGTTCCAGTTCATCCAGCACTTTCCCGACAGTGTTTATTATGTCCGTGGTGAGCACGGTCTTTTCGTTCATGGTCTCAAGCACCAGTTCCGCCGCACGGCCGAGGGTGAAACTGCCCAGCATGCATGCGAAATCCAGATCGAATCCCTGCGCCGCAAAGCCTGTTATAAGCCCTGTCAGACAGTCGCCGCTGCCGCCCTTGCTGAGAGCGGGTGAGCCGGAGATGTCGACAAAAACAAGTCCGTTGGGCAGGGCAATTAGGGTGTCGGCGGATTTCTGCACAAGGATTATTCCCGTTTCGGAGGCGAATTTTCTTGCCAGATTAAGCCTGTCTCTGTTCACTTCATCGGTCGTAAGCTTCAGGAGCCTTGCAAACTCGCCTATGTGGGGAGTTATGGCGCATCTGCCTGAGAGTTTTTTATAATGCTTCTGCTGAAGCAGGTTTATTCCGTCTGCATCTATTAACAGCGGAAGGTCTGTATTCTCGATTATATGGTCAAGGAACTCTGCCGTTTCAGGGTTCGTACCGATTCCCATGCCTATTGAGGCAACTGTTTTGCCTTTCAGAAACTCCGCCAGTCTGTCCGCACCGTTGGCGGTGAAGATGCCGGAAATCCCCACAGGGAAAGTCATTATTTCAGGGTTGGCGTTCTCGGCGGCGGCAAGTATGCCTGCCGGAACTGCCGAGGTTGTCAGCCCCGCACCGCAGACTGCACATGCACGGGATGCCATGAGCACTGCGCCGGATTTGCCGGCACTTCCGCCTATGACCACCGCATGACCGAAATGCCCTTTGTGGCTGTCCGGTTCCCTGGGGGTGATGGCGGGCAGGTTGTCCGGTGTTAAAAGGAATGTGTCGCAGCCCGAAATTGCGAAATCGGGGATGGATATATCCGCAATGATAACCTCGCCGCAGAGCTTTCGGGCGGGATACATCACATGGGGATATTTCGGACGGGCGAATGTTACCGTAAGGTCGGCATCAGCGGCCGTGCCTTCGACAAGCCATGAGTCGCCTGAAAGTCCGCTGGGGATGTCAACGGATGCGATATATTCGGCGGAAAGGTTCATGCTGTAGACCAGCTCCTCATAGAAGCCTTCCAGAGGGCGTTTCAGCCCTGTGCCGAACAGTGCGTCCACCGTGACGTCATATCCCTCGAATGAGGGTATTTCGTCTTCTGTGACCGTGAAAACGTTTATAGGATAGTTTTTCAGTATGTTCAGGTTGGTGAGTGCGTCCCCTTTAAGTTTTTCGGGGTCGCAGGCAAGATATACGTCGGTATGTATTCCTGCGTTGGTGAGATGTCTCGCCGCCGCCAGTCCGTCGCCGCCGTTATTTCCGCATCCGCAGACCACCGCCGCCGATGTCATTTCCGGCTGTTTCTCAAGCAGTATGCGGACGAAAGCCCCCGCCGCATTCTCCATCAGCACCGCAGAGGGTATCCCTATGGTGTTAATGGTAAAGCTGTCGGCCTCGGCCATCTGTGCGGAGCTTAGTATCTCCATATCAGTATCCGCCTGTGTCTTCCACCTGTTTTGCTTCGTCAATGAGCATAACGGGGATATCCTCACGGATGTCGTACAGCAGTTTGCATGTGTCGCAGACTATGTATTTCCCGTCTTTCGATTCTCTGACTTTCTGCTTGCATTTCGGACATGCCAAAACATCAAGAAGCTCTTTCTTTATCATAGCGTCACCTGAAAATTTATGTTCGTAAAAACAATTTAAAACATATCGCCGATAAATACAAGGAAAGGAATAGCAATTATTGAAGAATGAGACGGCTGTATAGGATGTGGGACGTATAAGCGTCATTCTGAGGCTTTAGCCGAAGAATCTCAATCGTGAGACTCTTCGCTATTGCTCACTAGCCGAAGGCTGTATGAGTCCATTTCTGATTAATTGTCGAATAGAGTGACTATTTGTTACAGCAGTTCCACTTCCGGCTTACCGAAATAATACCCCTGAACGTAGTCCACGCCCATATTTTTCATCAGGGTGTATATCTCCTCGGATGAAACAAATTCGCCGATGGTCTTAATTCCCGCTCTGTTGCACATGCTGACTATGGTCTCCGTAAGCAGGCGGGCACGCTTTGACTCAAGGATCTGGCGTGTGATGGAACCGTCTATTTTAAGGAAATCCGGCTGGAGCGACAGGATGTACATGAAGTTGGAATAGCCCGTGCCGAAATCATCGATGGCGATGAGGCAGCCCTCCTGCTTCGCCTGACTGACGAACGCCGCAAGTTCGCTGAGGTTGTCCATACCCTCGGATTCGGTTATCTCAATGGTTATCCGCCCCTGAAGACTGTATTGCCTGATGGCGGAGAACAGTTTCTGGTGAATTTTCGTGTTCAGCACATCCTCTTTGTCGAAGTTGAACGAGATGCGCTTGTCGTTATCCTTAATCTTTTCCAGTGTCTTTGTCAGCATTATGGAAGAGAGGTCGTTGTACATTTTAAGCTGTTTTGAAAGCTCCAGAAAGCACAGCGGCGGGATGAACTTGCCGTTTTCATCCTGAATGCGGATGAGTGCTTCATGTTTGAATATCCTGCCTGTGCTTGTCTCGGCTATGGGCTGAAAGTGGGGTACGACCCTGTCCAGCTTAACAGCGTCACGCAGTGCGGTCGTGTATTGTATTGTCTCACGCATCTGCTCGGCCACCTGATGCACCTCGGAATAGGTGGTCAGGCTTCGTTTGTTCTTTCTGGCCTGTTTCAGAGCCATTCCCGCTTTGACCAGCGGGTTGTCGTGTCCCAGAGCGGTTCCGCATGTCAGGCTGAGGGTGATCTCGTTTCCTTTATGGGTGAAGCGGTACTCGGTTATATAGTGCATTATCTGACGGATTATGTGATTGAACTCTTCAACATTTTCAATGTTGTCCGCCAGAACAGCAAACTCGTCGCCGCTGAGCCTGTAGGCGGTCATGGAGAAATCCATACGGCTTTTAAGCAGTTTTGCAAAATCCTTGAGGATCTCGTCCCCCGCCTCAAGCCCGTAGAAAGTGTTTATGGTGCTGAAAGCATCAATGTTTATTATGGCCAGAGCAGGTTCTTTTATCTTTTCGATATCCAGACGCATCTTTGTTCTGTTGGGGAAGCCTGTCAGCGGATCGGTGTACTGCTTGCGTATCTGTTCCTGCTGTTTGAAGAGCTCTGTCAGGTCTTTGCGGATTGAGAGATATTCGGTTATGCGGTTGTTGTCGTCTTTTATGGGAACAACGGAGGATTCCAGATAGACAGTGTGTCCGTCTTTGGCCTTGTTCATCAGCATACCCGACCATATCTGACCCTCCTGCAGAGTCTGAAACATTATTTCATAGGTTTCCTGAGGGGTGTCAGGGTGGGTTAGTATGTCGTATCGGTTGCCTACTATTTCGTCGAACTCGAAGCCCACGGCGTTCAGATAGGCACGGTTTATATATTTCATGACACCTGTGGTGTCCATCACACACATAAGGTTTGATGCATCGACCCCGCTTAAATACTGCTGTATCCTTGCGTTCGCAGCCTTCAGCTTGCGGTTGGCCTCGGCCATCTTTCTTTTTTGTTTGATAAAATAGAGGGTGAAAAGGAGCGCAGAGATAAGTTGCGATAAGACAAGAAACACCAGTACTGCGCTTAAGGATAGCAATTCAGTCATTATGTCTCCGGGCCGGGCGTTTGCCAGTAAAATTAAATAAGTGGTAACTTAGCTTATTGTTATGATATATTATATTTTTATCGACAAAGTAAAGAGTTAAATATGACGGAAACGGACAAAAAAAGACTTTTTTACTCTCTTAGCGACTATCTGAAGGAGAGATTCGGCCAAAAAGTGCGCAAGGTCACTGTTGACGCAGGGTTCACCTGCCCTAACAGGGACGGGCTTAAAGGCACCGACGGCTGTATATACTGCAATGTAGATTCGTTCGTAATGGCTTCCGAGTCCGACATATCCTGTCAGGTGAGGGAGAGGACGGCAAAACTCCGCACTCAGGGCATAGAAAGATTTATCGTATATTTTCAATCATACTCAAACACTTATGCAGATATCGAAACCATCAGGCGGCGGGTTGAGCTTGCCCTTGTGGATGAAGGTATAGTCTCAATATACATCGGCACACGTCCGGACGTTATCGATGCCGAAAAACTCGCCTATTTTGCAGAGCTGAACAAAAAATACGAGGTCATGCTGGAATACGGACTTCAGTCCGCCAACGACAACACTCTCAGGGTGATAAACAGAGGCCACTCCGCCGCCGATTTTGCAGAGGCGGTGAGGCTTACGAAATCTTTCAGAATAAAAACCTGCGCCCATATAATCTTCGGACTTCCCGGGGACACCCGTGAGGACATGATGCGCTCTGTGGATCTTTGTGTCGGGCTGGGTGTGGATTCCATAAAGTTTCACCATCTGCATGTGGTTCGCAATACGCCCCTTGCGGAAATGTATTACGCCGGCAGGGTCGATCTGCTCAGTGAGCAGGCATACATCGAGATTCTGGCCGAGGCCATTGGCCGCATGAAGCCTGACATGGTTGTGTCCAGACTGGTGGGGGATGCCGCACAGGGAACACTGATAGCGCCCATGTGGCCGGAGGACAAATCCGGATTCACCCGCAAGCTGACGGCATACATGGAAGAGAAGGGCATCTGGCAGGGGTGCAGAATTGTACATTCAGTATGACAATATCGTCACCTACATTTTAGAGCTTATCTCGTTCGTACTCATCATCATTATCCTTTCGGGCAGGCGGGAGGCCAGAGGGAACCTTTCGTGGGTTCTGGCGGTTATCCTGTTCCCGCTTTTCGGTGCGCTGGCCTATATCATTTTCGGCAACCCCAGACTCCGCAACATTGTTGAAAAGAGGATGAAACGCTATCCGTTCATCGACAGAAGCATATGCAGAGACAAAAACTGTGAAACGGATGTCGGGGATCTCGGCAGACTTATAACCCGTGTAACTGGTATGCTGCCGGTACGCTGCCGCAACCTGCACCTGATAAGCGAAGCCATAAGAAAATACGCTCTTCTTGAGAGGGACATACAGAACGCTCAGGATTTCATCCTTATGGAATACTATCTTTTCAGGGACGACGTTGTGGGCAGACGCTTTGCGGCATTGCTTGAAAAAAAGGCAAAAGAGGGTGTGCGCATATATTTCATGGTGGACGGCTGGGGTTCAATGGGGCTTCTGTTCTCGCCGATGCTTAAAAAGATGCAGGCGGCGGGGATAAAGACCGCTGTGTTCCACTCCCCTTTCAGATTCCGAACCGCTGCAAGACTGAATTTCAGAAACCACAGGAAGATAGTCGTCATTGACGGTAAAATAGCCTATACGGGCGGAATGAACATCGGTCAGGAGTATAAGGAGTGGGCGGATGCGCATTTGCGATTTGAAGGCAATGCGGTGAACTCCGTTGCGGGTTTTTTCGCCGAGGACTGGCTGTTCGCTACCGGAGAGGATATCTCCGATGCCGTCATGCTGGAATACAGCACTGACTGCGGCGACAGAACCGTGCATGTGATCCCTTCAGGACCGCACCAGAGCACGCCGATGATTTATGATTCGCTGTTTGCCGCCATAACGCAGGCGAAGCAGTATGTTGACATAATAACGCCTTATCTCGTGCCCAATCAGCCCATGATGGAGCTTCTTAAAAATATGGCGAAGCAGGGCATCTATGTCCGCATCATCGTGCCGGGCAGAAACAACCATCCCATAATAGCCGCCGCCGGACGCTCGTATTATGAGGAGCTTATCGAGGCGGGGGTGCAGATTTACGAAGCCACCGACAAAATGGTTCATGCGAAGATAATCAACGTCGACGGCAAATGGGCCACTGTGGGGTCGGCGAATATGGATACCAGAAGTTTCAGGCTGAATTTCGAGCTGAATCTGATGGCGTATTCGGATGATTTTGCGCTGGAGGTTGTGGAGCTGACAAAGAACTACCTGTCACTGTCCGAGCGGGTGTCGCTGGAAAAGGTCAGGAAGCGTCCTTTCTTTATAAGGGTTTTCGAAGGCGGCTGCCGGACTCTGAGCCCTGTTCTATAAAAGGCTGAGATTCTTCGCTACGCTCAGAATGACTGAAACGTTATTCGTCACTGCATGACCACTCATAATTAATTGTCAAATAGGATGCAAAATAACAGTCTCTGCGAGGGCTTTAGCCCGTGGTAGTCTCATAACGTGGCGTGTGCATTTAAGCTAAGTTCTACGAATGTTTGTATGTTTGAGATTGCCGCACCTGCTATGCAGGTTCGCAATGACGTAAGAGATTCTTCGCTACGCTCAGAATGACTGAAACGTTATTCGTCACTGCATGACCACTCATAATTAATTGTCGAATAGGATGCAAAACAACAGTCTCTGCGAGGGCTTTAGCCCGTGGCAGTCTCATAACGTGGCGTGTGCATTTAAGCTAAGTTCTACGAATGTTTGTATGTTTGAGATTGCCGCACCTGCTATGCAGGTTCGCAATGACGTAAGAGATTCTTCGCTACGCTCAGAATGACTGAAACGTTATTCGTCACCAGCCGAAGGCTGTAATCGTCGAATAGAATGACCAGCCAAATCAGGTTCGCAGTGACTCAAATCTATAAAAAACCTACAGTAGATTGCAGGCTCTGCTGTCGATGAAATCTATGCAGAGGATGAAGTTTTTGTCGCCGCAGTCGAATCTTTTCGCCATGGTTCGGCAGAGCATACCCGTTGCCAGAGAGATATACGGGTCTGTGTAGTAAGAGAGAAGATTAAGGCTGTTTATGAAATAGAAATATTCTTTAAGCGAGTGGTCGGTTCCTGTTTTTGAAGGATGGAAAAGGCTGTGTTCGTTGTCGGGGATATCAAATCCGCAGATGGTATCGCCAAACTGAACACCGTCGTCGTTAAGGAAGTATACGCATTCTATATCTTTGTGGGTCTTGATGAAATCCCATGATATCTGCTGAAATTCCGAAGGTTGGGAGTTGACCACTTCGTCAAGCATTCTGTTGAGGATGCTTTCGAAGCTGGCGTGCTGGAACCTTTTCTGTTCGAGGCTTAACGCCATATAATCTTTTATTTCGAATGAAATGTTGTCCATCAGCGTTTTGCAGCTGAACTCCTGAAAATCGGATATGCTTTTGGGACGTGCGAAGAAAAACCCCTGAAACAGGTCTGCGCCCAGTTCGTGGCATTTCATGACGTCTTCTTTTGATTCCACTCCCTCTGCCAGTGTCAGCGAGCCTATTTTTTTGCCCAGATCGATGATTGATTTGATGATCGATTGCTGATAGTAGCTCTGGCTTACGTTGTGGATGAGGCTTCTGTCTATTTTGATGATATCCGGTTTGGATATTACGAGTCTGTTCAGGTTTGAGTGGAGCGCTCCGAAGTCGTCCAGCACCACGAACATTCCCAGCGATGAGAATTTCTCGGTGATGGCTTCCAGCTTGCTGTTGTTCTCTATTTTCGATTCGAGGATCTCAACGGCGATATTCTGATATTTCAGTCCGGCTTCGTCTGCGTATATCTTTGTCCATGATTTGTCCTCGTCGATAACGTTGTCCAGAACGGAGGCATCGAAGTTAAGGAATAGGACGAGGTTGTCGTGGTCGGGGATTTTTGAGAACTCTATCATGGCTTTTTTGCGGCAGAGCCTGTCCAGAGCGAGAACCATTTTGTGTTTCTTTGCTTCGGTAAAGAGTGCGATCGGTGATATCACCGTGCGGTCGGCGGGGTTGATCCCTCTGCAAAGAGCCTCAACGCCGACGGCCTTTTTGAGCTTTAGGCTGAGAATGGGTTGAAACTCAATGCGTATGAGCTCCTTTTCCACAATCTCCGCAATATCGAATTGAACCTGTTCCAATGGCTGCTCCGTAGCTTTCATGACTTAACGCTGTCTATAAAATCAATGCAAAGGATAAAATTTTCATCCCGAACGGAAACCGTGCAGGACATAGTTCTCAGAATGTTACCCGATGTGCTTGAAATGAACGTATCTGTGAAATATCGTCCGGCATCCAGTTTTTTCAAGTAATAATAGTAGTCTTTAAGCGAGTGGTCCGAGTGGTTTTCATGGAACATGCTGAAAGATTTTGTCTTTTTAAGTTTATGCGAAGGATTTATCACCGAGGGAAGCGTTTGTATGCCTGTGTTGTCCAGAATAAAGATCCTTTCAATCTCAGGGAAAAAACCGACATTTGCCTCCAGAGCCTTATAGAAAGCTTCCAGACTTCTTCCCTTTGCCTCGTGTTTCAGCAGTGAGGTTATGTTTTCGAAGTTGGTGTGTCTGTTCTTGCGGATGGTGACGTTTTCGGCCAGTTTGTTTTTAACATAGCCCACGGTGTAGTTTATTTTGTCCTGAATGAATCCCGCCGCACTGCCCACGTCGATGCAGGGTCTGTGGAAGAAAAAGCCCTGATACAGGTCTATGCCCAGTTCGTAGCTTTTCATTATGTCTTCCATGTTCTCAAGCCCTTCCGCAAGGGTGAGTGCGCCTGTTTTTTTGGCTATGTCTATGATGGATGTGATTATCGACTGCTGGTAGTAGTTGTCGTGAATGTTGCGGATGAGACCCATGTCGATTTTGATTATGTTCGGTTTGGAGAGGATTATGCGGTTCATGTTGGAGTGCATTGCGCCGAAATCGTCCAGTGAGACATAGTAGCCGAGTTTTTTATAGTTATCCACGAAGTGGACAAGGTTCTGGTTATTTTCAATCTTCGATTCCACTATCTCAAGGGAGATGGAGGAATAGTTGATGCCGAACTCATCAGTGAGTGCTTTTGTATAATTGGCTGATTCAGTATCGTTCTTGTCTATTACGCAGGTGTCGATGTTCAGAAACAGCAGATATTTATTATAGTTGGGGATGGTTTTGTAGGCCTTCATTGCAGTGCGGCGGCAGAGCCTGTCCAGTTCCAGATCGCAGTTTTCTTCTCTGGCCATTTGAAACATTGCAGTAGGCTGGATAATGTTGCCCGTTTCCGAGCAGATACCTCTGGAAAGTGCTTCAAAGCCCACAATGCGCATTTCTTTCAGACTGACCACAGGCTGAAAGACTGTGACCACGTTGTTTTCCCGCAAAATACGCTTAATCAGTGTGTCTTCTTTCACAAAAGTTCCGTATATATTTTTGGCGATGCGGAAAACTCTACATTATAATTCGGGAAAGAGCAAGCACTGTCTTATGTGATTAATAAAAGACGCAAAAAATATTGTTATGACAAAAACTAAGCCCCGCCGGAAAATATAAAAACCTGACGGGGCTTTCAGTTATGCGCTCTGTCTGACATCGGCACCGTTCCTCAGTGTCTGGGCGAGACGTTTTGCTTCGTTTGCTGTTATAAGCAGATTGAGAAGACTTTCCATCTCTTCCCTGTCCAGCGGCCGTTCGCTGGCGAGGAGATCCCTTGCGATGGAGATGTGGAGGTTTGCAATGCCGGAGAGCTGTTTGATTCGTTCATCATCTGTTGCGGCTGTCAGAAGCTTTGTGTCCATTTTTTCCTCCTGATCGGACTGATATGATCAGGAGCAAGCTGTGTGCCATTTGGTCAGGCGGTTTTCAGGTTGTTGGCTATGACCTCTTCCGCTTTCATAAGCTGTTCTGAAAGTTCATTAACGGCGGCTCTGACAGAAGCTGTGTCGTCGTCTTCCAGTGCTTTAAGGGTATTTTTTACCGCTTCCGACACCTGATTCAGGGCAAGATTTTCAGCATAGGAGTCAGCGGACAGTGCGATGCGTTTCAGTTCATCCGGTGCTTGTGAAGACTCCAGAGAGTTTCTGAGTGTCGCCGCAGCAGGCAGGAACTCTCTCAGTGCCCGCTTGTAAAGCTCCTCGTTACCGCCGAAAAGCGAAAGACCGGTAATGAAGTCCACATGTCCGGAAGAATCGTGCATATAGAATCCCGTTCCTCTGCTGGCTCGTATCCTCAGAGCCTCGGTGACGGCTTTTGAAAGTTCGTTTATTTTGAGCGGTTTCGATATGAAGCCGTTCAGCAGGGATGTTTTTATCCTCAGCCTGTCCTCGTCCATAACGCTGGCTGTCATCGCATAGATGGGTGTGTCTGCGTTTGCTCCGTCCTCTCTGATGAGTCTGGATGCGGCGTATCCGTCAAGTTCAGGCATCATTATGTCCATAAAGATGATGTCGAACGGTTCTTTTCTGGCAATTGTGAGGGCTTCAGAGCCGTTTTCGGCAAATTTCGTTTCAACACCCAGCAGAAGAAGAAACTCTTTTGCAACCTCACGGTTCAGCCCGTTGTCATCCGCCACCAGAGCCTTTATCTGCTGTCCGGCAACACTGCCGCTGATTGTCTCTTCCGGTTCGGAATAGGCTTCATTTCCGGTTATGATGGTCACAGCCGTGTTCAGAAGCAGGGTGGGGGAGGCGGGTTTTGCCAGAGTGGTGACGTTCAGCCCCGTTTCCGGCGGCGTTTCGTTACTGATGTATATCACAGGCGGCATTGCCGAAAGGTCTGTATTCAGGTTATCAAATGCTGAGAGCGAAGGGATGTCGTGAACCCAGTTTTCTAACACTATCAGGTCGAACCCGCAGGTTCCGTCCTCTTTGATGTTGTTGCCAAGCACCTGCATCAATGCGATATGGCTGTCTGCAGGAACAACGTCCGCCATCAGCTCCCTGTATATCGATGAGATGCTTCCCTGTTCTCTGGGGGATTTTTCTGCCACCAGAACTCTTTTGCCTTTCAGAACTCCTGTGCGCTCGCCAAGATCCTCCGCACTGGTGACATCGGTGTTTTTGACCCTGATTGTTACTGTGAAGGTGCTTCCCTGTCCCAGAACGCTTTCAACCTTTATGCTTCCGCTCATTTTGTCCAGAATTTTTTTACATATTGAAAGTCCCAGTCCGGAACCGCCGTATTTTCTTGCGTTCTTCTGGGATATCTGCTCGTAGGACGAGAATATCTTGCCAATTTTCTCCGGCGGAATACCTATGCCCGTGTCTCTGACGGTGAATTTAAGGGTGCTGTATGCCATGTCGGCCTCGATGTTTTCAACGAAAATGCTGACATAGCCTTCATCGGTGAATTTTACTGCGTTTGAACCGAGATTCGAAAGAACCTGAGTCAGTCTCATCGGGTCGCCTTTGACATATACGGGAACGTCGGGCGCAACGCCCAGTGAAAAGTATATTTTTTTCCTTTCGGCCTGAACCTCAAGGATATCCTTAACGTTTTTCAGAAGCTCATAGAGGTTGAAGCTGATGCTCTCCAGCTCCAGTTTTCCTGCCTCAATCTTGGAGTAGTCCAGAATATCGTTGATTATCTCCATCAGAACCGTTGCTGAGGAGTTTATTTTGCTTATGTATTCGTATTGTTTCGAGTTAAGCCCGGTCTGGAGCGCAAGATAGCTGAGGCCTATTATTGCGTTCATAGGGGTGCGTATCTCGTGGCTGACGTTTGTGAGAAATTCGGTTTTAACATCGTTTATGTATCTGTAGTTGTCCAGAGCGGATTCCAGCTGTGCGTTCGCCTCTTCAAGCTGTCTGGTGCGGGTTCCGATGGCGGTTTCGAGGTTTTTGTTAACATCCTCAACCGCATGTATCTGTTTGCTGAGTTCCTGAAGGTTGCTGAAAAGTTTCTGGCTCAGATTGTTGTAGGCATCTGAAAGAACGCTTATTTCGCTTTTTCCGTAATATTTAAGCGGAACGGGAGGTGTTTCGAGGGTTATCTCTTTTTCGGAAACGTGTTTTGCTATTTTTTCAATGGGTCTGAACAGAACCTTGATCATGTATCCGGAGACAAGGGCAAGGGCAAACAGTCCGTAGGCAATGATTATGCCCGCCTGTTTCGTAACCTCGGAGTGCATCTGGCTGACCTCTCTGGTGGTGTCCTTTATAAGGAACAGATACCCTATCTGTTCGGAGGAGAAGTCATAAAGAGGCATTTTTGATGTCATGTAATATTTATCGCCCAGATGGATTATTCCGGATTTTTCCATAAGTCCGGAGGAGATGTTCTTTCTGGTGGCCTCTGATGAAAAGTCGTAAACGGTGAGGCTGCCGTAGGGCATCCATTCTGTAACATCCACCAGTCCGCGCGCCTTTTCAACAATGGGGTTATAAACGGCAGTGGCATATTCGATGTCTGTGCTGGCCTTTGTTGCTCTGAGAATGTTTTCGATGCGCCCGCCGAACTCAACGGTGCCGACCATATCGAAGTTATACCATACGGGTTTGACCACCCGCAGACCCAGCCCGCCCCTTCCGGCCTCAATTCCTGCCACCATAGACTTGAGCGTCATTGCCTTTACAACCGTTTTGCGGAGTTTTTCCAGATTATCGCCGTAATTTTCCTTGCTGTGCGCTCTGTAAAAGCTGACCGCAGGGGGGGATATGAAAGTGGAACTGTTCAACTCCGTAAAGATGTTTCAGGCGTGTGTCGTAAAGGTTGTCCACAAGTTTTGCCAGCTCGGCTCTGTCTCTGGCCGCAAAGGTCTGAACAAGGGTCCGGTTGTCCAGCAGAGAATCCAGACCCAGCGAATATTGTTTGATCATTGTCTCCTGCTGGGAGTCAAATATGCGTCCGAAAGTGGCAAACGCTTCCTGATTTTTGGTTATGATGTCTTTTTTAAGTTTTGAGTAGGTGCTGAATATCAATATGAAAACGGCGACTGACATAAGGAGGGCTGTGAACGCCAGAATTCTGTATCTCAGACTGCCGAAAAGGAGCTTCATTTATGTTATCCTGTCTTTTAGTTAGGAGATTGTAACACGGAATCTGAAGAAAAGCTAGATTTGTTGGTGTTGGAAATTACTAATGAAATTAACGAAAGATTATTAAAAGTCTATTCTGAGACGGTTATGCTGAAAACTTTTTCCGAAAATACTTCAGTTTCCATTCCGCCGCAGCTGCTTTTCATCATGTGCATGACAGTTGCGGTTATGCGGTAAATGCCGGTTTTGGAAAATATGACTGTGGAATCCGGAATCGATTCCTTCGCTGTCATTCCGTCGGCAGGGGATATCCTGACGATATAAAAATCTCCTCCCCCCGTTTTTGGTTCAGGGGCATCCGCATGTATGCGGAACGGCTCGTTCAGGCGTACGGAAAAAGCCTCTTCCGCATAGGAGCCCATGAAGGATGCCGTCAGAAACAGAAAAATCATTAATAATCTCATGAAAACCTTTTATAAACAGGGCACGGCAGTCAGTTTTACGGAAAACCGCCGTGCCCCACAGTTCTATCAGATATCTTTGTCAGTCAGCACCAGTTCGGGGGCTTTCGCCTCGACGAACCTTGTTGACGGGTTAAGTTTTGTGAATTTGCCGAACCCTTTGGGATACTGCACGGCGTTTTTCACCTCGGAAAGCTCAACAATGGTCAGCGCATGGGCGGGACAGCCCTGAACGCAGGCGGGTTTTTCCCCTGAATCGATTCGCTCGACGCACATGCTGCATTTTTCAGCACGCTGAAGGACAACGTTGTCCTTTGCCGCATGGTAGGGGCAGTTTTCTATGCACTGGCGGCAGTAGATACATTTATCGGATGAGTGAACCACTATGCCGTCCTTCTCACGCTTAACGTGTGCCTGAACAGGGCATACCTGAGCGCAGACGGGTTTTTCGCAGTGGTTGCAGGCGAGTGAATAGAAGGCACGATCCCTGTGGGGATAGTCCTTTGCCTCCAGCGGCTGAAGGTTTCTCCATGCAACGCCGACCTCCTGATGATACTGGTTTTTGCAGGACATGGCGCATGAGTAGCAGCCTATACATTTTTTGGAATTTACCATAAAGGCGAGCTGTTTTTTCATTTTGTCCCCCTGTTATATCTTCATTATGTCGCCGAACTGGTCGTGGATAGCCACGCCGGGGGCACCTGTTTTGAATGTTCCCATGTCGCTGGATGTGTCGTCCACCAGTTCCTGAACGTTGAAGCTGCTGTCTTTGTACCATGCCTCATACATAAGAAGCACGTCTGCGGCTATGTTGTCCGTTGTTCTGGCCTTGACCTTAACCTCGCCCGTTTTGTTGAACACTCTGACCATGTCGCCGTCCTTTATGCCCTTTGCCTTGGCAGAGGCGGGGTTGATGTAGACAAGCGGTTCCTTGTTGAACTCCTGCATGTAGTCAAGGTTATTGAACTGCGAGTGCAGGGCAAACTGGGTGTGGGGCGTAAGGATGCGGAACTTGTTATATGGCTTTCTTCCCTCTTTATATTCGGGTAGAGCCGTGTGTCCGTATTCTTTGGCAAGATCGGACTTAAATTCGTATTTACCGGAGGGTGTTGCGAATTTTTTGTCGCTCCATGATGCGGAAGAGGACAGAATGGCTTTTTTAGGGCCGTTTTTCAGCTCTTCCCAGCTTGATATGCCGAAGAATTTGTATATTCCGTCGTTGAACTCCTTCTCCATCCAGACCTTTGTATCGGTTATCTGGGGGAAGGTGCAGGAGCCCTGAACCTTCGAGTTCATTTTCGCTGAGAGCAAGGCGGCAATTTCGAGGTCGGACTTTGCCTCATACTGGTTCGGGATGGCCTTTTCGTTTATGCTGAGCCAGTAGTGCCAGTAGGATACGTTGACGGTGTATTCCTCAAAAAGGGTTGTGCAGGGGAGCACTATGTCGGAGTTCTGTACTGTTTCGTTGAAGAACTGGTCGACAGTTACCACCATTTCAAGCTTGTCGAACGCTTTTTTCATCTTGTTGCGGTCGAAATCCTGCGCAAAGGGGTTTTTGCAGGCAACCCACAGCAGACGGATGGGAGGCTCGTTAGTCGTGAGGATGGATTCCGCTATCTTGTTGATGTTTATTGTTCTGTCGGAGTATGAAGTCGCTTCGCCTTCCGCATTGGCAAACTCACTCTTTATCTTGTCCTTGCCGGTGTAGCCTTTTGAGCCTGCGGGCTGTTTCTGAACCATGGCGTTGTAGTTGAAACCCCATGTGGCAAGATGGCCGTATCTTGCTCCGCCGCCCTCTTTGCCGATGTTTCCTGTGAGAGCCGCAAGTGCGTCGATGGCACGGACGGATGCTCCGCCGTTTGTGTGCCTCTGCATTCCGTAGCCAATCCAGATCGTTGCGGGGTCTGCCTTTGCGTATTGCTCGGCAACTGTGCGGATGACCTTTTCGCTGACTCCGGAAACTTTTGCCGCCCACTTAACCGTGACGTTTTTGTCCAGATAAGCCTTGAACTCCTCATATCCTTTTGTGTTGTCTGCGAGGAATTTTTTATCCACCAGACCTTTTTCAACTATATGCTTCGCCATGCCCAGAGCCAGTGCGCCGTCCTGTCCGGTTTTAACACGGATGTATGTGTCGGCTTTCGCCGCTGTCTGGGTGAGGACAGGGTCGATTACGATGAGCTTTGCGCCGTTCTCCTGAGCTTTGTAGATAAACTTCATGGAGTGGACGGAGTTCCATGCGGGGTTTGCGCCCCACACGATGATATATTTCGCCTTCACCATGTCTTCGGGGTCGTTGCACCACATGTTGCCCATGTCAAAGTTCTGAGCGTCGATTCCCGCAGGCCAGCAGGGCGTGCCCACGAAACGGGTGGTGTAGCCCAGTGAGGAGAACATACCCTCAACTCCGTAGTGGGTTATGCCGAAGTTGCCGGAATATTTATCCAGAGCCATTCCCAGAAGGGAACCGTCTTTTTTCTGTATCTCAAGTATCTTGTCTGAAATTATGTTCAGTGCTTCGTCCCAGCTTATTCTGCGCCAGTTGCCGCTTCCCCGCTTATCCTGAATCATGGGATATTTTATCCGGTCGGGGCTGTAGACCCTTCTGGGATAAGAAAAACCTTTAACGCAGAGTGCGCCGTCGGTGAAGGTTGATTCCTTCGCACCTTCAACAAACTCTATTGCGCCGTCTTTAACGTAGGTTTTGATACTGCATGTGTCATAGCAGTTTCTGGGGCAGGCGTTGCGGAATGTTTTAAGCCCGCTCTGAAACTTTGTGCGTTCCCATGCCTCGGCTTTGAAAAGCCCTGCGGGAATGGATGCCAGTGCGCCCGCCGCAGCCAGACCTTTCAGTATGTTTCGTCTGGAAACGGGGCATATTTCCGCAATGTTCTTTTTGCGTTTGCCTTCCATAAAAATTATACCTCCTGAGCAATCAGCTCATTCACGGCGGATTTTACCCACCGCTTTAAAATAAAAAGCATATACTCCACCGCCGGTGTCTTCTCCTGTCTGTCAGTTTTTTCTAAGAACAGGTGAATCCATTCGTTCAGGTGGTTGCGGACAAAATAGCCGTAAACCGATACGGCTTCGTCCGTTACACGGGAAATAAGGATGAGATAGCGGCATGCGTCAAGCTCCATTGGGAGGCTGTCTTCGGGGATGGATGTATCCTCCGGCAGTTCCAGCCCTATCAGCTGATAGATATCCCTGACGCATTTTGTGGTCTGACCGTTATAGGCGCCGTCCTCCTCCAGATAGAAGGATGCGACAATGGGGGCAAGGGGCGATGCGGGGCCTACGAACAGCCTGTTGAAGCAATACTGCTCCTCTGCCCAGTCTGTTTCGGCCGTTGTGTCGCCGTTCAGCGAGCATAATTGTTCATATGCCCTCTGCATTCTGTCCTGCGTTCCGAAATAAAAGAAGTCACGCAGGTACTCAAGCACTTTCGGGGTATTCTCTGCGTTATACATTGAAGCCTCTTGTCATGTTTGTGCGTTATTATAGGCAGGTATGGATAGGGTAGTGAATGTGAGGTAACGGGTAATTTTCGGGTACTTTTTTATACCCGATAAGAGAGTCATTCTGAGCCTGTAGGGCGAAGAATCTCCTAAGAATGAGACTCTTCGTTCAGCCTTTGGCTGATACTCAGAGTGACGGCAGGGGTCAGGTGTTGGTGAGGAAAGAGAAAAGATTCAGATCTTTGCCGCTCAGCCCCAGTTTTTTGCGTATGTTCTTGCGGTGGGTCTGGACTGTTTCGAAAGATATGTTCATCATGTCGCCTATCTCCTTGCTGCTGTGGCCGGACTGGATAAGCTGGCATACCTGAATTTCGGATTTGCTGAGTTTCATGAGGCTTGCACTGTTTGCAGCGTCTATCCCCGTCAGGGACGAGAGCTGTTCCTTCAGCATATTTGCGTACATCTTGCGTATCTCTATGTTGTCTTCGGCGGTTATCTTCTGGAGTGAGGGCATTATCTGGGTGGTGACACGCTGTGCGATGCTCCTTTCCATCTCCTCTTTCTCCTTGCCGATTGTCTTCATCACATTGCGCAGGGTAACGTTCATTTCCTCCGCCAGAGCCTTTTCCTTGAGAATGTTCTCCTCCATCTGCTTCTGATGGGTTATGTCCCTCACTATAAGATGCAGATACGGCTCATCGCCCAAAGTCAGCCTGCTGATGGTTATGCTGGCGGGGAATGTGCTGTTCTGGGTGGTCATGCAGAAGGTCTCAATTGTTCCCGTCTCGTGGTCTGCGAAACTGTGCTTGATGGCTCTCAGTCCTTCAGGGTGAAATACCTTCGAACAGTTTATGCCGGAAAGGCCTATGGATCCGAATCCGAACATCTCGTCCGCCCGCTCGTTGGACTGGGTCACGGAGAGGTTGCGGTCGGCAAGGATTATGCCTTCGCCCGCACTGCTGAAAAGTGAGCGGAAAAGGTTCTCGGACTTTGCCAGTGCCGCTGTGCGTTCACCGACCAGCTGTTCCAGCTTTGCCCGCTGTTCGACAATGCAGGTTATGTCGTTCATGATTATCACATATCCGGCTGATGCCAGAGAGACTTTTTTCAGCGGCACAATGCCGATGGTCACTATTGAAGAGAGGTTCGGCAGGCGCAGTTCGTTCTGGCTGTGGGCGGGATACCTTTCTAAAAGCTCCTCCATCGGCATGGGCTGAATCCCAAGAGTCGGCCAGACGGCGGAATTTATGGCATTTTTTCCGAATCGTTCCTCTGCGGACTGGTTCATCTCCAGAATCTGCCCTTCGGAATCGGTAACCAGAACCATGTCGGAGGTGGCCTGAAAGATGTTTTCATATTTGTTTTTCGCCAGCGTCAGGATACGGTCGGTCTTTTCCAGCATCTTCACTTTTTCATCTCTGGACTGGCTGTCCCATTTTGCAATGGTTATGGATTCGATGCTGTCGAGGAGCCTGCGGAAATCTATGTAGAGTTTCAGTTTTTCATCAGAGGGAAGAGGGGATGTGAGGATTATGTCATCCAGAGAGTGTATCAGTGTCTTGAAACAGCCGAAGAACATTTCGGCGGTGATGCCTCTGGCCTTGTGGCGCTCGGCCATCATTATGAGGCTGTCTGCCATGTCCCTGCTGTTTTTCATGATATATGAGAAGTCCACGGGTTTTCCTTCCGCCAGATGCTTCTTCATGGGGTCGATAACGCCGTGCAGACTGCGTATGCAGTCGTCTCTTTTCGCTGTTGTGTGTTCAAGGTAGCCTGCGGCCTCCATGTGGCGTGTCCAGCCGCTCAGGAAGGCCTCCATCTCCCGGATAAAACCGTCTAATAAATCTGTCAGCATCGTTTCCTCTGAATTTATAATAGCATAACACCGATCCGGCAATTATCAACATTAAAAGGATTTTATCTTATACCGTTGACACTTGCATGAATTCGGATATTCTATTGTCATGAATGAATTTAAACTCACATCAAAAAACTTTGTTCTTATATGCATCTCAGGATTTATGTATTTCGGCAGTTTCTATTTTCTTCTGCCCACAATTCCCCAGTATGTTGTCCAGATAGGCGGAAACGCCGGACAGATCGGCATAGTTATCGGTTTTTTTACACTGACATCGGTTATACTTCGCCCGTATTTCGGCCGACTTGCGGATGACTACGGACGGAAAAAGCTCGCAATGCTCGGTGCGGGACTTTTCTCGCTCCTTTTCGTTTTTTATAGCCAAGCCCAGAGCGTTATGCCGCTTTACGGCCTCAGACTTCTCCATGGTGTCGCCCACGGATGCTATCTGGCGGCGGCAATGGCCTACGTTGCCGATCTTGCCCCTGCCGACCGCAGAGGTGAGGTCATGGGTGTTTACGGTGTTGCGAACGTCTTCGCCATGGCACTCTTTCCCGCATGGGGCAGCCATATAATCTCGACCACACACGATTTTAACCGCCTGTTCACCCTGTCGGCCGTGACAGCTCTTCTGGCGTTTCTTGCGCTGGTGCTCATAGATGAGCAGAAGCCGGATCTTCACGGCGGCAAAAAAGCCGGAATTTTTGAGGCGGGTTTCAAGCCTCCCGTTTTGGCGGCGTCCATCACATTTTTCAGTGCCGCAACAGTATACGGAACAGTGGTGACCTTTCTGCCCGTTTATGCACCCCAGAGGGGCATAACGGATATCGGGATGTTCTTTACCGTTTATGCAATTTTTACCCTTGTCAGCCGGATAACGGCGGGCAAGCTGTCTGACAAATACGGCCGCCGCAAAGTGGTGATACCCTTCCTTGTTATCCTCGCTGTGGCGACCTTATGTCTGCCTCTGCTCTCTGATGTGTATATGCTGGGGTTCATCGGCGGTCTGTTCGGACTCGGTTTCGGCGCATTCATGCCTGCGCTCACAGCCTATGTTGTGGATAAAACTGAACCCCGTGAAAGGGCTGGTGCCCTTGCGTTCTTCTCCTCTTTTATGGATGTGGGGATAACCACCGGAGCGATTGTTCTGGGTGTTATCAGCGGGTTCATCGGTTTTCAGGCAATGTATGTTCTGGCGGGAATAATTCTCTGCTGCGGAATAGTGTTTTTTGCGGTCTACACACGGAAACAGGATTAGTCTGAGGAGGGCTTCCATGGCAAAAGGCACAGGCAGAGACCATGAATTTATGCTGGAGAGATGGAAGAAAAAAGCGGCGGGATATCCCCGATATAAGAATAGCGAAGATGTTATAGAGGCTCAGATATACCGCTCCATAAACAGTGCCGGAGTGGATTTCAGAGGCAGGTCTGTTCTGGATGTCGGATGCGGAACCGGAGTGTATACCATCCGCATTGCGAAAGATGCGGCAAAGGTCACCGGAATCGACATTTCAAAAGAGATGCTTGATATTCTGCAAGAGGACGCCGCAGATAACGGCTGCGAAAACATTGAGACCATCATCAGCCCCTGGGATACGTTCCCGCTGGATGGCAGGAGATGGGACATCACGGTATCGACCATGACCCCCGCCGTTCAGACATTCGAGGATTATGAAAAGGTTTATGAGAGTGCGTCCGAAGCGGTGGTCTATCTGGGCTGGGGCGGAAAGCGGGATGTTGAACCTGTTAAATATATTGCACAAAAGAGTCAGATTAAGCCCGTACTGTTCAATAACTCACTTAATATGAAGAAGTGGCTGGACGGAAAGGGTTTCAGATATTACTCGGAAATATATGACGAGGAACGATATAAGCATATGAGTTTTGAAGAGGCCGTAAGCTACTGCTTTGAAGAGCTTGAGACCAACGAGGTTTTCGCTCTGAGGGGCGATATTGAGCGGGAGCTTCAGCGGTTCGTTCAGGAGGACAGAAGCGTAAAATTCAAAATTGACGTCCGTCTTGAGCTTATAGTCTATAAAAAATAACTTATGACAGATATAAAGGCGAGGGTTCGTCCAACTGAACCCAACCCCTGTCGCATCGGTAATAAATCGGTTCGCTGGTATAGCGTATATCCTGCGGAACCGGAAAATTATTGTCCGAGCTGAAAAGGATGCTGAGGGCTGAATCTTTAACCATGAAAGACCCCTGAATTATTGTCAGCCTGCCGAACCCGCTGACGCTGTAGAACGACAGCTCGTTTCTAAGCCTATATAGCTGTGTGCCGCTTTTGTCGCTGTCTTCAATATAGAATCCGTGCCTGCCGGGCACAGGCGGATAATAGATGCAGGTGTTTCTGCCGAAACCCTGTGAAGAGGCGGTGATAGCCTCACCGTTGTAGTAATACCAGTTTTGCGGATCATAATAGTCACTTATCCTCTGCTTCCACTCCGGATTCCCCTTCCGAAGGTTGTTCACCGCCGAATTCAGCTGTTCAAGAAGACTGTTCGCCGCCTCTATCAGATATCCGGGAGGTTTTCCGGCGAAATATCCCTCGCCGATCTTTTCGACTATGGCGTACACCTTGTCACTGTTTACATTGTTGGATAGGGCAGACCAGAGCCTGTGAAGTTCGTGGGTCAGACGGCCGTTCAGGCTGTGGCAGACGATTTTCTGGATGGAGTTAAAACTCAGGCAATGGCAGATATGCTCATCGGGAACACCGCTCAGACGCTTTTTGACCTCCTTTGTGAAAGGCGGCCTGATTTCATTGAAAAGGTAGTTTTTGTTTTTGAAATATATCATCAAATACCCCCAATGCATTTACTAAATATTAGTCAAGTGTGGAGATATTTTCAATAAGTAAATTTTTTCCCGATTGTTTGCAAAGGGTTACTGGGAGGCTATTTGCTGTTGAAGGCCGCCACCTGATATCCGCACTCCACAAGGGTGTCGAAATCCCTTTCGGTCATCTGATCCAGTGTTGTTGGATAATATCTGGCTGTGGCTATATCCGCAGGAGGGATGGTCGATTTTGCCGATTCCAGAACCTGATCGCTCAGCGACAGATACATTCCGGCATTCTCATTGTTTTTCAGATAGTTCATGAATGACCGGACACGCAGTGACCTGTCCTGATCCATAAGAATGCTGACAAGCTTCGCCGCCCTGTCCAGAGAAAAGGGTTTTATAAGGGCTGTGTCTCTGAACGGCAGACCAGCATCGGAGATTATCAGGAAATCCAGATCTTTCACATGGGGCTTTATCTTCTGTTCGCCGACCTCGTAGAAGGCTTCGGAACCCAGATTGTCGTATAATCCGCCGTCGTAAATGTGTATAGATTCATACACTGGCGGTACTGTTTCCTTTACGCCGGAACCCCACGCTGTTTCACGCTCCCAGACATAATTTCCGGTGGTTATCTCTATGGGGCCGATGCCGATTGGGAATGCCGCCGAAACTGCCATTGCTTTTGCCAGTTTAAAATCGGACGCATCGGTGTACCCTGTTTTGTAGTCGCCCATTGTTGCGTTTTTAAAACGGAACCGCCTGCCGTTTTCGCCGTTTGTTCCGTTGATGGCCCATGCGGGCTTTGTGGGCAGGTCTTTCAGGGTTGTGTGGATTCCCCAAAGCTCCTCAATTGTGTCGGCAACAATTTCGCCTCTGTGCAGAAAGTTTTTCCAGTTCTCAGGGGTGAAAAGCGACCTTATGCCCTCTGTCTGGATGGATGTTGTGGTAAGCATCCGCCTTATTTTCGGCAGAACGTGGATGAGATATGCCTTGCCGTCCGGCCATTTGTAGCCTGCGTTGTGGAACACAAGTCCGGTGAAAAGGCTCCCGCCGGACACGGAGGAAATGTTTGTGACGTTCTTTAGCACTTCGTTTTTTGCGAGAAACTTAAGCACTCCGGCGTGAAATGCCATCGCCCTGACGCCTCCGCCCGAAAGTGACAACCCTAACTTTTTGTCGGCAAAACTTACGCCCATCTCTCCCCCGTCTTCAACACGATTTCATAGTATATCTTGGTATTATTTGATGTCCTCGTATCTTAACACATATTTTGAGACGTGAGTCATTCTAAAATTTTATGAGGCTTAAATATGTTATAATCCATCCCCAGTTCTAAAAATTACTTTTGGAATACCTGTCTTATGCCTGATTTAACGGGAGGACGCCACAAAGAAAATTGCATAAAAACATATATGTGTTATAGTTTTGTGGAGGAAATTTCTATATGTCGAAAGTGTATCTTAAAGTTATTATTTGATGATTATGGAGATAATATGCGAAAGATGATTTTTGTTATATTTACAATAGCATTACCGATACTGTTCGGTTGTGACGGTGGCGATGGTGATATGGTTTCCAGCCCACCTTCTGCCACATTCCCATTGAAAAAGACCGGACAGACATCCTCGTATATTTACCCCGATGACGGATATTTTCAGAGAGGTGTTACACCAAGTTATACAAGAGACAGCGAAACAGGTATTGTGACAGATAATGTTACTGGTCTCATGTGGCAGGATAATGTCTTGAGTTCATCAATGCAATGGGAAACAGCTATCGCAACATGTGAGGATCTGTCTCTGGGCGGATACGATGACTGGAGGCTGCCTACTATAGAAGAAATTGAATCAATAATTGACTATGGACACTATGATCCGGCAATAGATCCAATATTTGTTAGGACTGCTTCGAACACATACTGGTCGCATACTGCCCATGTGAATTCCTTTTATGCATGGCGTATCAACTTTAAGAATGGATTTTCCAGCAAAGATGGTAAGAATAGTAACAACAACGTCATGTGTGTCCGCGGAACTGCTTACCCCGATGCAGAATTTGTTAGAGACAGCGCAACACAGATTGTTGTAGACAAACGTACTGGGCTTATGTGGCAGGATGATGAGTTAGGAGTCAAAAGCTGGGGAGATGCCATTAATTATTGCTTTGACAAGAGGCTTGGAGGCTACAGAGACTGGAGACTCCCAAATATACGTGAGCAGCTTTCCATCGTCGATAGAGGCAGATCTTACCCCGCAATATATCCGGTATTTGTTCATGTGGGGTCAGGCTTGAATTACCACTGGTCATCTACCAGAGTAACAAATGATGATTTTTTGTGGATAGTCAAATTTAGCGAGGGGAACTCTTATGGAGACCGAATGCCCAGCTATAACTACGTTAGGTGTGTTCGTGTCGGACAGTGATTGTTTTGACTTAAACTCTTGCAGATAAGAAGATATAATTATTGGGGTGCTTTATGCGCCCCTATTTGTTTTATAAGCTTTTGCAAATCAGGGATTTCAAAATTTGTTCCGGAGTAAATATGGCTGCCTTCATAAAAAGAAAGTCTTTGTAGATAAGGGGGAAATTTAACGGGCGATGCGGGAGTCGAACCCACTACCTCAGGCTTCGGAGGCCTGCACTCTATCCTAATGAGCTAATCGCCCTTTGCTGAAAAGAACAGTACAATAATCTTCATGTATCTGCAAGTCAAGAACTTCCAGTCCATACTTCATATAATGTCTGCGTATGTCGTAGTGCTCCTCAACGGGGACGCCGGAGAGAACCAGCAGACCGTTTTCGGCCAGTGAGCCGTATATGAAATCTGAGATGGCTGTCAGTATGTCATAATATATATTGGCGAAGATGATATCGAAAGTGCCTTTTATGCAGGTTTCAAATCCGCATACGATATGGTTGTTATCTATATCGTTCAGCTCGTTGCAGAGTTTCGCCGTTGCACAGGCATCGAATGAAACGTCATAGCCGACCACAGAACCCGCACCCAGAAGGGATGCGCAGATGCCCAGAATGCCCGTTCCGCAGCCGACATCAAGCATCTTTTTGCCCGAAAGCTCCATCCGCTCCAGATGTGCGATACAGGCCTTTGTGGTCTCGTGTTCGCCGCTGCCGAACGCACCCTGATAAATCCTTGCGGTGCGGCCGTTTTTAAGCGGAATTTCATGTATTCGTCTTTCCATATGATAAATGGGTTAGCATATGCACCATAGTAAAAGCAATAATATAATGAAAAAGAGTAAAATTCGTTGACAATAGGGCTCTTTCATCATAATTGTATCCATCAACTTTGTATGCGAGGTGCAACGTGGCAGAATTAAAGAAGAAAGCAGCCTATAACGTGGCAATTGCCGGCGCAACAGGCGCAGTCGGCGAAACATTTTTGCAGATACTTGAAGAGAGGAACTTCCCCATCGCAGAGCTGAAGCTTCTGGCTTCCAAACGCTCAGTGGGCAAGGAACTGACGTTCAAGGGCAAAACATATAAAGTTGAAGAGCTCACGCACGACTGTTTCGAGGGTGTGGACATCGCACTTTTCAGCGCAGGCGGCGGCAGAAGCCTTGAATACGCTCCCAGTGCGGTTAAAGCCGGAGCGGTTGTAATCGACAACTCCTCAGCCTACCGTATGGACAAGGACGTACCCCTTGTTGTGCCGGAGGTAAACCCCGAAGATGCATTCAAACACAAAGGCATCATCGCAAACCCCAACTGCACAACCATAATCATGCTTGTGGCTCTCAAACCCCTGTATGACTACTCAAAAGTGAAGAGCGTTGTTGTTTCGTCCTATCAGTCAACATCAGGCGCTGGCGCACAGGCCATGGAAGAGCTTATGAACCAGACAAAGGCCTGGGCGAAAGGCGAGGACATCACTGTTGAGAAATTTGCTCATCAGATACTCTTCAACGTTATCCCCCATGTGGATTCGTTCACTGACAACGGATACACCAAAGAAGAGATGAAGATGTTCAACGAAACAAGAAAGATGCTCCATGACGACGAGATACTGGTTAGCGCAACGTGTGTGCGTGTTCCCACTCTGTCTGCCCACTCCGAGTCGGTCACCATTGAAACCGTAGACCCCATCAGCCCCGAAAAAGCCAGAGAGCTTTTTGCGAAGGCTCCCGGTCTTCAGCTTCTTGACGACCCCTCAAACAATAAATATCCCATGCCCCTGTTCGTTGCCGGCGGCGACGACTGCTTCGTGGGACGTATCAGAACAGACATTTCCAGACCCAACAGCCTTGCTTTTTGGGTTGTGGGCGACCAGCTTCGTAAAGGAGCCGCCACAAACGCTGTACAAATAGCAGAATTGCTGATAAAATAATTACTGTTGACCCGATTTGAGTAACAATTTCCCCGGCTCCAGCCGGACCGGGGAAATTTTTTTGCGTATATAGTAACTTCACTTGATACTAGGCAAATTAAGTGATATTAATTTAGGCGATTTGATGAACCTTGTTAATACAAGACGAGCGTTTATGAATGGTTTTCGGACGTATTTTCATTAGTTATTAATAATAATAGGGATGATGTGCGTTGTGAATCAATAATTGCTTGATTTTAGGGGTTCATGTGTGTATATAATTTTAACTTCTTGATGTTAGGAGGTTGTAGTGAACAAGAAAGAGCTTATTGAGAAGATCGCAGAGCTGTCAGGTCTTAAAAAATCCGACGCTGAGAAAGCACTGAAAGCTTTCGAAGAAGCTACAGTAGAAGCACTGAAAGCTAACGACAAGGTTACACTTGTTGGTTTCGGAACTTTCTCTGTATCTGAAAGAAAAGAGCGTAAAGGCAGGAACCCCCAGAGCGGAAAAGAAATGACTATTCCCTCTAAAAAAGTTCCCAAATTTACTGCCGGCAAGCTTTTCAAAGATTCCATCGGCTAAGACGATATTTTTGAATAGTTTTCGTATAAAAGCCCTTCGCAGAGATGCCGAGGGCTTTTTTTATTGCTGATTTGCCTTTGTATGGTATATTTGACATGTAGAGTAAAATTATTTTACATTTATTATTGTTAAACAAATAGCCTTGAATGGCTGGACAAGTTGTTTGTATTGCTTTATAATCGAAGTTTACTGTGTGAAATATCGGTAGAAAATTGCAGAGGCGGTATGAGCAGAGACTTTTTCGGGTTTAAAGTTGAGCCTTTCAGTGTTCACCCCGACAACAGGTATTTTTTTTCATCCATTTCCCATGACAGAGCTATAACCCTGCTGGAATACGGCATCAACAGCCGCAAAGGCTTTATGCTTCTCACAGGGCTTAAGGGCACCGGAAAGACCATGACCTGCAGCATCCTCAGAGAGGGGCTTTCAGGTGTCAATACCGTTGTGGTTTCGTCCGGAATAAAAGAGCCGGGAAAACTTCTTGAGGACATCTGCTCCGGTTTCGGACTGGACAGAGCTTCGTCATGCTCTCAGTCTGCTTTCGGCTGCCTTATGGATTTCTTTGTGGGCGAATATAAGGACGGAAGAAACAACCTTATAATAATAGACGATGCCGAGGGCATATCAGACGAGAGTCTTGAGCTGCTCAACAGCTTTCTGGATATCGAGATTGAACAGTGCAAGCTGGTTCAGGTCATTCTCTGCGGTTCCCCTGCACTCCACGACAGGCTGAAGAACGTCAGCAGCCGTCTTGGTCCCAAATTCACATTCACAGTTGAGCTGGCCGCACTCTCCCTGAAGGATACTGCGGACTACGTTGAGCACAGGCTTAAGAAAGCCCTCGGAGATGAGTTTCCGCTCTTCAGAAAAAGCTCCTACGTCGAAATATATCACTACACCAAGGGCATCCCCTCGGAAATAAACCGCGTCGCTCAGAAGGCAATTGAGATAGCCAACGACAGCAAAGCCTCCAGAGTGAACGCCGCACATGTTAAACAGGCCGCCGCCATGCTTTACGGTGTCAGCAGACGCAGAACGGTCAATGTTATGCCTGTTGCCGCAGTATTCCTGCTGATGACGGCTCTGGTGGTCTATCTGCTGATGAGAGACGGCAGAAAAGACGAGGTGGCCATCGTTGAGCCGCCTGCTGTCACTCAGGAACAGGCTCCTGTTGTTGAAGAGCCAGCCGCACCTGCGGAAGAGGCTGTTCAGCCACCTGTTGCGGAAGCTCCTGCTGTTGAACCCGAACCGGAACCCGTTAAGCCCGAACCTGTAAAAGAGGAACCGCCCGCCGCTGTAGTGCCTGCACATCCTGAGTTTGGCTGTGTCACTGCCGGAAGCGGTCTTAAAATACGCAAAACACCCTCCAGAAACGCCGCCAGCATAGGAAATGCGCCTTACAGATCGAAAGTTGTCCTTATAAGCCATACGGATGACGGCGAATGGTGGCAGGTGCGCTTTAAAGGTGTCGAGGGCTACATGTTTGCGGAGTTTGTCAAACCCACTGAATCCGGGGAGTGCCGCTGATCAGAACAAAACCCTTCATTCTGCTTATTATCTTTGCTCTGCTGATGTCAGGATGCGGAACAAAGGCTAAGTTCAGAAGCTATGACCGACAGCTGGATGATATCCGTTCCGACGTACGCAATATCCGTCTGATAACGGATCAGATGCGCAACGAGCTTGTGACCCTGAAGACGTCCGTTGACGTTGTCGGCGAAAATATCGACAGGCAGTCGAAGGACATTGAGGTTGCCAAGAAGAACCAGCAGCTTCTGGTGGAAACCCTTGATGTTATGAAAGAGACTGTGCTCAAGCTTGAAACGGCCACTATCCCCGACAAAAAGGAAGAGATCGCCAAGGCTGTTAAAGAGGCCGACAGCACCCAGATAAACGTTGTGACGAAGAAAGAGAACGGTGTGACGAAGATTCAGCCTCTGGTGAAGCCCGTTCCTGAACCCGATAAGGGCGGACGGAAGTACACCACAGGGGTGAACATAGACACCACAAAGACCGGATTCGGCTATGTGGTGAAAGACGGTGTTATCCTCTGGAAAGCTCCTACGAAAAACTCCGACGTTCAGGAAGTTCTGATAGCCTGGCAGCAGGTGACCATCCTCGGCGCAGTCAAGAACGAGGGCGACAACTGGCTCCGTATCAAAACTCAGGACTACACCGGATTTGTTGACTCAAAATTTGTAATATCCTCGGAATGAACATGCTCAATGAAATTTTCAAAAAATCACTGAATAACATAGAAATAACCGCTGACGAGTTCAATGTTCTGGTGAATGCCGACCTTGATGAACTCATTTCCTGCGCTGAACGGATAAAGCTGAAATATATGGGTTCCGCTCCCCAGACCTGTGCCATAATTAATGCCAGAAGCGGCCTCTGCTCTGAAAACTGCGCCTTCTGTGCCCAGTCCTCACATTTTTCCACCGGTGCACCTGTCTATAAATATATAGAGCTTGAGCGAATCGAGGCGGCGGCGAAGGATCTGGCGGCCAGAGGAGTTGAGCGGTTCAGCATTGTAACCAGCGGGCTGGTTCCCGACGATGAAGAGTTTCAGAAGATAAAGGAATCCCTTAAAATAATCAAAAAATACAGGCTGAAACCTGATGCCTCGGTGGGCTGTCTCAGCTATGAAAAACTGATGGAACTGAAAGAGGTCGGGCTTGATGCCTACCATCACAACCTTGAGGTCGCAAGAAGCTTTTTCCCTGAGATATGCACAACCCACGACTATGAAACGGACGTTGAGACCGTCCGTGAATCGGTGCGAGCCGGGCTTTATGTCTGCTCTGGCGGCATTTTCGGGCTTGGTGAAACATGGGCGCACAGATACGAACTGGCTATGACCCTGCGTGAGCTTGGGGTGCATTCCGTTCCCATGAATTTTCTGAACCCAATAAAGGGAACGCCCAAAGAGGGAACTTCCGTTCTCGGCGAGGACGAAGCTCTGCGCATCCTTGCGGTCTACAGGTTCCTGCTGCCCGACAGAAGCATAAGGGTTTGCGGGGGCAGAAGCATAGTATTTTCCGAAAGGAGCGCTGAAAAGGTTCTGAGGGCTGGAGCCAGCGGAATTATGGTGGGCGACTATCTCACGGTGAAGGGAATATCCATGGATGAGGATATGGACTTCATCAGAAAATCCTCCGAATAGTTTATTATCATTCTCCATTTTCACTTGCCAAATAACATCTGTTAAATTCCGAGCATATGCCATATTGAACATAATTCATTTATTCGATTATTTTAATATTTTTATTTTCTTTAATATCAAAAATTAAGCCTTAGTTATCATTCGGGTCTGAAAATTTTTTTTCGCAGGATTGTTGGAAAAAATGTAATAATTCGTCAATTATTGTGAATAAGTCCGTTATGGTATTAATATAAAACAATAGTAATTAGCGGTATTATCTTGTTTACGCTCAAAACCTCTGTAAACTTTCTTTAAGAATAGTCATCTTGTCCTGTTTTAATTCTTCGTTATGAACCACTTAATAAATCAAAAGAAATTGTTTGGAATGCGTGTTGATAGTGGCAAATGCTAAAAATCCCTTGCTTAAATGTATGAAAATCTGTATATTGTGTACTGTATACATAGAAATGTATGAATAGTATCGATAAAATATTGATGTTGTTGCAAAATTCAGGAGGTTCCCCTATGACGCTTTCCGGTATGAATATCAGCCGCAGAAAGTTCCTTGCCGCCTCCGGAGGTGCTGTGGCCGCAGGACTGGTAGCTGCCAACCTGTCCACTATCAAAGCTGTTGCAAGCGCCCCCTCAAAAGAAGCCGGCAAAGGAGAAAAGCACATAGCTTCAAGCTGTGAGATGTGCGTCAACAAATGCGGTTTTTTTGCTCATGTCGTTGACGGCAGGCTTAAAAAACTTAACCCCAACCCCAAGTTCTTTAAAAGCCGCGCCATGCTCTGTGCCAGAGGAAACGCAGGAGCAGAAGAACCCTATAACCCCGAAAGACTCACAAAACCCCTTCTGCGTGTAGGCGAAAGAGGGGAGGGCAAGTGGAAAGAGATATCCTATGAGGAGGCTTTCAGACTCGTTGCCGAGAAACTGAAAGAGTTCAAGGTTAAGAACGAGAACAGATGTTCCGTCGCCTTTGCATCCTCAGAAGGTTTTCAGGAGGAGATTTTCCAGTATCTCGTGCAGTCCTATGGTTCAACAAACACAGTGCGCCACCCCACCCTGTGTCTGTCGTCCGTTATTCAGGGCTGGTCTTCGGTTTACGGGGTATATCCTGATGCCGACCTCAAAAATTCAAAATTTGTCCTTATGTTCGGTGCCAACAGGGCGGAAGCCATCGTTACACCCGACACTATAGACTTTGTGAAATATAAGCCCGCAGGCTCAAAACTTATCTATCTGGATCCCCGCTTCACAAACACGGCGGCAAAAGCCGACAAGTGGTTCCCCGTTAAACCCGGCACAGACCTTGCGTTCGTGCTTGGCCTTATAAACGTGATAATCACCGAAAATCTTTATGATGCGGCGTTTGTTGAGCAGTTCTGCGACGGTTTCGCCGACCTGCAGGCTATGATAGCTCCCCACACACCCGAATGGGCGGAGAAGGAGTGCGAAATTCCCGCAGCCGAGATACGCTGGACAGCCAGAGAGTTTGCCAAGGCCGCACCCGCTGCCGTTGCATACCCTGGCAGACGTACCAGCTGGTATGTGAACGACGTATATTTCCGCCGTGCCTGCGCAATCCTGACGGCCATCTGCGGATGCTGGGATGCTCCCGGCGGAATCTGCCCTAAGGCGTCAGTACCCGTTAAAAACCTCGACCCGCTTTTCCCTTATTTCGAAATGACTGACGACCGTATCGATGCGGCCTCAAGCGTTAAGAACAATCTGCCCAAGGACAAAAGGTCTGAGAATATGCCCACGGATTCTGTGGCGTATCTGGGAGAAAAGGACGGAAGCTGGCTGAGATTCAGAGATGCCATCATCGCTCAGGATCCTTATCCTGTGGAGGCGATGATAGTCTATAAGCAGAACTTCATCGAGGCAGTGCCCAACCGTGCCAAGACAATGGAGATGCTTAAAAAGATCAAATTCATGGCCGTTATAGATATCCAGATGACCGAAGTCGCATACTTTGCCGACCTCGTCATTCCCGAATCAACCTATCTTGAGCGTTGGGACTCTGTCCACAACCTCGCAGGTATCTGGCCCATCGCAACTTTCCGTCAGCCTGTGGTTGAGCCTGTTTTCGGCACCAAGTCAATGTTTGAGATAGCCGGCGGAATCATCAACGAAATGCTGAAACTGCCCGAACTCTGGGACGATGCCGATCCTATGGAAGTGGAAGATTTCAAATATGACGTGGTTGAGGATATCTTTGCTCAGCCTATGCAGGAATACATCAAGCGTCAGCTTGCCGACCATCCCGGTGCGTATGAGCAGATGATGAAGGACGGCGTTTTCTATCTTTCCGACGAGCCTAAATACGGAACCACCCGCAATCCTGAGTTTCGTTTCAAGACAAGAACAGGAAAGATAGAGCTTGCCAACGTTAAGTATGCAGACAAGGGCTTAAGCCCTCTGCCGATATACGTTGCTCCCCGTCAGCCTGAGCCGGGTAAATATCGTATGATCCTCGGCCGCCACGGGTTCAACACCCACACCGGCACACAGAACAACGAATATCTCTGGGAGATCCAGAAAGAGAACGAAATCTGGATCAACACGGCAGAAGCCAAGAAACTGGGCGTTGTTTCCGGTGACTATGTAAAGGTTGCAAGCTCTGTGGGAGAGCAGACCATAAAGGTTTTCGCCACCGAAAGGATACGCAAAGACTGCGTTTTCTTCGCCCACGGCTTCGGACGCCTTTCTCCTCAGCTCAGCCTTGTTTATAAAAAAGGCGCATCACAGGCGGCCATCCTTGAGGACTATCTTGAGCCTATCTCGGGCAACGCCGCAATGCACGAAACTTTCGTGACAATTACAAAGGCATAAGGGGAGGCGGACATGAGTAACAAAAAATACGGCATAGTTCTGAATGCCAAAAATTGCCTTAACTGCAAGGCATGTACAGTGGCCTGCAAGTTTGAAAACCATGTGGAGCCCGAAAGCGAGCAATACAGGATCTGGGTTGCCGAGAAGGAGCTGAAAGGCACTTTCCCAAAGCTCCGTCTGGATTTTGAACCCTCACAGTGTCAGCACTGCGAGAACACACCCTGCGCCAGCGTGTGCCCCACCAGCGCGACCTACAAAACCGCAGAGGGTGTGGTTCTTATCGACTATAAAAAATGCATCATCTGCAAAGCCTGCATGACTGCATGTCCCTATGACGCAAGGTTTGTCAGCGAGGTCAACCATGCCATTGAAAAGTGCACCTTCTGCTACCACAGGCTGCCCGAAGGCAGAGAGCCTGCATGCGTGGAGACCTGCCCCACAAAGGTAAGGGTGTTCGGCGACCTGAACGACCCTGAGTCAAAGGCATCGAAACTGCTTGCAGAGAACGATTCTTATCAGCTTAAGCCTGAGAAGAACACCAGACCCAGACTTTTTTACATCAGGTAAGGACGGAGGAAAAAAAATGTCAGCTCACGATACTGAAACTGAAGTTAAAGAGGGTTTGATATCAACCCTTAAAGGTTTGATAACCTTTAATAAAGACATCCCCGTAATGCCGCTTATCATCATAGGTCTGGTTCTTGCGGGAATAGGCGCCGTCACTGCGGTGGTGGTGCTTGTAAAAGGTCACGAGGCCATGTACGCCGTTAACCGTGAGGTTCCGTGGGGAATGCTCATCGGCACCTATGCATACTTTGTTATAACATCCACCGGACTGGCTTTCATCGGCGGTCTCGGCCATGCATTCGGATTTGAGAATTTTGCCAAGATAGGCAGACGCATAGTTGTGCTCGCCACACTGGTTCTGCTGGCAGGTTTCACTCAGATTCTTATGGAACTGGGACACCCCGTCCGTATGATCATCTGGATGATGCTCTCTCCCAATATCACAGCTCCTATCCTCTGGATGGGCGTGTTCTACACGATAGAGCTTGTGATCCTCGGATTTGAGCTTTACTACGCTTTTAAAGCCCATCCCACTGCAAAAGACCATCAGACTGCCGCAATGCTCGGCTTTGCCGCCATGGTTGTGGGTACCCTTGCAACATCGAACCTCGGATTCGTGTTCGGTTCGCTGAATGCTCGTCCCTGGCTCTATGGCGTACATTTCCCGCTGTTTCTTGTTGTTTCCGGTATAACTGCCGGTGCGGCTCTTCTGCTTCTGGTGCATAACATCGCATACAGGTTCAGCATTCCCGAAGAGTACAAACCCTCAATGAACGCCCTTGCGAAACTAATGGGCGGCGGTATCGGAATAATGATGCTTATGTATCTGTGGAAGTTCCTGACCTCCATATTCACTCAGCCCGAAGGTTCGTATCAGTCTGCAATGGCGCTCATAGCAGGCCCCCTTGCGGCTAACTTCTGGATAGGCGAGATGCTTCTTGCGGTCATAATTCCCCTTGTCCTTCTGCTCACTGCAAAAGGGGATACTAAGAAGTACGGAATCGCAGGCCTTGTGTTCATGATTGGTCTGTATTTCACAAGGGTTAACTACATTGTTGCGGGTCAGCTTCCCGTTATGCGTCAGGCTACCGACGGTTCCGGCGTAACAGCGGACATCAACGGTTTGGCCTTCTATTCGCCCTCGATAGCTGAGTGGGGGATATTCCTTCTGGGAATAGGAACTGCAATGGTGCTGTATTTCAGCGCAGAAAAGTTCCTTGATCTCAAAACTCCCGATCATCACTGATATCACATTGCAAAAGGCGGCCACTGTGCCGCCTTTTTTGTTTCAGTGACCATCCTTAGTCTGTAATTCCGCATAATCTTTAAAATCTATAGAATCTCTCATCACTTTAGTGCTATGATAGTCTGACTTAAGATAGACAAACAGTACAGGTTTTGTGGCATATGCCAACCTGAGCGATGTTCAGGACTTGTTGGTTTTGGGCTGATATGGTTTTGGTAATTGGCTCAAAATAAAATAGCGTTATATAATTAATTGACGAATGCCAATATGGGTATTATAATTTCAGAATAACACATCAGAGGATTTAATATGGCCCGCCCGGTAAAAAAGAGGCTTGTGAAACACAGGCTGACATTCAAAGATTTCGGCCCTGTGGCCGTTCCCGAAAATCAGAACTGCAAGATAATAAACATACCTGTGGATCAGCTGGAGGCAATGCGTCTGGCGGATCTTGAGGGAATGTCGCACAACGAGGCGGCAGACCTTATGGGTGTTTCCCGCCAGACCTTCGGCCGCATAATCGAACAGGCCAGACAGTCGGTCACTCTGGCGCTGATAAACGGCTATGTCCTTAAGATAGTATATGACGAGAACGTTCAGATATGCGACAGAGACCTGAAATGCATTGAATGCGGGCATGAGTGGTGCCACGGTTTCAACGAGACCGCCGAGGCCACAACCTGCGAAAAGTGCGGCTCTCTGGAGATAATCAAAATGAAGCGCTGCGGTAAATACTGCGAGTGCCCCCTTCGTGTAAACAAACGCTGATACTCCGTTATCCCTTCGTTATTATAGTCTGACCGTATTTCTGCGATCATTTTTAAATTGAGCAAATGCCATAAACTAAATATTCAATTATTTTTGTATATTGCTGAATGAATAATTATTGGCATATGCCATAAACTACTGATGTGTAAAAAGAAATTTCGTTGACCTATTCTTAGTTATATCTTAATATCTGCATATCTAGTTTCATCTACCTTTATCGGAGGTCAGTATTATGTCAATGTTCAGTCCTAAGCTGTCACGGCGCCGTTTCCTTGCCGTTGGCGGTTCTGTTGCGGCTGCTGCGGCTCTCGGCTCAGGCCTTAAAGCTGTCAAGGCTGTTGCGGATGTTCAGGAGACGAAGAAGGTTGCAGGTGTTTCAAAGCATATAGCGTCCAGCTGTGAAATGTGCGTGAACAAATGCGGCCTTATAGCCCACGTCGTTGACGGCAGGGTTAAAAAACTGAATCCCAATCCAAAGTTTTTCAAAAGCCGTGCGATGCTTTGCGCCAGAGGCAACGCCGGAGCGGAGGAGCCTTATAACCCCGAAAGGCTCACAAAACCCCTTGTCCGTGTGGGCGAAAGAGGGGAGGGCAAGTGGAAAGAGATATCATATGAGGAGGCATACGTTCTCCTCGCCAAGAAACTTGCGGAACACAAAGTTAAAAACGACAACAGAAACTCTGTGGCTTTCATCTCTTCCGAAGGATTTCAGGAGGAGATATTCCACTATCTTGTCCAGTCATACGGTTCCACAAACACAGTGCGCCACCCCACCCTGTGTCTGTCGTCCGTTATTCAGGGCTGGTCATCCGTATATGGAGTGTATCCGGATGCTGACATCAGAAACTCAAAATTCGTCCTTATGTTCGGTTCGAACAGGGCGGAAGCGATAATCACCCCCGACACAATAGATTTTCAGAAGAACAAGCCTGAGGGGCAGAAGGTTGTATACCTCGACCCCAGATTTACGAATATGGCGGCAAAGGCCGACAAGTGGTATCCCGTTAAACCCGGAACAGACCTTGCGTTCATCCTTGGCGTTATAAACGTGATAATCACTGAAAACCTTTATGATGCGGCATTCGTTGAGCAGTTCTGTGACGGATTCGCAGATCTTCAGGCGATGATAGTTCCCTATACCCCCGAATGGGCGGAGAAGGAATGCGAAATTCCCGCCGCCGAGATCCGCTGGGTCGCAAAGGAGTATGCCAAAGCCGCTCCCGCTGCCGTGGTCTATCCCGGCAGAAGAACGAGCTGGTATGTCAACGACGTATATTTCCGCCGTGCCTGCGCGATCCTTACGGCAATCTGCGGATGCTGGGATGTTCCCGGTGGAATCTGCCCCAAGGCGTCGGTTCCCGTTAAAAACCTTGACCCGCTCTTTCCCTATTTCGAAAAGACGGACGACCGTATCGATCAGGCATCTTACGGCAGTGTGAAGAACAGAATGCCTAAGGACGCACGCTCCGCCGCTTTGCCCGCCGCAGAGGTGGCTTACATGGGCGAAAAGGACGGAAGCTGGCTCAGGTTCAGGGATTCAGTTCTGGCGGAAGATCCTTATAAGGTCGACGCACTTGTTGTCTATAAGCAGAACTTCATAGAGGCGGTTCCCAACCGAGCCAAAACTATGGAGATGCTGAAAAAGATAGACTTCATGGCCGTTATAGATATTCAGATGACAGAAGTTGCATATTTTGCCGACCTTGTTATTCCTGAATCAACCTATCTTGAGCGTTGGGACTCTGTTCACAACCTCGCAGGAATCCAGCCCATCGCAACCTTCCGTCAGCCTGCAATAGAGCCTGTGTTCGGCACAAAGTCCATGTTTGAGATAGCGGGAGGGGTCATCAATGAAATGCTGAAACTCCCTGAGCTGTGGGACGATGCCGATCCCGAAGAGGTTGAGGATTTCAAGCTGGATGTGGTTGAGGATATCTTCGCTCAGCCCATGCAGGAATACATTAAGCGTCAGCTGGCTGATCAGCCGGGCGCATATGAAATGATGATGAAGGACGGAGTTTTCTATCTGAAAGAAGAGGCCACCTACGGCAGTACACGCACCAATCCTGAGTTCAGGTTCAAGACCAGAACCGGAAAGATTGAGCTTGCCAACGTTAAGTATGCGGAAAAAGGCCTGCATTCTCTGCCTCTGTACGAAAGACCCCGTCAGCCTGAGGCCGGAAAATACCGCTTCATCCTCGGCCGCCACGGGTACAACACTCACACAGGAACCCAGAACAACGGATTCCTCTGGGAAATTCAGAAAGAGAACCAACTCTGGATAAACACAGAAGAGGCAAAGAAACTCGGCATAGCCACAGGCGACTATGTAAAGGTTACAAGCGCAGTTGGTGAGCAGACCGTAATGGTCTACGCCACCGAGAAGATACGCAGAGACTGCGTGTTCTATGCCCACGGCTACGGACGCCTCTCACCCCAGCTCAGTCTGGTCTATAAAAAGGGAGCCTCTCAGGCGGCCATCCTTGAGGACTATATAGAGCCTATCTCTGGCAATTCGGCGATGCACGAAACGTTCGTAAGCATCGCAAAGGCTTAACGGAGGGCGACAGATGAAAAAATACGCAATTGTATTTGATACAAAAAAATGTCTGAACTGCAAGGCCTGCACAGTTGCCTGCAAGTTCGAAAACCACGTTGAGGTGGGCGACGATCAGTACAGGATATGGGTTAACGAACTTCCCCTTAAAGGAAAGTTTCCGAACCTCGCCCAGAGCTATCTGCCCTCCCAGTGTCAGCAGTGTGAAAATCCTCCCTGCGTCCATGTGTGCCCCACAAAGGCCTCATATCAGACGGCGGACGGTGTTGTGCTTGTTGACAGCAAAAAATGCATACTCTGCAAATACTGCATGACCGCATGCCCCTATGATGCAAGGTTTGAGAACCATCTGATAAAGGCGGTTGACAAATGCACCTTCTGCTACCACAGACTGCCCGAAGGCAAACCTACGGCATGCGTTGAAACCTGTCCCACAAAGGTCAGGGTGTTCGTCGATCTTGAAGATCAGAACGACGAGACGGTAAAACAGCTCGCTTTGGCCGACTACGATGTTCTTAAGCCCGAAAAGGGAACCAAGCCGAAGCTCTACTATTTAAGATAAGGAGGACAGCAATGTCGGAAAATACCGAAGCGGTAAAATGCAGTTCAGATATGTTCTGCGGCAACAGAAGCATCCCCATGCCGCTGATAATAGTCCTTGCGGCGTTCAGCCTTGTTGGGCTTTACGGCGTGGGAAACATCCTGATAAACGGTCATGCCTCTTCTCTGGGAGTTACCAGAAGCGTTCCGTGGGGACTGCTCATCTCCACATATGTGTTTTTTGTGGTCTCCAGCACCGGACTCTGCCTTATATCATCAATGGGGCACGTTTTCGGCATAGAGAAATATGAGGTCATCGGCAAAAGAGCCATCGTCCTTGCAATCCTGACCCTTCTCTGCGGTTTCGGAGTGATAGGGATGGAGGTGGGGCACCCTCTGCGCATGGCCATCTATAACGTTATATCGCCCAACCTGACCTCCGCCATATGGTGGATGGGTACGCTCTACAGCGTTTACATGGTCTGCATCATCATTGAGTTCTACTTCCTGATGAAGCATAACCACAAGGGAGCTTTCTATGCAGGACTGGCGGGCTTCATAGCGGGGATCTCCGCCCACTCGAACCTCGGTGCGGTGTTCGGATTCCTTGAGGCCAGACCCTTCTGGCACGGCCCCTATCTGCCGATATACTTCATCCTTTCGGCACTGATATCGGGTACTGCGCTCATTATAATCATAATGAACATAGCCTACGGCGGCCCCTCAAAACTCAGCGAAAAGGCGAAGAATGCGGTTCTGAGCCTCTCAAAGCTGTTCGGTCTGCTGTTGGGAATAATAATCTTCTTTGATATCTGGAAGATAATAACCTCTCTCTACGGCACTCCGCCTGAGAAGTACGAAACGGTGATGACCCTTATAGCCGGGCCTCTTTCGGTGAACTTCTGGCTGTTCGAGGTGCTGATAGGTATGCTGATCCCCTTCGGACTTATACTGTTCTCAAAGGGAAACAGTGTGAAAAAAGCTCTCATGGCGGCTTGTTTCGCAGTGGTGGGTATCTTCTTCATGCGCTATGACCTTGTGGTTGCGGGACAGCTTGTTCCCATGCGCAATGCCGAGGATTTCGCCGGCGGACTGGCGAGCTATGCCCCCAGCTTCTCTGAGATAAGCATTGTGGCAGGCGCTATACTGCTCTGCTGTGCGCTGTTTCTTGCGGCTGAGAGATATCTGAATCTGTCTGAGGAGTAAGTTCAGGAATCTCAGAGATTCTTCACTTCATTCAGAATGACAATATTAAGGCCTCCTTCGGGAGGCCTCAGACTGATGACAAACTGAAGTTTCAGGCACACACCTTGATGAGACTGCCGCGCTACGCTCGCAGTGACAGTTATTTACGTCATTGCGAGGAACGAAGTGACGTGGCAATCTCATAACACTAAGACTTTGTCAACAACCTAAGGCCTCCTTCGGGAGGCCTTTTTCAGTATACTCTGAATCTATTGCCGTTTATGTAGTGGAAAAATGCATCGACCTTTAGATTGTCCAGATTGTATGATTCCGGCAGTGGAACGCCGGACATCTTTTTAAGAGCGGTTATTACTTCGTTGTCAAGATCGGGATAGCCGCTGGAACGAATTATCCTGATGCTTGAGATGCTCCCGTCACGGGAGACTATGAACGATGCCTGAACTATTCCGCCTTCACCCCGCATTGCCGCTTCCGGCGGATATGTCCATACTCTGTAAAGCCTTGATGCAAACTTGTAAAAATACGACTGATACCGCATTTTGACATACTGCATGGAGACTGTGTCCTCGCCTGTCACTTCTGAACCGCCCGTGGCGTATTTCTCAATGACATCCTTGGGGTTCATTATGCTGTCAATACGCTTTCTCTCCGCATCCCTGTCTGCTGTGGACGGTATGGACTGCTTAGGGGTGTCGGGCGATACCTTCGGCATATCCGCTGTGCTCTTGGGAGGAAGAGCGGTCGGCGGCTGAGGTGCGGGTTTTTCTTCAGCGGCTGAGGGTTTCTGCGCGGGGGTTCTGTCCGGAGATTTTTTTCTGTCCTCGCCGTTTTTAACAGCGGCTTTTTTCTGCTGTTTAGGAGGCGAAGGTCTGTCCTCTTCGATGTGTGTCTCCTTCTGTTCGTCCAGATGGGTGGGGGGCACATACCGTTTTGGTGAGGGTTCGGGCTGTCCGGTTTTCTCTTTCGGCTTTTCCTTAGGGATGATCTGTATGTCTACGGGCTTTTCACGCTTTTTCTCCCCCTGCGGCAGATGCAGGACATCCAGCAGAAAAAGGTGCAGCAGAAATGAGATAAGCAGAAATACCCAGAATATGTAACGCATTAAAGAAAGATACTCTTTGATTTATTTATTTACAAGACGGGATTAATGGTAAAAAGTTCTGTGCTGTACACAGGATAAAAGAACTTGACACGAGGAGACTCAAGTCTTATTATACGCTCATAAGCAAATATTACTCAATAGGAGGCTAAACTATGGCAATCGTAAGATGGGATCCCCTGAAAGACCTGATGACAATGCACGACAGAATGAACAAAATCTTTGACGAAACCCTGAGCAAAACCGCTCACGGAAGCTATGGCGACTGGCTCCCCCCTGTGGATATCTACGAAACAGATTCGGAGATAGTCATCATAGCGGAACTGCCCGGTGTTAAAGAGGACGAACTGGATATTCAGATGGCTGACGGTGTTCTGGTTCTCAAGGGCGAAAAGAAATATCCCGTGGACGGCGACAGCGACAACTATTACAGGCTGGAGCGTTCATACGGAAAATTTAACCGCTCTTTCGCAATCCCCAACAACGTTGATGTCAACAGCGTTAAGGCATCGCTGAAAGACGGACTTCTGAAGATAACCCTTCAGAAACGCACAGAGGTTCAGCCCAAGGTTATCAAAGTAGAAACTGAATAAATTACGGTGAAATAAGATGTCCCAAGACTATTACGCTATCCTCGGCGTGGCGAAATCCGCCACTGAGGACGAAATCAAAAAAGCATACAGAAAGCTGGCAAGGAAATATCACCCTGATGTGAACCCCGGCGACAAATCCGCCGAGGACAAATTCAAGGAGATATCCGAGGCCTATGGCGTTCTGTCCGATGCCGAGAAACGCAAGCAGTACGACTCTCTGGGGCATGACGCATTTAAAAACGGAGGACACGGATACGATTTCTCCGGTGCAAACTTTGAAGACATAAGAAACCACTTCGGCGGTTTCGACATGAACGATATATTCGGGAACATGTTCGGCGGCGGATTTGGCGGCGGAGGCCGCCGCCGCTCCGACACCCCCGTTCAGGGCGAGGATATCAACCTCACTGTTCAGGTTCCCTTCAAAGATGCTGTGTTCGGAAACGAATATGAGATATCCGTGAACCATACAGAAAAATGCGCCTCCTGCAACGGCAAGGGCGGCGACAAGGTTACCTGTCCCACCTGCAACGGTTCAGGCCAGAGTATGAACCAGAGAGGCGGAATGTTCTCGGTTTCCGCATGCCCCACATGCAAAGGGCACGGCCAGATATCTAAAAACGTCTGCTCCGTGTGCAAAGGCAGCGGATATAAGAACGTGCAGGAAAAGATAAAGGTCCGCATCCCCAAGGGTGTGGATAAGAACTCGAAGATCCGTGTGGCAGGAAAAGGAAATGCGGGGCGGAACGGCGGACCGCAGGGTGATCTTTATATCATCACAAACGTGCAGGATCACGATGTCTTCGAGAGAAAGGGCGACAACATTTATGTGAACGTTGAGGTCGATATGTTCGAAGCCGCACTGGGAACGAAGATAAACCTTCCCACCCCATACGGCACCATAAGCATGAACATTCCCGCAGGCACACAGCCCGGGCAGACCTTCCGTGTCAAAAACAAAGGTGTTCCGAGTCTCAAAGGCAGCGCCGCAGGCGACCTTTATGTCGTTATCAAGGTGCGTGTGCCTCAGGTTGCGGTAGAGAAAGACCGTGAAGCCCTGAGCGACATGCAGCACAGATATTCAGATGATGCCAGACAGAGACTCATAGACAAAGCGAGGCTGTAGCCATGAGAAGTAAGCCCCTCTACGTCATAAGTATTGTGTCGGAGATGTTCGATCTGCACCCGCAGACCCTCCGGCAGTATGAAAGGCTGGGATTCATAAACCCCCAGCGCTCTCAGGGAAACACAAGATTATACTCTGACGAGGACCTTGAAACCTTGAAATTCATCCTTACCCTCACCAAAGACATGGGGGTAAATCTGGCCGGAGTGGAAGTTATCATGAACATGAAAAACCAGATAGAGGAACTTAAAGCCCAGAACGATACCATGCGCAGATTCATAATGGAGAACGCAGACAGCATAAACGCAAAACGTGAGGGACTTGTTCCCGTTAAGGAGAACAGGATAATCAAGGTCAGAATCGAAAAGGAGTGATCAGGAGGATATCATGATTAACTTCAACAAAATGACCATTAAAGCACAGGAGGCTGTTCAGGCCGCTCTGGACGATGCGGAGAGCCGCAATCACCAGCAGCTTCTGCCGGAACATCTTCTCTTTGCGCTCATAAAACAGGAAGACGGAATAGTAACCCCCCTTCTGCATAAGGCGGGAGTGAACGTAAGCAAGCTTCTGGACGAAACTGAACGAATCATAAACAAACAGCCCAAGGTTGAGGGCAGTGTTCAGCTTTATATGTCGCAGGAGGCGAAAAAGGCTCTGGATTATGCCTTTAACAGCCTTAAGAAATTCGGGGACGAATACGTCTCCACCGAGCATATCCTCATGGGTGTGGGCGAAAATGCGGGTTATGACCTGCGCACCGCTCTTTCATCCTGCGGATATTCCCTTAATACGATACTCAAGGCATATGAGGCCACCAAAGGCTCAAGCCGTGTGACCGACCAGAACCCTGAAGACAAGATGAACGTTCTGGATAAATATACCATAGACCTGACGGAAGCCGCCAGAAAGGGCAAACTTGACCCTGTAATAGGCAGGGACGAAGAGATAAGACGTGTGATACACGTTCTCTCCAGACGAACAAAGAATAACCCTGTGCTGATAGGCGAGCCGGGCGTAGGTAAAACAGCCATAGCCGAAGGACTTGCCCAGCGAATCATTAACGGCGACGTGCCGGAATCCCTGAAAAACCGAACTGTGGCAGTGCTCGACATGGGCGCACTCATAGCCGGAACAAAGTTCAGGGGCGAGTTTGAGGACAGGCTCAAAGCGATTCTGAATGCAATCAAAGAGCGTGAGGGCGAGATTGTGCTCTTTATAGACGAGATGCACACTCTTGTGGGCGCAGGTAAATCCGACGGCGCAATGGATGCCGCAAACCTGCTTAAACCCGCACTGGCAAGGGGCGAACTCCACTGCATCGGCGCAACGACACTTGACGAATACAAAAAATACGTTGAGAAGGATTCCGCACTTGAGCGCAGATTCCAGCCGGTGTATGTCAAAGAACCCACAGTGGAGGACACTGTTTCCATTCTGAGGGGACTTAAAGAGCGTTACGAGGTGCACCACGGTGTGCGCATCAAGGACAGCGCACTGGTTGCCGCCGCACATCTTGCCGACAAATACATCAGCGACAGGTTCATGCCCGACAAGGCGATAGACCTGATAGACGAGGCTACGGCCAGAATCCGTATGGAGATAGACAGTCTGCCCACGGAACTGGACGAGCTTGAAAGAAAGATAACTCAGCTTGAGATAGACAAACAGGCTCTTAAGAAGGAGCAGGATGCCGCCAGCAGACAGAGGCTTGAGAAGCTTGAAAACGAGCTTGCAAACCTGAGAGAGCAGGCATCCGCAATGCGTATGGCATGGCAGAACGAAAAGAACGTCATTCAGCAGGTGCGCACCATTAAAGAGCAGATAGAACAGGCTAAGCACGACATGGCGCAGGCGGAACGCTTCGGCGATCTGCAAAAGGCGTCTGAGATAAAATACGGAACCCTCGTGAACCTTAATAAGGACATGGAGACTGCAAACCTGAAACTTACCGAGCTTCAGAAGAGCAAGCGCATGCTGAAAGAGGAGGTTGATGAGGAGGATATCGCCGCAGTTATCAGCAAATGGACGGGAATCCCCGCCACAAAACTGCTGGAGGCTGAGGCCGACAAGCTCATAAACATGGAAAAATACCTTCACAAGCGTGTGATAGGTCAGGATAACGCCATCGCCGCCGTCTGCGAATCTGTCAGACGAAGCAGGGCGGGGCTTAACGACCCTAACAAACCGCTGGGTTCGTTCATTTTCCTCGGCCCCACAGGTGTGGGTAAGACAGAGCTTGCGAAATCACTGGCCGAGTTCCTTTTCGATTCGGAGGATGCAATCGTCCGTATCGATATGAGCGAATATATGGAGAAACACGCCGTTGCAAGGCTCATCGGAGCACCCCCCGGATACGTCGGATACGAAGAGGGCGGACAGCTCACCGAGGCCGTGCGCAGAAGACCCTATTGCGTCATACTTCTTGACGAGATAGAAAAGGCGCATCCGGACGTGTTCAACGTTCTGCTTCAGCTTCTTGACGACGGCAGGCTCACCGACAGCAAAGGACGTACGGTGTCCTTTAAAAACTGCGTGGTGATAATGACCTCGAACATAGCAAGCGACCTCATCCATGAATCGTTTGCAAAAGAGGGCAGCTGGCAGGAGAAATACGGCGAGATACAGAAAATAGCAACCGGACAGCTTTCGATGTTCTTCAGGCCTGAGTTCCTGAACCGTATCGATGATATCATCGTTTTCCATCCTCTCGGAATGGAGCATATCGCCGATATAGCAGAGATACTTATGCAGGGATTCGCCAAAAGGGTGGCCGAGAACAACATTGAACTTTCATGGGACAAATCTGTCATTGATGAGATAATAAAGGCAGGTTTTGATCCGTCATACGGCGCAAGACCCATGAAGCGTGCCATCAGGCGTCTGGTTGAAAACTTTGTAGCGGAGAAGATAATCAGAGGCGAGCTGAAACAGGGTGATAAAGCTCAGCTTTCGTTCACGAATGGCGGCATGCAGATTATTTTATCCTAAATGTTAATGCCGGATTGTGCATATATGTGTTATAATCCGGATATGGCAGGGGACTATGAGCGAAGAAACAGAAGAGACTCTGGACGAAACCGAACAACTTGATGAAGAAGAGATAGAAGAGGCTGCGGAGCAGGCAGAGATGCCTGCTCCCGTCAGCGAAAACTCGCTGAAACAGTATCTCAACAGCATCTCACGATATAAACCCCTTACGAAAGAACAGGAGTACGATCTAGGTGTGCGCATCGCCGGGGGCGATCAGGAAGCGCTGAACAAGCTCATCCTCTCAAACCTTAAATTCGTCGTTTCAATAGCGAACAGATACAAAAATACGGGACTGCCCATATCAGACCTTATCAATCAGGGCAACCTCGGTCTGGTGGAGGCGGCGAAACGCTTCGACCACACAAAAGACGTCAAATTCATATCCTATGCCGTCTGGTGGATACGTCAGTCCATAATTCAGGCTCTGGCGGAGCAGTCGGGCACTGTAAAACTGCCCATCAAACAGGCGGGGATCCTCTACAAGATAAACGGCGCAATAGAGAAGCTGAACAAACAGCTGAACCGTGAGCCGAATTCCCACGAACTTGCGGAATACCTTAAAATGGAGGAGGAGGACATCGAAAACGTTCTCCGTGTTTCCAGAAACTACCTTTCTCTGGAAGCTCCCATAAAGGACGGTGAGGATCGTTCGTTCATCGACCTGCTTGAGTCAGGTTCCGCAGATATTGAGGAAGATATCATCGCCAAAACGCTGAAAGCCGCTCTGGACGATATCGTTGACGAACTGGACGAGCGTGAGTCACAGATAATCTCATGGCGTTTCGGTCTGGACGGCGAAGCTCCCAGAACACTGGAAGAGATAGGCGAAAAGATGCAGATAAGCCGTGAGCGTGTGCGTCAGCTTGAGACCCGTGCGCTGGCAAAACTCCGCAAAAAAGCCATGAAAAATAAATTACAGGACTTCCTTAACTAATGAACACCTTCTGGCAGGTTCGACCTGAACACCTGAACCATTACGGAAAGCTTTTCGGCGGCGTGATGCTGAAATGGATAGATGAGGCCGCATGGATGACTGCGTCTCTGGACTTTCCCGGGTGCAAAATGGTCACAGTGGCCATGGACAGCATCGTTTTTAAGCATCAGGTGGTGAACGGTTCCATCCTGAGATTTGAGACCAAACCCAAAAAGATAGGCACAAAATCCATCACCTACACGGTGAACGTTTTTGCCGACGAGCCGGGCGGTGTCATAGAAAAAGAGGTCTTTTCAACCAACATAACCTTCTGCCGCATAGACGCAGAAGGCCGCTCAACAGCCCTTCCCGTATACGAACAGCTTCGCTCAGAGAGTTAATTTCACAAAAAATCCCTTCCCAATAATCGTTTGACAAGCGTTATTTCTGATGATATATAACGTCTATCGTTATATAACTAAAGACATAACGGAGGGGAAAATGAAAAAGATACTTTTAACGGTTCTTGCTGTGGCTGTGTTCAGCTTCAGCGCTTATGCGGAAGATCTTCGCATAGCCGCTGGCGCAGGATACAAAAACCTTGTGGAAGACCTTGCTGCCATCTACGAAGCCAAAACAGGCAAAAAAGCCGAACGGATGTACGGCAACATGGGACAGGTTGCGGCTCAGGTTAAACTGGGCGGCGGAATCTGCCTTGTGATAGGCGAGGAGGCGTTTCTCAAGGCTTCCGGAGTGGCCTACAGCTCTTACACTCCCATCGGAAAGGGTGTTCTGACCCTTGTCACCAGAAAAGGCCTTACTGCCAAAACGCCGGAGGACATCAGAAAACCTGAATTTGCTAAAATAGCACTTCCTGATACTGAGAAGGCAATATACGGGAAAGCAGGGCTTCAGTTCCTGAAAAGCACAGGGCTTTATGCTGACGTTGAAAAAAGGATAATCCCTGCCGCAACAGTGCCTCAGTCGGGTGCATACGCACTTTCCGGAGAGGTTGACGCCGCATTCGTAAACACCACGTTTGCAGGTGCGAACAAGGATAATCTCGGTTCCGTAATAGATATCGAAAAGGGCTACAGCCCTCTTGAGATTAACGCCGCAACACTGCCCGACTGCAGGCTGACTGATGAAGTGAAATCCTTCCTCGATGCAATCAGCTCGCCGGACGGTAAAAAGACAGCCAAGAAACACGGACTGATATAAATGGATCTGTTTCTGAACGAGCTGACCAGCCAGCAGATTATCTTTTCGATATTTCTGACGGCAAAGGTCTGCTTCTGGGCTTTTCTCCTGCACGGGTTCTTCGGAATACTCCTTGCGTGGTATCTGAGCAGTGAGAAAGCCCCGTTCAGAAACGTTATCAATATAATAATCTCATTTCCGCTTGTTTTTCCTCCCATCGCAACGGGCTTTCTTCTGCTGATGGTCTTCGGCAGATTCGGAGTTCTGGGGAAATATCTTCAGCCGCTGGGCGTTGAGATAATCTTTACCCAGAAGGCTCTGGTATTGGCTGCGTTCACAGCCGGACTGCCTCTGGTGGTCAAGCCCATTCAGTCGGCCATAGCCTCATCCGCAAAAAACCTCATCGAAGCCTCTCTGACCCTCGGCAAAAGCAGACTGACCACATTTATCCGTGTCGTTGTGCCAAACGTAAGAAAGAGTATCTTTGCGGGGCTTGCCCTCGGTGTCGGCAGATCAATGGGGGAGGTGGGCATAACCCTTATGATAGGCGGCAATATAATCGGTAAGACAAATACCCTTTCGCTGGAAATATATAATGCCGTTTTCGACGGTAATTATTTGCGTGCGGGGGTTCTCTGCGTTATACTTCTGGGAGTCTCCGTTATCCTCTTTACCCTTCTGAGGAGGATGGAGACAAGGAGCGTTTAAAATGTTTTTCACTGAAAATGATATAGACAGATGGATAGAAGAGGATATCCCCTACATAGACCTGACAACCACCCTCACTGATTTTTCAAAAGACAGGCTGAATATTAAATATACCGCAAGGGACAGCATTACGCTGAGCGCATGCGAGGCGGCGGTGCGTGTGCTTGAAAAGACAGGCTGTCAGGTGCATTCTGCACGCAGAAGCGGGGACAGCGTTTCTGCCGGAGAGCTTATCATCGAGGCGGAAGGAACGCCGCAGGCTGTGCACACAGGATGGCGGGTGTCTCTCAACCTGATGGAATATTCCTCCGGCATAGCAACACGAACTAAAAAACTTGTGACGGCGGCAAAGGCCGTCAATCCGGATATTGTTGTCAGCGGCACACGCAAAGCCTTTCCCGGCACACGCAGGCTCTCCGTTCAGGCTCTGATGGCTGGCGGGGCAGTCCCCCACAGGCTTGGCCTTTCCGAGACGGTGCTGTTTTTTTCTGCTCACTACGACAACGCCGGCGGACTGGATGCTCTGCTTGAAAAAATGCCCGAAATACGCCTGAAATGCCTTGAAAAGAAGATAGAAATAGAGCTTGAAAAGCTCTCTGACATTGAAAAAGCAGTTAAGGCGGGTGTGGACAGCATTCAGACGGACAAAATGACCCCTTCGCAGGTGGCTGAGACAGTGAAGCTGGTGAAGGTTTTGAATCCGGCTGTAAAAGTTCTGGCCGCAGGCGGCATAAGCATCGACAACGCCGCAGAATATGCCGCAACGGGGGCGGATATGCTCGTAACCTCGTGGATGTACTTCGGAAAACCCGCAGACATAAAGGCATCCATAAGCTAGATGTCAAGTTTATTTGTATTGCCTGACATATGTTTATCAGGTATATTATTCTTAGTTTTCCGTAATCCTAACCGGAGTATTACTGCATGGCATCAAAAAAAGTCAAAAACTTCATCATCGACACAAACGTTATCCTCTACTCTCCCAACTGTCTCGAAACATTCGACAACAACAACATAATTCTTCCCGCTGTTGTTCTGGAAGAGGTGGATTCGTTTAAAAAGAATCTTGACCTGAACGGCTATAACGCCAGAAGTTTCATCCGTATTGTGGAAAAGTACAGGGAGGAGAAAGAGGGCGATCTGCTGAAAGGCATCAAACTCGATTCCGGCGGCACATTCACCATCCGCTTTCAGGATGAGAAGACAAGAGGACTTATCCCCGCAGGATTCGACCTCAGCAAAAACGACAACATAATCCTCGCTACTGCTCTTCAGATCAAGCAGGATTCGAAAATGGAGACGATAATCGTTTCCAAAGACGTTAATCTGCGCATCAAGGCAAACGCCGTGGGGCTGGATGCCGAGGACTATTACCATGAAAAGACCACATCGTTCATCGATCAGTCTGACGACACGCTGTTCGTTATGGACGACTACATAAACACGCTCTATCAGGAGAAGGAACTGCCTATTCCCGATGGCGTGCGCAGGCAGGACGGCGAGGTTTTCGCCCCCAGAATGAACGAATATTTCATCCTGAAAGGTGAAATCAGCCCTCAGAAGAGTGCCCTTGTGCGCTATGTCGGCAACGGAAACCCGCTGGACGGAGCTTTCAAACTGCTCCACCAGAACGAACCCATTCTGGGCGTCACTCCCGCCAACAGAAAGCAGATTTATCTCATGGATTCTCTGCTCGACCCTGACATCGACGTGGTATTTGCAATAGGTATCGCAGGTACTGGAAAAACCCTTCTCGCACTCTGTGCGGGGCTTCATTCCGTTCTCAACGACAGATATAAAAGACTCGTTGTAACCCGTTCCCCCATCCCCATGGGGCGTGACCTCGGATATCTCCCCGGCAACATAAACGAAAAACTCGATCCGTGGCTTAAACCCATCTACGATAACATGGAATTTATCGTTTACATGATGGACAAGGGCAGGATCGAGGTAAAAGACGAATACCTCTCCAAAAATCAGATGCATGAGGCAACCATAGACTATCTCAAGGCTTCCAAAATGCTTGAGATAGAGGCTCTGACATACATCAGAGGACGCACGCTGATGGAGACCTTCCTTGTGGTTGACGAGGCGCAGAACCTCAGCCCCCACGAGATAAAGACCATCATAACCAGAGCGGGCATCAACTCCAAACTGGTTTTCACAGGCGACCTTAAGCAGATAGACAACCCCTATCTGAACGAGAGGGATAACGGACTTGTTAACGCTTCGGAAAAATTTACCTATGCCAGATATAAGCATGCATCAACCATTTATCTGGACAAAGGCGAGCGGAGCCGACTGGCTACAATAGCCGCAGAAATACTGTAATTACCCGTATTGCCATATTTTGTGACATGTGATAGAACATGTGAAGCAGGTTTGGCATATTCGGTTTATTCCTGCGGTTTATACATACAATGTTAAATTAACGGAGACGGGGACATGGAAATTAAGGTCATCGACAACCATACTGTTGAGATTCTTGGAAACATCAAATCACTTGATCACTACAATGAGATCAAAATGACGATCCAGCAGCTTATCAGCAACGGGACGAAGAATCTGACTGTCAATGTTAAAGATTCTCTGTCTATGGTCTCTTCAGTGATCGGTTTTTTTATTAAGATAATCAACGTTGACGGCGTATCGCTCAACGTTAACGTTTGGGACGAAAGACTCTATGCTCTGCTGGATCAGCTGAGCCTTATCGAGCTGTTCCACGTCAGACAAATAAAATAATCACCGGGGGAGGTCAGCCTCCCCTTTTTCTTTTGCCTTCATCCCTCTCTTTGTGTTAAATCAATAAAAAAATCTCCAAGAGGCGAATGTGTTAAGCGTTGAAAACCTGTCCAAAAGCTATGGACCCAGGACATTATTTAAAGATATCAGTTTCAGAGTAAATTCCGGCGAACGTGTTGGGTTGGTGGGCAGAAACGGCCACGGAAAGACCACCCTGATGCGTATTCTCACCGGAGAGCAGGAGCAGGACGACGGAATAATCAGCGTTCCCCGCAACTATACTCTGGGTTATCTGAAACAGACAATAGATTTCAAACATAAAACAGCCAGAGACGAGGCCGCTTCCGGCCTTAAGGAATCGGAGAAGGACGACGTCTGGAAAGCGGAAAAGATACTTTCCGGTCTCGGTTTTTCCGATGAGGATATGGACAAGTCCCCCTCTGAGTTCTCAGGCGGATATCAGGTGCGTCTGAACCTTGCAAAACTTCTGCTTTCAGAGCCGGATATGCTCCTTCTGGACGAACCGACCAACTATCTTGACATCACTTCAATAAGGTGGCTTGAGCAGTTCCTCATAAAGTGGAAAGGGGAGCTGATGCTCATCACCCACGACAGATCTTTCATGGACAGGGTTGTCACCCATACTCTGGGCATCCACCGTCTTCAGATTCGCAAAATAAAGGGCGACACAGGCAAGTTCTATGAGCAGATAGCCAAAGATGAAGAGATATATGAAAAGACCCGCCAGAACGACGAGCAGAGACGCAAAGAGGTGGAGCTTTTCATAACCCGCTTCAAATCCAAAGCCAGTCTTGCAAGCCGTGTCCAGTCCCGTGTCAAAATGCTTGAGAAGATGGTGCAGAAGGACAAACTGGAGAACATCGAAGACCTTGACTTCTGCTTCAACTATACCGACATCAGGGCGAAAGAGCTTATAAATGCCAGAAACGTTACGTTCGGCTATGATAAATCTGCTCCGCTAATAAAAAACTTTACCGTAACCATCGGTGCGGGTGAAAAAATATGTATAATAGGTAAGAACGGAAAGGGTAAAACCACCCTGCTGAAACTGCTCTGCGGCATCTCCGAACCCGACAGCGGCGAGGTTGCGTTCCATGCCCAGCTGAAACCCGCCGTTTATGAGCAGACAAACGTTCAGAGGCTCGGCCTGCAAAACACAATAGAGCAGGAGCTTATCGAGGTGGATTATTCCATCGACAGGCAGAAAGCCAGAGACGCCGCTGGAACCATGATGTTTTCAGGTGACGACGCCCTTAAAAAGATAGCTGTGCTGTCCGGAGGCGAAAAGAGCCGTGTTATGCTGGCAAAGGCAATCCTCCAGCCTTCAAACATACTGTTTCTGGATGAACCGACCAACCACCTTGACATGCAGTCGTGCGACTCGCTCCTTGAGGCCATCGACCAGTTCAAGGGAACAGTGGTAATGGTCACCCACAACGAGATGTTCCTGAACGCCATAGCCGAAAGGCTGATAGTGTTCCGCAACGACACCATAGAGGTTTTCGAGGGCGGATATGAGGAGTTTCTGGAGAAGGTGGGCTGGCAGGAGGAGTTTTCCGACAAGCCCTCTGTTCAGGTTTCTGCCAACAGCAAAAAGGAACAGAGAAAACTTCGCTCGGAAATCGTTGCTGAGAAAGGAAAAGTTTTGAAACCCATTCAGGATGCACACGACAGGCTTGAAAAAGATATTGCACTTATTGAGAATAAGATAGAGATTTTAAATACGGGACTTATAGAGGCATCGTCAAAGGGTGACCCGGCGGAGATAATGAAGCTCTCAAAGGAACTGGACGAAGCCAAAAAAAGAGTGGACGATCTGCTTGAGGAGTTTCTGGAAGTTTCCGAAAAACTGGAGACACTCACTGCCGAATATGAGGAAAAACTAAATCAGCTTGGCTGAAACGGAGGATAAAATGGCTGACATCAAAGACCTTTTTTATCTGGGACTGGGTTCTGCGCTTATTGCGAAAGAGAAGATCGAGGAAGAGATCAAGGAGCTTGCCGAAAAGGGCAAGATAACAAGGGAACAGCAGGCTGAGTTTCTGGCTAAGGCAAAAAAGAAAGCGAAAGAGGAAGAGAAGGAGTTCAGCGAGAAGTTTAAAAATGTTGTGAAAGATGCGCTGTCCGAAATGGGGCTTGCCACCAAAGAGGACATCGAAGAACTGAAAAAGATGATCAACGACAAATAACTTGCGGAATTTCATAAGATACTATTCTCCGGTCAGGGTGTACCATGTTTTCAGGGTTATCCTGACCGTTTTTCTGATTATCAGGGGGAGCAAGAGTTTTCTGTTCATCAAGCCTCTGTCCCCCGAAAAACTCAAAAGCAAGATCAACAATCTCGGTGCGAGCTTTATCAAACTGGCTCAGGTTCTGGCCACCCGTGCGGATTTCTTTCCGGATGAATATCTGTTCTATCTGCGTCAGCTCCACGACGAGATTCCGCCCATGTCCCCTGCGGACTTTGATAAGATATATCAAAGAGCGTTCGGCGGGCGGATTTGTTTCAGGGATTTCGACAGGAAACCAATAGCAAGTGCTTCCATCGGGCAGGTGCACAGGGCTCTGCTTATCGACGGAACAGAGGTTGCTGTCAAACTGCGCAGATATGACATTGAAAACGTCATAAAAGCCGATATCCGCATTCTGGACTTTTTCCAGAAGCTGTTCCGCCCCATGTTCTCCGAGAACACAAAGAACTCTCTGGATGCCGTTATCGTTGAGTTCAGCCGCATGATAATGAAAGAGGTCGACCTGAATATCGAGCTTCTGAACCTCCAGAAATTCTGGGAGCTTTACCCGAACAGCGGTGTGCGATTCCCAATGGGTTATCCGGAATGCTCCTGCTCCGATGCGCTTGTGATGTCGTTTGAGCGGGGATACAGGTTTGACGACAAGGAGAACCTCAGAAAGCTGAATATCAGCTTCGAAAAGCTTATGGTAAAACTGGTGAATTTCTATGTTGACCAGTCGTTCATCAAGGGCTTTTTCCATGCCGACCCGCATCCGGGCAACCTTCTGGTGACGGAAGACGGAGAGCTTGTGCTGCTGGATTTCGGTATGGTGCAGAGGATCCCCTCAAAGACCAGACAGAATATCATCTCGCTGGTGAAAGCCGCCAACGAAAGGGATTTTGAGGAATATATCAAGTGTGCTAAGAAGCTGGGGATAATCTCCATTGATGCGCCGGAGTTCGGTTTGCAGGATCTTGCGGAGCAGGTTTTCGACATACTGGACAACAACGCCCTTTCGGCGCAGAGCATGCAGTCGCTTGCTTTCGCACTGATGGATTCACTGAAAAAAGTGCCGTATAAACTGCCGCAGGAGGCCGTTTATCTGATGCGCATGAGCTCCATCATTGAAGGACTCGGCACTAACTATATTGAAAACTTCAACGGAATAAAAGATATTCTGCCCATTCTGAAAGAACGCATGCCCGAAGCTCTCGGTTTTACAGACGGACTTTGGGAGACTGCGAAACGTGAGACTCTGGAACTGCCGCTGACTTTTAAAAAGGTTAAGAAGGTAATAAACGACCTTAGCGGAAACAACCTGGAGGTGCATATTTCGCCGGAGGACAAGGAGTCATTGAAACTGGCTCTGAAAAAATATCTGAGACCCATATTCGCAGGTATTCTCATAATAGTAACTGCGTTCTTCGTTCAGGGTTCACAGATCCCCCATCACGAATATATCTCGTATATCCTGTATGCCGCAGGCTCGCTTAAAATCATCTTTTCGCTTTAAAAGCTTATCTTCATTCCTGCCTTTGTGAAATGCACTCTGTCGCCAAGAGCCTTCTTCATGGCAAACACCGCATCGATACCTGTGCAGTGTCCGGTCGCTATGGTCTTTATATCTTCGTTTCTGAGGACTGAAATTACCTTTTCGGTGTAGCTTCCGTCAGAGCGGAACAGGTGCAGTCCGCCTGTGAGAGATAGTATCTTTTGCTCAGGAAACAGCTTTTTTGCATGGTTTATAAGGTTTTCAGGGCCGCAGTGGGTGCATCCGGTTATGAGGTGTATGCCATCGTTGTCCCTGATTATCATATACTGTTCGTCTCTGAACCTGTCTTTGGCTGTTACTCCGTCTATCTCTGCATAGAGTTTGCCGTCGGAGTCAAATTCAAAACTCCGCTCGATGGTTCCCGAAAGAAAGATGTCCGGAAAAATCTCTGTCATCTCCGTGTTCAGATGCAGCCTGAATCTGCGTTCGACCTCAGACCTCTGGCCGCCGAAACCTATGAAGTCATAGGTCTTGCCGTCGTCCATCTTCAGGTGGTTGTCGAAGACGTATTTTGAGGCGTATATATCTTTTGAAATCTCAGCGCACTCAGCCAGATGTTTTGAAAGCCCGCCGGTGTGGTCGTAGTGCCCGTGGGAAAGGACGATTGCGTCCGCCTTTCTTATGTCCATGAGCCTGATGTTATTGATGAACCCTTCGCCCTGTCCTGTGTCGAAGAGGATTGTTCTGTCTTTGACTTTTATGAGGCATGAGAAGCCGTGCTCGGCCAGAAGTCCGAGGCTGTCGGTGTAGTTGTCTGTTATGATTCGTATTTCCATGTGGGGATTATAGCATACTCATGGATATATTTCACGTCACAAGAGCATGAGATTCTTCGCTGCGCTCAGAAAGACCCTAAACTGCGTCACTGCGAACGCAGGTGAAGCAGTCTTCCAAGTTCAGGTAGTTCGCCGCATTGGCAGGTTTATAATTATTTGTATCAGCGCAACAAAAAAGGCGTCCGAAGACGCCTTTTTAATATTTGTTCCGACTTGCTTATTAAGCGTCGAAGTAGAGTTTGAACTCGTAGGGGTGAGGTCTGCTGTCGATGGCAGAGATCTCGTTTGCTCTCTTGTACTCGATCCAGCTTGCGATAACGTCTTCTGTGAAAACGTCGCCTTTAAGCAGGAAGTCGTGGTCTTTTTCAAGCGCATTGATAGACTGCGCAAGAGAAGAGGGCATCTGGGGAATTGCAGACAGCTCGATAGGATCGAGGTCGTACAGGTTTTTGTCCATAGGCTCGCCCGGATCGATTTTGTTCTGGATACCGTCAAGACCTGCAAGAAGCATAACGGAGAACGCCAGATAGGGGTTGCAGAGAGGATCAGGGAATCTGACCTCAATACGCTTAGCCTTGGGAGAGGGAGAGTACATGGGGATTCTGATGGAAGCTGATCTGTTTCTGGAGGAGTAAGCCAGAGAAACGGGAGCTTCGAATCCGGGTACAAGTCTCTTGTAAGAGTTAGTTGTAGGGTTGGTGAAAGCAGCGATAGTGTTGGCGTGTTTGATGATACCGCCGATGTAGTAAAGAGCCATTTCGCTCATTCCTGCATACTGCTCGCCAGCGAACAGAGGTTTGCCGTCTTTCCAGAGTGACTGGTGAACGTGCATACCGGAACCGTTGTCGCCGTGAATAGGCTTGGGCATGAAAGTTGCGGTTTTGCCGTGAGCTCTTGCTACGTTTCTTACAACGTATTTGAAAGTCATCAGCTGGTCAGCCATTTTCAGCATTTCTTCGAACTTCATGTCGATTTCGCACTGGCCGCCTGTCGCAACTTCGTGGTGAGAGTTTTCGATAACGAGGCCGAGTGACTCCATTGTCATAGCCATTTCGTTACGGATGTCCCAAAGAGAGTCAACGGGAGGAGCGGGGAAATATCCGCCCTTGTTAGCAACTTTGTAACCAAGGTTAACGCCGTCTGCGCCTGTGTTCCAGTCGCCTTCTTCAGAATCGATGAAGAAGTATCCGGTGTTTCTTGTATAGTCGAACTGGATGTTGTCGAAAAGGAAGAATTCAGCTTCGGGTCCGAAGTATGCAGTGTCAGCGATACCTGTGGACTGAAGATATTTAACCGCTTTTTTAGCGATGTTTCTGGGGTCTCTTGAGTAGGGTTCTTTGCTGATCGGGTCGAAGATGTTGCAGATCATGTAGAGGATCGGCAGCTCAGCGAAAGGCTCGAGCTTAGCAGTTGAGGGATCCGGAACCATGATCATGTCAGAGTTGTTGATTGCCTGCCATCCGCGGATGGAAGAGCCGTCAAAGCCCATACCGTTTTCGAAGAAATCTTCGTCAACCATATGTGCGGGGACTGTGGTGTGCTGCCATGTGCCAAGGAAATCCGTGAACTTCATGTCAACCATTTTGATCCCGTTGTCTTTAATCATCTTAAGAACATCTTTCGGTGTCATATTGCCTCCATAGGATATATATATTTTGGATTAAAGTGCGTTTTCGCCTGTTTCGCCTGTGCGGATACGGATCACTTCATCAATGGAGAAGATGAAAATCTTGCCGTCGCCGATGCGGCCTGTTTTCGCTGCTTCCTGAATAACTTCGACAGCCTGAGCAACAAGCTCGTCAGACACAACGACTTCGACCTTTATCTTGGGGATAAAGTCGATGACATATTCGGCACCTCTGTAGAGTTCAGTGTGGCCTTTCTGTCTTCCGAAGCCTTTGACTTCGCTTATTGTGATACCTCTGATTCCGATTTCTGTCAGTTTTTCTTTGACATCGTCCAGTTTAAAAGGTTTGATGACAGCTTCAATCTTTTTCACCTTATACCTCCGTTGTGAGCACATCAATAGAGAGCAATCGCTATGCCAAACTGAGAACCCTGTCAGGAAAGGGCTTTCATAGATATGACATTTCCATGAATGGTCAATTAATGGGCACTATTTGCTTATTTTTTAACCATGACTGATTTAACGAGTTCAATTCTGGTTATTATGTCTTCTGCGTTTTTGCCCTGCCTTATGCGGGCGTTCTTGATAATTATGAGGTCTCGCAGCAGATTAAGGCTCCAGCCGTGATATTTGTCGATGGCCAGAGCTTTTTCGGCGAGTTCCTCAGAAAGGGCGGGACTGTCCATTATATAGTCAATGGCGGCTTTTCTCAACAGTCTTGTTTTTGTGACGTCGTCAAACTTAGAGCTTTCTGCGGCGGAGGCCAGTTTTTCGGGTGTGGCTCCGCTTATGGTTCTGAAAGGTTCAGGAAGTTTATCTCTGTCGTGCGCCTGTCCGCTCAGGTAGAGCACGCTTTCTGCCTCCTCCTGACACTGTCCGAGAGCTGCATACTTTTTAGCCATTTCCAGAACTGCTGCATCCTCCTGTCCCTCTTCAAGGACATAACGTCCGAGATAGAGCCTTGAGAGGTTGCAGAGTGAATCCACCCTGCGGAACTGCGCCTCGGCTTTATAGAAATAGCTTTCAGCAACTTTCGGTTCGCCTTTCAGGTAGTTTTCCATATAAACGTTGTAATATCTGCTTCCGTAGAGGAAGTCGGGTGAGCTTTTGGGCTTGCCGGAACATGATAACATCAGCAGGGAAATAGCTGTGACTATTAAAAGGTTTCTCATGGCAGCAGCACCTTCTCGTTTGCCTTTCTGGAAGTGGAGCTGTTGAACGGCCATTTCTCCTCCAGATTCAGAAGCACCCTGTTGGATGTGTTCAGTATATCATCCGTCTGCTGACGGAGGTCTTTCAGGTTAGTTGTGGTTTCGGATACGTCAGTGGATATCTTATTGGCATTGTTGACGGTCTTCTGGAGCTTGGTCACAGTGTCGTCAATGTTGCGTGCCAGCTTGCCGATATCCTCCGCTCCCTCTTTGATGGCGACTATGCCTTCATCGAGGTGTTTTATGGCGGGCTGAGTTTCGTCAACTCTGTTGTTTACCCCTGCCACGGCAGTATCAACCTTGTTGGTTATCTCTATCAGATTCTCCTGAGCGACAGCCAGCCTGTCCATGATAGCTTTCACTTCGTTCTTCAGGTAGTCCGAGCGGGTGAGAAATCCCACTGATCCCTGCTTTTTGGAAACGTCCCCGCCGAGGTCGCCCAGCCCCTGCATCAGGTCTTCTATGCTCTGTCTCTTGTCGGCAACGGATGTTGTGGTTTTATCAACGTTGACAAGGATGTTGCGTACGTTGTCCAGCATGGGTTCGAATTTCTTTATAAGATCGGCTATGGCCTGTTCCCTTTTCAGTTTATAGGTCTGTCCGTCGTCAATATCGTTTTTGGAGTCAAGTCCGCCGCTCAGAACTATGGCGTTTGCGCCTATCACACCCTGGGCCTGAATTTTTGCTTCGGATTCAGGTTTGACCCATTTTTTGTATTTTTCGGGTATCTTCGCACGCAGTTCCACCAGACCGTCGTCCCGCAGTTCAATGCTGTATACCTTGGCTATCTGAAAGCCGGAATACATAACGGGCATACTTTTGCTGAGGCCTTCTCCCGATTCGGAGATGAATACCACTTTAACTTTTGACATGAAGAAGTTCTGAGTGACAAGAAAGCCAATCAGGAACACGAAGAACATTATGAGGGATGCAAAAATAAACAAACCGACTTTAAACTCTATATTCTTAAATCTTGGGTCACCCATGTGTTAAAATCCTTTTCTGTGTAATCGTTCATATCGTCAAAAAGATGCCTGTGGTTCTCATGGTCAATGATAACCGATTTTTTCAAATCTTCACAGCGTAAAAATTGATGGAATTTCTCTTCATATTCCGCAATGAACATGCGTCTGGGGCTGAAAAAGACAGTCCATTCCGCTTTGAGATATTTAACCTGTAAGTATTTGACTATCATCTTTTCAAAATCGTTCAGTTCGTTGCTTCTCAGGTGCAGGTGGTCTGTCAGTCCGTATCTTTCCAGATCCTGTCCTGCCATTCGGAGTCCCTCCGAATAGCTCATCCTGTGGTGGTACGCCGCCGGAAGCAGGATATTTTCAATCACCGACAGGTTTCCTATTATGGGAAAAAAGGAGGACACCAGGCCGATGCGCTGTTTCTGGGCAAGATCGGTGAGGCTGTCCAGCCACGTCTGCATGATATCTTTGTCGTCATAATATATAAGGTAGTTGTTCATAGGAAAACTCCGATGATCTCAACAACTATGATGGCATAAAAAAGGCGCTGCATTCCTCTGAGTAGTGCTATAGGTATTTCCGTTACCGCATTTCCTGCCTGCAGAGCGGTGTATATGGGAATTGACATGAGAAAGTAACCGCCAAGTATTACTTTTATAACAAAAACCAATAGTGTGTTAAAAGTAAAGGCGTCGAAGATCGTAGTTATCAGGAAATCGAATGATATATTGAGATTAAAACTTAATATAAGGTATCCGCCTATTATTGAGATGTAGACAAAGAAGATGGAAAGGGCGGATAAACAGACGATTCCGGAGACTATCCTTGGTATGTAAAGATAGACAAAAGGGTCAATTGACAGCGACTTAAGTGTTTCTATCTCTCTGTTCATCTTCATCAGGGCAATTTCGGCGGTGACAGCTGTCGAGGTTCTTAGTGTTAAAAGTATCATTGTTACTACGGGAGCAAGCTGTTTGATGGTTACGGAAACAAGAACCTGACCCACTGCATCCTGTGCTCCGAACTGCACCATAAAGTTTGTAAGCCCGCCGACGAGAGCGAGCCCCAGTGCGACGGAAACAATTGTGAACATCGGAAGTATCTGAACGCCCGTGAAATATATTTGGCGAAGAAACACAAGCTGTACAGAGGGATAGAGGATATGCGGATTAAAACACCCTTTGAAAAATGAAACCGTAAACCAGAAGTAGCCGATAAAAAAATGAACCGACGCTATGGCTTTTTGTCCTAGTGCTGTTATGAAATGTTTCATAAATCAGATTATATATCATTCTATTGGCGAAGAAAACAAGAAATCTAGTTGACTGCGATATTGAAAAAATGTATAGTAAAACAGTCTTTTAACTTTTAATAACATCGAATAAGAGCTTATTCTTAAATTTTACAGGAGTGAACGGTATGGCTGAAAACAGAAAAGTGATTATCGACGGCAACACCGCCGCCGCACACGTTGCACATGCGACAAACGAAGTAATTGCTATCTATCCTATTACCCCTTCTTCAGTAATGGGCGAGATATCCGATGAAAAGTCCGCTGTGGGCGAAACCAACATATGGGGCAGTGTTCCCAAGGTTGTGGAACTGCAGTCCGAGGGCGGCGCATCCGGTGCTGTGCACGGTGCTCTTTCCGCAGGTGCGCTGACAACAACATTCACAGCGTCTCAGGGTCTTCTGCTGATGATCCCCAACATGTACAAAATCGCAGGTGAGCTTACTCCCACGGTTTTCCATGTTTCCGCCCGTGCGCTTGCAACACACGCCCTTTCAATCTTCGGCGACCACTCGGACGTTCTGGCCTGCCGTCAGACCGGCTGGGCAATGCTTGCGTCCAACAACCCTCAGGAGGTTATGGACTTCGCACTTATTTCTCAGGCTGCCGCACTTGAAGGCAGAGTTCCCGTTCTCCACTTCTTCGACGGTTTCAGAACCTCACACGAGCTTCGCACAACCATCGAACTTACAAAAGAAGAGATGAAAGAGATGATCTGTGACGATCTTGTGATCGCCCACAGAAAACGTGCTCTTAATCCCGATACACCCACTATTAAAGGTACATCACAGAACCCCGACGTTTTCTTCCAGGCGAAGGAGACGGTCAACAAGTTCTATCAGGCTTTCCCTGCAATCGTTCAGTCTCAGATGGACAAGTTTGCAAAAATGACAGGACGCTCCTACAAACTGGTTGACTACTTCGGCGCACCCGATGCCGAAAAAGTTCTGGTTATCATGGGCTCCGGTGCAGACGTTGCGGAAGAGGCCATCGAATATATGAACGCATGCGGCGAGAAGGTCGGTCTTGTTAAGATAAGACTTTACAGACCCTTCCCCCTTGACCAGTTCATTGCCGCTCTTCCCAAGACAGTTAAGAAAATAGCTGTTCTTGACAGAACAAAAGAACCCGGTTCAATCGGCGAACCCATGTATCTTGATGTCCGCACTGCAATCGGCGAAGCTATGCAGAAGAAGATGTTCAGCTTCGACGGCTATCCTATTATAGTCGGCGGCCGCTATGGTCTGGGCTCTAAAGAGTTCACCCCTGCTATGGTCAAGGCTGTTTTCGATAACCTTGATGCAAACGAGCCTCTGAACGGTTTCACAGTCGGTATCATGGACGACGTTACCGGTCTCAGCCTTAACTATGACGAAAACTGGCTGACTCCTCAGGACGACGTTTTCAACGCTATGTTCTTCGGTCTCGGTTCCGACGGTACTGTCGGCGCGAACAAGAACTCCGCAAAGATCATCGGCGATCTGACGGACAACACTGTTCAGGCTTACTTTGTTTATGACTCCAAAAAAGCGGGTTCAATGACAACATCTCACCTGCGCTTTGGAAAAAGAAATATAAAAAGCTCCTATCTGGTTCAGAAAGCAGATTTTGTGGCCTGCCACAACTTCTCTTTCCTCGACAAATACGATATGCTGAAATATCTGAAACCCGGCGGAACTTTCCTGCTCAACAGCCAGTATTCAGCTGACGAGATCTGGGCGCACATCCCCGCTGTTGTTCAGAAGCAGATAGTCGCAAAACAGGCAAAGGTTTACACCATCAACGCTGTTGATCTTGCCGAGAAGATCGGTCTCGGTTCACGCTATAACGTTATCCTTCAGACCGCATTCTTCAAAATCTCCAACATCGTCGATTTCGACACTGTTATCGGAGCTATCAAAGACGCTAACAAGAAGACCTACGGCAGATACGGCGAAAAAGTCGTTAAAATGAACAACGACTCTGTGGATGCCGGCTCAACAGGCCTTCAGGAAGTTAAATACCCCGGTCAGGGCGGAGCGGTTTCCGGCGAAGCCATCGAGTTCCCCCTTATCAACAACTGCATAACCGATCCTTCCGCCACAGATTTCGTTAAAGACACCACAAGCATGCTGGTGGCTATGAGAGGCGACGAGGTGAAGGTCAGCCAGCTTCCCAACGACGGAACTTTCCCCACGGGAACTGCCAAGTTTGAAAAACGTAACATCGCCATCAACATACCTGAGTGGGACTCAGAACTTTGCATCCAGTGTGCTATCTGCTCATTCGTTTGTCCGCACGCTGCCATCCGTACATCGGTATATCCCGCATCCGAACTTTCAAAAGCCCCCGCTTCATTCAAATCAATGGACGCAAAAGGCAAAGAGTTCGACGGAATGAAGTTTACAGTTCAGGTTGCTCCTGAAGACTGTACAGGCTGCGGCGCATGTGTTTACAACTGCCCCGCAAAAAGCAAGACAAACCCCGAACACAAGGCCATCAATATGGTCAACCAGCTCACCATCAGAGATCAGGAGATCAAAAACTTCGATTTCTTCCTGACACTGCCCGAGCTGCCCAACGAAAAATACAACAAGGCAACTCTCAAGGGTTCACAGCTTGCTCCCCACATGTTCGAGTTCTCCGGAGCTTGCGCAGGCTGCGGCGAAACTCCCTACATCAAACTGCTTGCTCAGCTGTTCGGTGACAGAGCACTCATCGCCAACGCAACAGGCTGTTCATCAATCTACGGCGGTAACCTGCCCACCACGCCTTACACTACAAGATGTGACGGCAAAGGCCCCGCCTGGTCAAACTCTCTGTTCGAAGACAACGCAGAGTTCGGTTTCGGTATGAGACTGACAGTTGACAAGTTCAACTCTATGGCTCTGGAACTGCTGGACAGACTGGCAGACAAACTGGATGCCGCTCTTGTTGCTGAGATAAAAACTGCCGAGCAGAAAGACCAGCTCCAGATCGAAGCTCAGAGAGCAAGAGTTGAAAAACTCAAAGCCGCTCTCGCAGGCGTTTCCGATTCCGATGCTAAAAACCTTATCTCAATCGCTGACTATCTGGTTAAGAAATCAGTATGGGTTGTCGGCGGTGACGGCTGGGCGTATGACATCGGCTACGGCGGTCTCGACCACGTTCTGGCTTCCGGCGAGAACATCAATGTTCTGGTTCTGGATACCGAAGTTTACTCGAACACAGGCGGTCAGGCTTCCAAGTCTACCCCCATCGGCGCACAGGCGAAGTTCGCATTCTCCGGTAAAGCTGCTGAGAAGAAAGACCTTTCCATGATATGCATGACATACGGACACATATATGTTGCCAGAGTTGCTCTGGCCAACCCCGCACAGGTTATCAAAGCCTTTGTTGAAGCGGAAGCTCATGATGGTCCTTCAATCATCATCGCATACTCACACTGTATCGCTCACGGTATCAACATGACCGAAGGCGTTGAAGCACAGAAAAAAGCTGTGGCTTCCGGCTACTGGCCGCTGTTCCGCTTCAACCCTGAGCTTCGTGAACAGGGCAAAAACCCCCTGACCATCGACAGCAAAGAACCCACAATGTCTCTTAAAGACTTCATGGCTACTGAGAACAGATTCCGTGTGGTTCAGAAAATGTTCCCCGACAAGGCAGATGCCATCGTCAAGTTTGCTGATATGAAGTCCCGTCAGAGACTCAAACTGTATCAGGAACTGGCTAAGGTAGATTGCTCTATCGAAGAGAAGTAATAAGTGAGGGGCGGTTCTTCGGAACCGCCCTTTTTTTGTCTTCGCATTTCTTCGTTGTCCTCAAAAAAATAATCATTTCTCGTCACTGCGAACGCAGTGAAGCAGTCTCCCAGGTTTAGTCAGCCCGTCGCTTTAGCAGGTTCTGTGCATGCAGAAATAAATGACGAATAAACATCCCGAATTACAGCGTGTATCCGCCTTAATCATATCATTCAGCATATTTCGCTATAATCCTCAGACTTTTAAACAGGAGAGGGTTATGGAGAAGATAATTCAGCGTATCAAAGACTATGAGGGCTACAGCGACAAGCCTTATCAGTGCACGGCGAAGAAATGGACGATCGGTTTCGGCTACAATTACGAGGACAGAGGTTTTTCGGTATCCGATATCACTGAGATACTTGCGAAAGGGTTTTCAAAAGAGATGGCGGACAGGCTGATCGTGAAAGATTTTCAGAGATGCATGAAGGAAGCTGAGGCGTTTCCGTTCTTTAAGACACTTAACGAAGCCAGACAGGCTGTCGTTATCGACATGATATATCAGCTTGGCATCAAAGGGTTCAAAGCGTTTAAAAAGATGCTGGATAACCTTGATAAGGGTAACTTTAAGGGTGCTTCGCAGGAGATGGTGAACAGCAAATGGTACACGCAGTCGGGCAGAAGAGGGCGGACGAATGTGCAGCAGATGGAAACAGGGGTCTGGCAGGAAATTAAGTAGATAGAGATTCTTCGTTTCACTCAGAATGACAAATCGTCATCCTGAGGTATAACCGAAGGATCCCATTCAAAAAAAGCCCCGCATTTGCGGGGCTTAGTTAGTCGATTATTCTTATCTTGGAAGACTGCCGCGTCAGCCTGAGGGCTTCCTCGCAGTGACTTAAAACTACCGTCATTGCGAGCGCAGCGACGCAATCTTCCACATCTGTTGTATCAGAAATGCCATTTTTAGCTTTCGATATATTTTTCGGTCATTTCGTACATTGTCCAGACACCGCAGGGGCATACTCCGGCGCAGATTCCGCAGCCGATGCATTTTGCAGGGTTGGAAACGTACTCAAACTTGCCGTCCTGAGTCTGTTTGCGTGTGATGGCCTGTTCGGGGCAAACCTCCAGACAGAATGAGCAGTCACGGCAGAAACCGCAGCTCATACATCTTTCAGTTTCGCCTTCCGCTTCAAGCTCGGCAACACGCTGGGGGTTCAGGGGGTGGTAGTATTCGTCTCTCACCTTGTCCTGAGGTATAACGGGTGCTTTTTCAAACTTATTCAGCTTGCGGCCGTTGATAAGTCTGTCCACGTTGATGGCTGCTTTGCGTCCGTCGCCAAGAGCGTGGGTGAAAAGTCCCTGCTTGATGGCGTCGCCTGTAACGAATACTTTCTCGTCAGCTTCACACTGGAGATATTCGTTCAGCTTTACAAATCCCTTTTCGTTTGCCCATGACTTGTCGATGAAGGAGAAGTCGGGGCGGTCGCCGATTGCGATTATAACAGTATCAGCGGGGATAAGTTTGCCGTCTTTAGTCAAAACCCCTTCTTCTGTGACCTTCTGGGTGTAGACAGGCCAGAGAATCTTTGCGCCGAGTTTTCTGGCGTGTTCCATCTCGTGTTCGAAGGCGGCGGGTTTCTGGATGTCGATGGCCGTAACCTCTTTCGCACCCATTTCATATGCGCCTATAACAACGTCCATAGCGGCGTTGCCCGCACCGATAACAACAACTTTTTCTCCCACTTTGGGTTTAAGTCCTTTGTTAACTTCTTTCAGGAAGTCCAGACCTTTTACGAGTCTTTCGTGCCCTTCGAAGGGGATGACTACGGGAACGTGTGCGCCTATGGCAACTATAACAGCGCTGTAGTCGCTGCGCAGTTTATCAAAGAGTGCCTTGTCGACCTTAGTGTCGGTTTTGACGTTGACACCCTTGTCGAGAATGCGTTTGATCTCGGTTTGCAGTATCTCCTGAGCCAGACGCTCGTTGGGAATTACCTGTTTCAGCTTTCCGCCGATGACGCTGTCCTGCTCGTAAACGTCGACCTGATAGCCGAGCTTGCGCAGGTGCCATGCGGCTGTGAGGCCTGCTGAACCGGATCCGATTATAGCCACTTTCTCAGTCCTTTCGGGAGCTGTGAAGGCGATATCGGCCTCTTTGCTCATCTGACCGAGCTGTTTGATCTTAACGGGGATGTCAACCTTTTTACGGGAGCAGATGTCCTGGCAAAGGTTGGGGCATACCTGTCCGCAGACGGAAGCGGGGAAAGGGCTGTATTCCAGCACCAGTTCCAGAGCTTCTTTTATTTTTCCCTGACGAAGCAGTGCGATACGCTTCTGTGTGGGGATGAAAACGGGGCAGTTGTATTCACAGGGGGCTGAATATCTGGCGTTCTGCCATTCGGGATATTTCAGTCTCAGATCGCCTGTTTCAACATATTTTGCCACATAGTAGTCTTCCTGAATGAGGTCGCCGAATATTCCGCCCTCAACCCATTTGTCCAGACGGAAATCTCTCGTGGACATAAGGGATTTGACCTTTTTCTCCTCGTATGTCTTGGGAACTATCTTTTTCCACTGAGACATGTCGGAGAGCAGATCCAGAGCATCGGTTCTCTCAATTTTACCGAGGAATTCGGGCAGACCGGACAGCAGGAAATCCTTGTCGCTGTCGTCAAGCTCCATCAGCCACACGTCCTCTGCAAGGCCTCTTACGCTGCCTCTGACATAAACCGTGCCCCCAACCATTCCTGCGCATCCTCTGTCGCCCAGAACTGAGGGGAGCTGTTCGCCGCCGAGACCGCAGACAACTGCATAGCCGCCGCCCATGAACTCGAAGCTGAACGAGCCGACAGTTTTAAGCACCCAGAACTCAGGAGCGGGGAACTTGGGGTCATGTTTCATCAGTGCGCCGGAACGTGTTCCGGTTCTGCCTGCAACGTAAATCTTGCCGGATGCGGCGCAGTGTGCGGTGGTGTCGCCGCCGTCACCTTTCAGGATGATGGTTGCGCCTGCGTTCAGCCAGCCCACATCGGCGGGTGCGGAACCGTTGATTGTAATCTCCGTTCCGGGCATACCCATGGAGCCGACACGCTGGCCGGGGTTTTTTACTGTGAACTTCAGCGGTGTTCCGTCTGTTGTCCAGAGGGGGCCGCCGATGTTATGCTGACCGGAAGCCTCCACCTCAAACTCGGTGATGCCTTCGTCCAGTTTCTCATATACGCTTTTGAGCAGGTTCTGGGTGGAGACCCTTTTCCCGTCAATAATACCTTGAATTTTTGCTGTTTTAACGCTCATCTCTTCCCCCTTCTTAACATGAATACTGAATGTTAAGTCTTTCAGCTACTGCTCTGTCGACTGAGATGAGGCAGTCTGAGCGGCCGACGGGCAGAGAGCTGTTGCCTATGGGAGCAAGCATCTTTTTCAGCTCGTTGTCTGTGGCGATGAAGTAGTTGACTATCTGCTCGGCTGTCTTGTCGATGTCAAGACGCTTGACCAGAGTGGGGTTCTGTGTGCAGATACCCACGGGGCAGAGACCCGTGTTGCATGCGTTGCACTTGCCGTGGTCGTTGCCGACACATCCGGCTATCTGGAGCATCAGTTTTCCTGTGAACACGCCGTTTGCGCCCAGAGCCATCATTTTGAAGGCATCCGCCGCAAGGTTCCAGTTTGCGCCCAGTCCGCCTGCCGCCCAGAGAGGTATCTGACCCTGTTTGCCCTGATGCACGGCCGCATTGTAGCAGTCACGCAGTTTGGACACGATGGGGTGACCTGTGTGGTCGAGGGATATTTCGTTGGCGGCACCTGTTCCGCCCGCCAGACCGTCCACAAAGAAACCGCCCACGATGTTGTAGGGGTCACGCAGAAGGTTGTTGTAAACGGAAACGGAGGTTGCGCTTGCCGCAACTTTGATAGCCACGGGCACCTGAAACTTGAACGCTGAGTTCAGAGACAGGAACATCTTCTGAACGCTCTCCTCAATTGAGTAGAGACCCTGATGGTTGGGGGGGCTCAGGAGGTCGGCCTTCGGAACACCTCTTATCTCGGAGATGTGAGAAGCGACTTTTTTCGCCTGAAGCAGACCGCCGTCACCGGGTTTAGCTCCCTGACCTATCTTTATGAGAACGCCGCCGGGGAGTTCCTGCATATGGGGCATGGAGTTGACGATACGGTTCCAGCCGAAGTGACCGGAAGCTATCTGGAGGATCATATATTTAAGGTATCTGGATTTCAGCAGCCTGATGGGCACGCCGCCTTCGCCGGAGCACATGCGCACGGGCAGACCGACTTCCTCGTTAAGGTAGGCAACGGCGATGGCCATAGCCTCCCACATACGCCATGAGAGCGCACCGATGGACATGTCGCCCACGATTATGGGGTATATCCAGTTTACCTTGGGGGTAGTTCTGTTCATCACCAGTTTGCCGTCCACAACATCGAAAGGCATCTCGTCTGCGGGCAGGATTCGCCCGAAGGGAGCCAGCATGTCGAATGTGTGTCTGGAGGCATCCAGTGAGGGGTCGGTCATCTGGGAGATACGTCCGACCTTTATCTTATCAAGTGTACGTTTTTCTGTGGCGAGGTTTGAGCGTCCGCCTCTTTTGAAGGGGTCGGCCAGTGTCGCACGGTATTTTACGCCGAATCTGGAATCCTCATTGCGAACGGGCTTGATAGCCTCGTTGGGGCACACCCTTTCGCAGATTCCGCAGCCGCGGCAGAAGGTATGTTCGCCGACGGTCTGTCTGATAACGGGAATTGTTTTGAACTGAACCTTGGGTTCGGGTGTGAAATGGTCGCTTATGACCTTTCTGCGTTTTTCAACGCCGGCCTCAATGGCCTTGAAGGGGCATGCCGCAACGCATTTTCCGCAGAAGGTGCATCTGTCGGTGTTGTATTGTATCTGCCAGTCCAGATCGTCTCTGGATATCTGGTTTACTTTCATTGTTGCCATCTTTCCACCTCCAGATCGTTGTTGATAACAATCATCTCCCTTTCGTGTGTGTAGATGTCCTCTGTCCAGTCACGATCGGGGAGTATCTCGTTCAGACCTGTCACCTCGGATGAGATCACCGCTGTATCGGCTGTTCTGCCTATCACAACGGGGCGGAGTTTTTTCGCATCGCAGGTGTTAAGCATGGTTCCGTCGGGCAGAACGGCGATTATGGTGTTCGGGCCGTTAAGCTCAAGGTTGCTGAGAACTGCTCTGATGTTCTGGAGGATTGCGTGGTCTTCACGTTTTTCTGCTACGTCATAAGGGAGGGGGGTTACTGTATGTTTGTAATACTGAAGGGGCCATTTGAGGATCTTGTGGATATAGTGCAGTGTATAAAGGAAACACTGCGAATCTGACTCGAACCCGATATATCCTTTGTAAAGCCCTTTCTGAAAGTTCTTGTTCTTTTCATAGAAAGTGTTCTCACCGTTGGCAAGGGCTGTATAACCTTCCAGAAAGAAAGGGTGAGCCGCATAGCGTACAATGTCATAGTTTGTGTTCTGACGGCACTGGGCGGTGATTATCTTCGCTGTGAAGTCTTCGTCCTCTTCCCAGAGGTTGAAGTATGTTCCTATGTCCGTAGGATCGCCGATCTCTTTAAGGGTGAGAACGTCCGGCCAGAAAGAATAGACGTAGCCGTCGTTCGTTTCTTCCAGCGCCTCCCTTATCTGCAGGCGGATATCAACAAGAAGCTCTTCCTTCTCGCTTGCCGGTGCATACTTATAGCTTTTGGGATAGTGGAGAACCTGAAAGACATAATTAGGCATCGGTTCTATCTTCAGTCCCGCCTGTTCGTTGATCTCCGGACTCCACTGCATCACACGGCTGAAACCGGCCTCGTGAAGGATGTCCTCTGCGATTTTCACTCCCTCATCAGTGCATGCCATGGAAAGGATGGGCAGTTCCTTGTAGTTGGCAAATCTGCCTCCCAAGTCCTGCATAACCATAGCAAAGCCTGAATTATCGTGCCCTTTCTGCTGAGATCTCATCAGTTGAAGAGCCTTTGAGGGGTGTATGTAGTTTCTGGATTTGATTGCTCCTATTCTGCACATACTCTACCTCCGTTACAACCTTATAAAATGAACAAAAACAAAAGTCAATAATTCAATAGTTAGGAATATTGGTCAAAAAGCATAACAAAATAATGTTATGCTGAAAATATGAGTGTATGTTTGATTCCTGTGGTGCTGAGAGTCTCTTGTATAAAGGTTTTTTTAATAAGCTTATAAACTTAGTTTAAAAGGTATAAATATCTTAGTTGGTCAGATTTATTTTAATTTTTTTGTTATATTTTTATGGTTATCTGATCTTTCGGGTGGTTTTGATGTATTTTTGCTTTCGGTATCTTCTGATTGGAGCTACAATCTGGAATATGCATCTGAGGGTGATTTATGGACAGGAAGAAGCCCGGATTCTCGCTTAAAGTGAATCAGGAAATAACCAATCTTTTTAAAAACTATGGAAAACTGAAAAAATTTGAGAAAGATGACTGTGTCATACGTCAGGGTGAGTATGCTAACCATGTGTATATCCTGCTCAGCGGAGAGGCAGAGGTTGTCAGGGTTGACAGGTTCGGCAATGAGAACCGTCTGGCTGTTCTGGGCGGCGGGGATATCGTCGGTGAAATGGGTGCTTTTCTTGAGAATAATAAACGCTCGGCAACGGTTAAAGCGAAATCTCTGGCACTTCTGGCTCTGGAATGCCCGAATCAGATGTTCATCAGGGGGCTGTTCAGTACTTCCGAACTGACATACCGTGTCTTAAAAAATTATGCTGAGAGGCTCAATGAGCTTAATATCTCAGCTTCGACCCACTATCAATCCCGTGTGATGCTGGTTGTCGGACATTATATTGAGAGCAGGGTGGACTGGTCTCAGAAAGTCTGCGAGGTCACTGTGGACATTAAGGAACTGTTCGACAGGTCTTCCCTTGAACTTTGGAAGATAACCGAGGCTATCTATAACTTTAAGGCTCTGAGAATATTCAATAAGATAGTTTTTCCCGCCGAGATAAACATTGTTGAGATAAACCCCGAAGAGGGCGAGAACCTGACGGACAAAACCCACGAGCTTAAAGAGGGCGAACCGAACAGGATCATCATCGAGGTTGACACGGAGCGTTTCAGGGAACAGATGAAAAGGCTTTCGTATTGCTGAATATCATAGACTTCGTCATTGCGAAGCCCTGTAAGGGCTGTGGCAATCTCAACGGTTCAGGGCGACAAACGTTATGAGACTGCCACGCCGATAAATCGGCTCGCAGAGACACGGTCTTTCTCACAACTTCCGCTCTTTATGTGTCTGCTGTATTATATTGACAAAACCCGCCCCATACTCTACCTTTGCATTCCCGAACATAAGAGGAACAATGGTTACAGTAGAGTTTCCCGACGGAACAGTCAGACAGTCTGAAAAGAGCAGAATAAAGGATATTCTGAAGGATATCGGTCAGAACGAAAATGCCGTTCTGGTTGTTGTTGACGACTGCCTTGTAACTTCCGACGTATGGGTCAAAAAGGATACCCGCATAAAGCTGATTTCCGTGGTGAGCGGCGGCTGATGAAATGTGTTAAGTGTGAATCCAATGCCGTAATCAGCATGATGAGGCATAATGCCGGATTCTGCAAAGAGCATTTCACCGAGTATTTCCACAGACAGGTGGAAACGGCTGTTAAAGACCACTCAATGCTGAAAAAGACCGACAGGATAATGGTCTGTGTTTCCGGCGGAAAGGACAGTCTGGTGCTGTGGCATGTTCTTAACCTGATGGGATACGATACTGTCGGGATGTATGTGAGCCTCGGCATCGGCGAATATTCCATCCGTTCCAAAGCAAAAGTTAACGCCTTTGCCGAAAAGCACGGGCTTAAAGCTATAATAGTAGATCTTGACGAAGAGGGATGCCCCATTCCTCTGCTGGCGGCAAAGACAAAGCGCAACGACTGCTCTGTCTGCGGACAGGTGAAGAGGCATTATTTCAATAAAACGGCTCTGGACGGCGGCTTCACTGTGGCGGCCACAGGGCACAATCTGGACGACGAGACCGCAAGAATGCTCGGAAACGTTTTGCGCTGGGACACAAAACATCTTTCGAAGATGAGTCCTGTTCTGCCGGAAGAGGGCGAGACCATGAAGCGCAAGGTCAAGCCTCTGATACGCCTCACCGAGAAAGAGGTTGCGGCCTACGCCTTTCTGAACGGGATAGACTATATCCCCGATGAGTGCCCCAAAAGCAAGGGCGCATCATCCATAAAGTTCAAAGAGGTGCTGAACGAGCTTGAAAGCTCCATTCCCGGTACAAAGCATTTCTTTTACGGGGAGTTTTTCAGGGCGGCGGCGGACAGATTTCCCTATGTTTCAAATGAAGACAGCGAATTAAAAAAATGCATAAAATGCGGGACAGAGTCCTATCTGGATATGTGTTCCTTCTGCAGACTAACGGAGAAACTTAATGGCTAAAATTGAATTCGGTTCACTGGCTTTTGTTATAGACGAGGTGAGGGGAAAACGCCACCTGCTGAGAATGAAAGAGGGCGTGCGGTTCAGCACCCAGTTCGGCTATATCGACCACGAAGAAATCATAAAGGCCGGTGACGGCGGCGTTGCCTACACCCAGAAGGGCGTGGCCTACCGTGTTTTCTATCCCACATACAGCGACTATGTTATGAACATCAAGCGCAGAGCGCAGATAATATATCCCAAGGACAGTGCGGCAATAATCATGTCCGGCGATATCCACGGCGACCAGAGGGTTCTGGAATCGGGTATCGGTCAGGGCGCAATGTCCATAGCACTGCTCCATGCTCTGGGCGGCAAAGGGCAGCTGACCAGCTACGAAATCCGTGAGGATTTTGCAATGGATGCCGCAAAGTTCATCGGCGAATATTACGGCGATGCCCCTAACCATTCAATTGAGATAAGAAGCGTTTACGACGGCATTGACGGCGAGTTCGACAGAATAGTGCTCGATTTGCCTGAGCCTTGGCATGTTGTTAAACATTGCGGCACAGGTCTTGTCAACGGCGGTCTTATCGTATGCTACCTGCCCACCATCCTTCAGGCTGTGACACTTGTGGAGCACCTCAAGGCGAGCGGAATATTTGAAGAAATAGAGACCTTTGAGATAACAAAACGCCCGTGGAAGATAGACGGCCGTTCGGTTCGTCCTGAGATGTGGACGTATAACCACAGCGCATTTCTTATCAAAGCCCGCAAGGTTGTTCCCATGCCCGTTCGTGAGAACGCTCCCGAAAAAGAGGCTGACTCAGAAGAGGCTATGCCCGAAGAGGATTAATATTGACTCACCGATGCCTTGAAATCGGTGATTATGAACTTGATATAATTGTCGTAGCTGTAGCTCCACTTTCCGGATGTGAATCCGTAGCGGATAGTATCCAGAGTCCGGTTAGTGGTTGTGTCGTCGGGCACGCAGTCTGTCATCAGCGGTGTGCCCAGATTCGCAGGGTATGCCCTTGTTGCGGCCGGAGCGTTTATATAGTCATATGTGTGGTGCTTGGATACCACTGTCTGCATGTTCGAGGCCAGAGTCGAGTTGGCCGCCATTGCACTTTCCGATGCTCTCCACACGTTTATGAATATGTAGTTGTTCTTTCCTGTCTGCTTGTCGCATACCGAACATTTATAATTGCAGCCTGAGAGTGCTTCAACCCTTATTCCGTATTTAACGGGAGTTGCAACGTTGTAGTTGTTGGGTATAACAGCGGACGTACTGTCATAATAAACCCCTTTGCCCGTTTGTTTGGACGTGCCTTTGGCATCGTTGTGAGACCAGTATTGGTCGGGGTTGTTGTTTATGGTTGTGTTGTGCACATTCTGGGCATGGGATGTATAGACCTGAAGCGGGTTATATATCGGCCAGTTGTCCGCTGAATAGCTGTACATCGGCGTGTTCCAGTTGGTTCTCACATCCGCACGGGAAACTATTGCCAGATGATCGTCGTCGGGATCCATCTGGAAACTCTCCTGAGAAAGGTCAAACTCCACCCCGAAGCTGTTTCCGCCGTTTATTCCGTCAATCCACCCGTTGTCTCCATATCCCATTCCGGGACCGCTGTCGCCGGTCAGTCCGAGGGTTGTGTTTGCGGCTGTTGCGCTTGTTCCGGGTTTGTAGCTTTTTATAACGGCGAATGTCAGCCCGAAAACTTCCCGCCATGATGCCTGATTCGAATAGCTGTACACAAAATAGGCCGCAAACTTGCCTTTGTTTGCAAAAGGCGGGCATGACGCTGGGGTGCAGCTGGTGAAGACGGATACGGAATCTTTCTTGTTATTCTGAACTATCTGAATTTCGCCCTCTTTGATTATTACAGATGCAGAATTCGGATCGCCGTTGCTGTTTATCGTTTCACCAAGGCTTGATTCAAAGTCACTGAAACCTTCGCCCGGTGTTGTTGTAGATTCAGGTGCATCCATGGCAACTTCGAACTGCCTGAGCAGTCTCAGGTCATATTGTTTTACAAATTCTGTTCCCTCAGAATCCCTCAAACGGACAGTTATCAGTGATGAACCGGAGTTGTCATCGCCAAGTTTATTGGTGTCCAGTGCGGCACCGTTTGTATTTAGGATAACCTCACCTATATCGTTAACATAGTTTGAGGTCGAACTGCATGCTCCTCTGCTATTGACGTTTTTGGCGTTCAGGTTAGCGGAGGAACCGAAATAGAAAGCACCGAGCAGGGTCGGGTGGTTGTTAGTCTCAATACACCAGTCATAAGGTGCCACTCCGCCTTTTGGTGTCAGGGTGTAGCTGTAGGTGTTCATTGCTATGGCATCGGGCAGCTTGTTCTGTTCGATTGACAGCGATCCTTCGCATCCCGCCATTGCCTTGAGTGTGTTGAGTGTCATCCAGCCCACAACATCGTCGGATTCCTCTTCATCAACATTTACACCGTCTTTGTAGAAAGTATAGGTTGTACCGCTGACGGTATATTGCGGTGCTTGGTCCTCTCCATGGCTTGCCAGAATGAATGCGACATTATTTTCCGTAATGGTTTCGCCGGAGCAGTCGGCAGTTGAGCACACATTTATTGTGAGCGGTGTAGACGTCATATTGCATATTGATGCTGTTGTCGTTGCGGTGGTGTCTGCAAAATATTCCAGATTGGTGTTGAAAGCGTCCCTTTCCTGTGAAATTATGCCCTGAATTGAGGCCGGAAGCCTGCGGGCTCGGACGGTGTAGTCGGCAATCTCTTTAACTGCCAGTGTTATGGAGTTCTTTGTGCGGGTGTATTTTGAGCTTGTGAATGCGCCGGACATCATGCGCATTGCCCCTGCGGACAGGATGCCTATGATAAGCAGAACTATGGCCAGCTCCAGCAGTGTAAACGCTTTTTTGTTCATGATATGTCCCGAATCACCCTTTAGTATTTAATTATATATCAAGTCGGGCTTTTTTTTAAAGGGAAATTATACTATAATAGTATCATGATAAAGAATGAAAGAGGATTCTCCCTTTTTGAGATGGCGATTGTTCTGGTTATCTTCGGCCTTGTCCTTGCGTCCGCATCGTCTGTTCTTACTCTTTTTGTAAACAGGGGCGGCTCGGAGAAGACAAGGCAGATGATGGAAGCCAACAAAAATGCGCTTGTAAGTTACGTTCAGGCGAATTATGAACTGCCGACAACGGATGAATTTTCTGGAAGCGTGACCTATCCCACAGACGGGTATAATATAAATTTGTATTACTATGTTGATCCTATACTTGATAAATCTATGTCCACATGGGAGCTTGATTCATTATCACCTGAAATTAACTCAGTATGCGGAGCCTCATATACGAATACTCAGGTAATAATATGTACCACAGCTGCCTGTGATAATACGGATACCAACAAAACTACAGTAGAAAATGTAGCTTTTGTAATGGCAAGCGGCGGTGATAACAAAAATCTTCAGACTGCCGATGTAAGCGGTGTTGTGAAGGTATATCCGCAAGGGAGTGTGATTGATGCGAACACTACAGTCACTAACCGTGCTGAAGGGTATGACGACATAGTCGACTGGATATCTTTGAACGAACTGCGGTCAAAGGTAGGATGTGACGGCGAATACATTAAATTCACATCACAGATGATGCCGGCCGTTAAAAAAAGTACCTCTTACTCATACAATTTTTATGTTGAAGGCGGGATTCCTTTCAACGGTACAAGCAATCAGGCTGAATATGAATGGAGATTCACAGACACTGACGCTCTTGGATTTTCAGTAACCAGAAGGGACTACAACGATAGTCAGATAGGGACTGCTCTTGACGGTGGTTCTTCCAGCTGGGTTCAGGGGCATCATCTTAAAATATCCGGAAACTCGGCACTGGGAAAAAGCCAGTACAGAATAAAAATTGATGTTCGTGACAAAGCGCAAAAGGCCAAAGACATTAACAGTAACGGCTACACCCGAACATTCATATTAAACGCAGAGCAGTAGAATGATAGAAAAAATAACGCCGACGAACGTAACTTCCATAAGCAGCGGAAAGAAGCAGAACATTCAGAATACCGCTACGTCCAAAGTCAGCCATGAAGAGACGGAAGATTTATCATCTCAAACCGCTCAGCGGTCTCAGACGGCCTTAAGCAAGGGCAGGCAGACATCCGCATATCTTCAGGCCAGAGACGTTCAGGACAGCGTAAGCTATCAGCAGACACGCCAGAGTGCCCTTATGGACGTCAACAACATGCTCAAGAGTCTTCGCAGTCTCGCCATGCAGTACACGACCGGCGACCTCTCCCTGGCGGAGCAGGATGCTATCGTTGCTCAGGCGGAGCAGACGCTTTACACCATAGACAAGACCGCAAACTCATCCCAGTTTCAGGGAACCCCTGTAATAAGCGATGCGGACTCACGGCAACTGGGGCTTGAGGTCATCAACCTTGAAGCCGGAGACCCTGTTGGGCTTATCAACAGCGCCCTTAACAAAGTTGCCGCTAAACTTGCCATGAGCGGTGCTCAGGTTGAAACCTTCGACGTCCGCATAAACAACATAAAAAGATCTGCCGCTGAAATCATGTCCGAATATCAGGCGGAACAAGCCGCCCAAAGCATTGCCGATGCCCTCAGAAGTGCATCCCCCGACGATATCAACAAAGACCTCACCCCCGAAAAAGTACTGAGCCTCCTCGGTATCTGACATTATCTTAATATTTTCTCCTGTTTTGTTGTTTCCGCAATATCACATGATATAATTGATAATATTGCATCCGACTCTTCAGGAGGGTGACCTATGGACATAAAGAGAATACGAAACGTCGCTTTTATTTCCCACGGAGGTGCGGGCAAGACAAGTCTGGTTGAAGCCATACTTTTCAATGCCAAGGCAACGAACAGAATCGGCAGTGTGGACAATGGAACCAGTGTAATGGACTTTGACCCTGTTGAGATCGAAAGACATCTGTCTCTCCACGCAAAGGTCAGTTCAATCGAGTGGCTGGAAACCCAGATCAACATTGTGGACACTCCCGGATATGCAAACTTCCTGCACGAAACAAGGGCAGGGCTTTCCGCAGTCGGCGGAGCAGTGGTGATCGCATCGGCGATAACCGGCGTTAAGGCGGAAACACAGCGGGTATGGAAATTCGCAGAAGAATTTGACCTCGCAAAACTTATTTTCGTTAACAAAATGGACAAGGACAGGGCGGACTTCTTCCGAGCCCTCGGAGACATCGAAAAATCATTCAAAATCGACCCGCTTCCCATCTTCCTGCCCATCGGCAAGGAGACGGATTTCAAAGGTATCATCGACCTCGTGAAGATGAAGGCATACCTCTATCCGGAAGAACCCACAGCGGCTTATACAGTGCATGATATCCCTGCGGAGCTTCTGCCCGAAGCCGAAAAATACAGGATAAAGCTGCTCGAAGCTGTCAGCGAGACGGACGACGCTCTGATAGAAAAATATCTGGAAGAGGGCGACCTTACGGAAGAGGAGATAACTAAAGGTCTGCGTGAGGGTACTATATCCAAACGCTTCATCCCCGTTATCTGCGGTTCGGCTGTTAAGAATATCGGAAGCAAGCTGCTTCTGGAAGCTATCATAAAATATCTGCCGTCACCGATTGAAAGGGAACACAGACTGGCCATAGTTGAGGAAACGGGCGAGGAGATTCATGTGGATCCCCTCAGCAAGGAGTTTTCGGCCTATGTGTTCAAAACCTTTATAGACCCGTTTGCGGGCAAACTCACTATTTTCCGTGTGGTTTCCGGCGAGATTTCCAACGACTCGGAGGTCTACAACACTCAGGCGGGTAAAAAAGAGAAGATAACCCAGCTCTATCTGCTTCAGGGCAAAAACCACGTCAAGGTGGACAGGCTCACCGCAGGCCAGATAGGCATGGTGAACAAACTGAGATACACAGAGACCTTCGACACCCTTTGCGACCCGAAACGCAAGATAACCTTCCCCAAATATGAGCTTCAGGCTCCTCTGCTTGCGTATTCAATCAAGCCGAAATCAAAAGACGACGAGGACAAGGTTTCCTCCGGCGTTCACAGGCTTATGGAGGAGGACGTGGGTCTGCGTGTGGACAGGGATGAGCGTACGGGCGACCTGCTTGTAAAGGGCATGGGGCAGATGCATATCGAGGTGGTGGTTGAGAAGCTGAAAAACAAATTCGGCGTAAGTGTCGAGCTGAAATCACCCAAAGTGCCCTACATGGAGACCATCCGCAAATCTGCCAAAGGTCAGGGAAAATATAAGAAACAGTCCGGCGGCCGCGGTCAGTACGGTGATGTGCATATCGAACTGCACCCCAACAGCGGCAGCGGATTTGAGTTCGTTAATAATATTGTCGGCGGCGCAGTGCCCAGACAATATATTCCCGCTGTTGAAAAAGGTATCATAGAGGCGGCTCAGGAGGGCGTTCTGGCGGGGTTCCCGCTGATAGACTTCAAGGCTGTGCTTTACGATGGTTCGTATCATACTGTGGACTCATCGGAAATGGCGTTCATGATAGCAGGGTCGATGGCGTTTAAAAAGGTTGCATTGGATGCCAAACCTGTGTTACTTGAACCTATTATGAATCTGGACGTATTTGTTCCCGACGATATGACGGGTGCCGTTATCGGCGACCTGAACGCCAGAAGGGGACGCATAGCCAACGTTGAGCCGGAAACCAACGGCCAGCACATAAGATCTCAGGTTCCCATGTCTGAGGTCTTGAAATATGCTCCGGATTTGCGTAGTATGACAGGCGGACATGGAATGTTCACAATGGAGTTCTCTCATTATGAAGAACTGCCTTCCCATCTGGTGGACAAGGTCATTGCCGAAAATAAAGGGGCTTGATTCGCTTAAATGAATGAAATAAATCTGCTGAAATATCACAACAGGAGCGCAAGAGAGATACATATGCTCCTGAACGGGGAACTGACGGATGATCTTTTCAGCCGTGTGGTTTTCAGCGGAAAAGTTAAAGGCGGGGGCAGACGTGAGGGTCTGTCCCTTCCTGTTATAATTCTTTGCGCATTCCTGTGCTCCCTCTCTCCTTCTTTCGTAATCTATACAAAATATATTGCAAACCACGAATTAGCCGTTCCGGCCATAGATAAGAGTCTGAAAAACATCGTGCCCTCAACGACAAAAGAGAAAGTGCCTGAAAAGCCTGACCCTATGGTTCTGGAAGGGTATTCAAAAATAGGACAGCTTGCGGATAGTCCGAAAACAGAGGGACAGCAGGGTGTTATAATCGTTTCAGATTTTGTTCCCCCTGTGGAGGAGCAGGAGGAGAAACCCGAGGAGAAGGTTTCGCCCATAACAAACATAGGCGAACCGCCCAAGCGTATCCCCCAGAGGGATGTGGAGCTTCTGCCCATCTATTCGGGAAGTTTTAAAATAGTGTTCAGCGGGATAGATTCTCAGGCCTCCAGAGATGTCAAAACTCTGGCGGATAATAACGACCTTAAAATGTCCCGTGTCGGTTCGGAACGCAAAGAACAGAAAAAATGGCATGTTTATAAGTTTGATAACAGATCTTCGCTGATAATTTCCGGAAGAAAAGTGCGCTATGTAAAAAGCTTCGATGATAGCGGTTCGGCGATGGTCTTCCTTGAGGCGAACAGCATAAAAGGTCTAATATTACCAGAGACTTCAAAGACCGATCTGTATGACATCGAGGTGTGCTGCACCAGTGAGGAACTGGCCACAAAACTGGCAAATGCAAGCGGAATCGGCTCATCTAAATATAAAATATTAAACGAAAACGATAAAAACCGTTGACGACAGGAATTTAAGCAGATAAACTCAGTAGTAGCGTGGAGGTTTATATGACTAAAGCTGATATTGTTGAGCTGATTCACGAGCGTCTCGGACTTACAAAGAAAGACATCGCAAAAGTTGTTGATGAGCTTTTCACAGAAGTCCGTACAAAAATCCTTGAAAAAACTAATGTAAAGATCTCCGGTTTCGGTAACTTCGAAGTGAAGAAAAGAGGCCGCAGAATCGGACGTAACCCCAAAACTGGAATCGAAACTGTTATCGAACCCAGAACTGTTGTTGTTTTCCGTCCCAGCCAGATCTTCAAAGACGAGGTAAATGACTAAGCTCTATTACAAAATAGGCGAAGTCTGCGAGATTACCGGTCTTAGACCATCTGTTTTACGCTTTTGGGAAAAAGAATTTAAACAGCTTCGGCCTTCAAAGTCAGGCGGCGGTCAGCGGTTTTACACCGAGAAGCATATTGAGCTTATCCGTATGCTCATGAAGATGTTGTATGAAGAAAAATACACCATTGAAGGAGCGAAGAAACGGCTCAAGGACATCAGCGGTGATGATGACTCGTCCGCAAAATCTGCAAATGAAGAGATCAGGGCTGAACTAATTGATATATTAAAGATATTGAACTCCTGACCCTGTCAGGAGTTTTTTGTTTCCTGCCGAATCCCTTTTCAATCCTTGCTTTTATTCTTTTTTTCTGTATAGTCCATATCCTCGGAGAGATAAAAAATGAAATTTGACAAAAAAAGTGAAATACTTATTACATGCCCCAAAGAGATTCCCCAATATCTTGAGCAGGAACTGAAAAATCTGGGCTTCCCCATCCTTTATACACGCAAGGCCGCTGTTGCCACCGAAGGAACGCTTAAAGACTGCATGTTCCTTAATATGCATATCAGAACCGGACACCGTGTTCTCTGGTGTCTGGATAAATACAGAATACAGAACCCCGACGTTCTCTACAAAAACGGACGCAAACTTCCCTGGGAGGATATTATCCCCCAGAAAGGATATTTCAGCGTTTCCGCATCCGTTCTTAACGACACCATCAAGGATACCCGTTTCGCATCTTATAAACTGAAAGATGCCATAGTTGACCGTATGCGTGAGCAAACAAACTCACGTCCGGACTCAGGTCCCCTTGAGACAAAAACGGTTATTTTCCTTTACTGGAAAGAGAACGACTGTGCAATCTATCTGGATACGTCAGGCGAACCCCTCTCAAAAAGAGGCTACAGAATTAACCCCAATAAAGCACCCATGCAGGAGACACTCGCTGCGGCAGTTATCATGGCTTCCGGCTATGACGGCTCCACAGGTTTCGTCAACCCCATGTGCGGAAGTGCGACTCTTAGCATCGAAGCGGCAATGGTGGCTACTAACACCCCCGCAGGTGCATACAGAAAAAATTTCGGTTTCATGCATATCGTAGGTTATGATCCTGCGGATTTCGAAGCTGTCCGCAGAAAAGCTATGGACGGCATCCGCAAAAGACCTGAGATAAAGATTCAGGCATCCGATGTAAGCCGTGATGCCATCATAGCGGCACAGGAGAACATTAAGAATGCTGGTTTCGAGAACCTCATCCACGTTCAGCGTTGCGATTTCAGAGAGAGCCACCTGCCCAAGTCAGGTCAGTTCATCCTGATAGTCAACCCCGAATACGGCATGCGCCTCGGCGACGAACAGGCTCTGGAACCGATATATTCCGCATTGGGCGATTTTTTCAAACAGAAGTGCAAGGGCAGCCGCTGTTTCATATTTACCGGCAACCCCAACCTTGCAAAAAAGGTCGGTCTGAAAGCCGCCCGCCGTCACGTCTTCCACAACTCAAACATTGAGTGCCGACTCCTTGAGTATGAAATGTATGAAGGGACGAAGAGAGTGAAGGAAGAAGAAGAGTCCGCCGATTAAACGAGCAGAATGCAGTCTTAAAATGTCATTCTGAGTGCAACGAAGAATCTCATTGCAAAGACAGAGATCCTTCGGCTTAAGCCTCAGGATGACGGTTAGATGGTGTCATTCTGAACGTAGCGAAGAATCTCTGTTGTTTGAGATCCTTCGGCTTTTGCCTCAGGATGACGGTTAGATGGTGTCATTCTGAGCGTAGCGAAGAATCTCTGTTGTTTGAGATCCTTCGGCTTAAGCCTCAGGATGACAGTTACATGGTGTCATTCTGAGTGCAACGAAGAATCTCATTATAAAGACAGAGATCCTTCGGCTTTTGCCTCAGGATGACGGCAGATTTCACGGCACTGCAGAAATCTCACCATTCTCCATCCTCTGGCAGTCAGAAGAATCTTATGCTATAATAAAATATTATATTCATAAGGCGGTTTAATATGCTCTGGACCGGCTCGATAATATTCATAGTCTCAATTCTGCTGGGCTTCAAATTCAAATTTTTTCAGCTTGTTGCGCTGATAATCCTGATAGCCTACGCAATCATAATTCCATATTACTTCGTTGTGATGAAGACATGCCGAAACTGTGGCCAGAAGAATGCGCCCCACAGGCGTCAGTGTTCCTGCTGCGGTGCGGAGGACTGGCGTCAGCGGTGAAAACGGTTGACCTCTTTTCTGCGGGGTAATACAATCCCTGAATGCAGAATGTAGAGAACATCGTCAACTATATAAAAAAATCCAGATTCGGCGAATATGTCTGTTTTAACAAGGTCTTTGAGGCTAAGTCGGCCGAGACCTGCCCCCTTGATGTCATCAGGTCGGGGATAATCCGTGATGCCCTTTCGGATACGGGGATAGAATCTCTGTACACTCATCAGGCGGAAAGCTATGAGGCTGTGCGCAGGGGTGAGAACGTGCTCATCACAACCCCTACGGCATCCGGCAAATCCCTTTGCTATAACCTTCCGGTCATAGAGGATATCTACCACGACAGGAACATAACGGCGCTGTATCTCTTCCCGCTGAAAGCACTGGGCAGAGACCAGATGCGCAATCTGGACAACTTCCTGAGCCATATCCCGCTTGGTGCGGGGATAAAGACAGCAGTTGTTGACGGCGACACCGACAAGAAACTGCGCCGTAAAATTCAGAAGGACAGACCGAACATAATATTCAGCAACCCCGACATCATCCACTATTCCGTTCTGCCGAAGCGGGACGAATGGTCTGAGTTTCTGGCTGGTCTGAAATACATAATAGTTGATGAACTGCACACCTACAGAGGTATTTTCGGCAACCACGTTTACAACCTTTTCGCACGCTTCATGCGTCTTTTTCCGAACGTTCAGATAATCTGCTGTTCCGCCACCATAGGCAATCCGCTGGAACTGGCGGAGACAATGTTCGGCAGAAAATTCACCCATATAGACAAAAACGGTGCACCTCAGGGGCGCAGGCATTTCATGATGATAAGCCCCGATATCCCACTTGTCACCATGAGCAGTTTCCTGCTGAAAACCAACATTGAGTCGGGGCTCAAAACCATCTGTTTCACAAAATCCAGAAAGCAGACAGAGCGGATCTTTGCAAATCTGCTCAACTCCGACAGCGGTTATGCGAAGACAGTTTCATCCTACCGTGCGGGCTTTCTGCCGGAGGAGCGCAGGGAGATAGAGAAGGACTTGTCAGAGGGGCGACTGAAAGCTGTTATATCAACATCAGCATTCGAGCTGGGGATAGACATAGGCGGGGTGGACTGCACCCTTCTGGCGGGCTATCCGGGATCGCTGATGAGCCTCTGGCAGAGAGCAGGGCGCAGCGGCAGAAGGGGTTCGGACAGCCTTATAATCCTGCTGGCCGGCAACGACGCTCTGGATCAGTATTATGTGAAACATCCGGAAAAGCTCTACGAATCTGCTTTTGAGAACGTGGTGCTGGACACGGAGAACGAGAACGTCAACAAGGCTCACATCCGCTGTGCGGCCTATGAAAAACCAATAAACGTCCGTGAGGACTATTACCATAAGAACAAAGAGCTTATCGATAAAATGGCTCTGGACAGCGCCCTGTTTGTAAACGGGGAGGGTACGGACTTCTTTACGCTGGCAAAATACCCTTATATGGATGTGGACCTCCGCATGGCAGGCGACAGCTATACCATCCACTGTAACAACACCCTCATAGCCACGGCATCAGGCCGCAGAGCGTATATGGAGAATTTTGAGGGTGCGATATACATGCACCGGGGCAACAACTTCATCATAAAATCGGTGGACAAGGCCAAGCGGGAGATACACGCAGAGCCGTTCAACGGCAATTACTACACCATGCCTGTCACAGTTAAGCAGACCATGGTGGAGAAGAACATAAGAGAGACCGTCCGTAAGGGCATAAGCGCCTGTTTCTGCGGACTTAGGGTAACCGAACAGCTCACGGGCTTCTCAAGGATATCGACACGCACAGGGGAGAAAATTTCTGACGTTGAGCTTGAGGAAGTTCCGATCCAGTTTGCCACCAAGGGGCTGTATGTTCTGGTTCCGGATGCCGTTAAACAGTCGGTTGAGGATGCGGGCTACAGCTTCATGGGCAGTATCCACGCATTCGAGCATGCCATGATATCGGTGATACCAACCTTCTGTCTGGCGGCTAGGGACGACATCGGCGGCATATCCTATCCGTTTCATCCTCAGCTACAAAGCTCCGCAGTGTTCATGTATGATGCATATCCCGGCGGAATAGGTATAAACGAGCGTGTCTTTTCAATCATAGACAAACTGATGGAAAGAACTCTGGAACTGGTTCGTGACTGCGACTGCGAAAGCGGCTGTCCGGCATGCATCTATTCGCCAAAGTGCGGCAGCGGCAACTATCCTCTGGATAAGGCAGGGGCGGTGCATATTATGGAGATGCTTCTGAAAGGGGGATTTGACGTGCAGAAAACCGAAATAGCCGAAACACCCAGAACGGATATGCTGGTTTACGATATTGAAACTAAACTGTCGGCTGATGAGGTCGGCGGCTGGAAGAATGCCGACAGGATGGGGATATCGGTTGCGGTGGTCTATTCGTTTGAGAAAGACGAATACGAAACCTACGCCGAAGGGCAGGAAGAGGCATTCATACAGCGGCTTGAGGGTGCTAAGATAATAATAGGATTCAACAACATAGGGTTTGACAACAAGGTCATAACCGGATACAGGAAGCCTGATTTCTCAAAAACAATAGTGTTCGATATGCTTGCCGACGTGCTGAACAGCACCGGACGCAGGTTCTCTCTGGACAATCTGGCGGGAGCAACCATCGGTGCGCAGAAGACTGCGGACGGACTGCAGGCTCTGGAGTGGTACAGGCAGGGCAGGATAGACCTGATAGCCGAATACTGTCAGAAGGATGTGGAGGTAACAAAAAACCTCCTGATCCATGGGATGACAGGAGGTTTTATTAATGCGGTTCTTAAAGAGGGGGCGGTAATCCGCATCCCCGTCAGCTGGAACAGTTTAAGAGGATTTTAAGCCCTTTTCCTGAGCGTATACCATCACCTGAGCGACGTTATACACATGGTCTGCGGCCTTTTCGAGGTTGTTTATGATATCAACGAAGATAAGCCCTGAGTTGATATTGCATTTGCCCTCGTTGAGCCTGTGCATGTGATTGTTCTTGAACTTCTTGCGGAGGCTGTCCACCAGCTCCTCGTCGTTCAGATCTATCTCACGGATGTCGTTGTCCGTTCCGTAGTGTGCCAGAGTTGCGGTTGCAAATCTCTGAACCACGTCGAACATGTATTTGATCTCACGGTCAGCCTCTTCTGAGAATGCCATTTCCTTGCGGAGCATTCTGTCGGTGAAACGTGCGATGTTGTCTGCGTTGTCGCCGAGTTTTTCAAGGTTCTGGATAACAACTTCCAGTTCCTCAATTGTCTTGGCGGTTTCAGAGCTTATGTTCTGGCGGGACAGCAGAGAGAGGAAATCGTTGAACTCTTTCTCATACTGATCCAGCTTGACTTCCATAAGCTTAATTTCTCCGGTCTTAGACACTTTTGTGCTGTAGGATTCTTTTGCAAGATTCAGCATATCCATTGATATTCTGGACATGTTCACAACCTCTTTTCTGGCCTGAGCAATGGCTATTGAGGGTGTTTTGAGCATGTTTGCATCCAGACGGAGCATTTTTGTCATAGTGTTTTCTTCAGGCTTGATCAGCTTTTCGCAAAGTTTTGCTATAAGCGGAAGGAAGGGAAGGAACACTATAGTGTTTATAATATTGAATGATGTATGAATATTTGCGATGTGTCTTGCGATGTTGGGCTTGGAACCGTCAGCGGCGATAAAATCCACTGCTCCAGGGGTTATGGCATCCACAAAATGGATGAGAACCGGCAGGAGAACCAGCATATAGCATACACCTATGAAGTTGAAAAGGAAATGACCCAGTGCGGCCTGTTTCGCAGTTCTGTTTGCGCCAAGTGCGGCAAGATTCGCTGTTATGGTTGTTCCTATGTTTTCACCCATAACAAGTGCTGCTGCGGCTGTGAAATCCAGTGCTCCTGTGGAGGCGAGGGCAATAGTTATACCCACTGTTGCGGAACTGCTCTGAACCACCATGGTGAGTACAGCACCGGCCAGACAGGCTATTATTGGGTTTTTGCCGAAGAAGACAAACATATCCACAAATCCCTGCATCTCACGCAGAGGCACAAAAGCTTTTGTCATGGCCTCCATTCCGTAGAAGAGAAGACCGAAGCCGAGTATGATTTCTCCGTAGTATTTCAGTTTTGAGTTGGTGCTGAACATTGCAAAAACAACACCGATACCTATTGCGGGCATGGCAATGGCCGTAACCTTGAATGCGATAAGCTGTGCTGTGATTGTTGTTCCGATGTTAGCTCCGAAAACAACGCTGAGAGCCTGCATAAGGTTCATTAGCCCTGCGTTAACGAAGCCGACCACCATGACTGTTGTTGCTGATGAACTTTGGATAATAACTGTTACTGCTGTTCCGACGATAGTTCCGATGAACCTGTTAGAAGTGAATTTTTCGATTATTCTTTTAAGACCCTCTCCTGCACTCTTCTGAAGCCCCTCGGACATCAGCTTCATACCGAACAGGAACATACCCAGTCCGCCCATCGTGCCGAACAGGATTTCAACCCATAGGGAGTCAAACATACGTCACCGCCACTGTTTATAAAATCAGTGACAGAATACAGAGATGTTAAAAAAATGCAAGAAAAAAGTCAGGTTTTTGTGTTGTTAAATTTTTGTCAAATCTCAATTTTCTTCTTTTCTTCAAGGACTACCGTGAAAGTGTTGCCGCCTTTTTTATTGTTCTGAACGGAAACTTTTCCATTGTAGAGTGAGACTATGTGCTTGACTATTGAAAGACCGAGGCCTGTGCCTGTGGAGTGCTGGTTTTTGGATTTGTCCATAGTGTAGAAACGTTCGAAGATCCTCTGCTGTTCTTCAACGGGTATTGCGGGACCTTCGTCCGCAACGTTCAGTGTGACCTTGCCTTCCGACTGTTCCAGTGAAACCTTTATGGTTTCGCCGGAGGAGTATTTGACTGCGTTGTCAACCAGATTGGTTATTATACTGTTCAGATGTTCCCGCAGAACGTATGCCTCGTCGGCTTTCGATTCCATGGTGATTGTCTGGGGTCTGTCTTCGTAATAGGATTCTATCTCCTCTTTCAGCTCCTGAATGTTCGTCGGTTCTTCAATGTTTATGTCCTCACGGAGCATTTCAAGCCTGTGGAGCTTAAGAATATCGTTGATCAGCAGATTCAGCCTGTTTGAGCTGTTATAGATTATGTTGATGAATTTGTCGTGGAACTTCCTGTCCATGTCGGGGTCGTTCATTATGGTCTCTGAGTAGCCCATTATCATGGCCAGAGGTGTTTTAAGCTCGTGGGTGATGTTGCCTATCAGTTCCGCTTTAAACTGCTCATATTCGGCTCTTTCTGTTATGTCGAAAAAGGCTATCAGCTTTTCGTTGTCGAAAACCCTTATATATATTTCATAGATACGCCCTCTTAGGCTCTTCTGAATTCGTTTTGAGTCGGTGGCAGTAAGAATGTCCGTCAGGAAGGAGAGAGCTTCCATGTCGTTTGTCTGCTTAATGATGTTCTGCCCCTCTTTAAGGTTGCTGCCGAGGTATTGAACGGTGCGTTCGTTGAAGTGCAGAACGGAATCTTTACTGTCCAGAAGGATTATGCCCTCTTCAAGGATTCCGAAGATATGGTTCAGCTTCTGTTTTTCGTGTTCAAGCTGTTTTGTCTTCTGGAGCATGGAGTTGTATATTCGGTAGATTACGCTTACCAGTTTTGTGAGGGTTTTGTCGCTGAAGGAGGGGAAATATATCTTTGTTTCGCCCGCCTCTATTCTGTCGGCCACCAGAGAGAGCTGATGGATGGGGTTGCTTATGCGTCTTGCAAGATAGAGCGAGATAAGCCCCACCACGATGAAAAGGAAGATATAGGTCGAGACGCTCTGTTTTATCATGTTGTCCTGAATTGCTTTCAGGTCGGACATGGGGTAGGAGACCCTGAGCACCAGCCCGCTGTCGTATTTCATTGCGAAATAGCTCATGGACTTTTCAGTTGTGGTGCTTCTTCTTATGGAGTGCCCTTCGCCTCTGATGAAAGCATCGGCAACTTCCGGTCTTCGTGAATGGTTCTCCATTTTTTCTATCTGCTGTTCGCCGAAATAGGAATCATCAACAACAGTGCCGTCTTTTCTGATAATGGTGACACGGATTCCCGTGTTTTTGGAAAGCTCGGCAAGCTGGGAATGGGTCTGTTCATCGAACGTATTTTTGAACTTGTAACCTTTCAGTATCTCCGCTTTATTCCGCATTTCCGACTCGAACTTGACCAGTTCGGCCTGCATGAGCTTTTTGGTGCTCATGTGCCAGCCCAGTCCCAGAATGAGGGCTATGGGAATGTAAATTACGAAGAAAACTTTAAGGTACGATCTCATATGTCTGCTCTGTAACCTATCTTGGGCACGGATTTTATGAATGCGCCCTTGTCGCCGAGTTTTTTGCGGAGCGATGAAACGTGTGTGTCCACCGTGCGTGTGTATACGTCGGACTCATAGCCCCACACGGCGTTGAGTATCTGGTTTCTGGTGAAGACTCTTTTAGGATGTTTCAGAAGCATCAGCAGAAGCTCATACTCTTTGTTCGTAAGACTCACGTCCTCTCCGTCCACTGTAACGGTATAATTTCCGGTGTCAATGTTTATTCCGTTGATGGAAATGACCTTTGACTTGATGGCGGGGTTTCTGCGGAGGATGGCGTTTATCTTGGCGATGAGGATCTTTATGCTGAACGGTTTTGTCAGGTAGTCGTCAGCCCCCATCTCCAGACCGTTTATGATATCCTGCTCGGCGTTCTTTGCGGAGATTATGATTATCGGTACGCCGGAGAATTTTTTGTTGTTCCGCACGATCTGGAGAAACTGCATTCCCTTGAGGCCGGGGAGCATGAGGTCGAGGAGGATTATATCCACCTCGTTGTTCTCAAGGTGGATGAGACCCTCGTTTGCGTTGTCGAAACAGATGGTCTCGCAGTTCTCTCTGGAAAGGTTATAGGAGATAAGATCCCTTATCTCCTCATGATCTTCTATTACAAGGACTTTTATCATGCTTCCTCCTCTTCGACGGTCAATACCGTGTGGCGGATGATCTTGCCTTCAACCATATAGTAAACCATTTCTGCAATGTTGGTTGCGTGGTCGGCTATCCTCTCCAGTCTTCGGGAGATGTTGAGAACGGAGAGAACGGCGTGGAGCTTGGTAACGTCCTCCATAGTGTATGTGAGCAGTTCCCTTGTGACCTGATCGTTCAGCTGATCTATCAAATCGTCACGCTTTATGACGTCAAAGGCCAGCTTTGTGTCGGAGTTGAAGAACGCCTCAAGCGAGTCGTGTATCATTCCTGTGGCGATCTCTGCCATCTTGGGGATGTCGATGTAGGGCTTGAGCTGGGGCTGTTCGGAGAGCCTTATTGAGTCTCTGCATATGCTGACGCTGTGATCGCCCACTCGCTCGATGTCGGTTATTATGCGTGTTGCCGTGATAACGTATCTCAGGTCGATGGCTTTGGGTTCAAAGAGTGCGAGCATTTTTACACAGTGCTCGTCTATGTCAACATCCAGCCTGTCGAGGCGCTCGTCCTCTTCGATAACCTTAAGAGCCAGTTCCGGATCACGGTTCACCAGTGATTTGATGGAGTCGGAAACCATCTTTGTCGCTGTTGTCGCCATTTCCGCAAGCATACCCTTAAGCTGGATGTATTCTTTTTCCTGTCTGATTGCTGCCATTTGCTGTCACCTCATAAATGCTTAGGTCATTGAGTATATCTGCCATTATAACATTGATTAGGGCAAATTGAACCTATCGCTTCAGGACAACAATAATTAAAATCTGTAAGATGCCTGTGAAAAAGATGTCAAAGAGATGTAAAATTATGAGTTTTGTGTCAGATATTTCGGGATTTCTTCAGAGCGGCGCTGTGTTCGCCCATGCATTTGCCCATCACCGAGAGCATAAGCTGAACCTCTCTTTCGGTGAGATTTTTCGATTCTGTCATGCGGCGTATCTCCTCGAATATTTTTTCGGGGTTCTGCGGGTTCAGGTATCCGAAGGTTGTCAGAAACGTGCGCATCTTTTCAGTCAGGGCATCCATGAGGGCTCTGCCGGCATATTTTATGTCGGCTTCGTGGGGTACGGGCTGAATGTCTTTTATCTCCCAGAGAACCACCATAACCGCTTGAGCAAGGTTCATGCTGGGAAACGCTTCTGATGTGTCGAGGCTTACATATCTGTGGCATGAGGAAAGCTGAGTGTTTGAAAGCCCCGCCTTCTCGTTTCCGAAAAGCAGTCCGGCCGTCAGCCCCTTTGAGCGGATGTCGTTCAGGCATCCTTTAAGCTCAGAGAGATGTATGTGCCGGGCTTCGGTCTGCGGGGTGCGCATGCTTATTCCGATTATTCTGTCGGAACCTTTGATAAGCCCGTCAAAATCCTCGGTCTGCCTTGCGTTCTCAAGGATATCTGAGGCGATGAGCGCATATTTTAAAGCTGTGGGGTGGAGCCTGTTCAGTCTGCCTGAGTAGGAAAGGTCGGAGAACCCTGTGTTTGCCATGGCACGGGCTATGAAACCGAGATTAACAGCACCTTCGGGGTTTGAAAGAAGAACCTTGATACCTTCCAAATCAGCTTGTCCTGTTGGATATTCTCAAAATCCTCTCGTAGTTGTACATAACGGCCTTGTAGTATTTTTCTGATACTGCGCCGCCGCTTCTCATCTGTTTCTGAAGGTTGCCGGGACCCATGTTGTAGGCTATGAGGGCATATTTCTGATTGTCGTATTTATTCAGCAGATAGGCGAGGTAGCTTATACCTATGCGGATGTTCTTCTGAGGGTCAAAAAGCTCTGAGCGGCTGCCGAGGTTTATGTTTTCGTGCATATCGGACACATAAAAGGCCGTTCCGGGCAGAACCTGCATAAAGCCCACTGCGCCCTTGTTGGACACCACGTGTCTGCGGAAGGAGCTTTCTGTTTTGATGACTGCCAGAACCAGATACGGGTCGATTCCCTTTTCAAAGGATTCCGAAGCTATGAGATAGGCGAAGTCCATATAGTTCATGCCGCCAGTGTTGGGTCGGTAGATCTCAAGAACGTTTTTGATGTCCATCACCAGAGCGGCGAATGAGAGCCTGCGTTTTTCATTTTCGAGGCTGTTTGAGAACTGTCTGTAACTCTCTGAATCCAGTGTGTTTTCGGAGCTTATTCTGTCCACTGTGGAGCTTATGGCAGTCAGATATACCACATTCATTACCAGAAAGCCGAAAACAACAATAGTTATAGACACGAACAGCGCTGCAAGAGTATTCTGTGCCTTATTAGTAATTCTTATGTTGAACATGATTCCCGATAGTAAAGTATTTGAGCATATTTGATGTTCACAAAATATTCATCCCCGATGTAAAAGTAAAGAGAAAAATTTTAAACGGAAGGCATGACAGAATGTATAAATACCCCAAGTTATTGAGAGGCAAGTTCATAAAAAGATATAAAAGATTTTTTGCAGATGTGCTTATGGACGGTGAAGTGGTCACTGCGCACAACCCGAACACCGGAACTATGAAATGCATAATTGAAGAGGGCAGGGATGTGCTCCTCTCCGTTTCCGACAACCCGAACCGCAAGCTGAAATATACTCTGGAAGGCTTTCTGGTGGAGGATAAGTGGGTGCTGACAAACACCATTCTTATGAACACGGTTGCCCGCAGAGGGATACTCGACGGCGAGGTGGCGGAGCTTCAGACGGTGACAGCCCTGAAAAGTGAATATAAATACGGTGACGGCCGCCTGGATTTCTACGGGGAAAAGGGCGGCAGAAGGTTTCTGGCCGAGGTTAAGAATGCAACCCTGTTCGATGAAAAATTCTGTATGTTTCCCGATGCGGTGACGGAGCGGGGAAGAAAGCATATCGGTCTTCTGCTTGAAGCCATGGCGGAAGGATACGACCCTTACATGATATATGTGTGTCAGGTGGACAGGCCGTTTTTCAGAATCGCCTCTGAGATAGACAATGAATATGACAAAGCTCTGAATGATGCTGTGGGGCAGGGGCTTAACGTTATAACAGTTATGACTGATTTTGATATGGAAAACGAGACCGTCAGACTTGTGAGGGGCGGTGAGTTTAAAGCAAACCGATGAGACGTGTCAGATATGCCTCATCATCCGTCTGTCCGGTCTTCATCATATAGTCAAGCTCGGCAAACACTGAGAACAGGTTGATAAGTTCCTGCTTCTTCCATGCCTTTGCTCCTGTCTTTATTCTGTCCAGAAGAAAGTATCTGTTCTCCTTTACCATATCCTTTGAAACCTGCATTCCGTATACATCACGCATCCGCTTGAACAGCAGGTTAATGAGTATCCGCAGGTTTTCGCCGCTCGCTATGAACTCTGTGAGCAGGACGAAGCATTCCTTTCTTTTGCGATAGGTAAAATTGTCTATGAATACAAAGATGTTGTCCTGACGTTTTGCCGTGATGGCGTTCAGTATGTCTGACTGGGTCTGAGGTTTTTTGTAGGCGAAAAATGCGGTGAGCTTGTCCACTTCGCTCTTTACCATGGAGAGGTTGCCGTCGAAAAGCTCGTTTATCTGCCCTGCGGCGGCGGTGTCTATGGAGAAACCCGCCTCGGAGAACATTCTGATGACCCTTGCTGTGATATCCTGCTTTTTCGATTCCTCTATCAGCAGATTAAATCCGGCCGCATCAAGAGCGGCGGACAGTTTCTTATCTGTTTTTGTCTCTTCCGTCATGATGATTATGGCGGATTCGATGCAGTTCGCGCAGGATTTTATGAACTGGTCAGAGTTTTTCACCGAGTCAAATGATTTGACCACGGCGGCTTTGGATTCGCTGAAAAGCGGTGCAGAGCTTGTGAAACCGAAAAAACTGTCACCCGACAGGTCTTCGGGGTTGAAAATCTCCGTTTCGCAGTCCTCCATTTTAGCGAGGAGTTTTTTTGACTGCTCTTCCTGATAAAAGAGGCTTCCTGCTATATACCAGAAAGGTTTACCTGTTTTCGAATTCATATCTGAATGTTTCCAGAGCGTCTCTGACAGCTTGTTTTATGGCGTTATTCCTGTTGCTGACCGATGCGGACAGCGATGATGTCTGGTTATAGGTTACGCTTGAGCCGAGGCTTTTAACGAAAATCTCGTTTCCGGCTTTGTCCTTAACTGTGATGTTGAGCGTGGCGTAGAGGTCGAATGTCGCCGTCTGTCCGGATGTCAGCTTAACGGCCGCAGATGAGGAAACGCCGGTCAGTGTGACATAGCCCACGTAGTCGGCTGTGCTTTGAGGAGCCAGAGCGTTTATCGATGAGAAGTACGATTTGACCTCGTTTTCGAACAGGTGATCAATGTTTGCCTCTTTCGATACGTTCTCAATGGATGCGGGATAGATTTTGAAAGCCGCCTTGGTTCCGGTCACAGCCATTTTATAGCCGCAGCCGTACACGAAAACAGTCATAAGCAGTGTTAAAAGAACGGCTTTCTTTATCATGTTATTTCACCACGAAGTTAACAAGTTTGTTAGGCACGTATATCTTCTTGACGAAGGTCATGCCGTCTGTGTGTTTGGAGACGTTCTCGTTTGCCAGTGCGAGGGCGAAAACATCGTCCTGAGCCATGTTTCTGGAGATGCCGATCTGGCCTCTCAGCTTTCCGTTCACCTGAACGGCAACGACTATCTCGTCTTTCTGAGTGTGGGCGGCGTCAAATTTCACCCATTCTGCACGGGAGACAAGCTCCGCCTGACCTGTCATCTCCCAGAGTTCCTCTGCGAGGTGGGGAGTGAAGGGAGCAAGAATTTTTATGAGGGTCAGCAGACAATCTTTAAACAGAGCCTTGTGCCCGTCGGTCAGGTTTGCTTCTGCCGAATAGAGGCTGTTTACGAACTCCATCATGGCCGCAACTGCCGTGTTGAGCTGATAGCGTTCGATATCCTCTGTAACCTTCTTAACTGTTGAGTGCAGAGCATAAAGAAGCTCTTTTGTCAGAGCGTCCTCTGCTGTGCCTGCATGGTCGGCCTTGATAAGCTCAAGGTTGTTGAAAACCAGTCTGTAGACTCTGTTCAGGAATCTGAAAGAGCCTTCGACACCGGAATCGCTCCACTCAAGCTCTCTTTCGGGGGGGCTTGCGAAGAGGATGAACAGCCTTGCCGTGTCAGCTCCGTATGTCTGTATAAGTTTATTGGGGTCGATAACGTTCTTTTTGGATTTGGACATCTTCTCAACACGTCCGATAACAACGTCGCCGCCGCATTTGGCGCATTTGCCCTCTTTGGACTCCTCGGGGAAGAGCCAGCCGTCAACGGGGCATTTGTAGGTCTCTTTGCAGACCATACCCTGAGTGAGCAGTCTCTTGAACGGCTCGTCAACAGAGACGTAGCCGAGGTCACGCATTACTTTCGTATAGAAGCGTGCATAGAGCAGGTGAAGGATCGCATGCTCGATTCCGCCAATGTACTGGTCAACGTTCATCCAGTAGTTCGCATCATCTTTGTTAAACGGGGCAGTGTCGCACTGCGGGGATGTATACCTTAAGAAATACCATGAGGATTCCATGAAGGTATCCATGGTATCGGTTTCACGTCTTGCGGGTTTGCCGCATTTGGGGCATGTGGTGTTCACGAAGGATTCGACCTTGTCCAGCGGGTTGCCTCGCATTTCGGGGTTGAAATCAACATCGGGAAGCTGAACCGGAAGCTGATCGAAGGGAACCGGAACGCTTCCGCAGCAGTCGCACTGGATGAAGGGGATGGGTGCGCCCCAGTATCTCTGGCGGGAGATCTGCCAGTCACGCAGACGGTAGTTTACCGTACTCTTACCGAGGTTGTGGGTGTCGAGGTAGTCCACTATCGCTTTTTTGGCGGATTCGTTGTCTGTGCCGTCAAAAACTCCGGAGTTCACCAGCGTGCCTGCGCCTGTGTAGGCCTCGGTCATTGTTTCAAGCTCAAGACCTTCTTTGGGCATTATGACTATTTTCAGTTCACAGCCGTATTTTTTAGCAAATTCAAAGTCCCTCTGGTCGTGGGCGGGAACAGCCATAACCGCTCCTGTTCCGTAGTCCATCAGAACAAAGTTGGCAAGGAAGATGGGCATCTGGTATCCAGTTACGGGGTTGATGGCATATCTGCCTGTGAACACGCCTTTCTTCTCTTTGTCGTCAGCCATTCTGTTGACCTTGTCGTCTTTAAGGATGGCATCTATGAACTCAAGCCCCTCTTTCTCCTGCTCTGTGCCTTTCAGCAGTGCCTTTGCCATGGGGTGCTCGGGCGCAAGGGACATGAAAGTTGCTCCGAACAGAGTGTCGGGTCTGGTGGTGAATACCTTTATTTTTTCGTCTGAATGGGTAAGGGCGAAGTCTATCTCTGCGCCGTAGGATTTGCCTATCCAGTTCTGCTGCATTGTGAGAACCTTCGAAGGCCATCCGTCCAGCTTTTCGGTGAAATCCAGAAGCTCATCGGCATAATCGGTTATCTTCAGATACCAGCCGTCAAGCTCCTTAATGCGCACTTCGTGTCCGCATCTCCAGCATGCGCCGTCCTCAACCTGTTCGTTTGCAAGAACCGTGTTGCAGTCGTCGCACCAGTTAAGCAGTGATTTCTTTTTATAAACAAGGCCTTTTTCATACATCTGAATGAAGACCATCTGTTCCCATTTATAGTATTCTGGATCGCAGGTCGCCACTTCCCTGTCCCAGTCGTAGGAGAGGCCGAGCTTTTTAAGCTGTGCCTTCATGTAGCTAATGTTGTTCTTTGTCCAAACTGCGGGGTGTGTTGAGTTCTCTATTGCGGCGTTTTCTGCGGGCAGACCGAAGGCATCCCACCCCATGGGGTGAAGAACGTTGAATCCCTGCATGAATTTGTAACGTGAGATAACGTCACCGATGGCATAGTTGCGGACGTGCCCCATGTGTATCTTTCCTGACGGATAGGGGAACATCTCAAGGCAGTAGAACTTCTCTTTGCTGTTATCTGTCGCAACTTTAAAGAGTTTTCTGTCCTCCCATATCTTCTGCCATTTCTCTTCTGTCTCTGCGGGATTATATTTCATCAAAAGCCTCCGACTGTTAAGAGTTAATAACTAGCAAAGTTAAGGTAATATATCAAGGATTATTGAAAACCAAAATACATGATATTTTTTTTATTTTAGTAGAGTGTAAAAACTGGTATAATGCGTATAAATAATTAACGGGAATTCTTTATGATTAGTGATAACTCTTTTATTGAGTTGGCGTATACTTTTGTCAGAATACGCAATCTGGATGAGTTGCTCGACACTGTGCTCGGAAGTATCAGAAACATGCTCTCTGCGGATGCCGGAAGCATATTTATTTACGACGAAGAGAACGACGAACTGATATTCAGCTACACCCAGAACGACTCACTGGATCTGCCCTTCAAAAAATTCAGGATGAAGGCCAACGAGCAGAGTATTGCGGGCTTCTGCGCAGTGCGGAAGGAGATACTCAGGCTTGACGACGTTTACGACCTCGATCCCAAATTTCCGTTCCGCTTTAATCAGAGTTTCGACGATATGTCCGGCTACTGCACCAGATCCATGCTCGTTTTCCCCATTACGGATATCAGCGGCGGACTTATCGGTGTGCTTCAGCTTATAAACAAACGCAAAAAGAACGTTCCTGTAAATAAGGATACTGCTGATGAGGCTGTCGGTGTTTTCACAGTTGAGGATGCCCACACAGCCCACTCTCTCAGCGGCATAATAGGCATGGCGCTGGAGAACGCACTGCTTTACGACAGTATCGAGGCAATGTGGGAGGGATTCATTCAGGCCTGCATGACGGCGATAGACTCCCGCGACCCTGTGACAGGCGGTCACAGCGAACGTGTCACCAGTCTTACTATGGCAATAGCAGAAGCCATGAGCGATGATGATGAAACATTTCCCGATTTCGTCCTCACCCCTGCACAGCTTCGCTCCCTTAAATATTCATGCATGCTCCACGACTTCGGAAAACTCGTCATCAGCGAAAACGTACTCCAGAAGGCTGATAAACTCTATCCGGGCATGATGGATGTTATAAAATACAGGTTTGCAATGGCAAAGGCTGTTGCAAAAGCCGAAGGCAAACCCCAGAGTGTAACAGACGAGTTGAACACTCTGCTTGAAAAGGTTTATATGGCCAACATCCCGACGGTTCTGGATGCGGATACCTCCGAAGGACTGGACAGATGCCTCCACTATTTTTTCGAGGATACGGAAGGGCACACACACCAACTGCTCACCGAAAAGGAATATTCATATCTCAGCATAAAAAGGGGTTCGCTAACAGATTCCGAAAGGGATGTCATAATGAGTCATGTGCGTCATACTTATGAGTTTCTTAAGAAGATCCCGTGGACAAAGGAGTTGAAGCAGGTTCCGGAGGTTGCCGCAATGCATCACGAAAGAATAAGCGGAAACGGCTATCCATTTGGTCTCAAAGGGGAAGAGGTTGTAATTCCCGGCCGCATAATGGCCATAGCAGATATTTATGACGCCCTCACAGCTCAGGACAGACCCTACAAAAAAGCCATGCCCGTGGAAAAAGCATGTGCTATACTGATTGAGGAAGCGGAAAGAAACGTTCTGGATATTGACATTGTTCAGTTTTTCATTAAAAATGAAATATACAAGTGTTTAGACAGGAGGTAATTTTGAAAACGTTACTAGTTGTGGATGACGATGAAGATATAAGGCTGATACTGCGTGATGAATTTTGCGACCTTGGTTATAATGTCGTTACAGCAATAGACGGAGAAGAAGGTCTGGTAGCCTTTAACGAACAGAACATCGATGTCGTTGTCCTCGACCTTGAAATGCCCAAACTCAGCGGGGAGGAAGTAGCCCTGAAACTTCAGAATCAGGCACCCTCTGTCCCCGTTATCATATACACCGGAAACGCAGAAAGACTTAAAGAACGCATCGGGGTTAAATATAACGCCGTGGTTCACAAGTCAGGCGGAATCGAGGAGCTTATCGGCAAGGTTACCGAACTGGCCAATGTTTGACACAAAGCTTTATGAAGGCTTCAGAGGAAAACACAGCACGATAGTTGCACTTGAAACGGTTGATTCCACCAATGCGTACGCAGTTTCAAACGATCTGCCGCCTTTTGCCGTGGTAACCGCAGAATCCCAGACCGCAGGGCGTGGGAGAAGCGGGAGAAAATGGCACAGCGCAGAGGGGCTTAACCTCTATTTTTCTATAGTTCTAAACGATATCGAGCCTCAGAAACTGCTCCCCATGAACATTTTTGCGGGCTATATTCTTGCAGACACGCTGAAAGATATCGCCGACGTTAAGATAAAGTGGCCGAACGATATCATCGCCGAAGGAAAAAAACTGGCGGGAATACTCATGGAAACGTCCTTTTCCGGAGGAAAACTGGAAAAGGCGGTACTGGGCATAGGCCTTAACGTCAATATAGAGGATTTTCCCGAAGATATCGCATGGATGGCAACTTCTCTCAAAAAGATTTCAGGTAGAAATTTCATCAGAGAAGAAATTTTAGCCTCTTTTATGAATAATCTGGAAGAAAAATATGATGATTTTATAACAGGTCGGATAAATTTGATAAATTTATGGCCGTTTTATTCCGCTTTTCTTGACAAAAAGATTTCTTTACATAAAGATGGTGTGAAAACAGAATACACTGAAAGGGGTATCGACGCTTTCGGCTGCCTTTTGGCGGAGAATGCGTACGGAAGACCTGAAACCATCGTAACCGGAGACATCGGATATGATTTTTGCCGTTGACATTGGCAACACAAACGTTGTGATCGGAATTTTCGAAAAGGGCAGCAATAACATTGTATGCAACTTCAGGGTGCAGTCCAGCACAAGCAGAACAACAGACGAATACGCCGCAATCATAATGCGACTGATGGAGAGCGAAGGGGTAAAACCTTCCGACATCTCCGGTGTTATTATTGCAAGTGTTGTTCCCAGACTTATCTTTACCTTTACCAAGTTTGCGAGAAAATATCTGGACAAGGACGCACTGGTGATAGCACCCGGCGTTAAAACAGGTATACCCATAAAGATGGAGAACCCCAAAGAGGTAGGCGCAGACAGAATCGTCAACGCTGTTGCCGTTAAGGTTAAACACGGATATCCGGCCATAGTGGTGGATTTCGGAACCGCAACGACATTCGATGTCATCAGCCGCAACGGGGACTACATCGGAGGCGTTATTTCGCCAGGTATAAAGCTTTCAGCTCAGATCCTCCACTCGAACACGGCAAAACTGCCCGAGGTGGAGATTGAACGTGTGGACACCATCATCGGCAAAAACACCATCCACTCCATCCAGTCCGGAATCTATTACGGATATCTGGAGATGGTGGACGGTATCATCAGGCGCATCCTTGAAGAGGAGTTCGACGGCGAAAATATCCCCGTCATTTCCACGGGGGGACTTGGAAGCGTGTTTGCAGAAGAGAGCAAATACATCAAAAGGTATGAACCAAACCTGACCCTTGAGGGTCTTAAGATCATATACGAAAAGAATATTTAACTATTAAATTTTTAATTAGCGGCGGTTAAAATGAGCAGACTCGGAACATTTCTGAAAGAAGCCAGAGAGGCACAAGGGCTTTCCATCGAAAAGGTAACACAGGAAACGAGACTCAGCGAGGACATCGTAAAACAGCTTGAAGAGGGCGGTTTTGCGGCACTCCCGTCATATAACCACGTTAAGAACTTTGTTAAGAACTATGCGGAATACCTCGGACTGGACATTGAAGAGGTCAACGCCATGCTTGCGGAGGAATGCACCAGATCGGACTTCACCCGTGACACTGCCATTGTTTTCTCAAATGAACCCCTGCAGGAGATAGCCGCAAGCGAGCCTGTCCCTGTAATGAAATATATCATCCCCACTGTGGTTATCATTCTGGTGATATTTGCGGGCACAAAGCTGTTCTTCGCTCTGAAAGGCAATAATAAGGTTGAAACCGCACCTGTAGCCGAACAGGTTCAGCCTCAGGCCCCAGCTCCCGCCGCCCCCCAGCAGGAGGACACCACATTCAATACTGTCGACCCTAAAACAGTTGAAAAGACCATTGAAGAGGTGACTGCGGCAGAACAGACAGGCGAAGGCACAACTCCCGCCGCAGAGGGCGAGGCCAAGCCCGGAGAAGCTGACAAAATGGTTGTTCAGGACGGGGTGATAAGACCCGACAAAACGGCCATCGAAGCTGATAAGCTGAAAGAAGAAAAAGATAAGAAAGCGCTCCCCACAGGCAACGTTGCGATCCTCAACTTCGCCGACGTCTGCTGGGTTCACGTTAAATCCGATACAGGCGAAGAGCTTGATTTCATAGCCAGCAGAGGCAACAAAAGAGAAATTGCGTTCAAAAAATATTTTGTGCTCGACGTGGGCAACGCCGCTGTGGCTTCTGTGACATTCAACGGTAAGGTAATTTCAGGACTCGGAGGCTATAAGCAGCCGGCGAAAGGTCTTAAGTTTGAACCCAACGAAACAGGTTCACTTAAGTACAGTATTGTAAAATAAGTCTTGAAATAATCCGACATCATCCTATCCTATTAAGACAAGAAAGGTGTTTTTATGCGTCAATTTTCTGCGGCCGTGTATGCGAATGAAAATCTCATTCTCTCAGAGGTTCTTGAGAAACTGGAGAATGAATTCCCACTTATAAGTATCAAGGTGTTTGGTAACAGTCTTGCGAACAGCACTCTGACTACAGCCACAAACGAATATGACGTTCTTCCGGCAGGAATGATAGACGACGAGGACATTCTGCTCGTTCTTTCTGACCCCAAAGACGACATGGAAGCCCTGAAAGAATATGAAGGAGACATAGTCGACTTTACCGGAACCTTTACCGCAAAAGATGTATATAAGATAGAAGAGCCCATTGCTTACCTTGTAAACGCTGTTCAGGTTAACAAGGAAGACATGGAGGCTGCGGCTTTTCTTCCGGCGGCTGTTTTCGGCAAGAGTGGTGTTGACGACATGATAAACCAGACCAGAGAGCTTTTCGCTTTCACAAACACAGAGACTAAGGTCTTTGAAGAGCGTCTGGCGTTCAATATGTTTTTCTCCGACATGGAAACAGGTCTGCTGGCGGGTTTCAGACAAAAGCTCAAAGCCGACACCGGTCTGGATATCGACATTAGAATGGGAGCGATTTCCACCGGATTTGTTCTTGACTTATATTTTAAAAAAGATGTAAATAAGGACTTCGGATATATTACTGAATCAGTAGGATTTGTCCCCACGATGGCAGACGTGTGTTCCAGAAAGCGCCCTGTCACAGTGTTCCGGTCAAAAAACAGGATCAGCATAGCCGGAGACTATATAAACGTCATCTGCGCACAGATAACGGATTCGTTTAAAGACATCATTGGAGAATGAAAATGATATATCTCGACAATGTTGCGGGAACTAAGCCCGACCAGAGAGTGGTTGAGAAAATGCTTCCTTTTTATACCGAGCACTACGGAAACCCGTCAGCGCATTTCTACCCCATCGGCAGAGAGGCTTTCGAGGCTATGGAAGCGGCAAGAGGAGAGGTTGCCTCTTTTATAAATGCGAAAACGGAGGAGATAGTTTTCACCTCCTGCGGAACGGAATCTAATAACCTCGCTATCAAGGGATTTCTCAAGAACCCCAAGAACACGGGCAAACACATTATCATCAGTGAGATAGAGCATTTTTCAGTTGATTCGGCTGTAACAAAGCTTATAAATGACGGCTATGAGATAACCAAGCTCAGAGTCGACAACACAGGCCTTGTTAACCCTGACGACCTGAAAAAAGCCCTCAGAAAAGATACTGTGCTGGTTTCCATTCAGCATACGAACCCTGAGATCGGTACTGTTCAGTACACAGACGCTCTGGGCGCAATATGCCGGGAGAACAACGTTGCTTTCCATGTTGACGCAGTTGCGGCTGCGGGTTTTTCTGAGCTGGATGTCAAAGCGCTTAACTGCGATATGCTCTCCATTGCATCGCAGAATTTCTACGGACCCAAAGGTGCGGGCGCACTCTACATAAGAGACGGCATCAAACTCAGCGGACTGCTTGACGGCGGACATCAGGAAAGAGGCTACAGAAGCGGAACAGAGAACGTTCCAGCTATAGTTGGAATGGGTGAGGCGGCTCGCATCGCAAAGGCCGAAATGGGCGTTTGGGTTCCCGAGCTTGTAAGCCTCCAGAAAAAACTCTGGGACGGGCTGGGCGGAATGTTCGACTTCCTGCACTTCACAGGAAACAAGGACAGACGCAGACCCGGACACGTCAGCTTCTGGATTGAGTATATCGAAGGCGAATCACTGCTCATGTGGCTGTCGCTTAAAGGCTTCGCATGCGCCAGCGGATCTGCCTGCTCCTCCAACATTCTGGCGGAGGACGAGGAAGATCTCGCCGCATCATACGTTCTTACAGCGGTAGGCGTTCCCAACGACATCTGCGCAGGTTCGCTCGGTATGTCTATGTCGAAATATAATACTCAAGACGACATCGAAAACGTCCTGAAAGTTATGCCGGAAACGGTTCAGAGACTGTGCGAAATGTCGCCTATGTACAACAGAAAGTAGTTTTCCTAATTACAGGAGGAGAGAACAATGGCTAAAGGACCTTACAGCGATAAAGTTATGGATCATTTCATGAACCCCAGAAACATGGGCGAAATAGAGGGAGCAAACGGAGTAGGGGAAGTCGGCAACCCCGCATGCGGCGACGTCATGAAGATCTTCCTTAAGATAAATGACGACCAGATAGTTGAGGATGTTAAATTCAAAACTTTCGGCTGCGGCGCGGCTATCGCATCCAGCTCCATGGCAACAGAGCTTATGAAAGGCAAAAAAGTTGAGGAACTGCTCGCCCTGACAAATCAGGCCATCGTAGATGCCCTTGACGGACTGCCCCCCGCTAAGATACACTGTTCTGTAATGGCTGAAGAGGCCATCGAAGACGCACTTAAAAACTACTTCATATCAAAGGGTCAGGATCCTGCGATTATTGAAGAGATGAAAGCAAAAATAAAGAAAGAGAATTAACGGAGGATACAAAATGAGCCTTAGAGAAAGAGTAGAAGAAGTTCTGGATCAGGTTAGACCCACCCTTCAGGCTGACGGCGGAGATATCACTCTGCTTGACGTTTCAGAAGACGGCGTAGTAAAAGTTCAGCTGACAGGCGCTTGCGGCTCCTGCCCCTTCAGCACCATGACACTGAAACACGGTGTTGAGGCAAGACTGAAAGACATGATTCCTGAAGTTAAGGAAGTTCTTTCCATATAATCTTAAAGGGGTGCCCGCAAGGCACCCCTTTTTTTATCGTTTATAACGCATCGCATTTCTTCCTTGTTCTGATTGTATCTAAAAACCAAGTTTTTTTATCACCCATAGGCATATATTTTTCGTCACTGCGAGGGCTTTAGCCCGTGGCAGTCTTCCAACTTTAGATATCATATCGCCTTAGTTCGTCTGTGTTTGGAAGCTTGCTTCACCTCTTCGAGGTTCGCAAAGACGAATAACCATTTCTGAGATTCTTCACTTCGTTCAAAATGACTTTTATGACGTATTCGTAGTGTACAAATATTTTCTGAGAAAATGAGAAAGGATATATATTCCTGTCACTCTGAGTGCAACGAAGAGTCTCGTAGAATGACGTGACTGAAAATACATAAAAAAAGGGGCTTTTCAGCCCCTTGGTTTTATAATTTGTTCAGCAGTGCTTTCAGAATGTCGCCGAGAGACACAAGCCCCACCAACTTTCCTGTTTCGTCCACAACGGGGAGTCTGTGGCGGTATTTTTCGAGAACGACTGTTGCCGCTTCCTCAACCGTGGCATCGGGAGAGATGGTTACAGCGGGCATATGCATAACCCTTTTAACAGGTTCCGCAGTAAGCTCACGCACGTCTATCAGGGGGATAAACTGCGCTTCGTTCAGGATATCCGGCAGTGCCTTTGCGATATCCGCTTCGCTGAAAGTTCCCAGAACCTTGTTGTTTTTATCGACAACAGGCAGTCCTGAGATATTTTTTCTGCGTATTCTTAATATAACTTCCTTAATGGTCTCGTCAGGACCTGCGGTGACTATGTTAGTCGCCATAATGTCACGAACTTTCATTCTCACTCCTATGCTACATCTGCATGGCGATCTCTTTCAGAAGGTCACGCAGAATGACCCCGTCCGGAGACTTGGGGATGGTTCTGGTGAACCTGATATCGCTGGGCATTGCGATTTCGCCTATTTCGTTCAGTATTGTTTCTTTGATTTCTCTTATAATCTGGTCGTGGTAGCTTTCGTCCTTTTTGTCTTTAAGAACGCAGAAGGCTATCAGTTTTTCTCCCCGTTTTTCGTCTGTGACGTTGATCAGGGCAAAATCCTTTATCTTAGGATATGTTCTGACTGCTTCTTCGATTTCCACCAGGCTCATTCTTTTCCCTCCGATATGCATAACATCATCGAGACGGCCTGTTAGAACCATATTATAATTGTTGTCGTACTGCCCCCCCGTCACCCGTACTGAAGTAGGGTTTTGAGTGAGCATTTTTTTTCCAATAGATTTTTTCGAATAAGCCCGGCTGTCCGTGGACAGATTTCGCAAGGGGTGCGAAAGGGGCATTTAATACTATTTCACCTTGAGTATTGATAGTATCTATAACATGTTTTGAAGTTTTGTCCAGTAAAACCGCAGGCACTCCCGGTAAATGTTTTCCGACGGTTCCATATTCGATGTCGGAATATCCTGCCAGTGAAGAGAAAATTGCTCCTCCCGCTTCTGTTAAAGAATATATGTCGAAAATGACCGCTCTGTTGGAACAGAGTTTTGCTGACGTCCACTCTAAAACTTCGGCGGGCATTTTCTCTCCGCCGGATGCAACCATCTCAATAGCGGGCAGATCGAGGAAGATGTTTTTCTTCTGGCTGGCGTTCATGAGCGACCGGAGAGCGGAAGGCGTTGTATAGAGCTTATTAACGCTGTATTTTCTGCATATATCGAAGAAATCTTTTGCATTCTCAATATTTACGGTGTCTTCGAAAACCAGAACCGTCTGGCCGGACATGAGAGGCCCGTAAACTATGTATGAATGGCCTGTAACCCAAGAGATATCTGCCGTACACCAGTAGGTGTCGGTCTCCTTTTTGTCGAACATCATAAGGTAAGACATATATGCCCAGAGCAGAAATCCGCCGTAGGAATAGGTCAGGGCATGAGGTTCGCCCATTGCTGTTGAGGTGTAGAGCATGAACATTGTGTCGTCAGCGTTCATAGGCTCCAGCTTCAGCTCGGATGCGTCGGTGTGCACTTCGTCTGAAATAAGGTCGTGATACCAGAGGTCACGCAGGGGTTTCATGTGGACACGTTTTCCCGTGCGGCTGACTATTATGCAGTATTTCGGGTTGTGTTCGCTTTTGTGAAGGGCGTTGTCCAGCTTTTCTTTCATGTTGACGTGGCCGCCTGTGACGGATTCGTCCGATGTCACCACTATTGAAGGCTTGCAGTTGGCGATCCTTCCGGCCAGTGATTCCGCAGAGTAGCTGGCATGGTAGAGAACGTGAACTGCGCCGATGCTGGAGCAGGCAAGCATAAGAATTATGAGTTCCGGTGTGTTGGGCAGGTGGATGAGCACCCTGTCGCCTTTTTTTATGCCCAGCTTTATGAGTGCGGCGGAGCACTTGACCACTTCGGAGTAGAGCGACTGGTATGTATAGACACTCTGGGTTCCGTCGCTGCCGACCCATATTATAGCCGCTTTGTTCTTGGCGTTGGTTTTGAGGTGTTTGATGAGGATATTTTTCAGGGGGCAGAGCCTTCCGCCTTTGAAAAAGGTGTATCCACCTGTCAGATCAGGGGTTACAGACTGCTTGAATTTGTCTTCCCAGATAAGGAAGCGGCTGCCCAGATAATCGTACATTTCTGCATGATCTTTGAAGGACTCGATACGTTTAAGCTCGTGTTCTGTTATTTCCGAGCGGATATAATGGGAAAAATTATGTTTAAGTTTTTCAACTATCTTGCTCATTCTGGACTCCGGCGGTATCTTTCGAATATAACATTATTTCGGAAAGTACCCATAAAATCAAATAAAAATTTAACGTTAGTGAACATAGTCTTATAATAGCATATTGATTGTAAAAAGAAAGGCAGACCTTTCGGCCTGCCTCATTGATTATTTATCAAAATACAGTGTTATAGTTCCCGTTATGGGTTCCACATCGACGTGTCCCACAGGAACGTCACGGTTGAGGAATCCGTCCTCAAGAACGGGGACGAAGTTGTATTCCAGTTTAAGGGACTGGAAGTTCTCTTTCGGCAGTGCGATAGAAAGCTCTTTCACGCTTCTGTTTTTCAGGCTGCCCAGACTTTTGTAGTTATATCCGGCGGTGCGCATTACCTGCGCCTCGTCAAAAACAATGCTGAGATTCCGCATAAAGATGCTGCCGGTGTTCTTTACACTCATCATCAGAAGCTTGCCGTCAGGTCCTTCCTTCAGCTCATAATAGACTGTGAGATAGTCGTCTTTGACATAGTTGTCATATTTAGCCATGAGGTCGGATGTCGGGCGGTACTTCATTGAGGTGTCTATGCACCCTGAGAGAAGAAGCACGGCGGAAAGCGTCAGGAACAGGAAATATTTTTTCATATCAGGCTCCTTATCAGCCCGGTCGGTTGATGTAGTCCTCGTGGGGGTCTTTGTCGTCGTCTTCGTTATCCTGTCTGACAACAGCGGCAGGGGCTGGCAGCTGAGTATGCTCCTTTGCGGGGTCTGCGGGCTGTGCGGACGCTGTTTGAGCAGGTCTCTCTTCGTGGTATACGGCGGTGTCGCCGTCTGTGAGTTCACGCTCTTTCAGTTCGATCTTTTTGTCCATCTCAAGGATGTATGAATAATCGGGTTCGAAAGTTTCTGCTTTCAGCTCTCCGGTGCGGATCATCTCCAGCACCTTGTTGCCGATGAGCTTAACACGCTCGTCCCGCTTCTTCTTCAGGTTTGTGATGTCGATCTTGATGCTTCCGGTCTTTGCCAGTTTCTGAATCTCTTCGACACCCTTTTCAAAAGTCTCTTTCAGCCAGCTCGTGGGCATGGTTTCCCCCTTTACACGCTTTGGGGCTCATCGCCCCATCTCTTATATAAATTATGCTCTATTCCTATTATATCAAATATTTTTCCGGTTACGAAAGAGATAAGTTCATCAATTCCCGACGGATTGTGATAAAAACCGGGGGCGGCGGGTAAAATTACCGCTCCGGCACGGGTCAGCAGGGTCAGATTTTCCAGATGGATGAGGTTCAGCGGCATCTCACGGAACAGAATCAGAAGTTTTCTGCGCTCTTTCAGTGCCACGTCGGCGCATCTTTCTATTAGGTTCGAGCTTATTCCGCCTGCCGCTCTTCCGACAAAACCCATGGATGCGGGTGCGATTATGTATGAATCAACCATAAAGGAACCGCTGGAAACGGGAGCCGCAAAGTTTTTATAATCGTGCAGAACAGCTTTTGCATCGATATCGTTTATAAACTGCTGAGGAGTCAGGTATTCCTTTTTCAGTTCAAGGTTTATGTTGGTCAGTGCATCGGGGGTGATGCACAGATGCAGTTCGCAGTCGTGTTCGGGCAGACGGGTAATGAGGTCTTTTGCATAAACCGCACCGCTTGCTCCCGTAACACCCAGAAAAACACGTCTCATATCATCCTCTTGACCATGATGTCCACAAAAGTAAAGATACAGATGGTAACGCTAATATATGCGTTGAGATTGAAAAACGCCATGCCGAGTCTGGAGAGGTCGGACGGTTTTATTATTGCGTGCTGATAGACCATGAATCCGCCCGAAAGGAGTATTCCCGCCAGATAGATGAAGCCCATCTGAAAATAGTGCCATGTGTAGAAGAACAGTCCGAAGGCCGTGAGGTGGAACAGTCTGGCGAGCATCAGGGATCTTGAAAGCCCCAGAAAACGGGGGATGCTGAACAGTCCTTCACTTTTGTCGAACTCAATGTCCTGACATGCGTAAACTATATCGAATCCGGAGACCCAGAAGAGAACTGCAAGCCCCAGAAGGCTGATTCCGAGGTTTATATCACCAGTGACAGCTGCCCATGCGCCTATGGGGGCAATCCCCAAAGCAACGCCCAATACTATATGGCAGAGGAATGTGAATCTCTTAGTGTATGAATAGAGTATGAAAACGATGAACGGTACGGGGGAAAGGTAGAAACACAGGGGATTAAGCAGGTATGCCGCAAGGAAATAGAGTGCGAAAGAGAGAACAGTGTAAAGCGATGCCTCAACAACGGAAATTTTTCCGGCGGGGATATCTCTTTTTTCGGTGCGTGGGTTGCGTGCGTCTATCTTTGCATCAGCTATGCGGTTGAAACCCATTGCGCCGCTTCTGGCTCCCAGAACGGCAAGAGCTATCAGACCCACAGTGCGCAGGTCGGGCAGTCCGTCCGCCGCCAGAAACATGCCAGTGAAGGCGAAGGGCAGGGCGAACAGGGTGTGTTCAACCTTTATCATGCTTAAGAAAGTTTTTAATTTTTCCAACTGCGTTACTCCGAAACATCTTTTTCCCCCTTTTACAAAGGGGGATTAAGGGGGATTTACATTGACCGTTGAAGAAAATCCACCCCGACCCTCCTTTATTAAAGGAGGGAGGAAGACTAGTTTAGTATTATATCCAGTATGGCCTCTGCGAAATCGTCGCTGTCGTTGAGGCTTTCTATGCGGACAATGTTCAGACCGCTCTTTTCGTATTCGGGGATGTACTGCTCGTCCAGCTCGATAAGGGTCTCTATGTGGTCTGAAACGAAAGAGATAGGCACAACGATGACGTTGTCCACCTTCTCCTGTGCCAGCCTGACAAGCTCCTGATCGGTGTAGGGGGATACCCATTTGACAGGCCCCGTGCGGCTCTGGTATGCCAGTCCGGATGACCTCGGATTGGTCTTTGATATGAGATAATTCGCCTGCTCCCTGATATGCATGGTATATTCGTCACCCTTTTTCACGGTGTATTCCGGCAGGGAGTGCGCTGAGAACAGAATATGGCACTCGGACAGAGGTTTGCCAAGCTTTTCAGCCGCTTTGAAAATCCTGTCGGTTATGCATTTGTTATATTTTTCGTTCATGTGCCAGAATTTTTTAATGACCATGTTTCCGCGTGGCTTAGGAAGCGGGTTAAATCTGTCGAAGCATGCGCCTGTGGTGGTGTATGAATACTGGGGATACATGGTTGTGACGTAGATATTTTCAAACTCACGCCCTTCCAGTTCCTTCAGCGAGTCTTTTATGTACGGATGGTAGTAGCACATGCCGATGGAGGTCTCAAGCTCTCTGCCTGTGATGCGCTGATATTCGGGGCGTATCTTCTCAAGTAGTGACTTTAAATGAGGAAGCTGGGGGGATTGCCCGCCCAGCTTCATATATTCCGGTGCTACCTTTTTGGAGCGTTTTTTCGCTATTTTTTTCGCAATGAAATTCTGCAGCATCCCGCCCACATGAAAGTCTATTATCGTGCGGTCGGAAAAGAGGTTATAAAGAAACTCCTCTATGCCCTCAATGCTGTCCGGCCCGCCCATATACATTATATAGAGCAGGTCTTTCTTCATGCCTGACCTTTCACCAGTTTAACGAGGTAGTCCACGTTTTCAACGGGTGTTGTGGGGAGGATTCCGTGGCCGAGGTTGAATATATGCCCTTTAAGGGTTTTGCCTTCGGCAAGGATCTGGTCAGCCTGCTCTTTTATGGCCTCTTTTGTGCCGAAGAGCAGAACCGGGTCAAAGTTACCCTGAAGAACGTATTTTCCTGCGCCGAGTTTCGCATCCGCATCGACCAGTTTTGTTTTCCAGTCAACGCCCATTCCTGCACAGTTCAGCTTGCCCATGGTGTCGGAGAAGCTGTAGCTGTCTTTTGCGAAGTAGATCATGGGTGCGCCTTTGATGTTGTCCACGATATATTTAACGTAGGGGAACACGAATTTTTCATAGTCGTAGGGCGACAGAATGCCTGCCCATGTGTCGAACATCTGAACAACGTGTGCGCCTGCGTCAACCTGTGCCTGAAGGTATTTCAGGGTTGAGTTGGTAAGTTTTTCCATAAGCACAGCGTATGCCTTAGGCTCTGTGTGCATCATTATTTTAATATGCTCGAAGTTTTTGGAACCTTTGCCCTCGACCATATAGCATGCGAGGGTGAAGGGTGCGCCGGAGAAACCGATGAGCGGAACGTCCAGAGCCTTGACCAGCATTTTCACTGTTTCAAGAACAAAGGGAACGTCCTTCGCAGGGTCGATCTCACGGAGTTTATCTGCATCCGCCAGTGTGCGGACGGGGTTCGCTATTAAGGGTGCGGGGTTGAAATCCAGCTCTATTCCCATAGGTTCCACGGGAATCAGAATGTCTGAAAAAAGAATGGCGTTGTCAAACCCGAAAGCTCTGATGGGCTGCAGCGTAACTTCTGTGCAGAGCTCGGGTGATTTGCAGAGTTCCAGAAAGGTCACTTTGCTGCGCACCTCTCTGTATTCTTTCATATATCGGCCTGCCTGACGCATGAACCACACAGGGGGTCTGTCCGTTTTTTCGCCGTTGAGAGTTCTGAGTAATAAATCGTTGAAAGCCATCTTTTGCTCCATATTTATGATAGTATATAGATTCCTTAATTACCGTTCACTGTCAAGTTCTTTTACAATATTAACCCCTAAAAAGGAAAAGATTCCTAGAAAATTAGTATGTTATTGTTGCGTAATCCACCGCCCTTTGGTATTATCATTTTCCTAAATCTTCATATAGAGGGATATGATGGCTAAATTCAAAGTTCTGGTTACCGACCACATCTCACAGGACGGTATAGACATTTTGAGAGCGGACAGTGATATTCAGGTCGATATAATGGCGGGAATCAAAAACGCCGAACTCAAGAAGATAATCGGCGAATATGACGCAATAATCACGAGAAGCGGCACAACCGTTGACGCTGAACTTATTGAAAATCCGGGGAAACTGAAGATTATCGGCCGTGCGGGTGTCGGGCTTGACAACGTAGACATCGAAGCCGCCAGCATGAAGGGCATTATCGTTATGAACGCTCCCACCGGCAACACTCTTGCCGCCTGCGAGCTGACAATGGGTATGATGCTTTCCGTGGTGCGCAAGATACCCACCGCAAACCAGATCACAAAAGCCGGCGAATGGGACAGAAAGAGGTTCATGGGCATCCAGCTCTACAAGAAGACCCTCGCTGTCATCGGTCTCGGCCGTATCGGCGGAAACGTGGCAAAAAGATGCAGAGCTTTCGAAATGAAAGTTGTTGCGTTTGACCCCTATATCAAAAAATCAAGAGCCGAATCTCTCGGCGTTGAGCTTTGCGACACTCTGGAAGAGGCTATCGCTCAGGCGGATGTTATCACATTCCACACTCCCCTGACTGATGAGACGAAGAACCTCATAACTTCCAAAGAGATCGCCAAGATGAAGGACGGAGTTGTAATAATCAACTGCGCAAGGGGCGGCATAGTAAACGAGCTTGACCTCGTTGAAGCATGTAAGTCCGGCAAGGTTGCGGCGGCAGGTCTGGACGTTTTCGTTACAGAACCCCCCGTTAACCATCCTTTCTTCGATGTGGACAACATCTATGTTACACCCCATATAGGAGCGAACACTCACGAAGGTCAGTACGGCGTTGCCGTTATTATCGCAGAGCAGGTCAAAAACGCCCTCCACGGACGTTCATACCGCAATGCAGTGAATATCCCCTTCATGAAATCTCAGCTTCCCGAAGAGATGCAGAAATATTTCGAGCTGATGGAGAGCATGGGACATCTTGCTGCGCAGGTTGTTAAAGGCAGACCCGAAAGCATCGAATTTACAATGGTGGGCCCCAAGTTTGAAGAGGATTTCGGCGAAAGAACCTTCGACACCCCCTTCAACTTCCAGCCCTTCTCAATTGCAGGTCTGAAAGGCTTCATGGAAGTGGCTGTGAAAGAGAACGTGTCTTTCATCAACGCACCCTATGTTGCCAAAGAGCGCAGCATCGACGTGCTTGAAACAAAAACTCATTCCTATGGCAAGTTCAACGACCTCGTGGTTATCAAGGTCAAAACCGACAAAGAAGAAAAAACCCTCGGCGGTACTGTCTTCAATGACGGCATAGGACGCATTCTTACATACGACAACTACTATCTCGACCTTATCGGCGAAGGTACTTTCCTGTACTTCAAAAACATGGACAGACCCGGCATGATAGGCAAACTGGGAACCATACTCGGCAACAACAGCATAAACATTGCCGACTTCGAGCTTTCCAGAGTAGACGATGGTACGGCTGTGGGCTTTGTCCGTGTGGACAACAAGATCCCCGCAGATGTTGTCAAAGAGATACTCGCACTTGACGGTATGATAGAAGCAAAAACCGTCACCCTTTAATGCTTACACTGAATATCAATACATCGGCCCGCTGCCAGTTTGTGGATATCACCCGTGATATCGAAAGCAGACTGGCAGCCCACGGGCTGTCCGACGGTATACTGGTCGTCTTCACTCCACACACCACATCAGCAATCACCATAAATGAGAATGCAGATCCGGACGTTCAGACGGATATGAACGCATTTTTGTCAAAACTTATTCCTGCTGCTAAAGAATTTCGTCACTATGAAGGTAATTCGGACAGTCATATAAAATCGTCGCTGGTGGGTGCATCGGAGACAATTATTGTCGAGAATGGGAAGATGTTGCTGGGAACGTGGCAGGGGATATATTTCTGCGAGTTCGACGGCCCCAGACAGAGAAAGGTCTACCTTAAGTTCATCGGCTCCTAGCCGCAGACGTCCTCGCCTGTAAGTACGGTAAACTTGTTCCTTCCGGTGGATTTGCTCAGATAGAGAGCTTTGTCCGCCACTCCTACCATAAACTCAACATCATGATAGCATTTGTGAAAGGGCGTTATGCCTGCGCTGAAGGTTATTTTGAATTTTTCGCCGCCGCTTTCAAAATAGGTGGCCGCAAGTTTTGTGCGTATCCTTTCGATGGCCATTATTGCGTGTTCAAGGTCGGTTTCGGTGAAGATTATCGCAAACTCCTCGCCGCCGTAGCGTGACGCAAGGTCGGTTGTGCGGATGGAGTCCTTAATGGTTGCCGCAAAAGACTTGAGAACCTCGTCACCTTTGAGGTGTCCGTAGTTATCGTTAACCTTTTTGAAGAAGTCGATATCAAGAAGCGCAAGGCAGAAATGGTTGTTGTACCTTTCCGAGCGCAGGAGTTCGTCTTTCAGTTTGTCTTTGAAATATGAATGGTTATAGAGAAGGGTGAGGCCGTCTTTCTTGGCCATCTGCTCAAGGAACTCGTTCTGTTCCAGAACGTTTGTGGATGCGAAAGCCAGTTCGAATATCGTGGATTCCAGTTCTTCCGATTTGGTCTCCAGTTCCAGCTTTATGCTTCTGTGCTGAAGCAGGGTGTTGAATCGTATCTCTATTTCGGTCATGGGGTCTTCTTTCAGACAGAAAACAAAGTAGTACTCTCTGGAAAGTTCCAGAAGAAGCTCATCGTGGAGCATATCGGAAATGAACAGAAAAAAGTTGTTGGTTTTCAGCAGTTCTTTGATGGAGTCTGCGCTGTCTTCGCCGTTCAGTTCGAAGACAACTATCTCCCTGTTCAGATCCTCAATCTCTCTGACGGACTTAAAGTCCGCCAGAGGAAAGATATTTTCAATATAAGTCTTAATGCTCTCTGTTTTGGCTCTTGCAACTACTTTTGTGTTATTCGGCATCCTCTGGCCTCATATGGGGAAATAATACAACGTCCCTTATTGACTGGCTGTCGGTGAAGAGCATAACGAGCCTGTCGATACCCAGACCTGCGCCCGCTGTGGGGGGCAGACCGTACTCAAGGGCACGGATATAGTCGGTATCCATCATACAGGCTTCCTCGTCTCCGGCTTCTTTCGCCGCAACCTGTTTTGCAAATCTTTCGTACTGGTCGATGGGGTCGTTAAGTTCGTTGAAGCCGTTGGCAAGCTCAAATCCGCCCATGAAAAGTTCGAACCTTTCAGTGGTTTCAGGATCATCCTTTTTGGACTTCGCCAGCGGGGAGACCTCTTTGGGATAGTCTATAATGAATGTAGGGTTGATGAGGGTGTGCTCAATCAGTTCCTCAAAAATCTCCATTATTATCTTGCCTTTGCCCCATTCCTTCTGAACTTTGACACCAATTTTGGCCGCAGCAGCTTCGGCAGAAGCCCTGTCTTTCAGCATATCATCAGTGATGTTGCTGCCTTTGACGATGGCCTCCTGCATTGTGAGTCTCGGCCAGTTACCGCTTAAGTCTATCACGTTTCCGTTAAAGGTTATCTCTTTTTTGCCATAGAGCTTTTCAGCTATTCCCTGGCACATTTCCTGAATCATGTCCATAAGACCGTGATAGTCATTGTAAGCATTATACCACTCAATCATGGTAAATTCAGGATTATGTCGTGTTGATAATCCTTCATTTCTAAAATTTCGGTTTATTTCAAAAATTCTCTCGAATCCGCCCACCACCAGACGCTTAAGATAAAGCTCCGGAGCGATGCGCAGATAGAGGGGCATGTCGAGTGCATTGTGGTGTGTTATGAAGGGTTTGGCCGTTGCGCCGCCCACAATGGGGTGCATCATTGGCGTTTCCACTTCAAAGAAATCCCTGTTCAGGAAGAATTTTCTGACCTCGTTAACAATTAAGCTTCTTTTTTTGAAAGTTTCTTTAACGTCCTCATTAACTATAAGGTCGACATATCTCTGGCGGTAGCGGGTCTCAATGTCTTTGAGACCGTGCCATTTTTCGGGCAGGTCGCGCAGAGCTTTGGTAAGCAGGCGGAATTCCTTTGCGCAGATGGTCAGTTCGCCTGTTTTTGTTTTGAAAAGGAAGCCTTTGATGCCGACTATATCGCCGACGTCGGTGAGATCGAACACAGCGTACTGCTCGTCGGATATCTCTCCTTTTTTAACATATACCTGAATGATGTCGGTGCGGTCCTTTATGGTGATGAAAGCCGCTTTTCCGAAGGGGCGCAGAGCCATGATCCTTCCTGCAACGTCGAACCATACGTCCTGTGCGGGGAGGTTTTCTTTTTCGGTTTCGGCATATTTTGCAGTCACTTCGGCTATATCATGCTCAACTTTATGATAATTGACAAACGGCTGCTCAGAAAGCTCTTTCAGCTTCTGCATTTTATCAAGACGGTGCTGTTCCATTGAATCGATAGTCTCCTGATAAGTTGATTTGTTTTGACTGATTATACAATAACTATATATGGGCTGATTGTGCAATTAAAAAATGCATCAAATATGCTTTTATTTATTTGACACAGTATTTAAAAATTACTAATCTAAACCGACACATAAATTCTTGCGCCGGACTTATTAATTCTCTTGAAATCTGTCTGCGTATAGTCTAGATTATCGTGTTCGAATAAACAAATAAACCCAAACATCGGGGGTGTTAAATCTAATGGGGCTTTTCGACATTTTTTCCAATGACTTAGCAATTGATCTTGGCACAGCCAATACTCTTATATATGTAAAGGGCAAAGGGGTTGTCTGTTCCGAACCCAGTGTTGTTGCCATCAACAACATTAACAATGAGGTTCTTGCTGTGGGCAGCGAGGCAAAAAGCATGCTGGGACGTACTCCCGCAAACATAGTTGCCATCCGCCCTATGAAAGACGGTGTTATCGCAAACTTTGAGGTCACAGAGCGCATGCTTAAGAACCTCATTCAGAAAGTTCACAACAGAAAATCACTGGTCAGACCCAGAATAGTAATATGCGTTCCCTCAGGCGTTACACAGGTTGAGAAACGTGCAGTTAAAGATTCAGCCATTCAGGCGGGCGCCCGTGAGGTTTATCTGGTTGAAGAGCCTATGGCTGCGGCCATCGGTGCGGGACTTCCCATTGAAGATCCGTCAGGCAACATGGTTGTCGATATCGGCGGCGGTACCACAGAAGTTGCCGTAATCTCTCTTTCAGGGATTGTTTATTCTAACTCCGTTCGTGTGGGCGGGGATGAGATGGATGATTCAATTGTCAGCTACGTGAAGCGAAAGTATAACCTGCTTATCGGTAACGGAACGGCAGAACAGATTAAGATGAAGATAGGCTCATGTTTTCCCATGGAAAACGAAATGAGTATTAAGATAAAAGGTCGGGATCTTGTTACGGGCATACCTAAGACTATTGACATTACAGATGCCGAAGTCAGAGAAGCTCTGGACGAAGCAGTATCAAAAATTATTGATGCCGTGCGTATCGCTCTGGAGAAAACTCCGCCTGAGCTTTCAGCGGACATAGTTGACAGAGGTATCGTACTGACAGGTGGCGGAGCTTTGCTTAAAGGACTCGACAAACGTCTTTCCCATGAAACCGGACTGCCCATCATAGTGGCTGACGATCCGCTTCTGGCCGTTGCTATCGGCGCAGGAAAAGTGCTTGACAACATCGAGCTTCTGAAAAAAGTAACAATAGACTAGGGTAATCGGCAGCGGGGCAGATGAAACTTTGGAAAAAATCCCTTATTGCTTTTATCGCCCTGCTGATCCTTGTTATCATTCAGGCGAGAAATCCTGAGATAAAAGGACCTTTCAGGGGCATAATAGGCAATTTTGTCAATCCCCTCGTATATTACACTGAAAAGAGCTTCAGCTTTTTCAGCGATATATGGAGCGGGTATATCAATCTGGTGGACGTGCGCAGGCAGAACGACAGGCTGAAAGAGGCCAACGGTCAGCTCATGCTCGAAAATTCACTTCTGCGTGAGCAGGTGAAGGAGCACGGACGCATAGCCAGACTCCTCAAGTTCAAAGACTATTCAGATCTTGACTTTGTTCCCACAACAGTCATCGGACGTAACGTTAAAGGTTATCTCAAGTTCATAGTCATAGACAGGGGCAGCCGTGACGGGATCAAACGTCAGGATCCGGTCATCAGCTTCAACGGTCTGGTGGGCATGGTTCGTGAGGTATATCCGGACAGTGCCGAGGTTGAGGTTGTGCTCAGCCCCGCCAGCAACGTATCCGTTATGAACAACAGAACCCGCACTGTGGGTATGGTTCGCGGAAACGGCCACGGCGGAATGACGGTGGATTTTTACGACAGGCTTGACGGAGTTAAAAAAGGCGACACAATGGTAACATCCGGTCTGGGCGGGGTATATCCCAAAGGGCTTGTGGTGGGCTACGTTGACAACGTTAAAACTGCGGAAACCGGACTTTTCAAGATCATGACCATCAGTTCGAAGGTCAGGTTTGAAAAACTTGAGAATGTTCTGGTGATCAGACAGCAATGAAAGGGTTTAAGTACACATACCTGATCCTTTTTCTGATCATAATCCTTTTTCATGTGCTTTCTCTGGTGGCGGATCTTGTATTTTCCAGATTCGACTTTCTGGTTGTGCTCTTCCTGCTTATCTATGAAATGATAGACGATGATAACTACATCTGGCTTTCGGTGCTCTTCGGAATCTATACCGACTATGCCAGAAACGGTTTTTTCGGCCCCGGGGTAATGCTGTTTCTGCTGTTTTCCATAGCCAGATTCAAAGCGGATATAGTTATGGATATGACCAAGTTCAACTCAAAGGTTCTTCTTTATACGGCCATTTCGCTGGTCTACTGTGTTTTCAATGCCGGACTTTCGGGATATGATGCGGACTCAACAGCAATAATGGCTGTCAGCAGGACAATCCTCAACGTCCTTATAATCATAGGAATTGTGAAGTTCATGGAGTACAGACGTGCTTTTAAGAACGCTTAAAGACGAAATTCTTGAATATTTTAAAAAGCGTGCAATGTTCGGCTATGTTTTTCTGGGGCTTTTCTTCGCCTTCCTTGCCCTGCGTCTTTTCTATATGCAGGTGGTGAGCTATGAAAAGTTCAAGCAGCTCTCCGAGAACAACCGTATCCGTATCGTCCGCACTAAGGCCGACAGAGGCTTCATAAAGGACATAAAGGGACGTCTTCTGGTCAAAAACTCCCCCAGCTACGAGCTGAAGATAGTGAAAGAGGACGTGCAGGATCTGAACGCTATTCTGGATAAGCTGGAAAAGGTTCTGCCCATCGATAAGAAATACGCCATCAAGCAGGTTGAGAAATCGTATCTGTACGAGCCGGCGGTTATCCTGAGAGGGCTTTCCTTTAATCAGGTGGCCGAGATACTGGAACACTCCGACGACTATGCGGGGGTGGAGATAGGTCTTGAGGCTGTGAGAAGCTACATGGACAGCGACGCTTTCAGCCACGTTCTGGGCTATATGTCCGAAGTGAACGAGCAGGAGCTTCAGGGAAGCGACTATTATCGCTCCGGCGATATGATAGGCAAGACCGGAGTTGAAAAGGTATATGAGAAGCAGCTGAGAGGTGTTGACGGTGCGAAGCAGGTGGAGGTCGATTCCTACGGCCGCCCTGTGGAGATCCTCTCCGAAAAGCAAAGCATTCCGGGCGAAAACATCACCCTTACAATAGATTATGAAATACAGACCTTTCTGCACAGGCTTATGGATGGCAAAAAAGGTGCTGTGGTGGTCATGGATGTCAACAACTTCGATGTCCTTTCACTCTATTCAGCCCCCACGTTCAACCTTATGTCGTTCACTCCCTTTGCGACCTCTCAGGAGAGGCTTTCCATCATAAAAGATCCCACAAAACCCCTGCTCAACAGAGCCATTGAGGGACGCTATCCCCCCGGTTCGGTCTATAAGATTCTTATGGCCGTCATGGGGCTTATGGAGAAAAAGATCAATCCGGACAGCAGATTCACCTGCACAGGCGAAATGCAGTACGGTAACTTCAAATATAAATGCTGGAAAAAGGACGGACACGGAACAATCAACCTCGTGCAGGCCATTGAGGAATCATGCGACGTGTACTTCTATAATCTCGGTCTCATACTTGGTATAGACACCATTTACGACTATTCCAACAAGCTCTCTCTGGGACACAAGACGGGAATAGCACTGCCCAACGAAAAAGCAGGATTTTTTCCCAGCAGACAGTGGAAGAGGGATGTGCGGAAAGAGGGCTGGTATCCCGGCGAAACCATCATCACATCCATCGGTCAGGGCTATATAGCAACCACTCCGATCCAGATTGCCGTCATGCTCGGCGGTATCTTCAACGGCGGAAACATCTATACCCCTAATCTGGTGAGATATCTTGAAAATCCCGCCACAGGGCATACCAGAGTGCCGGAGCATGATCCGGTTCAGAAAGTGCATATCGACAAATGGGCGGCGGGTGTAGCCATGAAGGGTATGGTGAAGGTTGTGGACGGCGACAGAGCAACCGGCTACCGTGCTAAGGTTCCCGGCGTGACAATAGGCGGAAAAACCGGTACTGCGCAGGTGGTGAGCCTTAAGCGTACCGAGGATATGAATGAGGACGATATCCCCGAGCATTACAGAGACCACTCGTGGTTTGCGGCGGTCTTCCCTGCGGACAACCCGAAATACGTTGCCGTGGCGATGATAGAACACGGCGGAGCGGGCAGTAAAGGTGCGGCGCCCATAGTTGGCGCATTAGTAAATAAAATGGCGGATCTGGGCTATGTTAAGCGTGAAACTGGACAGGAAACACATTGAAAATTTCGATGTAGTCCTGCTCGTACTTCTCTTTATAATTACGACCATGGGCATTTTTGCCATCTACAGCGCAGGTTTCGATCCTGTTGACGGTAAGGTGCGCACATTTTACCTGAAGCAGTTCTATTTCCTGATTCTGGGATACGTTCTCTTTTTCGGTTTCAGCGCAATCGGCTATAAAAGGCTTGTAAAATATTCGTATGTATTATATTTTTTCGGGATTCTAATTCTGGTCGCAGTGCTTTTGATGGGGCACGAAGGGAAGGGTGCGGTTCGCTGGATATCCGTTGCGGGAATACGTATTCAGCCTTCGGAGTTCTTCAAATTCATCTGGGTAATAGTTCTGGCGAGGCTCTATATCGACTTCACCATGAACAAATACGGCATGCTTGACATAATAAAGAAACTGTTCATGTCCATGCCTCCTTTCCTGCTGGTTTTCCTCCAGCCCGACCTTGGCACGGGCGGAACCTATCTGGCTGTGTGGGGTATCGTCCTGCTTTTCATAGGCATCAAAAGGGTGACGCTGATGATCATCCTCGCAAGCCTCGTTTTTGCCGCTCCGCTTCTCTGGACTCACATGAAGCCCTATCAGAAGCAGAGGGTTGAAACATTTCTTAATCCCGAGGCCGATCCTTTCGGTTCGGGATATCACGTTATTCAGTCAAAGATCGCCATAGGTTCGGGCGGACTTTTCGGCAAGGGTTTCATGAACGGAACCCAGTCGCACCTTAAGTTCATCCCCGAACGCCATACAGACTTTATTTTCGCCGTTATTGCCGAGGAGTTCGGCTTTGTCGGAGGATGTGTGGTGATACTCATATTCTCCGGTCTGGTCTTCAGAATAATCTATATCGGGGTGAACTCCAAGGAGTCAGCGGGAAAGCTGGTCTGTGTTGCGGCTGCATCGCTCTTCTTCTTCCAGTTTTTCGTGAATATGGCTATGACGGTGGGCATGATGCCTGTTGTGGGTATCCCCATGCCTATGGTCAGCTACGGAGGTTCGTCCCTTGTTACATTCATGGCTATCTTGGGAATAGTGAACAGTGTTGCCATGAGGCGTTTTGACAGTCCCAGTGAGGAATAATGAAAGATTACAAAAAGCTCCTTAAAATTTCCAGACCCGCCAGATACATCAACGGCGAAATCAACTCAATCCATAAGACGCACGAGGGCAGGACATCATTTTGTCTTGTCTTTCCCGATGTTTATGAGGTCGGTATAAGCCATATCGGCTTTAAAATGCTCTATGAAAGGCTGAATCTCTGCGATGAGATTGTCTGCGAGCGGTTTTTTATGCCCTGGCCGGACGCCATCACCGAATATGGAAAGGAGATGTTCGTCAGCCTTGAATCCACAACAGATCTGAAAGACTTCGATGCGGTGGGTTTCAGCTTCCAGTATGAGCTTGCATACACCAACATGCTCAAAACCCTTAAAATGGCTGATATCGCCGTGCGCAGTGCGAACAGAGGCGAGTCCGACCCTATAATAATCGCAGGCGGCCCCTGCGTGGTCAACCCCATGCCCATTTCGGCTTTTGTTGACGTGTTTTTTGTCGGCGAATCCGAAGTGACACTGCCCGAAGCCATGAAGGCTATCCACGGCATGAAGGGTGCAACGAGGGCTGAAAAGATAGCCTATCTGAATACTCTTCCTTTCACATATGTGCCTGAAATAGACCCCGACAAGCATGTGAAGCGTTCCATACACACAGGCTTTTCGGACGACTACACCATAAAGGATCTTATAGTTCCCGCAATCCCTGCCGTTCAGGACAGGGTGGCGGTTGAAATATCCAGAGGGTGCACCAGAGGGTGCAGGTTCTGTCAGGCGGGAATAATCTATCGCCCCAACCGTGAGCGCAGTGTGGACAGCGTCGCCTGCGATGCTCTCTATCAGTTGGATAAGACCGGATATCTGGAAACGTCCCTTCTGTCCCTTTCCGCCTCTGACTACAGCAGGCTGGAAGAGCTGCTGGTGACCATGGCGCAGCTTACTCAGGAGCGCAAGGTCTCTCTGGCTCTGCCCTCAATCCGTGCGGACAGAATAAAGGAATATATCTTCCGTGAGCTTTCAAAGGTGCGCAAGGCGGGATTTACAATAGCCCCCGAGGCCGGCTCGCAGCGTATGCGTGATTCCATTAACAAAGGACTGACCGAGGAGACCATTCTGGAAGCTGTTCATAAGGCATCCGATGCCGGATGGAACGGTGCAAAGCTCTATTTTATGATGGGACTTCCCGGTGAGACACTTGAGGACGTTCTGGCCATTGCAGAGCTTGCCAGAAAAGCGAAATATCTGCGAAAGGGCAGGTTCGCAATAAAGGTCTCTGTGTCCAACTTCGTTCCGAAACCCCATACTCCTTATCAGTGGTGGGGACAGAACAGCGGCGACGAATTTTATGAAAAACGCCAGAAGCTCAAAGAACTTCTGTTAAAGTACAAGATTCCCCATGCCTTCCACGGCATCAAAACAAGCGTTCTTGAGGGAGCGTTCGCCAGAGGCTCAAAAGAGCTTTGTGATGTCATTGAATACGCCTCTGAAAAGGGTGCTATGTTCGATGCATGGACGGAGTTCTTCAACTTCTCCATCTGGGAGGAGGCTTTCGCCAAGTTTGGCTTTACCGTTGCCGACTTCGCCCAGCGCTCATACAAGCGCACGGAGAGACTCCCCTGGGAGAATATCGATTCCGGTGTTACGAACGATTTCCTGTGGGATGAGTATCTGAAATCACAGTCTCTGGAGCTGACCTCCGACTGTACGGACGGCCAGTGCCACATGTGCGGTGTATGCGATTTCAAAGAGATAAAGAACACCTTTGCGGATAAGTCCGAACGAGTGTTCGAACCTGCACAGGAGACGGATGATCAGAAATTCACCAGATATGCCATGGTGTTTTCCAAGACTGAGAGGCTGAGCCTTCTGTCGGCTATCGAAACCCAGAGGCTGTTCACTCACGTTCTGACCATTTCAAAGTTCGGGCTGAAATTCACTCAGGGATTCAATCCCCAGCCGAAACTCAGCTACGTTCAGGCGGCTTCAACAGGTCTTGAGGGGCTGAACGAGGTGCTGATATTCGAGTCTGAAAAGATCGACGACGTTCAGGCGGCGATAGATAAACTGAATGATATTCTACCCAGATGGGTGCGCATAAAGAGTATGACGGAGTTCCCTGTGAACCCCAGACATTTTGACGTATACGTCCGTTTCGGCTTCGGAAAGGAGTTTATGGACATCTTCCGTGCAAAATTTGAAGCGGGCGAAGCAAAATATGATAAACTCAACAAGAAGGGTCTGCCGAAGGTGATGGACTCCAAAGATTTCGTTGCGCACATGGGTGAAGACTACGTTGTGTTTAAAACCGAAACCACGGGCAACTTCAACTGTTTCGAATATTTCGAAAGCCTCGGCTATGAGCGTCCGGCGGTTGATATAGTCCGCAGAAACGTGTATCTGGTGCCGAAAGAGGGGGACGATGCGGTCGGAACCGATATATAAGGCATTTCTGGAAGAGATCTATCAAAAATACAATAATATAAAATATATCGACACCGATCCTGTGTTCTTTCCTCATGCATATGAGGGAAACAGAGAATACGTTGCACTGACGGCGGCAGTGTTCGCCTACGGCAACGTAAAGGCCATAAAGGGCTTCATAAGGTCATATCTGGACTATTACGGCACAGACCCTCTGGCGGCGGCAAAACCCTCCGGCGGTCTGTATTACAGGTTTCAGAAGAAGAACGACATCGAGTATTATGCGGAGCTTATGCGCAGGCTTTACGGCGAATACGGCTCCATCGAGAATATTTTCGCATACAGGGACACGCTGGAGGAGGGGATCCTCCTTTTCCATGAGCTTATAAAGAAGTATGCGGCGGATGCTGACTCCGGTTTCCATTTCCTGTTCCCTAATCCGGTGACATCCGGTTCAAAGCGTCTGAGGATGTTTCTGCGCTGGATGATACGCAAGGACGAGGTGGACTTCGGACTCTGGACAAAATTCAGCTCGTCTGAACTTATGATGATAATAGATACCCACATTCTGCGGTTTGCGAAGAACAACGGAATTTTAACTAACGACTCGGCAACGAGGGCAAATCTGGAAAAAGTGAGTGCTTTTTTCAGGAATATGAACCCCGAAGACCCTGCAAAATATGACTTTGCTCTCACCCGTCTGGGGATAGTTTCCGGCTGTAAGTATCTGAGCAGTATAGCTTGCGGAACATGCGGTCATAACGCCGGATGTGTATTCAAAGATTGATATATAGTCATTTAAAATGTGCTCTCATGCATTGACAAAGCATGAAAAAAGTATAGTATAAAACTTGAACGTATCTTATGGAGGATTGCGATGGCAGCAGAACTTAACGAAGCTAGTTTTCAAACTGAAGTGATTGATTCAGGCATGCCTGTTCTTGTGGATTTCTGGGCTGTTTGGTGCGGACCTTGCAGAATGCTGACTCCCACAATAGAATCTCTCGCTTCAGAATACGCAGGCAAAGTCAAAGTTGCTAAGGTCAACGTTGACGAAAATCAGCAGCTTGCAGCCAAATACGGCATCATGAGCATACCCACAGTTATGGTTTTCAAAGACGGCAAAGTCGTTGAACAGTTCATCGGTGTTCAGCCCAAAGGCGTATACGAAGACGCTCTCAAAAGGTACATATAACCTTTAACGGATCCCATCCGTTTTAAATCCGCATATAAGGCACCTGCGGGTGCTTTCATGAAGGCAGTTTTGCAGAAAACTGCCTTTTTTTCGTTTATCAGCTGAATTTTTATCTTATTGATGCAGGTCAAAGAATTATTAATTTTTTGAACATATTCTACAGTTGAATGATAATGAATATCATTTTCCCTTGACGCACTGTCGTGATAATGATAATTGTTTTCATCATACTTAGTGTGTTTTTAATTTTATAATAGATGAGGGAGATCGAAATGATTATTTCCATGAGAAAGATGAAGGACAATCAAAAGGGCAGGATTGTCAAGGTCAACTGCGAAGGCGAACTTCGTCAGCGGATCAACGACATGGGTCTGACCTCAGGAGCAGAGTTTAAAGTTATCGGCCGTGCACCGCTTTTTGACCCTGTTGCTCTCAAAATAAGGGGATTCACCATCACCCTGCGGAACAACGAAGCGGATCATATTGAAGTGGAGGTTATTGATTAATGAAAAGCGTTGCAATTGCGGGCAACCCGAACTGCGGGAAAACATCCCTCTTTAACAACATCACCGGAGCTAACTACCACGTTGCAAACTATCCCGGTGTGACGGTTGAGAAAAAGGAAGCGAAGATCAAACATAACGGCGAAGAGTTCGTTATTGTGGATCTTCCCGGAACCTACAGCCTCAGCCCTTATTCTCTGGAAGAAAAAGTAGCCAGAGACTATGTGGTGAACGAAAAACCGGACGTAATCATAAACGTTCTGGATGCTTCAAACCTAGAAAGAAACCTTTATATGTTCGTTCAGTTCATGGAGATGGGCGCACCCGTTATGGCCGCTCTGAACATGGTGGACGTTGCGAAACTCAGAAAGATTAACATCGATATCAAAGCACTGGGCGAAAAACTGAACGTTCCGGTGATAGAGACAGTTGCCCGTGAGAACAAGGGTACGAAAGAGCTTCTGGATGAGGTTGCCAAGTTCGGCGCAAGCCAGAAGAAATCATCTCCCCTTGATATATCCTACGGTCCCGACATCGACGAAGTTCTCGTTAAAATGGAGACCAAGATCAAAGATGCAGGCTTCATGACTGCGAAATACCTTCCCAGATGGGTTGCTCTGAAATACCTTGAGAACGATGAGCAGATCGTTTCCGAGGGTGCGGAGACTGGCGGCGTTCACCATGAGCTTTCCGCAATGGCAGAAAAACTGAACAGCCACATCAAAACCACTCAGAAGACAACGGCTGAAAACCTTATTGCCGACTACAGATACGGCTATATCAGCTCAATCCTCAAGTCTGTGGTTAGCCATGAGGATTCACCCCTTGACAGGCTTTACCTCAGCGACCGCATAGATCAGGTGCTCACCAACAAGGTGCTCGGCCCCATGATCATGCTCGGTTTCCTTTACCTTATATATGAGTTCACATTCTGGGCGAGCGAATATCCCGTTATGTGGCTTGAAAGCCTGTTCGGCTGGCTCGGCGGTGTTGCAGATGCAGGCATGTCCGAAGGGCTGCTTAAATCCCTTGTAACCTCCGGTATCATCGACGGTGTGGGCGGGGTTCTGGGCTTTGCGCCTCTGATCCTCTTCATGTTCTTTGCGATAGCGTTCCTTGAGGACTCAGGCTATATGGCAAGAACTGCCTATATGCTTGACAGGGTGTTCCGTATTTTCGGTCTTCAGGGGAACTCGGTTGTTTCATACATCGTTTCCGGCGGTATCGCAGGAGGATGTGCAGTTCCCGGTGTTATGGCGGCCAGAACCATCAAAGGCGAAAAAGAACGGCTTATAACAATTCTTACGGCACCTTTCATGCCTTGCGGCGCAAAACTTCCCGTTTATGCACTGCTTATAAAAGCTTTCTTCCCTGAGAACGAAGCCGGAGCAATGCTCGGCATAACTCTTCTCAGCTGGCTTCTTGCTCTCAGTATAGCAAGGATCCTCGGAACGTTCTTTGTTAAAGAACCCGATTCGGCGTTCGTAATGGAGCTTCCTCCCTACAGAATGCCCACTCTGAAAGGCCTTACCATCCATGCATGGGAAAGATGCTGGATGTACGTCAGAAAGGCGGGTACAGTTATCCTTGCCATCTCTATCCTTCTTTGGGCAATGATGACCTTTCCCCAGCTTTCAGAAAAACAGCTTGAAGTATATGAGAACCAGCGTCAGGAGATCGCCGCACAGCTCGACCCCGCAGTTGTGGAAGAGGGCAGCTCCGATGCTGAGGAAGTGTCTGCCCCTGCTCAGGAATATCGAGACCTTATCGCAGAGGTTGACGCAAGGGAAGCCGGAGACGGACTGGCGAACTCTCTTGCCGGACGTCTCGGAAAATCTTTCGAACCTGTAACTCAGTTTGCAGGATTTGACTGGAGAACCAATATTGCTCTTATAGCGGGTATTGCCGCAAAAGAGGTCGTGGTTGCGTCTCTCGGAACCGCATACTCACTGGGAGAGGTTGACCCCGAAGAGACAGATTCGCTGGCAGACAAGCTGGTTAAATCCGGCTGGACAACCGCCAATGCGATATCTCTTCTGGTGTTCACAATGCTGTACTCTCCGTGTTTTGTAACTGTTGTTGCAATACGCAAGGAGACAGGCTCAACCAAGTGGGCGATGTTCTCGCTGGTGGTGTATACACTGGTGGCGTTCATAGCGTCGATAGCAGCGTTCCAGATTCTGTCGTAACCTCACGGAGGTGAGATATGGTATCTAACATAATACTGCTCGTGATAGTTGCATGGGCGGCTGGCTATGCCGGATATAAGGTCTGGCAGGCTTATAAACAGGCCAGAAGCGACAAGTCGATGACATGTGCATGCAGCGGTTGTTCAAGCAGCTGTTCGGCAGCAAAAAAATAATTTGGGGGAGCGAAAGCTCCCTCTTTTTTTGTCCGAATGAATAAGTAGTTATAAGTTAATGATTTTTTATATATGTCATATACTTGTGGCAATCCGAACGCATTTTGTGTATAATCTTTTCCGAGGATAGCAAAAGTTTGCCACTACTTCTGGTAGTATCAAAATGTTGTTAAACGGAGTATACCAATGTTAGCTAAAACTTCACCAAAACCAAGTTTTTGCAAAAGTCATACACGGTGCAAACCGTGTCCCGCAATTGGCCGTTGGTGGCAACATTTTCCGGGCTTTGCTTCCAACGGCATTTTTTTATGCCTTATCACATTAAACGGAAATTTTATATATGCTTAAACGTAAAGAGCTGACATCCATACTGGATTTTTCTCTCGAACTGCTCAACCTGCGCACATATTCCGGATTCACGTCCACTGTGATGGGGCTTAAGGGGCTTTTCGAATTCGACTTTGTCCACATCGGCGCCGTGTATTTTTCGGAAGAATGGAAAATGCAGACCTTCTACACCAACCTGAACGTTATGAAGGAATGGTCGCCCTATCAGTATTCAACCAGCCACGCACCCAACGATCCGGTCTATCACATGGTGAGTGCCGGAAAGACAATGATGTGGTGGGAGGAGCTTCCTCCGGCCATAACTACTGCTGTGGGCACTGAAAGCAGCCTACCTAACCTTTGCGGCTACAGTTTCAGCAAAGTGGCTCCGGATAAATCCAGAACAGCGGTCATCTCGTTCGGCGGCAGAGAGTTTTTTAAAAACGAAAGAACAGAGGAACTCCTCTACTATATATATCCCCACCTTGCAAACGCCTATTACAGACTCAGCGAAATGAACGATATCGACCCCGGACTGATCAGCGGGCGTGAGATGGATGTTCTGAGATGGCTTAAGGCAGGCAAAACATCATGGGAAATATCAAAAATTCTTGATATCAGCGAAAATACGGTCAACTTCCACATAAAGAATATTAAGAGAAAACTGAACGCCACAAACCGCCAGCATGCGGTGGCGATCGCAATAGCCAACAGCATAATCTCTTAGACTTCGCTGTCTTCGTGAAGTGTGACCCTGTTTCTGCCTTGCTGCTTTGAGATATACAGAGCGGCATCCGCCTTTGAAAAGGTGCTGTTAGCCGTGTCATCCGGCGAAGGGACAGCGCTGTAAACACCTGCCGATATTGTCAGATATTCATCAGCTCCGCTTGCCGCATGTTCAATCTTGAGATTATAGATATGCTCTCTTATTGTTTCAAAAAATTCAAACGATTCCTTCGGTGACATGTCGATGCATATGACGGCAAACTCCTCGCCGCCTATGCGGAATGCATGATCCCCCGCACGTTTCAGGAGCATTTTCAGCGTCATTGCAACTCTTCTGAGGACTTTATCCCCCTTAAGGTGGCCGTAGGTGTCGTTATAATCCTTGAAGTAGTCAACGTCGATTATGGCCAGAGTCAGGAATGACCTGTTGCGCTGTGCTCTGCGAACCTCGTTTTCAAGGAGCCTGTTGAAGTGGCTTTTGTTGAAAAGGGTAGTGTGTTCGTCTGTGATAGTCAGTTCCTCGACCCGTTTTCTGTCGGTTATATCTGTTATGATGGATGAATAGCCGATGAAATTGCCCTTATCGTCCATTCTGGGGATAATATTGGCATTGACCCAGAAGACAGTTCCGTCCTTTTTAATGTTCTTTATGTCGCCGTTCCATGAGTTTCCGCTGACAACGGCGTTCCATATCTGTCGGGACTGGTTCTGGTCGATATCCGGATGTTTTATGATAGTGTGTGCAGCTCCGATCAGCTCATCTCTGGTGTAGCCGGAGATATCGCAGAATGCAGTGCTGACACCCGTAAGTGTTCCGTTTGCGTCAGCTTCTGAATATATCACATACTGATCGATAATATTATGGGTATATGTAAGTTCGTCGATCGCCTGTTTCAGGGTTTCGTTGGTCTTATCCAGCTTCCGTATGTATATGTTGAAGCCCATATTTGTGATCAGAAGTATCACAGCGGCTGCCAGAATACTGAAAATGATAAGTATTAATATGTCATAGCGGATCTCATCCACATCGGACGTAATGTCGATTGCGGCAACCAGTGTGGCAATATTCTTTCCTTCATAGCTGTTCAGTTTGAGAACAGGGGCTATCATATAATTGCGCCCGTCCTCTTTGTATGTTCCGAATTTTTTGTCCTGCATTTCGGGCAGGGCTTTCCTGAAAAAATTATTGTAATCGGATAAGAGGTAACCGTTTCCGAATTTTATCAGCTCATCCTTCTCCTCAAGATTTTTCAGAGAAGAGGCTGTGAAAACAAATGCCAGTTTCTTGTCTCCGTGCTGGCTTCCCAGCAGGTGAGTGAAATATGTAGGGTCTATTCCGAATTCCACAGAGCCGATATGCTTGCCCTTTCCGTTGAAAACTGGCTGAACGATACGGTAGTATATTCCGTGGAATCCCGATTCCAGTCCGCTCTGGGGTATCTTTTCCCTGTTTGTTCTGGCGATGAGAGGCCGTGTTTTTGTGAGATCGTCTCCGTATTCCTCAGGCAGGTGAACCCGCAGAAGAGTGATGTTCTTTTCCGTATGGAAATGCATGTTCTTAAAAAAACTGCTTTCGCTTGCGAAAAGGTCAAAGTTTCTTTTTACCAGCGTGTAAAGCTTTATGCGGTCTCCGGACTCGATGGCGTCTATGACCTCTGTGTTGTCCAGGAGGTTGTATATGCGGGTGAAGTTGAGAACGTTCAGACTGCTCAGTTCGGAATTGTAAAAGGAGCGCAGGTGGTCGGTTTCGTGGGAGAGTTTATTTTCCAGTTTCTCTTTGAAACCAAGGTATGAAGCGAATATGAATGCGGCGAGAAGGAATACAAGTGTTACCGCCAGCCTTAATAAAGTGGTGTTTTTGATATTCCTGTATTGCTCTGTCATAGAGCAATTATACCTATATTTTTGTAGTTTTTGAAATAAAAAAGCCGGACATTGTGTGTCCGGCTTTCAAAAAGGTTTGTAAAAACCTGATTAATATCTTTTTCCGCCGAAGCCGCCTCTGCCGCCGCCTCTGTTGCCGCCGAAACCGCCGCCTCTGTTGCCACCCTCTTCACGGGGTTTAGCTTCGTTAACAGTGATGTTTCTGCCGCCGAAATCAGCGCCGTTGAACTGCTCGATAGCTGCTTTAGCTTCGTCGTTGTTTGACATTTCTACGAAACCGAAGCCTTTAGAACGGCCAGTCTCTCTGTCTGTGATGATGCGAGCGGAGTCAACGCTGCCAACGCCGCCGAAAAGAGCCGTAAGATCGTCTTCAGTTGTTCCGTAGCTAAGGTTTCCTACATAAATGTTCATATTAAATTCCTCAAAAATATTATTTGTCAAAACTTTCTCTGGGGGTGTGCAAAACGGACGTTTCACAGATCAACGGAACTTATGAACAATTATGCGGGTTAATATTGAGAACTCAATAGACAACGGCACTAAAACTGATCAGGGTCCGGTTCAAAATCCGGGTCAATTTGCAAACAACCATCAACCAAAATATCGGTCTGACATACTAACTATACATCTTAAAAAATAAATAGCAATAGAAAAATTAACATTATCAATATGCCCGTGAATTTGGGCAAAAAAAAGCGGGTCGTTAGACCCGCTTAGTTGTTGTTAGTATCTTTTGCCGCCGAAACCGCCTCTGCTGTTTCCGCCGCCGAAGCCGCCTCTGCTGCTGCCGCCGCCTCTGTTGAAGCCGCCGCTTCTGCCACCCTCTTCACGGGGTTTAGCTTCGTTAACTGTGATGCTTCTGTTGTCAAACTCAACGCCGTTGAATTTTTCGATAGCTGCTTTAGCTTCGTCGTTGTTAGACATTTCTACGAAGCCGAAGCCTTTTGAACGGCCGGTTTCTCTGTCAGTAACGATGCGTGCTGTGTCAACGCTGCCTGCTTTGCTGAAAAGTGATGTGAGATCGTCTTCTGTTGTGTTGTAGCTAAGGTTTCCTACATAAATGTTCATTTTGAACCCTCTAAAATATTTATTTTGTCAAAACTGTAAACGGGAATGGTGTGCAAAGACTTTCATCGTACTTAGAAACGGGATGGTGAACAATTCTGACGATAAATATTGAAGGATCAATAGAAAGCGGCATACTGATCAGGGTCCGGTTCAAAAATCCGGTTTAAATTTGCGAACAACCTGCAACCGATGTTTCGGTCTGACAGTGCTTACTATACAGAGTAAAAAATAAATAGCAAGGGGAAAATAAAAAAATATCAATAAAATAAAAAAGCGGGTCGAAATGACCCGCTTTAAAGACTCTTTTATCAGAGAATTAATATCTTCTGTTTCCGCCGCCGCCGAAGCCGCCGCCTCTGGGTCCGCGTCCTGCGGGTCTTTCCTCTTTAGGCTTGGCTTCGTTGACAGTTATGTTTCTGCTTAAAAATTCGGTTCCGTTGAATTTTTCGATAGCCGCCTTAGCTTCTTCGTTGTTGGGCATTTCAACAAAGCCGAAACCTTTTGAACGTCCGGTTTCTCTGTCTTTGATGATGCGTGCTGAGTCCACCGCTCCGGCAGTGGAGAAAAGCTCTACCAGATCCTCTTCTTTTGTCTGATAGCTGATGTTACCTACATAAATGTTCATATACAACCCTTTGACCGCATAAGGTCATTTAATGTGATGGTCAAAGAATAACCTAAAAAACAGACAAATCAAGAGGAAAATTCCGAACTGAAAGCCTCTTTGAGAAAAAAATAGCCGTTTAACATCTTTAACGTTGAAAAATCCTTTGGGGCTGTTAATGTATTGTGTTATACATGATTTTATTAATGAATTACGGAGCTTAAAAATATGGCTGAAAAGATCTGGGACCTGAAATGGATGGCATGGGAGATAACCTCCAAATGCAACCTGAAATGTGTGCACTGCCGTTCATCCTCAGGCATACATTCCGCTGTGGGTGACTTCACCCTTGAGAAGGCGAAAAAATTTGTCGACGAACTGACAGAGTTCGCCAAGCCTGTGGTGGTGCTCACTGGCGGAGAGCCTCTTATGCGTGAGGATGTCTTCGACATCGCCGCATACGGCACAGAAAAGGGATTGCGCATGGCTATGGCCACCAACGGAACCCTTGTTAATGATGAGACCTGCGAAAAGATCAAAGCGGCAGGGATACGCATAGTATCGCTCAGCCTCGACGGTTCCACTCCTGCGGTTCACGATGACTTCCGTCAGCAGGAAGGCTCTTTTCAGGCGGTTATGGACGCAGCGGCATACTTCCGCAAGCACGATATCAAATTTATAATCAACTCGTCATTCGCTAAAAGAAACCAGCACGACATAGTGGCAACATACAGGCTGGCAAAATCACTTAAGCCCACGGCATGGTACATGTTCCTTATCGTACCCACAGGCAGAGGCGAAGAGCTGATGAAAGAGCTTATCAGCAAAGAGGACTACGAAGAGATCCTTAACTGGCACTATGAAATGGAGAGGGGAGAGGACGAGATCATGGTTCGTCCCACCTGTGCACCTCAGTATTACAGAATATGGGCCGACCGCAGCAAAGAGGCTGGGCTGGACAAAGAGCGCAGAAACCTCAGCTTCGGAACAGGCGGCGGAAAAGGCTGTATCGCCGGCCAGACAATCGCACTGGTCAACTCCAAAGGCGACGTGCTTCCCTGCTCATATTTCCCTGTTACGGCGGGCAACGTTTTCGAAACCCCCTTCAAGGAGATTTGGGACGGTTCAAAACTCATGAACGACATGAGAAACTTTAAGGAATACGAAGGCAAATGCGGCGTCTGCAAACACCTCGGCGTTTGCGGCGGATGCCGTGCGAGAGCCTATGCCGTTTCCGGTGACTACATGGCGGAAGAACCCTTCTGCGACTACATCCCTGCCAATTATATCTGCAAATAAAAATTTTCTGCGGGTGTTTTATAATTGATAAGACACCCGCACCCCTTACCATTCCTAAACTTTCACACCACACGCTCTTTTATATCCCAATAATGAACATTTACTGTCTTGACATGGTACAAATTATGTTTTAAAATCCCGAAGACTTAGGGGAGTCGTATGAAGATAATTTCGCTCCAGCTTCCTGTAAGCCTTTCAAGGGTCGATGAAAACCTTCGGAGATTTAAAGAAGGCATATCGCAAGTGGTTGATAATGAAGATTCTATTATCATCCTGCCTGAGATGTGGGCATGCGGTTTCGACTATGGCAGACTGGTTGAAATTTCCGAAAGAACACTCTCTGTAGTTGAGGAGATACAAGGTATCATAAATGATAATACGCTTGTAATCTCATCGCTACCTGAAAGAAATCAAAACAAGGTTTTTAATGCTGTGTATGCGGTGACAAAAAACGGAATCGCCGCAACCTACAGAAAGAACTTCCTTTTTTCTCCCACCAGGGAGGATGAATACATAGATAGGGGCAGGGGGGTTACGGTCTTCGACTTTAAAGGATCGAAGATCGGCCTGCTCTTATGTTATGAAGTCAGATTCCCCGAGATGTTTCGTATGACGGCGTTTGCCGGAGCGGATATAATAGCCGTGCCAGCAATCTGGCCTCAGATGAAAAAGGAACACTGGCTCACGCTTATGCGCGCACGGGCAATTGAAAACCAGTGCTATGTGGCAGGAGCAAACACCAGCGTGATGCAGGGGAAAAAAGATATGCCGTGCGGTTTTTCCGCTGCATTCGACCCATGGGGTGAACCGCTGTTTGAACCCGTTGCGGAAGAAGGAATATTTTGTGCCTATGCAGATAAAAATATAGTTGAGGATGTTAGAACAAAAATTCCCAGTTTCTATGATGCCAGGGAGTTTTTCGGTTAAAATGTAATAACGGTTGATACTACTCAAATATGGAGGAAGAAATGTCCGAATTAGAGTCACGCATCAGATGTAAAAGTCTTCTCAGCAAAGTTGTTAAAGTTGAGGAAACTATCCAGTATTTTAAAGACGGAATGAACCTCGGCTGGTCAGGCTTCACCCCCGCAGGCTACCCCAAGGCTGTTCCGATAGCTCTGGCTGATCACGTTGAAAAGAACAACCTTCAGGGCAAACTGAGATTCAACCTCTTCATCGGCGCATCCGTCGGTGCGGAAACTGAAAACAGATGGGCTCAGCTTGACATGATAGACCGCAGATGGCCCTATCAGACAGGTAAAGACATCGCAAAAGGAATCAACGAAGGCCGCATCCGCATGGGCGACAAACACCTTTCTCTCTTCGCTCAGGACCTCGGATACGGATTCTATACTAAAGACACTCCCACAGGAAAACTTGACCTCGCTATCATCGAAGTTTCAGCTATCACTGAAGACGGCGGACTCGTTCCCACTTCTTCTTGCGGTGTTATCCCTGAAATCCTTATGATCTGCGACAAGGTTATCGTTGAGGTTAACACCGGCCAGCCCTCTTTCGAAGGCATGCACGACATCATCGTTCCCGGAACACCCCCCAACAGACAGGTTTTCAACATCACTAAAGCTGACAGCCGCATCGGTACAACTTACTGCCCTTGCGACCCCAATAAAATCATCGCCATCGTTGAGTCTAAACACCTCGACAAAGGCCGTGCGTTCGCTGAGCAGGATGACACTTCAGAAGCTATCGCAAACCACATCATGGATTTCTTCCAGTATGAAGTTAAATGCGGCAGACTTCCCAAAAACCTGCTCCCCATCCAGTCCGGCGTTGGTTCAATCGCTAACGCAGTTGTGGGCGGACTTGCAAAAGGCCCCTTCAGCAACCTTACCGTTTACACTGAAGTTCTTCAGGACACAATGCTTGACCTGTTCGACTCCGGTAAACTGGATGCCGCTTCTTCTTGCTCTCTGTCACTTTCAGAGAACCCCGGCTTCCCCAGATTTTTCGCTAACTTCGAAAAATATGCTCCGAAGATCACTCTTCGTCCCCTGTCAATCTCAAACGCTCCCGAGCCTATCCGCCGCTTAGGCTGTATAGCTATGAACACTCCCGTTGAGTTTGACATCTATGCACACGCTAACTCAACACTGGTTGGCGGTACAAGAATGATCAACGGTCTGGGCGGTTCCGGCGACTTCCTGAGAAACGCTTTCCTGTCTATCATGCACACTCCCTCAACCCGTCCCAGCAAGACAGACCCCCACGGTATCACTTGTGTGGTTCCCAAAGCGCCCCACATCGACCATACAGAGCACGACCTTGACGTTCTCGTTACAGAGCAGGGTCTTGCCGACCTCAGAGGTCTCGCACCCAAAGACAGAGCACAAATGCTCATCGACAAGTGCGTACACCCCGAGTACAAGCCGATCATGCAGGAATACTTCGACATGGCTAAGAAAGAGTGCCTGAGCAAAGGCATCGGCCACGAACCTCAGCTGTTCGACAGATGCTTCAAAATGCAGATGAACCTTGCAAAACACGGCACAATGAAGATCAAAGACTGGAACGTTCCGGATATAGTTTAATCGTTCTATCGTTAAAAAGGGAGCCCCGCCGTTTGTGCGGGGCTTTTTTTGTTTTTCATTCTCCTTTCCTGTCACTGTACATGAATGCTGACTGTACAAATATAGTCACTCTATTTGACAATTAGTTGAAAGTTGACTCATACAGCCTTCGGCTAGTGAGTGTCAGCGAAGAGTCTCAACAATACAGAGATTCTTCGTTTCACTCAGAATGACTTGTTATTGGATACTAAGATTCTCTTTCCCCGTGACTCTATTGGGCAATTATCATATGACGTTAGCTGTGCAATTGTAAAATTTACCCCTCCTTAAGAAATTATAGTATTGAAAAACTAATGATTTTGACTATTAATACCTTTGTGGTATGATATTTCAGAGGTGAATCCCATGAATCGTTTAAGAATGGCTGTTGGGGTGATTTCTTTCCTTCTTGCCGTATTCTGTCTTACTGCCCCCAGCTTTGCAGCCGAAAAGTTTGTTATAAATTATGATAAGAAACTGGATCTGACTGAAAATCCCGTTACTATTTCTCAGGACGGCTATCTGATCAAAATAGATATGAACCGCCCTGCAAAGCCTTTTGAGGAGCTTGTTCTGCGTGTTCATATCGACAAGGACGGAAAGCCTGTGAACATTTCTCAGGGCAGTGTTCTGTTTAATATGTCCATGGATATGGGGCTTTATAAATCCCCTTTGCAGAAGGCAAGCACAGGCTACACAGCGAAAGCTACCCTCCCAAAATGCATAATGGGCGGCAAAACCTGGTACGGTAAACTCTCCTTCGGTCATGAAGGCGCACAGATAGAAAAAGTCTTTCTCTTTAACATGAAGGATTAATGTGGAGGAGCTTTCCTATATAGGGTTTCTTACCCTTGGCTTCTCCGTGGGGTTTGGGCACTGTCTGGCAATGTGCCATCCGTTTGTTCTGTATATCTCAGGCCGTTTCGTTAAAGGCAAAAAGGGCTATGTGCCCCTGTTTCTTCCTCATCTCAAATATAATCTCGGCAGAATAACAACTTACAGCATTCTTGGACTTATAGCCGGACTTGCAGGAAGTGTTGTACAGGTTTTCGGCAACCTTATGGGCATACAGAAGGCGGCGGCGGTCATTGCCGGAGTATTTCTGGTGCTTTACGGTGTCTTTGCTTTTTCCGGTTATAATTTCATGAACAAGCTGGAGAGCAGGATAGGGCGGGTTGATGTGGGCGAACAGCTTAAGCGGTTTCAGCCGAAAACCCCTTATCTGACAGGCGTTGTTCTGGGACTGCTTCCCTGCGGCCCTCTTTACGGGGTCATAATTGCCTCTGCATCCTCCGCAGATGCTCTCAGAGGGCTTCTCTCAATGATGTTTTACGGCATAGGTACGATGGGAGCAATGCTCACAGCGGCAATATTCGGTAACTTCCTCATGGCTCGCCGTGGCTTTTTCAATGCACTTTCACTGGTTATAATGATTGTTATGGGAGTCTTTTTCATCTGGTCGGGATTCAGAATGTAGCTATTTTCCTATGCGCAGGGAATTGAACACCACCAGAAGACTGCTGATGCTCATAAGTGCGGCACTGGTCACAGGGTGTATCATCCCCGCCATTGCCAGAGGAACCATGATTATATTATACGAAAATGCCCAGAACAGGTTTTCTTTTATTACCCGCAATGTTTTAACCGATGTTTGATGCAGTGTGGTCAGAAGCCCAAGCTCATCACGCATAAGCACAATGTCTGAGCTTTCAATGGCTATATCCGTTCCCTGACCGATGGCAACTCCCACGTCTGCCGTTGTGAGGGCAGGGGCATCGTTTATACCGTCTCCCACCATAACGCATATTTTGTTATCTTTCTGATAGTGCTTAACTATATCCGCTTTTTGAAAAGGTGTGACGTCTGATACGAACTCAAGACCTTTTATGCCGAGCTTTTCCACCAGTTTTTCAGCCGCAGACCTGTTGTCGCCGGTTATTATGACAGCCTTAATGCCTTTTCCGCTCAGATATTTAAGAACGTCTGCCGCACTCTCTTTTATGCTGTCGGAAAGGGCTATCATTCCCGCATATTTGCCGTCAACCGCAACGCATGCCACAGTATGACCGGTATCCGGCACCTGAGGTAATGTCACGCCGCTTTCCGTCAGGAAAACTTTTGTGCCTACCATTACACTTTGACCGTCAACAACCCCGGTGACGCCTTTCCCAGGTATCTCGGAGAAGTCGGAAACAGACAGAAAATCATCCTGATAAGCTGAAGTTATGGCTTTTGCTATAAGGTGCGAGGAGTTTCTTTCCAAAGATGCCGCCAGAGCATGAAGACGGGTTTTGTCCTCTGCTATGATGTCCTCTATTTTTAGTGCGCCCTGAGTTATTGTGCCTGTCTTGTCGAACAGGAATACGTCAGCCTTGCTGTATCTCTCTATGATATCGCCGGATTTTGCAACTGCGCCCAGTCTGGTTATTTTTGAGGTGGCTATCAGTATTGCCAGAGGTGTTGCCAGTCCCAGTGCACAGGGGCAGGCGACCACAAGAACCGCCACAGCGGTCATTACAGACGCAAGTATTTGACCTGTGTAGATATACCATCCGATGAAAGTTGCGGCGGCAACTGCCAGAATGAAAGGCACGAACCATTCCACCACCTTGTCGGCTACGTTCTGTATCGATGCTTTGGACGACTGGGCATCCTCAACAGCCTGAACAATCTTTGAAAGGGTAGTTGTGGCTCCGACCTGTTCAACCTGAACAATTATACTGCCGTTGATGTTTATTGTTCCTGCGAAAACCTTGTCTCCGGCGGTTTTGTATTTCGGGTTTGCTTCTCCGGTGAGCATGGCTTCGTTTATCTCCGTACCGCCGCTGACTATTATTCCGTCAGCCGGAACGGAATCTCCCGGAAGAACTTCAAGAAAATTCCCTGAACGAACCTGCTTAACATGAACCATGACCGATTCATAGGGCTTTTCGGGCTGATAGTTTTCAATCAGACGCACCTGAGTGGGCTGGTATGTGAGCAGTTTTGACACCGCATTGGATGTTCTGACCTTTGCGCCCGCCTCAATGTAGCGTCCCAGAAGGATAAGTGCGATGATGTTGGCAGTGGTGTCGAAATATATCTCTTTGTCCATGAAAAGGGCGAAGATGCTGTAGACATAGGCTGTGAACGACCCCAGAAAAATGAGGGTGTCCATGGTGGTGTGGCCTCTGCGGATCGCCTGAAAAGAGCTTTTTATGAACGGCCAGCCGGAATAGAACATTACAGGGGTGCATAGAGCCCATGCCGTGTACTCAAAGAAGTCCTTGAGTCCGGCAGTGATCCCCTGAAAATAGCCCGCATAGAGGGCTACGGTATATATCATCAGCTGCATTGTGAAGAATGCGGCTATGGAAAATCTGTAGAAATAGTCCTTTTTCTCGTTTTCGTAGATGGTCTCTGTGGATGAACTGCTGATGGGAAGAGGGCAATAGCCGATGGATGTTATCCTGTCAATTATCTCGCCGAGGGTTATTTTTCCTTTTGTCCAGCGGATACGGGCTTTGTGGGTGGCGTAGTTCAGGCGAACGTACTCCACCCCTTCAGCCTTTGAAATATAGGTTTCTATAAGCCAGATACATGCGGCGCACCGCACGCCGCTGAGGGCAATATCGACCTCGTAGCCTGTTTCCGTCTCCTTTATAGTGTCGAAGAAAAGATCTTCGGACACTCTGGCAGCGGATACGGCTCCGGCCTCCCATTCACCCTCACGTTTAATGTAAAACCTGCTGAGCCCTTCGGATTGCAGTATCTTATAAGCTCCTGCACAGCCGTGGCAGCAGAACCAGACATCATGCCCGTCAATACGCTCCTGTATTGCCTGATTTCTGTTAACCTCAGAAAGACAATGGGCGCATTGAATTTTTTTGTCATTTGTCGTCGTCATCATCATCCATCATGCGGTATTTCGGGCCTTCCATGTCTTCAAATTCTCCCGTTTTGCCCGCCCACAGAAAAATGAGCAGAACTATCACTCCCAGAATCAGGGAGACGGGAATCATGATGTAGAGCGCACCCATCAGTTAGCGTATTTAAGAGCAAAAAGAAGGGGAATGCCTATCATCGTTATGAGGGATACGATCATTACAATTGTTCCGAGTTTCATAATAAAATCCTCCTTACGTCACTGATTGATATAAAAGTTCTTTCTGAGAGCAACTTCGTCCGATGCTACTTTCGCACGAAGCTCAAGAACATAATTGCCGTAACCGCTGGTGCTGAACTCAGCCTTATAGAGGCCGTTTGCGTCAGTCTGAGGAGCAAGTTCCGTCTGCTCCTGATTGGATGCAGGTCTGCCCACTGTGAATCTTTCGGGCACAAGCTGAACTCTGCCCGCATTTGCCACTGCGAACTCAATGAAAACCTTGTCGCCGTTCTTCTGCGCTTTGATGTTTTCAAGGGCAAGTCCGGCATCCTTTATTATCTTTTCGCTCTTGTCATACTCCAGCCCGGTTTCATATGGGCTTTCGGTGATCTTGCCGTCGAAATACTTCACGCCGAGGTATATGCAGGGCGCAATGGTGAGCAGGGCAATAAAGATAATTATGAGAGATACTTTCATTCAGTCACCTTTCTTTTCGCTTTTATGGGTCTGCGGAAACTGAACTCACTTTCGATGGGTTTCATCTCCGCATTATCCGATTTTGCCGACATTTTCAGAGACAATATGGGGAAATCTTCCAGTTCGTCCTCCTCAATGAAAAGGAACGCAGTGCGCTTGACTGTTTCCGCAGGCTTAACGCTGAAGGGCTTTTCGTATTGAAGCTCGTAATCGTCTGTGCCTTCCACGGAAATATCAAAAGTAAGTTCTTTATCGGAAATATTCTTTATTATCAGTTCATATGAGTTGATTATCCGGTCGTCCTTCTCTCTGGGCATAAACTGCTGGTTGGGGAGCACCTGAAACTCGAAAGGTTTTGTGGTGGCAGCCATCCAGACGAAAATGGAGAGGAACACCAGTGTAACGATTCCGGTTATCAGCACATTCACACGGAAAGGTTTTTTCTCTTTTTCGAATCCGTAAATGTAATGCACCAAACTGGGGTGCTCTTTTTTCTGCATTACCTTTGCGCAGGCTGTGATGCATCTGCCGCAGTTTATACAGGCGGAAACAAGCCCTTTGCGGATATCAAGCCCCACGGGGCAGGTCTTTACACAGGCGTTGCATTTGATGCATCTGTCCGCTGTCGCAGGGTCGAATGCCACTATCAGCGTGTTCTTGTCGAACATGATCGACTGTAGCTTTGAATAGGGGCATACGGTGGTGCAGAATTTATAACGGATGAGCACGAAGCTCAGGTAGGTTATGGCGGTTATGACTATGCAGAACCATGCAGTAACGGGGCTTAATGTCCCCGCCGCAAGGTCTCTGAAAAAGTCATACGGCGACACGAAGTAGAAAACTATTGTGACGCTTATCACTGTGCTGATCGCAAAAACAAGTATATGGCTTATGACCTTCTGAATGAGGGTCTGTTTTTTCCTGTCAAAGAACCACGTGAGGTTTATCATCACCGTGTGTGGGCAGAACCATCCGCACCATATGCGGCCGTAAAGCTGGGTAACGAGTATTCCGAGGAAAGTAATGAAAAATGTAAATATAAGTACGATAAAGAAATTTTCTATCCAGACGGATGTCCCGAAGAAAAAGAGACGAAGAGACGGTATGTCAAAACGCAGTGCACTCTGACCGTTTATCGTGATGAAAGGGAGAAGGATAAAAAGGGCAGTGTTGAAAAGCCTCACCGCCCATCTGTATCTTTGCAGATTAATCATCGTCGTCTTCCAGCATTCTGTATTTTGCCTTCTCAACTTCGTCTTTTCTCTTTTTAGAGTAGTAATAGAAGATGATCACGGCGAAGATTGCTGTCAGTGAGAGACCGTAGAAAAGAAAAGAATAAGCGCTTCCAATCATGTGAATCTCCTTGTGTTAAAAAGGAAAGGGAGCTGAAGCCCCCTTTCCGTATCAGATAGGTTTACTTGGGCTGAGTCTGCATTGCCTCTTCAAGGGCTTTTTCCTGGGTCCAGCCTGTGAAGGCGGGTGTGTAGGAATATGTGTAATAGATACCGAACACTATAAGTCCGATGAAGAGTATCAGCCATCCGAGGGGAAGTGCATTTTCCGTGTCTTCCCTTGTGAATTCTTCAAAATTATCGAATTCCTCTTTCATGTCTGCACCTCCGTCTTATTTAAGGCTGTTGATGTATGCAACAACAGACCAGATCTTCTCTTTGCTCAGCTGTCCTGCGAAAGCGGGCATTGCGCCTTCAAGACCGTTTGCAAGGGTTATGAAGGTATCGGCATCAGCTGCGCCTGTTTTGGCATAGTCAGAGATGGAACCGCCGATGTTGCCCTCTGCGTTCTGACCGTGGCAGCCTGCGCATTCAGCTTTATAGATAGCCTGACCTGCGGCAACAGCTTCAGCTTTGCCGGCAAAGGGGTTTGCTGCTTCAACGTTTGCAGGGTCGTAAACAATAGCCTCTTTCTTGGCTACGGAAGTTCCGATGACCTGCATATAGGCTACCATAGCGTCAAGCTGGGTTGCTTTTGCCAGTGCCGCTTCATCTTCGGGAGTGTAGGGGAAGCCGAGGGCTTTCATTCCCGCCAGAGTGCCTTTAACGTTGACAGGCTTATTTGCCAGCCATGTGTATTTAGGCATGTTTGACTTGGGGAAGAACGCCTGAGGGTTCATAAAGTGCTGAACATGCCACTCGTCGGGATATTTTCCGCCGATTCTCGCAAGGTCGGGGCCTGTACGCTTTGAGCCCCAGAGGAAGGGTCTGTCATAGGCAAATTCGCCTGCTTTAGAGTATTCGCCATACCTGAGAACGTCGGCCTTGAGGGGACGAACTGTCTGGGTGTGGCAGTTTACGCAGCCTTCCGCCTGATAGATATCACGGCCTGCCAGTTGGAGAGCTGTGAAGGGCTGAAGGTTGTCTGTTTTAGGGTGCATTCCCGCTGTAAACATGGGAACGAATACCGTAACTATTGTACCGATAAGCACTGTTACCGCAGCAACAACTGCGAACAGGACGGCTTTGCTGTAAAGTGAGTTTTCGTGATTGCTCATCTTGTGCCTCCCTACGCTGCCTGTTTGGCAAGGTCGTTGCCTTTTTTGATTGTCATGAGTACGTTATAAACGAAGAACAGCATACCCACAACGAATATCACACCGGCAACGGTTCTCATCTGCCAGTAGGGGTAGTTGCGGACGAGGGTTTCCATAAAGGTGTACTGAAGAGAGCCGTCTGCGGCTGTCATCTTCCACATAGCACCCTGCTGAATACCTGTGATCCACATTGTTATAGAGAACATAAGCTGACCGACAAGAACGATCCAGAAGTGGATGTTTGCCAGTTTTTCGCTGTAGATCTCGGTTTTATACATAGCGGGGATCATGTAGTACACTGATGCGCAGATAACCATTGTTACCCAGCCCATAGTACCCATGTGAACGTGTCCGGGAACCCAGTCTGTATAGTGGATCAGCGAGCTGATAACCCTGATACCCTGAGAGGGACCCTGAATGGTCTGAAGACCATAGAACGTTATACCCACGATGAAGAACTTTGTAAGATACTGAGTTCTCATCTTAGACCAGTCTCTGTCCACTGTGAAATAGCCGTTCACAACGGAACCCCACGACGGAGCGATGAGGAACAGAGTGAAGGCGATGCCCAGCGTCTGAATCCAGTCGGGCAGGGGAGTGTAAACAAGGTGGTGTGCGCCTGTCCAGAGATAAGCGAATATCAAAGACCAGAAGGAGATGATGGACAGTCTGTGGCTGTATATGGGCAGCCCGGTTGATTTGGGGAGGAAGTAGTAGAACATTGCCAGAATGGGCGTTGTGAAAAGGAAGCCCACGGCGTTGTGTCCGTACCACCACTCAACGTTCGCACTGTTTACGCCTGCGAAAAGGTGATAAGACTTTGTAAGTGTTGCGGGAATTGCAAGGTTGTTCACTATGTAGAGAATGGCGACCGTAATGATTGTCGCAATGATGTACCACAGGGATACATACATGTTTTTCTCTTTTCTGGTGAAAACGTTGCCGAGCACGTTAATTGCGAAAAGAACCCAGAGGATAACTATCGCAATGTCGATGGGCCACTCGAACTCCGCATATTCAAGAGACTGGTTCATACCTGCGAAGAGTGAAAGCGTAGCCAGAACCATGCCCACGTTGAAGAGCCAGAGATGGAAACGTGCCAGTTTGGGCAGAACAAGCGGTTTTTTCGTCAGTCTCATAACGAGATAGTAGAAAATACCGAATTCCGCACCGATGCCCAGACCGTATGCCAGAACATTGACGTGAAGGGTTCTGAGTCTGCCGTATGAGAAATACTCACCAAAATTAAGGTCAGCATTCCAAAGCTGGGCAGAAATCAGAAGACCCATCACAAGACCAATAACACCCCAGAAGATGGCAGAGAGAACGAATCCCTGCACAGTCTTGTAGTCATAATGAAACTCTTGGTTCATTCAGACCTCCTGCATTGATTTGGATTTTGTAAAAAGTTCGTTACCGTTAAAAAGGAACTCTTTTATCTTAGCCCTTTTCAGCCGTTCCTCGATTTCTCGCTGAATGTCGCCGAAAAGTCTGTTGATTTTGCAGATGGGCAGAAGCTGGCAGGCGGCGTGATCTGATGTGCAGGCGTTCACTTTTCCTGTGAACCCCATGCAGGACAGAATGTCGAACATGCTCGCCTCGGGTGTGGATTCGCTGATGGTGAGGCCGCCGTCTTTGCCTGTTTTGGTGACTATGAAGCCGCCGGATTTAAGTTTGTTGATTATTTTGACAACGATAGGGCGGGAGAGATAAAGGGATTTGCAGATCTCGTCTGTTTTAACCTGTCTGCCAACGGTCGCCAGGAACACAATTATGCGTATGGCGTAGTCTTCTTCACGCAGTATAAACGAATCCAATTGTATACCTCACAGGTAAACAATACCGCTTGTATATGTGCCTTGTCAACAAAAGATACAAAAAATATCTAAATAGTCCTATTGGGAATTTCTATCAAGCAGGAGCATGTCGCCGGATTCTTTCAGATTCCCAAAGGCTTTTGCGAGTCTGTCCATGATGAATTGATAACTGTTCTCATCATGATTTTTCACGCAGTCGGAGCAATCTTTGACATTTCCCCGCCATTTCGCATCGCCGCCGCAGTCTTTGAAAAAATAGAGAGGGCAGTAGCAGAAGAGGCAGTTTTGTCCTTCTAAACGATGGCAGGGGAAATATTCGCACTTGTCGTTGGTAAAATGCTTATAACTCAAAAAAATGCTCCGGACACTTCAATATCTAAGTGTAACACTCTTGATTCGTTTTTCCAGTGAAACTTAATATCTTTTCTTTTTAAATTTGTCTTTATTCTCTTTACTGTTTACTTCGTTCAGAACCTCGGTTGCGGTTGATTTTGCACTTTTTGAGCCGGAGTCACGCATAACCTTTGCAACCTTGACAGCTCGCTTGAGGTTGTCCTCATCACGTTTACCGATATTGCGCAGCGCCCAGCTTACCGCTTTGCGTACATAGTTTCTGCTGTCGTCGCATTCGTTAAGGATAAGTGTACAAAAACTGTCGATCTCCGCATCGGTGAGGGTCTCGTCTTTCGCCGCAAAATTTGCAATAAGTGCAAATCCGGCTCTTTTAACATATGTCTCGTTCTGAACAGCCCACTCATAGGCCTTCATTTTGCCTGTGGCTGTCTTGTATGCCAGATTTGTGCAGAAGTTGTCGCAGAGATCCCATGAGTTTATCTGCATGACCCATTTTTCGAGCAGGTCGTCGTCCATCTGGTTTTTGTCGGCTATGAAAGTTGCAAGTATCCTTGCCTCGTGCACTTCTGTTTCCCAAAGCTCAAGAGCAAGTGTGTGGTTCTTTCTAAGTGCCTTGCTCAGCTCTTTTATAGCGGCGAGTGGAACTCCGTATGCGTTGGTAACGTTCACTCCGGCCTTAGCCATCGCCTCTTTGGTCTCTTCAGAGCTTTTTTCTTTGAGCAGGGTAAGTATTTCGTCTTTTGTCATTTATTCATGTACCTCTTGAATGTAAGAAACAGGGTCGGGTGACCGCTTGCATATTTTATGAGTCTGTCGGCGGCAAAATCGAACAGTCTGCTGTCGATATCTTCGTCGATAAGTTCTTTGTAGTTCAGCAGTATATCTATGAAAACCGCTATTGGGCTGGGCATTGAATCGTCGAATGTGTCAACAACGGTTCTGTCTGTATCCAAATAGAGCAGACCGTCGTTCACGAAAAGCTCGTTTGCCCTTCGGATAAGTTTCACGGCCTCTGCAAGGAAGGCTCTCTCCTTTGTGATGCTGAGGAATGTCAGCAGAGTGTCTACGGTTTGGGCATAGTCTTCAAGGGTGACATGGCTCATTATGTCGCCGTGGTAGCCTATGCGGAAGAGGTTATCGTCCTCCATGTGGAAATGGCGCAGTTTGCCCAGCAGTGCTGTGGCCTGCTCCAGATAATACTCCCTGCCGGAAACCTCGAACATTTTAAGCAGTGCCTTACAGAAAAGCATGTTCTGTGAAAGTATTACCTTGGTGTCCTTCTGAGGCTTTTCACGGGTGTTTGTCTCTCTCAGCCGCTCAAAATACTGCTCCAGACGGATGTATCCCTCATAATCTGCGTCATTAATATTAATAACGCCTTCGTGAAGGGTGATTCTGCTGTCAACCTGCTCAGTGCTTCCGGAGGTGAAGAGATAATAATACCCTTCAATGAGTTTACCGTTGTCCGAAAGGCTGTCGGCATCCATTGCGGATATCAGCCCGAACTCGGTGCTGAACTCATTTAGTATGAAATCTATTGTCTTCTCTGCTATGCGGAAATAGAGCATATTGTCCGTACGTTCGTACATATCCAGAAGAAAAAGCGAGTTCTGGGCGTTGTCGTAAAGCATTTTTTCGAAGTGGGGCACTGTCCATTGCCTGTCCACGGCATATCTGAAAAATCCGCCGTTAACATGGTCGTAAATGCCAGACGTGCAGAGCTTGTCAGCCGTCAGATTAAGAAAATCACGGACGAAAAGGTCAGTGTCATAATATTCGAGCATGGCGTTCATAACGGGAGTGTTGGGGAACTTGGCATCTTTTCCCAGTCCGCCGAACTCCGTGTCGAACATTTTTGAAAAATCCTCTGACGCAGTATGGAAATCGAACAGTTCAAGATCGTCCATACGTTTGTCATAGGAGCTGAATTTCTGCATGAAAGCATCGAAATTATTGGCGAATTTTTCCGCCTCTTGCGGTGTTTCCCTGTAGAGCTTGCCCAGTTGAACCACTATCTCGCTGAATGCGGGGATTCCGTGGCGGGGCTTGGGGGGGAAATAGGTTCCGCCGAAAAAGGGTCTTCCGTCCGGCAGGGCAAAGATTGACAGCGGCCAGCCGCCCCTTTTACCTGTGGCATGGAGGTAGAACTGATATCTTTTGTCCACACCTGGAAATTCCTCACGGTCTATCTTTATGCATATGAAATATTTATTGAGTATCTCCGCCGCAACTTCGTTTTCGAAGGTTTCGTGTGCCATAACGTGGCACCAGTGGCAGGAAGAATAGCCGATGCTTATGAATATGGGCATATTAAGCTGTCTGGCTTTTTCAAAGACCTCGGGTGAGTATGCCTGCCACAGCACAGGGTTATTTTCGTGCTGTTTCAGGTAGAGGCTCTTCTGTTTGGAGAGTTCGTTCTGCATTAATCCACCATTTCTGTTTAATCAATAAAAACAATATAGGCTCAGGGAGGATAGGGCAAGTATTTTGTTTTTTTGAGTGGTTCGAAACGACAATAAGCATCCCGTCACTGCGAACGGATGTGAAGCAGTCTTCCAAGTGTAGCTGAACGTGGAAGTTCGCCACGTCGTGAGACTCCTCGCGAAGACGGTAAAGAGTCACTAATAAGGCTTGCGATGACATATAAAAGGGGCAGCCGAAGCTGCCCCTGCGATAAGAGAGGTATGGTTTTTTACCATAAAAAGGTTTTGCAAACGCTGTTTATAATCTGTCTTACGACCGGGAGACCTTATTTGTGCTTCTGTTTCGCCTTTTCAATTGCGTCAACAACTGCGATTGCGCCGAGGTTGACTATCTCGTTAACGTCGCTGCCCCTCTGAAGGACATGAACAGAGCTCTGGAATCCCTGAAGGATGGGGCCTATTGCGATTCCGCCGCCGAGTCTCCAGAGAAGTTTGTATGCACTGTTGCCCGCTTCAAGGTTGGGGAACACAAGCACTGATGCATCGCCCTTGATGTCGGAGAAGGGGAAAGCCTCTTCCGCAATGGGTCTGTAGAGTGCTGTGTCGGCCTGCATGTCGCCGTCGATTATCAGTTTAGGATACTTGTCTTTAACCTTTTTGATAGCCTCGACAATTTTTGTTGTTCTGGGCAGTTTCACAGAGCCGAAGTTTGTGAAGGAGATCATGGCAACTTTAGGCTCGATCTCGAACTTGGCGCATGTGTCCGCAGACTGCATGGCTATCTGAGCCAGAACTTCCGCATCGGGATCAATGTTGACCGTGGTGTCTGCACAGAGAACTATTCTGTCCTTGAACACCATGAAATATGCGCCTGAGGGGCTGGTGTAGCCTTCCTGCATGGGCATTATCTCAAGCAGGGGCTTGATTGCATCGGGATAGTTGCGTGAATATCCGTTAAGCAGACAGTCCGCATCGCCGCAGTAGACCATCATTGCCGCATAATAATCGCTGATGCGCACCAGACGTCTCTGAGCTTCGTCCAGTGTCATTCCTTTTCTCTGTCTCATCTCGTGGAGGATCTTCGCATATTTGTCCCTTGTGGGAGATATTGCGGGGTTGATGATCTCGCATTCGGAGATATCGATGTTGTGGCGTTCCGCCATTTCTCTGATAACATCCTCTTCGCCCAGCAGGATGGGTTTTGCGATTCCTTCCTCCACCATTTTCTGAGCGGCACGAAGAACTTTCTCATGTTTACCTTCGGGCAGAACCAGTCTTTTCGGTTTCTGTCTGGCAACGCTGATGATCTGTCTGGTGAACTCTTTTGCGAAGGAGAGTCTTGATTCCAGATAATCCTTATATTTATCAAAGTTGGGAATAGTTTTCTGAGCCACGCCGGTGTCGATGGCGGCCTTTGCAACAGCGGGTGCTACCCATGTAAGCACTCTGGGGTCAAAGGGTTTGGGGATGATATATTCGGGGCCGAACTCGATTCTGTCAACGCCGTATGCCTTGCAGACCGATTCCGGAACTTCCTGTCTGGCCAGTTGAGCCAGTGCGTGAACGGCGGCGAGCTTCATCTCTTCGTTGATCGCTTTGGCACGAACGTCCAGTGCGCCGCGGAAGATGAAGGGGAAGCCGAGAACGTTGTTAACCTGATTCGCATAGTCTGAGCGGCCTGTTGCCATGATGGCATCGCCTCTGACCTCAGCAACCTCTTCGGGAGTGATCTCCGGATCGGGGTTAGCCATAGCCATGATGATGGGGTTTCTGGCCATAGCCTTTACCATTGCTTTTGAAACGGCATCCTTCTGGGAAAGACCGAGGAAGATATCCGCTCCGTCCATGGCCTCTTCAAGGGTTCTTTTCTCGGTGACGAGTGCGAACTCCTCTTTATATTTGTTCATGCCCTCAGTGCGGCCTCTGTAGATGATACCTTTCGTGTCGCACATATAGATGTTTTCAAGTTTTGCACCGATAAGGAGCATCAGCTTGCCGATGGCGATACCTGCTGCGCCGGCACCGTTAACAACGATGACAACCTCTTCAATCTTCTTGCCGACTATTTCAAGGGCGTTTATGAGTGCCGCAACGGCGATGATGGCCGTTCCGTGCTGGTCGTCATGAAAAACGGGAATGTTGAGTCTCTCTTTCAGAGTCTCTTCGATATAAAAACAGTCGGGAGCTTTGATGTCCTCAAGGTTGATTCCGCCGAATGTGGGCTCCATCAGCTCGCATGCTTTTATGACGTCGTCAGGGTTTTTGGTGTTAAGCTCAATGTCGAAAACATCAACATCTGCAAATCTTTTGAAAAGAACGCCTTTTCCTTCCATAACGGGTTTTCCCGCCGCAGCGCCGATGTCGCCGAGACCCAGAACAGCTGTTCCGTTTGAAACCACAGCCACCAGATTACCTTTAGATGTATATTCATAAACCAGTTCAGGATTAGCTTCGATTTCAAGACAGGGCTGAGCAACCCCGGGGGTGTAGGCGAGAGAGAGGTCTCTCTGGGTGTAACACGCTTTAGTAGGAACTACCTCTATCTTTCCGCATCTCGGAAACTTATGATAGTCAAGCGCTTCTTCTTTTGTTATCGCTTTTCTGTTCTTCATATACAGTCCTCCGTCTTAAGTACATCCTGAGAATAAGGCATGTTAAACTATAAGTCAACTTAAAATGTAATGCTCTACTTTTTCAGGATTAAAAATTAAATTTGACCAAACAAAAAGTTAGTGAAATTGAAATAGAAATTATCGATTATGAAATCCAATATTTCAAATGAATTATTGGAATAGAAAATAGTATTAAAATAAACCATCTGTTTGATATAGGTATTTCAAATATGTCAATTGGCTTTATACAGGCCTTTAAATTAGCTTGATGTGAGATATGGATTATTATTATAGGAGTGACTATATGTGGTGTTTCTATACAATAGTAATCCTATGGATATGGGTTATATATTTTTCATATACCTGCTTTTGGGATGGTTTGGGAATGTAACTGAAATTTAACTTAAGTGGCTAAAAATTTATTTTGCCGATCTTAAGAAATTGAAATACTCCGCCCGAAGGTGTATAAATATGTCAGACTAATTTTAGCACTAAAGGTATTAATTGGATAACGGAAAACTGATCTTTAATTTCAAAGCATGGATGAAGCACGAACAGGGACTCTCGGACAACACCGTTGCCGCCTATGAATCCGACATATCCATTTATGCCGACTTCACTCAGAAATTGCTCTCCGACTGCTCTGCACAGGAGCTGATAGCCTTTATGACCCGCATGCGCAAAGAGGGGTACAGTATTGAAACTGTTCTCCGCAGGCTTTCGGGCATATCGGCATTCTATGATTTTCTCATTCAGGAACGGATAATCAAAACCAATCCGTGCGGGTTCATTTCCAAACCGTCAAAGTGGGATAAGCTTCCGGTGTTTCTTAATTTTGACGAAATAGACATGCTGCTGGACGCTCCGGATGTCAATACCGGCCTCGGATTCAGGGACAGAGTGATATTCGAGACTCTATATTCAACGGGAATGAGGATAAGCGAGCTGACGGGACTGAAGGTTGCCGAACTGGACATGAACCGTGAAATTATGCGGGTCACAGGGAAGGGCGGTAAGCAGCGTTTTGTGCCTATGTACAGCTCTCTGGCAGAGAAAATGAGGGCTTATCTGGGAGTGAGAAGAGATTATTTTGTTAAAGACAGGGATGAGGGCTGGCTTTTTCTCAGTAAAAACGGTAAACAATTGGACAGGGAGCTGGTTTTTATGCTTGTAAAGAAATATGCCGCTAAGGCCGGAATACAGAAGAACATTTCGCCGCACACACTGCGCCATTCGTTTGCCACTCATCTGCTGACAAACGGTGCGGATCTGCGCACCATACAGATTTTCCTTGGCCACTCAGATCTTTCCACAACCGAGCGTTACACCCATGTCACCGATGACAAGACCAGAAACGTGCTCCTTAACTGCCATCCGAGATTCCGCAAATGAAGAGGATAGCAGTCACACATAAAATGCCTGATTTCGATGCAATAGCAAGCGCATATGCCGCCTACAGGCTGTATGACCTTGATGCCATTGTCACAGCAACTTCATATGACACAGCGGTCAACGAATACGTTTCCACCCTTGAAACACCTTTGCCTATAGTAAGAATGAAGGAGAAGGATATCGAAAATATAGACTCCCTCGACCTTCTGGTGGTGACGGACTGCAAACTGGCAAACAGGCTTGAGCCTCTGGATGTGCTTCTTCCCAAAGCTAAAAAGACCATAGTGTTCGATCATCATCCCGCCCACGGACAGGATATCGAGGCGGACGAGATATATGTTGAGGAGATAGGCTCCTGTTCCGCTGTTCTTGTGCACAAAATGAAGGCGGCGGGGCTGACCCTTTCCCCCGAGGAAGCCACACTCATAATGACAGGAATTTATGAGGACACCGGAATGCTCACCTTCGGCAGTACGACAGTAAAGGATATGGAGGCTGCCGCATGGCTGCTTTCGTTCGGGGCGAATCTGCACGAGGTCAGCGATTACGTTAAGCGGGAACTGAGCCGTGACCATGTTTTTATCCTGAACGAGCTTCTGACCAATATGCATACGCTGACCATCGGTTCGGTGCGTGTTGGTGTTTCAAATGCAAGTAACGACAAATATATAGATGATATAGCTCATCTTGCGCATAAGATAATGGATATAGAGACTCTGGATGCGCTTTTCATTCTGGTGCGCACAGGCGACCGCATTGTTCTGGTGGGCAGAAGCCGCACGGACGATGTTGATGCGGCGGAGATTGCGGCATCTTTCGGCGGCGGCGGGCACTACACAGCGGCCAGTGCCGTCATAAAAGATCAGATGCTCCACGAGTGCGTAGCAAAGCTTGAGATGATCCTTTCCGAATCGGTTAAGCCTGCGAAAACAGCCAGAGACATAATGACATCACCCGTCAAAACCCTTGAAGCTGATGTAACCTTTGCCAGCGCAATAGATATCTTCATGAAGCATAACCTGAACATAATGCCGGTGGTGCAGGGTGCAGTTCCTGTGGGTATAGTGTCCAGAAGGGATATTTTGCAGGGGCTTAAGCACGGGCTGAACAACGAACCCGTGAGCTCCATCATGCAGGTTGAGTTCATGCGGATTCCTCCGGATATGCCTTATTACACCATCGAGGAGACCATGCTTGCGGGCAGTTATAAGATGGTGATGGTGACAGAGGATGAAAAACTTCTGGGTGTCATAACCCGTACCGACCTTCTGCGCCTTATTCATGATGAAATTGCCAAAATGCCGAAATTCAGCGACGGCAGACTTATGAAGGCGGAGAACAACAGGAACAAGAACATAACCGGAATGATAGAGAACATTCTGCCTGAGCGGGTTTTCAAAACCCTGCTGGACGTTGGCGCAATGGCCGATGAGCTTGGCTTCAAGTGCTATCTGGTGGGCGGAGTTGTTCGTGATATATTGCTCAGAAAAACCAATGAGGACATAGATATAGTCGTTGAGGGCAGTGCGCCTGAGTTTGCTAAATCCTTTGCCGACAGGCACGGGGCGAGGGCGGCAGTACATGCCAAATTCAAGACGGCGGTTGTCATCTTTCCCGACGGTTTCAGGGTGGATTTTGCCACCAGCCGCACGGAATATTACCATTTTCCGGCATCAGCGCCGATGGTTGAGGATGCTTCCATCAAAAACGACCTTTTCCGCAGGGATTTTTCCATAAACGCCATGGCCGTTAAGCTGAATAAGCGGGAGTTCGGCACACTTCTGGACTTTTTCGGCGGCCAGAGGGACTTGCAGGATAAAAAAATAAGGGTTCTGCACTCTTTAAGCTTTGTTGACGATCCTTCAAGGGCTTTGAGGGCTGTTCGTTTTGCCGTGCGGTTCGATTTCATGATAGGCCCCCACACCGACAGGCTTTTCAGACACGCTGTGAACCTTGACCTTTTCGAAAGGGTTCAGGGACAGCGGATGTTCTTAGAATTAAAGTACATTCTCAGTGAGAAGAACTATAAAAAAGCTCTGAGGATGATGCGCAAATATGACCTGCTGAAATTCTTTCATAAGGATCTGCGGCTGGACGAGCGCAAAGAGGCTCAGTTTGACAGTCTGGAGATGATTCTGGATTGGTACAGGTTCCAGTTTGACGAGGAGCCGGAACTTTATATCGCCAGAATGGCGGTTCTGTTCAGCGATCTGGAAAAATCGGCAGTGAAGGATATTCTTGAACGTTTTCAGCTGGATGAGCACAAGACACTTGAGCATTCGGAATGCTTTAAACAGGTGAAAGATTCTCTGGCATGGCTGAAACGGTCTAAAAAAATGCCTAATTCAGTCTTCACAAGACACATGAGCAGAATGGCCACGCCCTGTGCGCTGGCGGTTTCCGCACTGGTGGGCGAGATTTTTGAAAAGCAGGTAAAAGATTACTTCTCGGTTTACAGGTACGTTAAGCCGGATATCGGCGGAAACGACCTGCTTGCCATGAAAATTGAACCGAAAACTGAGTATTCTAACCTGCTTTCGGCTGTTAAGGATGCGAAAATAGACGGAAAATGCACTGACAGAGAGAGTCAGCTCCGGTTTGTTGCGGAACTGGCACTAAAAAACGGTGAAAAATGATAAAAAAGACACTGGAAGTCGCTAAAATTCTTGTTCCGTCCGTTGTCGGACACAAAGATACCCATATCCGGATGATAAATTCCGAATTTTCGGTGAACGTCAGCGTTCTGGGCGGGGCAATCACCATCGAGGGCAAGGCCGAAGATGTGCGTCTGGCGGCAAAGGTTCTTGAAGAGATGATAAAAATAGCCGCTGAGGACGATCTGGACACGTCAAAGACAGCGGATATAATCCGCATGGTCTCCGACAACACGGAAGATGCCTACGACATTATGAAGGACGGGATACCCGTCTCCGGCCGTGTTAAAAAGGTTGCGGCAAAATCCGCCATCCAGCGAGATTACGTGAACGCTATCCGCAACAACGACATGGTGTTCGGCATAGGTCCTGCGGGTACCGGCAAGACATATCTGGCCATGGCGATGGGTGTGCATTACTTTCTGCGCAGAAAATACGGAAAGATAATCCTGACCCGTCCGGCGGTGGAGGCAGGGGAGAACCTCGGATTCCTTCCCGGCGACATCAGCGACAAGATAAACCCCTATCTGCGGCCGCTCTATGACGCTATGTACAGCATGATGGACTACGGCAGGGTGAACGCCCTGATAGAGGACGGCATAATAGAGGTGGCTCCGCTGGCTTTTATGCGTGGGCGGACGCTGAACGATGCGTTCATAATCCTTGATGAGGCGCAGAACACCACCGAGGAGCAGATGAAAATGTTCCTTACCCGCATGGGTTTTCAGTCGAAGGTGGTCATTACGGGGGACATAACCCAGATAGACCTGCCCACGTCCAGAAACAGCGGTCTGGTGCAGGCTCGTAAAATTCTGGGGGATGTCAACGGTATAAAATTCGTACAGTTCACAGAGAAGGACGTTGTGCGCAACACTCTGGTGCAGAAGATAGTTCAGGCATACGATAAATTTCACGGAGATACACATTGAAAGCGGAAATACTTATAACGGACGAAGTTGAAAGCGGTCTTGCGGAGGAGCTTTTCAGGCAGGCGGCGGATGCTGTTTTTGAAGAACTGGAAATCGAGTTCGAAGAGTGCGAGGTCTCGCTTCTGATATGCGATGACGCTCAGATAAAAGAACTGAACAGGGAATACAGGCAGAAGGACTATGCCACCGACGTTCTGTCGTTCCCTATGACGGAAGACCCCTATACCGAAGGGGGTATGCTGGGCGACATCGTTATTTCCCTTGATACGGCCAAAAAACAGGCCTCAGAGGCCGATATTGCTCTTGAACGAGAGATCAGCTTTCTTTTCATCCACGGTCTGCTTCATCTGATGGGATTCGACCATGAGCTTGGGCAGGAGGAAGAGGAGGAGATGTTCACTCTTCAGGAGGAAATTTTACTTAAACTTGTTAAATCGGGAAAAGTGGCTTGATATTGTTCCATCGCCATGGTATTTAACCGAGAATGAGGCGGGATTTTCCTGCTGAAATAATTATTTTTAACTGAGGTAATATACACTTCAATGGACTCGGACAGTTCGTGTTACTTTTCTGAAAGGAGCGCATCGTGAGTGAAGCTTTAGTTTTAGAGTTGCTTGCGATTGGCGTTTGTATCGTTTTATCATCATTTTTTTCGGGCAGCGAAACTACCCTGACGTCTCTCAGCGAGATGAAAATCCGTCACATGGTGGAAGAAGACCCGAAGTACAAGCCTTTGATTCTCTGGCTTGATCACCCCAATAAAGTGCTTAACACCATACTGATAGGCAACAATCTTGTGAACATTCTGGCGTCGGTTCTGGCGACTGATTTCACCGCCAAAGTGGTCGGAAACACAAGCATTGCCCTTGTAACAGGAATAATGACCTTCGCACTGCTTATCTTCGGAGAGATAACTCCCAAGACATATGCAAAGCATAATGCCGAAAAACTTGCCCTGATAGTGATTAAGCTCATAAAAATTCCCTTTGTGATCTTCTATCCCTTCTCTTTTGCACTCAACAAGCTCGTTAAGGCAATAATCGTTCTTTCCGGCGGAAATCTGGAGAAGTCCAAGCACAAGCTGACAGAGGACGAGCTTGAGTTTTATATAACAGAGAGCAGCAAAGAGGGGAGTCTGGAGAACAATAAGAGCAAAATGCTCCAGAATATCTTCGATATCAGCGAGATATACGTTAAAGAGGTCATGGTTCCCAGAACGGACATGGTGGCCGTTGAAATAGACACCCCCGCAGGGGAGTATCTTGACAGGATTCTGGCATCGGAATTCTCCCGCATCCCTGTATACGAAGACAGCGTTGACAAGATCGTGGGGATTCTTTATGTCAAAGACCTGCTCAAGTTCGTTAAAGAGGACGGAGTCAATTTTGATCTGAGAAAAGTCATCAGAAAACCGTTCTTTGTCCCCGAAACAAAAAAGATAGACGCTATGATGGGCGAGTTCCAGAAGAGCCGCAACCACATGGCGGTTGTTATAGACGAATACGGCGGTGTTGCGGGAATCGTCACCCTTGAGGATATCCTTGAGGAGATAGTGGGCGAGATCTGGGACGAATATGACACCGAGGAACACGAAGTGGTTCAGACATCTGATGATACCTATATCGTTGATGTGCGTATGGATATTGACGACTTCTGCGAGAAGTTCGTGATATTTAAGACCCACGATATGGACGAATATGAGACGCTGGGCGGGCTTGTTTTCGACATAGCAGGTAAGATCCCCGAGGTTGGCGAAGTCTATAAATTTGAAGGATATGCATTTAAAATATTGAACAAACACGAAAGAAGACTTGACAAGGTGGAGTTAACAAGGCTACACAGAGAGCCTGATAACAAAGAGGAGAACTCCGCCGAAAATGAACAAACAGCATAAAACAGGCTTTGTCGCAATAGTTGGACGCCCCAATGTGGGCAAATCGACACTGCTTAACGCCATACTTGGCGAAAAGGTAGCCATTACGTCTGCAAAACCCCAGACGACAAGAACCAACATTCAGGGTATTCTCACAGGTGAGAATTACCAGATAATATATATCGACACCCCCGGGTATCACAACGCAAAGGACACCATCAACAAAATGATGGTTCAGCAGGCAAAGGACAGTCTGGACAATGCCCATGTGATATACCTGCTGGTTCAGCCTGACGAGTTCATGGGGCCTGAGCTTGAAAGTCTTATCAAGGTGCTTGAGAAGACAGATGCGGTCAAATTTCTTGTGGTTAACAAGGTTGACGGCTTCAAGCGTGAGCAGGTCTATGATGCCGCCAATAAGTTCTTTCCTAAACTTCAGTTCAAGCATGTTCTCCCTGTTTCAGCACTTAAGGGCAACAACGTTGACAAGCTCATCGAGCTTACTGTTGAGGAGCTTCCCGAGGGTGATGCTCTTTTCGAGGACGACGAGATAACCACCCAACCTGAAAAACTGCTTGTGTCCGAGTTCATCCGTGAGCAGGTATTTCGCAGACTTAAAGACGAAGTGCCTTATCAAATAATTGTTGAGACGGAAAAAATTGAAGACAGAAACGATGATTTGATGTATATTGCGGCTTCAATCATTGTCAGCCGTGATTCCCAGAAGGGGATTGTGATAGGAAAGGGCGGCCGTGAGCTTAAAGAAATAAGCACAGCGTCCCGTGTTTCCCTTGAAAGTTTCTTTGGCGTAAAGATTTATCTCGAATTGTATGTTAAAGTTATTGAAGGCTGGCAGACAAAAGACGAATATCTGAGATTGCAGGGGCTTTATTGAGATGACAAGAATCTCTGTGAAAACCAAAAACAGACAGTTTGGTATGAAGGCTGTGAAACACCCCCAAAGGCGTGTGCGCAGACAATATTTCACAGAGATGGAACAGCAGCCCTCCGACCCGCGAACGAGCTGATTTACTAAACCCGTTTTAGTACTAATGCTTTTTGTGAGAGGAGTAATGCAATGGTTAAGATATACACACGAATCAACTCCAGATTAAAAATATTTGACATTGACGAATATTTTTCCAATACCGATAACCTCGAAAACGACGTTCTCTGGATAGATATGATTTCGCCCTCCCAGGACGATATAAACCATGTTGCCAGAGTGTTTGAGATAGAGTTTCCGTCAAAGCAGGAAACCGAGGAGATCGAGATAAGCTCCCGTTTCTGGGAATCTGAAAAAGACATCACCATCAACAGTTATTTCCTTGTGGTTGACGGCGAGGCGGTATACAACGAGACCGTAACTTTCATTCTTCAGAATAATCTCCTTGTGACAATGAGATACCGTGAACTGAAAGTTTTCAACGAGTGCGTCAAAAAACTCGTTTCAAGCCCCGGGATATTCCGTGACGGCTCTTTTATCCTGAGCTACATATTTGAAACCCGCATCGACCTTGATGCCGACATCATCGAAGGTCTGTCACGCAACATATCCGGTCTGCGCAAGAAACTGTCTGCAAACGACATCGACAACGAAGACATACTGGACTACATCTACCACTACGAAAACTTAAACACCAACATCCGAGACAGCTTGATAGACAAGCAGCGCATAATCTCCGCACTGCTTAAATCCCACAAGCTGGCGGAGCTTATAAAAGCGAACTTCCGTATCATGATCAAAGACGTTAACTCGCTTATAGATTATGCAAAATATAACTTCGACCGTATGGATTACATCCAGAACATAGTTCTCGGTTTCGTAAACATTGAGCAGAACAAGGTTATCAAGATCTTCACCGTTGTAAACGTTATCTTCCTGCCGCCAACTCTGGTGGCCAGCATCTACGGAATGAACTTCAAGCATTTCCCTGAGCTTGGGCTGAAATATGGCTACGGGCTTTCGTGGGTGCTGATGATAGTTTCGGCGATTCTGCCCGTACTTATTTTCCGTAAGAAAAGGTGGCTTTAATTTCATATCAGGGTTCGTGAAGACAACTAAACGTCTCTGCGAGAAGCGTAGCGACGAAGCAGTCTTCCACCTTAAAAAATTGCAATATAAATTATGCCAAACATTCCTTGGAATTACGCCATTCTAAAATTATCTCTTTGCTTTCTGCGGAATTTGAGTAATGTATCTGCATGAGCAGAGAAAAAAGCCAGGCAATCCTTTACCGTATGGTGAAATATTCCGACAGTTCCGCTATCGCAATGGCGTTTTCCAGGGATTTCGGCAAACTGAAACTCTTCATTCCGAAAGCATACACAAAAAAGGGCGGGGTTATGACCTTTATCCCCGGCAATCTTGATTTCGGGAAAAAGGATTCCGACCTCAGCCGCTATTATTCTTTCGAACCCGACACCGCATTTTATAAATATCTGAACAGCCACGAAATAGTTCTGCGGCTCCATCTTCTATTCGAGATTTATGACGGGCTTTATCAGGCTGATATGCCCGACGACAGGCTCTATGAGCTGATGCTTAAGATTGACGATGAGAACTACAGAAAGATAACCCCATATATAATCTATTTCATGCTTCGTCGTGCGGGTCTGATGTATGATACTGAAAACTGTGCAAACTGCTCGTCAGACGAGGATATTTTTACCGTGGCATCCGGCGGGATGTATTGCCCGCACTGTACTCAGGAGCTTGATCTGGACAGTTTCTGCGACAGGGAATCGGCGTACATCATCCGCTGTTTCGGCAATGCCCCGCTCTATAAGGCTCTTACCATCAACCGCAAACAGGAGATACAGATTCTGACCGCTTTGGGAGCATATGCTTCGACAATATTCGAACGGCCGCTCAAAAGCCTGAAAACCATTTTGGATATTATATAATCAACCCATAGATAAAATTAATACATGTTATTTTCTTTACATTTTCATGACTAATGGCTACACTTAATAAGTGCTTCACACATAACATAAAACATAGGTATATAAATTCCAAGAGGTTACAATGGAAAAGGGTGCTACCAATCTTAACAGATTCCTTATTGAAGAGCAGAGAGCGTTTCCCGAAGCAACGGGCGACTTTACGATGCTCATTGAATCCATAGCGTTCGCCTCAAAGATAATCAGCCGTGAGGTGAACAAAGCGGGAATAGTGAACATCATAGGCAAAGCCCAGTCTGTGAACGTTCACGGTGAAGAACAGCAGAAACTTGACGTTTATGCCGACAGAAAGATGATCGAAGCGATGGATCACCTCGGCAAACTCTGCGCAATGGCTTCCGAAGAGAACGACGAAGTCATTCAGGTTCCCAAGGAATATCCCAAGGGCAAATATCTTGCCGTGTTCGACCCGCTGGACGGCTCAAGCAACATTGACGTCAATATCAGCATCGGCACTATTTTCGGTATCTACAAAAGACAGGACGGCGAGACCGGAACTCCCTGCTGCAAAGACTTTATGCAGCCCGGACGCAAGATTGTTGCCGCCGGATACGTTATCTACGGTTCATCAACAATGATGGTATATTCCGCAGGAAACGGGGTTCACGGTTTCACCCTCGACCCCAGCATCGGCGAATACATCCTCAGCCACCCCTATATGAAAATCCCTGAAACCGGAAAGATATACAGCATTAACGAAGCGAACTACCACAAGTGGGACGAACCCACACGCAAGTTTGTGGAGCATATTAAAAACCACTCCGAAAGAGAATACACAGCCAGATATATCGGCTCTCTGGTGGCGGATTTCCACAGAAATCTGCTTAAGGGCGGCGTTTTCCTCTATCCCGGCGACGAGAAGAACAAGCGTGGCAAACTGCGTCTGCTCTATGAGTGCGCACCCCTTGCGTATATCATCGAAAACGCAGGCGGAATGGCCACAAACGGCGTTCAGGATATTCTGGACATAGTACCTGAAACACTCCACCAGAAAGAACCGCTCATCATCGGCTCGAAATATGAGGTCGAAACCTATCTGAAATATCAGAGGGGCGAACTCAAGTAACCGATGCTGATAGGCGCACATAAATCTATTGTCGGTTCCATAGACAAAAGTATAGAGAGGGCACTTGCAGACGGCTGTGAGTGCCTTCAGATTTTTGTGAAGAACAAGAACAGATGGGAGGGCAAGCCACTTGCGGATACTGATGCTCTTGCCTTCGTATCTGCCCTTGAACAGAGCGGCCTCAAGGTCTGCTCCCATGCCTCATATCTCATAAATCCTGCTTCGGTGGTTCCTGAAACCGCTGATAAATCAATTATTTCTTTTATGGACGAGCTTTCAAGATGCGACAGGCTGAACGTTCCCTATCATGTGATCCATCCCGGTGCGCACATGAAGCAGGGCGTGGATTCGGGCATTGAGACAGTTGCAAAGTTTCTGGACAGAGCCTATGACCAGGGCGGGTTCAGAGCTGTGACGCTCCTTGAGACAACTTCCGGAATGGGAACCTGTCTGGGGCACAAAGCGGAGGAGATTGCCCGTATAATTGAAAAATGCAGGCATTCGGATAAAATAGGCGTATGTCTCGATTCCTGTCACATTTTTGCCGCCGGATATGATATAGTCGGGGCATATGAACAGGTTTTTGATGATTTTTTCCGCATTTTCGGGGATAAGATAAAGGTATTCCATCTCAACGACAGCAAAAAGCCTCTGGCATCCAGACTGGACAGGCACGAGCTTATCGCCGAAGGGGAGATCGGAGAGGAATTTTTCAGAAAAGTTGTTAATGACAAGCGGTTTAAAAATGTACTTGGCATCCTTGAGACGCCTGTTGAAGATACATATAAAGACGAGATAGCAAAACTGAAATCATACAGGGGGATATAGATGGAGATCACCGAAACACCCGTTGTCACCGTTATGAAAGAACTGATTAAGCCGGAAAGGATTGCGGAAACGCACATTTCCTATGTTTTTCTTAAAGGGGACGAGGTCTATAAGGTCAAAAAATCGGTGGATTTCGGATTCCTCGATTTCAGCTCGAAAAAGAAGCGTAAGGCCATGTGCATTCTGGAAAAAGAGCTGAACGAACGCTTCTGCAAAGGGATATATCTGGACGTGCTGAAAATTGTCCGCAAGGAGAAATCATTCGACCTTGTGAAGTATGACAGCTCGCTGCTCACCATAGACTACTGCGTTAAAATGAAACGCATAGCAGACGACGCATTCCTTTCAACAAAGGTTGCCAAAGGACTTGTTAACGCCTCCGATGCCGTGCGAATCGGCGAAAACATCGCAAAACTCTTCAAAAATATCAAAACAGATCCCTATGCAGCTGAGGCCAACGGCAGCTACGATATAGTTAAATTCAACTGCGAGGAGAACTTTGCCCAGACGGAAGGGTACAAGGGCAATCTGATAGATCCGGCACAGTTCGATTTCATCAAAAAGCAGACCATGAGATTTCTGGCGGAGAATGAGGCTCTTTTCACCCGCAGGCTGAAAGAGGGCTACGTTGTGGACGGTCACGGCGACCTGCGCCTTGAGCATATCTACATGGACGGTGACGATTTCGGGCTTATCGACTGCATCGAGTTCAACCAGAGGTTCAGATTCAACGATGTCATTTCAGAAATAGGCTTCCTCAGCATGGAGGTCGACCAGATGGGCAGAACAGACTTCTCCGACGGCCTTCTGGAAGGATTTTTTAAAGTCTATGATGATGAAGATTCGAAGAAACTGCTGAATTTTTACAGGTGCTACAGAGCCTATGTCAGGGCTAAGGTGACCTGTTTCCTCTTAAGCTCAAAGGACGAGAGCTGGGAGCATTATAAGAAGAACAAAGACGATGTGACCAAGCTGATGAACATGGCCACGCTCTATGCTTCGAACATGTTCGAGACAAAAAGTCTGGTTTTCTACGGACTGATGGCATCAGGCAAAACTAAGAATGCGAAAGTTTTCGCCGAACTGCTCCCCGTCCGCCATGTCAATACAGATGTCGTGCGCAAGGTTATGCACGGTATTGACCCTGAAACCAAGGTCCATGTGGATTTCGGTGTTGATATCTACTCAAAGGAGAATTCGCTGAAACTCTATGATGAACTTGGCAGAATTGCCGAGGCGAACAGAAAACTCGGCCGTATGACGGTCGTTGACGGCAGCTTCAGCAAAACGGAATATCTGGACAGAATGAAGGCCGGATATACCGGAAAATTTCTTAAAATACGCTTTTTTGCCTCCGAAGACGAGATTCTGGCACGTCTGGAGAAGCGCAAGAGCAGGGTATGCGTCACAGACGGCCGTGTTGAGATATACGAAAGCCAGAAAAAAACCGCTCAGGAAATAGGTGCGGATTTCGAAGTGGAAACCACCGGCAGAGCGGAAGAGAACACAAAAGGGATTTTAAGGTTTTTAATTAATGAAGCATAATTTCAGCATAAAGCAGGTCAATTCGCCGTTTGAAGACACGGCATTTTTCGCAAGAAACGTATACAAGACCGAAGGCTTTCTTTTCGACTGCGGCAGGCTCGGCGGACTGACCAACTCCGAAGTGCTCGCCATCAGCGAAATATTCATAAGTCATACTCATATAGATCATTTTTACGGATTTGACAGAATACTCAGAGGCACTCTGCTTTCTGGCAAAAGGTTCAGGGTGTTCGGTCCCGAAGGGATCATTAAGAACGTTCGGGGCAAGATAGATTCATACACATGGAACCTGATAAAAAGCTATCCCGTCAGCTATGAGGTGATAGAGCTTAACAGCGGCAGAAAAGAGTATGAAACTGCTGTTTTCTCCGCCGCAGACGGCTTTGAGATGGTCAAAGGGTCCATAAAGCACGAAGATATCGTTCTGGGAGACGGATTCCGGTTCGATTTCGATATTTTCGATCACCGTGTACCCTCTGTCGGCTACAGGATATCCGAAAAGGAGATGGTCGCCTTTAAAAAGGATGTACTTGAGACCGAAGGCTTTATATCGGGCAAGTGGATAGGTCAGCTGAAAAAATGCGTTCTGGCGGGCGAACTGGACGGCACTGTCGATGCTGAAAGCAGAGGCGGCGTTGTAACAATGAGCGTCCGTGAGGCGCAGGCAAGGTTTCTGGAGGATGTTAAGCCACAGTCGGTGACCTTCATAACCGATATCGCCCCCAGCGATGAAAATTTTGAGAAGGCTGTCGCTCTGGCGAAGGATACCAGCGTTCTGCTAATCGAGTGCGTCTTCCTTGAAGAGGACAAAGAACATGCCGATTTCAAAAAACACCTCACAATGACCCTCTCCAAAGAGATCTTCAGAAAGAGCGGTGCGGACAAAGTGCGGTTTTTCCACTTTGCGCCCCGATATGACCAGTTCCGCAGAGAGTTTTATGACAGGCTCTACAGCGATATGGAAGGGTTTATTCTCTGATGCTTAAACCATTTGTAGACCTCACGGAAGTTGAGGACATAGAACTTCTTGATCTGGATTTCAAACGTGCCGAATCGGAGAACGTTGCGCTTCAGGCCAACTATCCGTCTTTTGTCAATAACGGCGGAATCGGCGTTCTGCTGGTGCACGGGTTCACATCCAGCCCCCTTGAAATGCAGCCTCTGGCGGACTATCTGGCAGGGCAGGGTTTCAGCGTGTATAACGCAAGGCTGGCCGGACACGGCTCCGACTACAGATATCTCAACGTGACGACCTTTGCCGACTGGTACGATTCGGTAAAATACGGGCTTCATCTTCTGAAACGGAACTGCAAAAACGTTTTTGTTATAGGCTGTTCCATGGGCGGGCTTGTGTCGCTCATGACAGCGCATCTGAACGGGCTTGACGGTGCGGTTCTTCTGGCACCGTGCATCCGGATAAAAGCTCCTCTGGCATCCCTGACACCTCTGGTGGGCAGGTTTGTTCCTGCAATGCCTAAGATGGGATTCGACATGCAGTATGCGGATATTTTCTATCCCTACTGGCCCATGAAGGGCGTTGCAAGTCTTTATAAGTTCACAAAGTACGTCGAATCGGTGAGTTCTGAGTTCAGAATGCCGCTGATGGGATTCCAGTTTCCCGGCGATAAGGTTGTCAGTGCTCAGGCTACGAAAGATTTTTTCGGGCGTGTCGGCTCAAAAGATAAATTATACGTTGAATTTCCGCCAAAAGACGGGCAAACTCATATATTGACGTCTCATCTGAACCAGCATAGGGACGAGATGTTTACGAATATTGCCGTATGGCTGAACCACAGAGGTGATAAATGACGGGACTTAAGATTGGATTCATCGGAGCGGGCAACATGGCCGAGGCGATGATAAAAGGAATACTCGCATCCGGAATAAAGGCCGAGCTTGCCGTCAGCGACTCCAGCGTGGAGAGGCTGGAGGTCATCCGCACGGTTTACGGTGTTGAAGCGGTCAGCAAGGACAACAAAAGAGTGTCCGATTTTGCGGATATAATTTTTCTGGCTGTAAAACCCCAGATACTTTCGGTAGTTCTGCGCCAGCTCAAGGGCAGGGTGCGTGACAAGCTCATCGTGTCCATCGCTGCGGGAAAAACCATTGAATACATCGAGAGCATTCTCGGCGACGAAATCCGTATTGTCCGTGTTATGCCGAACACACCTGCGCTGGTTTTGAGCGGTGCTACGGCTGTATGCGGCGGGAAATCGGCTCTGGACGAAGATCTTGAGACGGTCAGATCACTTTTCAGCTCGGTGGGAAGCTGTGTCATTGTTGAAGAAGAGAAGATGGATGTGGTTACAGGTCTTTCCGGCAGCGGACCCGCATACGTTTATCAGTTCATAGAGGCTCTCAGCGATGCAGGGGTTAAAATGGGGCTTACAAGGGCGGATGCAACTCTCCTTGCGGCTCAGACAGTTCTTGGTGCGGCCAGAATGGTTATCGATACCGGAATCCACCCCGCACAGCTTAAAGACAACGTGACATCTCCCGGCGGAACGGCCATCTGCGGTCTCCATGAGCTTGAGAAGGGCGGAATGCGTGCGGCGGTGATAAACGCTGTTGAGGCGGCCACTGAAAAATCAAAGGAACTGGGCAGAAAAAAATAAGTGTGCATTATTTTCCCGCAGGTGTGAAAATGCTGTCAGGGGTAATGTTTGTAACTGATTTATAAATAACAAATATGTGGATATTGTGTGCGGGCAAATTAATTGCTCTATATTTTTTCGGAGGAAACGATGAAAAAATATAGATCTTCTGTTTCAATTATTGTGTTTGCACTGTTTGCTGTTTCTGCGGTCACAGGTTTTGTGATCTACTTTATGCCCCATCCGAAAGGTCCCAGACCGGAGGTTGTTGATGCTGTCAGGACTGTCAGCTTCGGGCTTGTTATGAAAAAGACCCACGAGTACGTATCAATGGTGATGGCGGGTGCGGCTCTTTTTCATATTTATCTTAACTGGAATTCTCTGAAGAGTTATATTTTCAGTGCAAAGAAATAAGAAAGGGCGGTCAATCGACCGCCCTTTTTTGTTTTATATCCTTTCAGCTATCAGGTCGCCCATCTGGTCTGTTTTAACCAGTGTCTGACCAGTCTGATTTTTGTTGAAGATGTCGCCGGTTCTGAAACCTTCGTCCAGAACTTTCTGAATGGCGTTCTCAATGTCGGTTGCCGCAGCATCCATGGCAAGAGAATAGCGGAGCATAAGAGCCGCAGACATAATCTGCGCTATGGGGTTTGCTATGTTCTGACCTGCGATGTCGGGAGCTGTTCCGCCGATGGGTTCGTAGAGTCCGAAGTTCGACTCGTTTATGGAGGCGGAGGGGAGCATGCCCAGTGAGCCTGTCAGCATTGCGGCCTCATCGGAGAGGATGTCGCCGAACATGTTCTCTGTCACAACGACATCGAACTGTGAAGGCCAGCGAACAAGCTGCATTGCGGCGTTGTCAACGTACATGTGGTTCAGCTCTACGTCGGGATAGTTCTTGTGAACCTCTGTAACGGTCTCTCTCCAAAGGATGGAAGACATAAGTACGTTCGCCTTGTCAACGCTGGTAACTTTCTTGTTGCGCAGTCTGGCGGCTTCAAAAGCGAGCTTTGCAATGCGCTCGACCTCAGGCTTTGTATAAAGCATGGTGTCCAGAGCCATAGTGCGCTCAGCGTTTATTTCTTTGGGCTGACCGAAGTAGATCCCGCCTGTGAGCTCACGGAAGAAAGCTATGTCGAGTCCCTCGGGGATAAGCTCGTTCTTAAGTGAGCTTGCATCTATGAGTGAGGGGAATATTTTTACGGGTCTGATGTTGCAGAACAGACCGAAATGCTTGCGCAGAGGGAGCAGTGCTCCTCTTTCGGGCTGCTGAGCGGGGGGGAGGTTTTCCCATTTGGGACCGCCCACAGAACCGAAGAGAATGGCTTCGGACTGCTCGCAGAGTCTCAGGGTGGACTCGGGCAGGGGTGTTCCGTGGTTATCTATTGCAATGCCGCCGATATCGGCAAAGGTGAATTCGAAAGTTTTGTTATATTTCTCAGATACTTTGTTCAGGACTTTAATGGCCTGCTGCATAACCTCGGGGCCTATGCCGTCGCCCGGCAAAACTGCTATTTTCGCCATAAAAAACACTCCTTGTATTGTGATAGAGATCCTTCGTTTCACTCAGGATGACGGAATGCATTGCCTTCATGTCATTCTGAACGCAGAGAAGAATCTCATAAATTATTAACCAATGAATTTTATTCTATTCTTTGGGTAAAGTCAAACTTTAATATGTTCAATAAAACTACATTGCATGCTCACGACGGTAAACGATATAAACCGCCACTGCCGAGAACAGGATGATGGGAACGAAGCTGGACATAAAGGGGCTGAGTACGCCGTTTTTACCCAGCGAAGCACAGGACGCAACGGTCATCCAGAATGCAAAGCCCACCAGAAGGGATTTTGCCGCAACTTTTATGTAAGAGTGGTTACGGTTGAAGTCGACGCACAGCGGGAATATTACGAGGATGATAACGAGAACACTGATGGCATGTGCGAAAATTTTATATATCTGCATCATATATTTGGATGTGTTGACCTTCTGATTTTTCATTACCTCTGCCACTTTGTAGATATCGCCTATGGAGACGTACTGAGGTTTCAGGAAGGGCATTGTCGAGAGTTCGTCAAAAATCTCTTTAGTGGTGGTTATGTTTCTGACGTCATAGGTTTTTTTGGGAACTTCCATCATGTCGTACTTCTTCTGGTTAAATAGCTTCCATTTGTCTCCGGCACGCTTTGCGGAGTTGTAGGTTTCTATGGATTCAACCTGAAGTTTATCGTTCAGGGTATATTCGGTGACGTAGTGAAATTCCATTTTTTCAGGGTCGAGGGCGGTTATGTGTATGAAACGGTTGCCTTTCAGCTTCATCCAGATGTTGGTGAGCGAGGGGCGCACGTCTATCTCTTTCTTGTAAATTATTTCTGCGGCGTATTTCTCACGCATATACATGACTTTGGGGTTTATGGTGTTAGCCATGAGGATAAGCAGAAGGGAGACGACTATGCCGGAATAGAAGAAGGGCATTATAAGGTCTCTTATCTTGCCGCCCAGCGATACGAATGCCACCAGTTCATTGTTTTTTATGAGGGTCAGCATCACCAGCATGGTGGAGATGACTATGGACATTGGCATTGTGGTGTAGAGCAGGTATGGGACTTTCATAAAGTCATAAACTATTACCTGCCAGAGAGTTACCTGATATTTATCCACGAGGTCGGTGTGCATTGCGGCATTGGCCAGCAGAGAAATAACCGCAACAACAATCTGAACCACAACTGTATATTTCAGGAATAAAGCCATGATGTATCTGTCAAATTTTCCCATTAAAGCACTCTCTCATAGGCGTAGATGCTGATAACCCCGAAAACAACGTTGGGAACCCATGCGGCGAAGAAAGGATCGATCTGTCCGCTGAGTGCAATGTTCTGTGCGACGAGGAACATTGTGTTGTAAAGAACCACTATCAGCACTGTGGATGGGATGGCCATGGCCTTTCCGCTTCTGTGGAAGAACATTCCGATGCTCATTCCGAATATGCACATTATGATTGCCGCAAAGGGCATTGAAAACCTTTTTGAAAACTCGAATTTGAATATGGGGTCTTCGCCGAAGTTGGCTATCAGCTCATTGAGCGGCATCAGCCTTTCTGTTTTGATGGTTACTCTGGAAGCGTCCGCCAGAGGAGCGTTTATGCTGAAAGTTTTAAAATTTATTGTTGAGTGCAGGTTGTCCTCACGGATGGTGGCTATTCTGCCGTCTGTAAGCTCCAGCAGAAGACCTGCGGACCCTGTGGGGATTATTTTTGCGGATTCAGCCGTTATGACAGAGTTCTTTTCCTTATCGATTATCATGAGCCTTTCGTACTCAGTGGTGCTTATCTTCTTCTCGGCATAGAATACATAGCCTTTAAGTTCTTCATAAAGCTCTTTTTCTTTTATGTCTTTAATGGACACGAGCTTAGCCATTTTAAGCACGTTCTCTGCCGCCAGAAAACTCCCCTTAGGCATGAAATATGAACTCATCAGAACGCCGATGATGAACACTCCGATGGCGAATATCATTGCAGGAAGAAGGAAAAAACGTCTGCCCGCACCAAAGGAGCGCATGGCTACGATCTCGCTTTCAGACGACATTCTGCCGAAAACGAACATAACGGCCAGCAGAGCCGAAGTGGGTATGGTTATTACGAAAAACGAAGGGAGATAGTATATCACCGTCTGGATTATGAGCCATCCGGGGACGCTTTTTGTGAAAAAAAGGTCTGAAAGATCAACAAGTTTGTCCAGAAGGAGCAGGAGAACGAAAAATATGTTGCCCAGAAAGAAAACGGGGAGCAGTTCTTTCAGAATGTATTTATGAATCAGCTTGAGTTTCACTGTACAGCCTTATAACGGGTGTTTCTTTTTTCATGGTCACTTCGTCGATGCGGACAATATAGTTCAGCGGAATGTATGATCGCTCAACGTTTTTGAAGGTTTCTTTCAGCTTGCCGTCGTCCGGTGATATGATTATATCAGACTGGCCGATGAAAACAATGTCTGAAATCTCTATCAGCCCCAGAAAAGATGACGGGTTCAGATAGCTTGCGTGAATTGTCTGCACTTTTTTATCTTCATCAATAAAGACGATCTTATAGAGTTTTTTGTTCATGGATCAATTGCCTTTGTGGTAAAAAACTTTTACGGACGAACGGGAGGAGAACCCGTCGAAGATCAGGTTCACCAGACTGATGACTATCGCCCCCAGAAAAGCTGTCCAGAAGCCGCCCACCTGAAGTCCGTCAATGAAATTTGCAGTGAGCAGAAGGAGCAGGGAGTTTATGACCATGTAGCCTATGCCGAGGCTGAGAATCTGGAAGGGCAGGGTCAGAAAAAACAGCAGAGGGCGCAGAAACGCCTGAAAGAACGTCAGAATGAGCGCCGCCGATATCAGAGCAGTGTAAGACTGGACGTTCACCTTCTCCATTATGAGCGAGGTGAACCCGATTCCAATAACGTTGACACATATTCTGTAAAGGATATACTGTAGCTTATGCATAGTGGACATAATATATTGTTAAAATGATAATAACAAGGGGTTTTTCATGATAGATCTGCATTGCCACTCAACCTATTCGGACGGTACGTTTTCTCCTTCGAAACTGCTTGAATACGCTGAAAAAAGAGGGGTTGAGGTGCTTGCGCTGACCGACCACGACACTGTTGACGGGCTTCACGATTTTTTCTCCCATGTAACGTCTGTGGAGAGAGTGGCGGGAACGGAGCTGAGTATAGATTACGACAGCGGAACCTTTCATGTTGTGGGTCTGTTTCTGGATTATAAGGAGAAAAGGCTGAACGAAACGCTGGATTTTCTGAAAAATGCCCGCAGAACCCGCAATGAGAAGATAGTTGCCGCTGTAAGCGGACTTTTGGGACGCAAAGTGACCCTTGAGGACGTTTCCGACGGAAACGAAGGGGAACTGGGCAGGCCGCACATTGCAAAGTATCTGATAAAGTGTAAGGTTGTCTCAACGATGCAGGAGGCGTTCGATAAATATCTGGCGAAGGGCCAGCCGCTGTATGTTGATAAGGCCAGACTGGGTTTTGATGAGGCGGCAGAGATCATCCACGGAGCAGGTGGAATAGCTGTTCTGGCACATCCGGCAAGTCTGCGCCTCAGCGATGAGGAGCTTGTTCCTTTCCTTGGGGATCTTAAAGAGAGAGGGCTTGACGCCATAGAGGTTTTCTGTTCGGAGATAAAACCCGACAGATGGCCATTCTATCATGGAATTGCTGAAAAGCTGGGGCTGGGTGTTTCAGGCGGCAGTGATTTTCATGGTGACAATAAGCTGAAAATAGCTCTGGGCACAGGGCCTGACACGCTTAATACCCCATATTCCGTATATCAGGCGCTGAAAGAGCTTACGCAGAGATAGTCGAAAACCTCTGTATGATCCTTTATGAGTATACTGTCTTCAAGCCTGTTCTCATATGCCAGAAAATGGACATCCGCTGCTTTTGCTGCCAGATAGTCTGTCATTGAGTCGCCAATGAACAGCAGAGCATCTTTTTCCGTTCCGAAATAATCCATAATCTTGTAAAGCCCTTCGGGGTTTGGCTTCGGTTTTGCTACATCCATGCATGTGACGGTATAGGAGAAAAAATTTCCCATGCCGAAATGTGTTAAAAGGTATGAAAGCGATATGCCTCTGTTTGTGAAAACAGCGAGGCTGCGGCCGGAAGACTGAAGCTTTTCGAGGGTATCATGAATGTTAGGGTTTGGTTTCATAAGATCTATGAACAGTTTGAAGTTCATGTTCGTGGCAAACTCCAGCATCTCGCCTATCAGCTTTTCGTCTGTGACGAAGTTTCTGATGATGCCTTCGTTTGTGCCCATCATGGCAAGACTGACAAGGGAAGGGTTTTCCCAGTCTATCTTCGGTATTCCGTATTTTCCGAAAAGGAAATCATAATAGCCTTTGACGGCGGCTGTGCTGTCGAAGAGTACCCCGTCGCAGTCGTAAACAATAATATTTTTCATACCTACTGCTTTAATACATTTTTCAGGTTTGGGCAATTTGTTTCTAAAGCTAAAATTTTGCAGGCCGATTAGGCTGGTATCCATCGGAGGTTGACTCATGGCTGGAATTCAGATAGGCGGTATTATGTCCGGTCTGGACACCAATGCGCTCGTTGAACAGATGACAAAACAGGCAAACGTATCTGTGGACAGGCTGAAAGGACAGTTATCATATAAAGAGGTTGAGTTTGGGGTTTATTCGTCGGTCAATGACATGATGACGGATATGTCCGGCAGTCTGCTTTCGCTGAAACTGGAATCAACGTATCTCACCAAAAAAGTTAACTCCACCAACAGTGCCGTAGCGACGGCAACAGCGACAACGGATGCGAGCATCGGTTCCCACTCCATAAAAGTGAACAAGCTGGCCAAAAACTCGGAAGCTGTAAGCTCATATACCAAAGTGGGCATAGTTACAGCGGGAGCTAACGTCACCAAGATAACCGGAAACGCCACTGAATCCCTTGAAGGCAAGCACACGGTGACCGTTTCAGTTACAGGAGCCAGTAAATATCTTTCCACAGATGTTTTCGAGGTTCAGAACGTCGGTTCTGTGAAAAAACAGGCAGGTTCCACCTTTTCAAACGTTGATGCCAACGGAAATCTCACTGCTGATGTTTCGGGACAGCTTACTTTTGCATATACTGATTCCGACGGCAACGCCCAGTCGGTGACCATCAACGGAACTTTCGGCACCACAGGGCAGGATATAAATACTGTTTCCACCAATATTCAGGATACCCTGAACACAGCGCTGAATTCTGCCATGGGAACAAACAACGTTCAGTATGCGGCTTTCAGGGCGGATTTTAACAGTACAGGAAGCACATGGAACTTCTCCATGTACGAAACTACCATCGCAAACCACAACATAACGTTCAGCGGAACTGACGCAGGTACACTTCGCAACGAGATAGGCTTCTCCGAGAGCACCAGCCCGTCAGTGTCCACATCCACAAAGATAAACAAATATCATCTGGCAAACACCGCCTCTGATCTTCAGAACAAGCTGGCAAGCTCCACAGCGGGGCTTATTCCGGGGGCGACCATAACCCAGTCGGCAACCATTACCACCGGAACCTTTGTTTTCGCACAGGATGCCTCGCTGAAAGTTTCTGCTGCAACCTATTCGACCTACGTTTCTGACACCGTTACTGCGGGAACACTGAACCTGACGGCTGTCGGTCTTAACAATGCCGGATTTTCAGTTGCGGCCAACTCAACTCTCAACGGATCATTCACAATCAACGGTGTATCCATAACCATCAGCGACTACACAAAATTAAGCGTTAACGACCTTCTGGGTATGATAAACTCATCCGGAGCCGGAGTCACAGCATCATACGACTCCACATCCAAGAAAATCACTCTTCAGTCCAACACAAGCGGTGCACAGTCAATAACATTCGGCGACTACACCGACACCAGCAGTATATTTAAACTGCTGAAACTGGATACCACCAGCAACACTACATATACGAAAGGCTCCACGGCGGGGAACATAAGTACTACTTCGCCCCTCACAGGAGCAGGGCTTACGACCTATCCATATTCGGGCACGTTCACCATAAACGGGGTGTCTATATATGTTGATGCCACAAAGGATACCATTCAGACAGTGCTGGATAAGGTGAATAAATCCGGTGCTGGTGTAACAATGACCTATGACACCTCTTCGGATAAGGTTCTGCTGAAATCAAACTCTGTGAATCCCATAACCGTCGGTGCTGCAACTGACACCAGCAACATACTTGCGGCCTTTAACCTGACGAACAATGCCACAACTACAAAAACAATAGGGCAGGAGGGCACAAGAGCCGCATTTGTTGTCAACGGCACAACATATGTGCGTGATACCAACGTGATAAGCGATGTTATCAGCGGCGTGACCTTCACCCTCAACTCCGAGAGCAACGAGACCACAACAATAGATATCTCGGTCGACCCTTCGAAAGGCGTAAAGGCGTTTGCAAGTTTTATCCAGAACTACAACAAACTTATGGATAAGCTGAACGTTCCGGAAAAGGACGATAATGAGGATGACTACACCACGTATCTTGCGGATTCTGACAAGGAGAGCATGAGCGAAAGCGACGTAGCCGACTATCAGGAGAAGTATGAGCTTTATAACGGCTATGACGTGGTCAGACGAAGCTCGGAACTCAGATATCTTAAAACCAATATCCGAACCTCATTTTTTGAGGAGCGTTCAGGCATAAACTCCAAAATAAACGATATGTCTGATCTTGGAATAAAGGTTGCGGGTGCCGGAGACCTCACAAAAGAGGTGTACGGATACATGGTGACAATTTCTACTGATTATGACGAAATTGTTGCCGCACTTGAAGAAAACTCAACTTTTATGAATGCACTGCAAAATAATCCTAAAGATGTTTATACATTTTTTTCGAATTCATCCGATTTAGATGTAGATGACGCTACGAGTGCGAAAGAAGCGGCTGCCATGCAAAAGACCATAAAGAACGAAACCGGCTGGGCCAGATACTTCGATACCTACGTCTTAAAGACCTATACTGACAGTATCAGCGGTATCATCGGAAACAAACTGGGCACAAACGGAACGCTTATGTCTTTCATGAACAACCTGGATACCAAGATCAGTAATCAGGAAGACAGGGTTCAGCAGCAGCTCGAAAGATATTGGGCTCAGTTCACCGCTATGGAAAAGGCAATAGCGAATGCACAGTCCCAGTCTTCGGCTCTGGGCAGCGTCACATCATCAAAATAGGATAAATTCTGATAAAGGAGTTTTAAGATATGCAAAGCCCTTACAAAAACTACATCAAGCAGGAAGTTGAAGGCGCTACCAAAGGAAAACTGGTTCTTCTGCTCTATGACGGCGCAATCAAGTTTATGCGTGTTGCTGTTAAGGCTATCGATGAAAAAAATGTGCAGGAAGCGCACAATAATATAATGAAAGCTCAGAACATAATTTATGAGCTGATGTCTACTCTGAACATGGATGCAGGCGATATTTCACAGAACCTTCTTCGTCTTTACGACTTCATGGTGTGGCAGCTTATCGAAGCAAATAAAGACAAAAACAAAGAAAAGGTTGAAAGTGTGATAAAACTGATGTCTAATCTAAGAGAGGCATGGCGCGAGGTTATCCAGAAAGAAGAGGGTGCCGCCGCCAAACCCGAACAGAACACCACAGAGGTAAGATCGGTAAATTTTGCCGGATAAACTTATGACCATCAACTCAAACGGTTCAATTATCAATCTGCGGGAAAAACTCCTGCAGATGGATAAGAAGAAAACACAATCTGAAGCTGAAGGTGTGCAGGGTTCTAAATCTGCCGACAGTTCCGTTTCGGCTGAAAAGCAGCAGATATCCGACATAATCGGAATCCGGAACGAGAACAGGCTTGCGGTTCAAAGCTCAAACTCCATAACGTCCAGAGATCAGGCCTATGATATGCTGGAAGAGCTGAAGCGCAGGTTTGAGGACGATTCGCAGAATGCTCTGAATGCACACAAAAAGGCTGATCCGAACACGGTGATGAAGTTCTATCCCTTTGAATGATCACCGTTTCGAACATTCTGATAAGGAAACAATCCTGTATGAGCCAGTCTGACTTTGACGTTCTTTTTAAACAATCGTATGAAGCCGCTAAGGATCTGATAACCAGAGAGTTTGATGATTCATTCTTGGAAAAATATCAAAATTACAGTTTTTATATTGATCAGCTTGTTGAATTTCTGGACAGTGTTCCTGAAAAATCTGAACACATTATCTCACAAACAAAAAACCTTCTTGCTGAACACAAGAAGGTCTTAAATCGTCTTGAAAACGAAAAAACGGAGATTGGGAAAAAGATAAGCGATAAGATATGCAATGAGCATATCAGGCAAAAATATACTGCAAAAAGTATTCAGTCCGCTCTTCTGAATAAGAAGATCTAAAAAACGCTGATTATTATTCGGCGTCGATCAGAAGTTCTTTAATCTCTTTTCCGGGCTTGAAGTAGGGTACGTTCTTGGAAGGTACTTCCACTTTGTCTCCGGTTTTGGGGTTGCGGCCGAGCTTAGAGTTTTTCTCTCTGATTTTGAAACTGCCGAAACCACGGATTTCAACTTTGTCGCCTGCTTTCAGAGCGTCTTTGATGTTCTGAAAAACACCGTTAACGATGAATTCGATCTGCTTTTTTGTCAGTTCGGGGTTCAGTGTAGCAATTACTTCGATCAGTTCTGATTTAGTCATAACCATAATCTCCGTGCAAATATCGTTTATTTATGATATTTTTCAATGTCTCATTATATCCGATGTGTTTTTGCGTGTAAAGTGAATTTACATTTTTTTTTAAGGAAATAATTGTCATGGCAGGATTTGTTAGGAAAGTTCTGAAATCCGGGCTTGGAATATTCACAAGCAGGGTTCTCGGAATGGTTCGGGATGTGCTTGTGGCGGGATTTTACGGCGTAAATGCCGTAACTGATGCATTTTTTGTCGCATTTGCAATCCCCAATCTTTTCAGGGCTTTTTTTGCCGAAGGTGCTTTGTCTTCTGTGTTTGTTCCCGTCATGAGCGATAAGATAACCAGACAGGGGGAGAGGGAGGCATCAAGATATCTGACCAGTCTGATTCTGGGTGTTTCGTTAATAATCTTTTTGATCCTCGTTTTTGTTTTTATTTTTCCTGAGTCTGTAGTTTCCGTTTTTATGCCCGGCTACAGAAACGACCCCGCAATTCTCATTCCGGCGGCCAATATGCTCAAGGTTCTGATGCCTTATCTTTTTTTTATTTCAATCTGTGCGCTTCTCAGCGGATATCTTAATATCAAAAACAGTTATTACATCCCGGCTTCATCCACTGCGCTTCTGAATATTGCAATGATAATCGGAGCATGGGTGGGCTATAAAGAATCCGGAGATATATATTTTCTGTGCTACGGCGTTCTTTTCGGCGGTCTGCTTCAGCTTGCGGGAGTGCTTATATTTGCTGTCATAAAGGGGTACAGGCCTGTTTTTTCAGGCGGACTGGATCCGGAAGCTAAAAAAACTTTCCATCTGGTGCTTCCATCCCTTGCCAGCGTGGGCATAAATCAGCTCAACTTCATGATGGGACGTATAATCGCCTCCTACCTTGCGGTGGGGAGCATAACCTATCTGTATTATGCAAACAGGCTGTTTCAGTTCCCTCTTGGAATGTTTGCCGTGGCGGTGGGAACGGTCACGCTCACCGAAATCAGCGTTTCAAACTCAAAAGGCGAATACGAGCAGAGGGATATGCTGATAAATAAGGCGGTGAACTCCATTTTTGCCATAATGATACCCGCCAGCGCAGGGCTTATCATTCTTGCCTACCCTATAATAGATATGATATACGGCAGAATGTCTTTCGGGCGTTCAGATGTGGAGGCCACTGCTTTCGCTTTGCAGATGTATTCAGTCGGCCTGCTGTTTTATTCGCTCATAAGTGTTTTCAGCAGGATATATTATTCCGACAGTGACGTTAAAACCCCTCTCAGGGGTGCTTTTATAAGCTTTATATTGAATGTTGCACTCTGCTTTGCATTTATGAAGCCTCTGGGGCATGCCGGAATAGCTCTTGCATCATCGGTATCGGCACTGTTTAACGGCGTTTATCTTTATGCCAATATTAAAAAATACAGCTATCCCATCCGCAGGGACATAAATTTTATCTTAAAGGTTGCGGCTTCGTCCGCCGCCATGACTATTGTTGTTTATTATGCCGGTACATACGGTCTTAACGTTATTGCCAACATTGTTCTGGGCTGTTTTGTGTATTTTGGTATCATGTATATGTTCAGAGTGAATTTATTGAGGGTTATCAGATGAAAGCTGTTGTGCAGAGGGTTAGCAGCGCCAGCGTGCGTATCGACGGGCGTGTGCATTCGGAGATAGGGAAGGGACTGGTTGTGCTTTTGGGTGTTGAGCGGGGAGATACTGAGGATATGTGTGCCGAGATGGCGCACAAAACGGTCAATCTGCGCATATTCGAAGATGAACACGGCAAAATGGGCAGATCTGTTAAGGATATAGGCGGCGGGATAATAATTGTCAGCCAGTTCACCATAGCCGGAAACTGTAAAAAAGGCCTTCGTCCGGATTTTATGAACGCAATGAATCCCGACACGGCAAACGCCTATTATGAAAAATTTATCTCGCTCTGCAAAGGGCTTTACGATCCATCGAAGATAGGAACCGGAGTTTTTGCGGCCGATATGAAAGTAGGGCTTGAAAATGACGGTCCGGTTACAATAATATTAGAACTGGCTCCGAAACAGTGATGAGAGGTTAATATGCATCTTGAAATAGTAGTAACTGGCCCTTTGGGCGTAAACACATATATATTGGAGAAGAACGGCAAGGCTGTTGTGGTGGATGCCGGAGGCAACGAGGAGGAGATCGAAGAGTATCTTCGCTCCAAAAACCTTTCTCTGGCAGCACTTCTCAACACCCACGGTCACTTCGACCACATAGGCGCAATCGCTCCCCTGATGAAAAAATTCTCTGTTCCTTTTTATATGCATCAGGACGATTCGTTCCTGCTCCCTCAGGGGCAGAAGGTCATGCAGATGTACGGTTTCGGCGATATGGAGACACCTGCCGTCACCCACGGCATAGAGCACGGCCAGAAACTTGATCTGGGCGGCATCGAGATAGAGGTCATCCATACTCCGGGACATACCCCCGGCGGATGCTGTTTTTATATAAAAGAGCTTGGATGCGTGATAACCGGCGACACTCTGTTTCTGGAATCGGTGGGCCGCACTGATTTCCCCTACAGTAGTACCCAGAGCCTTGTCGACAGCATAAACAACAGGCTTTTCACTCTGGATGATGCAACAGTGGTTTATCCCGGACACGGGGAAGAAAGCACCATCGGCCACGAGAAAAACCTGAATCCCTTTATGTGATTCGGGAATTGACTTATAACGCATATCTGATAAGATAGCTGAAATGAAGTATATGCTTGCGGATACATCGGGAAAAGGACTGGCTGTCACCATTTGCGATGAGCACAGAAAGCCCTTCTCGTCTATCTTTCTGACGCTTGAAAACTCCTTAAGTGAAAAAATGCTCTGGGCGCTGGACGGTCTTCTGTCCGGCTCGGGTCTTTGTCCTTCGGACATTGACAGGTTTTTCATCGTCAAGGGACCCGGTTCTTTCACAGGGATCAGGGTGGGTGTTGCAACTCTTCTGGGGTTCTGCATGGCGCATGGAAAAGTTTTGCAGGGCATCAGCTCTCTTGATGCGGCGGCAATAGTCAGCGGCAGAGAGAAGGTCACTACGGCTGTAAGGCTCCGCGGCAGACTCTACGGATACAGACACTATGATTTCGGAAATAACGATTTTTCCGGATATCTTACGGATAAATTTGACAATATTGACGACTTTCTGCTGGTGAACAGCGTTGGCGGGCAGCAGCTAAACCTTTCGGAGGCCATTCTCTCCGACAGATTCGAGAGCTTTCTGGGCGACTACGCTCCCATGTATATGAGACCCAGCGAAGCGGAGATAAATTTTGATAAGAAATGCGGAGCATGAGGATATTGACCGGATTCTGGTCATAGAAAATACCTCGTTTCCCCGCCCATGGAGCAGAAAGTCCTTCGAAACTGAACTTTTTAAGGATAACTGCGATTTTTTAGTATACGATATAGATGGGAGTATAGCAGGATACATTGTTTTCTGGTATATTCTTGATGAGGCAGAGCTTGCGGTTGTTGCTGTTGCGGACGGTTTCCGCAGGCAGGGGATAGCAGGGCGTCTGCTGACGTATTGCGTTGAGAAGAACAAAAATATAAACGTCATATACCTTGAGGTGGAAAAGACAAACTCTTCCGCCGTAAAGCTATATGAAAAAAAAGGCTTTCGCACTAACGGCGAGATTAAAGATTATTACGGTGAAGGCAGACACGCCCTCAGAATGTCCTGCCTCCGTAAAGATTACAGGGGTGACGAGTATGCTTAAAGACAGCGCACTGGTGGAAAAGATGATTCAGGTGGACGAGGAATTCAAGGCTCTTTTTGAAAACCACATCCGTTTTGAACAGGACCTTGAGGCTCTTTACAGTCTTAAGTATTTTCCGCCGGAGGTTGAGGCGAAAATGAAGGAGCTGAAGGTTCTTAAACTCAGAGGAAAGGACAAAATGGAGCAGCTCATGGTTAAATACAAGTCCGATAATGGTTTATAGGAGATAGTTGATGAATAATAAGAAGTATTTATTCACATCGGAGTCTGTGAGCGAGGGACACCCCGACAAGATTGCAGACCAGATTTCAGACGCAATTCTTGATGCAATGCTTGCCGATGATCCCAACAGCCGTGTGGCATGTGAAACGCTTGTAACAACAGGCCTCGCTGTCATTTCCGGTGAGGTCACCACAAACACCTATGTGGATATTCAGTCAACAGTCAGAGAAACGATCCGCCAGATAGGCTACACCAGAGCGAAATTCGGTTTCGATGCCGATACTTGTGGCATCATCATAACACTGAACAAACAGTCCCCAGACATCGCAATGGGCGTTGACACAGGCGGCGCAGGCGACCAGGGTCTTATGTTCGGTTATGCATGTGACGAAACTCCCGAGCTTATGCCCATGCCTATCATGCTGGCTCACAAAATCACTAAGAAACTCTCCGAAGTTCGCAAAAGCGGGGAACTCAGCTATCTGCGCCCCGACAGCAAATCTCAGGTTACTATAGAATACGACGGCTTCACTCCTCTGCGTGTGGACACTGTCGTTGTCAGCTCTCAACACTCCGAAGACATTAAAATGGACACTCTGAAGCGTGACATCATTGAAAAAGTAATCAAACCTGTCATCCCCAGCGATATGCTCGATGACAATTGCAAATATCACATCAACCCCACAGGCCGTTTCGTAATAGGCGGACCCATGGGAGACTGCGGTCTCACCGGCCGTAAGATTATCGTTGACACATACGGCGGCATGGGACGTCACGGCGGCGGCGCTTTCAGCGGAAAAGACCCGTCAAAGGTTGACCGTTCGGCAGCTTATGCGGCCAGATGGGTTGCCAAAAACATAGTTGCCGCAGGACTTGCGAAAAGATGCGAGATTCAGGTTGCCTATGCAATAGGTGTTGCAGAACCCGTCAGCGTTATGGTCAACACTTTCGGAACCTCCGAAGTTGATGAGAAACTTATCGAAAAAGCGGTTAAAGAGGTGTTCGACCTCACTCCCAAAGGTATCATGTCCGCCCTTGATCTCCGCAAACCCATATACAGAAAAACAGCCGCTTACGGTCACTTCGGCCGCAACGAGTTTTCATGGGAACAGACCGACAAAGTTGACGCACTTCTTGCAGCAATACGCTGATAAACTAAATTTTCACACCCGCAGAGGCATAAAACCCTGCGGGTGTTCTATATTCAGGAGAATATAAATGGATAACTCGCTCAAATATAAAGTTGCTGATATCTCCCTTGCTGATTTCGGCCGTAAGGAAATCGATATCGCAGAACACGAAATGCCCGGTCTCATGGCCACCAGAGAGAAATATGCACCGCTTAAGCCTCTGGCCGGCGTGCGCATATCCGGTTCTCTGCATATGACCATCCAGACTGCCGTGCTTATAGAAACCCTTACAGCCCTCGGTGCTGAGGTCAAATGGGCGAGCTGCAACATTTTCTCCACTCAGGATCATGCCGCCGCTGCAATTGCGGCCGCAGGAACCCCTGTTTACGCATGGAAGGGTGAAAACCTTGAGGAATACTGGTGGTGCACCGATATGGCACTCCGCTTCGATGGTGGCAAAGGTCCTCAGCTTATAGTTGACGACGGCGGCGATGCCACGATGATGATACACATCGGCTACCTCGCAGAGAAAGATCCTTCAATCCTCGACAGAACGCCCCATGGCGAAGATGAGGCCGAACTTTACAAACGCCTTAAGATAATCCTGAAAGAGAACCCCACCAGATGGCACGACACTGTGAAGGAGTGGAAAGGGGTGTCAGAGGAGACCACAACAGGTGTCCACAGGCTCTATCAGATGATGGAAAAAGGTGAACTGCTGGTTCCGGCAATCAATGTAAACGACTCTGTTACAAAATCAAAATTTGATAACCTTTATGGCTGCCGTGAGTCTCTCGTGGATGGCATAAAAAGAGCCACCGACGTTATGATCGCAGGTAAGGTTGCGGTTGTCTGCGGCTACGGAGACGTGGGCAAAGGATGCGCCGAAGCTCTTAAAGCAATGGGCGCAATCGTAATGGTCACAGAAGTTGACCCGATCTGCGCACTTCAGGCCTCTATGGCTGGATACGCAGTTAAAACCGTTGAGGACACTCTGGGAACAGGCGACATATATGTCACCACCACAGGAAACCTCGACATCATCCGCATTGAGCACATGGAAAAGATGAAAGATCAGGCCATCGTGTGCAATATCGGACACTTTGACAATGAGATACAGGTTTCCAAACTCGAAGAGTTCAAGGGAATCAAAAAACTGAACATCAAGCCTCAGGTTGATAAATACACTTTCCCTGCGGGCAACTCAATATATCTGCTTGCCGAAGGCAGACTGGTCAACCTCGGATGCGCCACCGGCCACCCGTCGTTCGTTATGAGCAACTCGTTCACAAACCAGACCCTTGCACAGATAGACCTCTGGGTGAATAAAGAGAAATACGAGCCCAAGGTTTACAGGCTCAGCAAGAAACTTGACGAGGAGGTTGCAAGACTGCACCTCGCAAAGATCGGTGCCAAGCTCACTGTGCTTACAAAAGAGCAGGCCGATTACATCGGCGTACCTGTGGAAGGCCCTTACAAGCCTGAGCACTACAGGTATTAATCCTCTATGGTTAAACAACATTTCGACATTGTTGTCATCGGTGCCGGCCCTGCCGGCATCGAATGTGCCAAAATGCTGGCTGACAATGGAAAACAGGTTCTGCTGATAGATAAGAACATCGGAGGGAGCTACTGCTTCGCCGGAAGCGTTGTTTCCAATCTGCTTCTGCACATCAGCTATCTGTATGAAAGGAGCGTCAACAAGGCCTCCAACTTCATTAATGTCGAATACGATAAATCTCCGTCATTTGACTTTAAAAAGGCCAAAAAGTACATAGACGGGGTGACCTCAAAGCTGGTCAAAGACTTTCAGGATGATCTTGAGGAATCTGGCGTCCAGATAATTCGTGGAACAGCTGTTTTTGAAGATGCGAACACCTTCCGTGTCACCGATGACAAACAATCGTTTCTCATCGGTTTTTCAAAGGCTGTCATAGCCACAGGCTCCAACAACATGGGGGCAAATGTCCCTTCAACAAAGAAACTCCTTGATTCCACAAATATTTTCGAGCTTACGGCAGCGCCCAAGAGCGTGATTGTCGTTGGCGGCGGTTTCATAGGAACCGAGTTTGCGACATTTTTCAGAAGAATCGGGTCAACGGTGACCATTATAGAAAAAACTGAAAAAGTTCTTGCCACCATCGACAGGCAGGTTGTCAAAGACTATGAAGACCAGATGAAGAAGAACGGCGTGGAGATAGTTAAGGGCGTATCGGTGGAGCGCATCGAAAAAGTGGGCAACAAGACCATCGTTTTCCTGAGCAACGACACGAAACTTGAGTCCGAAGAGGTGTTTCTGTCCATCGGCAGGAAACCGAACATGGGCAGGCTGAGTGTTGATGCCGCAGGAATAAAGCTCTGCGAAAAGGGATTTCCCAAGCTGACTAAAAACCTGAGAACCACCAACAGGAACGTTTATGTTGTGGGCGACTGCACAGGAATAAATATGTTCGTGAACTGGGCGTACATGTCTGCGGATATGGTTGCCAACGACATTCTGGAGCGCAGCAAGATTATTTCAGCGGATTACTGCCCCAGAATCCTGCATCTCGATCCTGAGATAGCAGCCGTAGGCCTCAGCGAGGACAAGGCGAAGGAGCAGGGCATAGAGTGCAAGGTGATAAGGCATACTTTCAAGAACTTTGAAAAGGCCATAATGTCGGGCACTTTGAAAGGTTTCATAAAGATAATTTACGATGATTCCACAAAAAAAATTCTGGGATGCCATGCCATCGGAAGCGGTGCGGCTGACCTTGTCACTACATTTTCAATGATGATCCAGTCAAAAATATCTCTCAACAAACTGGAGGATTTCGTCTTTAACCACCCGACCTTTTCGGGGGTTCTGGCCGACATCGCAGGTAAGGTTAAATGAAAACAATCTACAGTCTCTGTGTCTGGATAATATTCGGTCTCATGACCGCTTTTCTTGTTGTGTGCGGTGTTCCGTTCGTTCTTATGGGTAAAAATCCTTTCTTTTTTCTGGCAAAACTCTGGGCAAGGATAAGCTCGAAACTTTTTCTTGTTAATTATGAAGTTGAAGGCATTGAAAAGATCGAGAAGGACAAAAACTACGTTTTCATGGGCAACCACCAGAGCTACGTCGATATCTTTTCCATGATATCCATAATCGATAAACAGTTTCTGTTCATGGCCAAGAGGGAGCTTTTTTCAATTCCCTTTTTCGGCTATGCCATCAAGCACATGGGTCTTATTCCCATCGACAGGGGCGAGAGCCGTGAGTCGCTGAAAAGCCTTTTTGAGGCGGCAAAAAAGATTCAGGAGGGCTACTCTGTCCTGCTGTTCCCCGAAGGCACAAGATCTGAGGACGGCGTTATGCTGCCCTTTAAGCGTGGTGCGTTCACTCTGGCGGTCAGAACCGGACAGCCCATTATTCCTTTTGTGATAGACGGTTCGGGCAAAGTCATGAAGAAGGGTGCGTTTTACATAAACCCTTTCAAAAAGGTCAGAATACGCTTTCTTGACCCTGTAAGCCCCGACGGAATCAAGGACAGGGAGATGCTGGATCTTATCAGGGCGAGGATGGAAGATGCACAAAAAGAGCTTGGCGGTTCTGGGGCTGGGAAGTAACCTCGGGCGCAAGTCCGGAAATCTTGCCGATGCTGTCAGGGAGATATCCCGTTTCTGCGAGGTTGTGAGGGTTTCATCGGTCTATAAGACCGCTTCGCTTCTGCGTGATTCTCAGGACGGATATTTCAACCTATGTATGCTTGTACGGACTGATTTTTCTCCTGAAAATCTTCTCACGGCAGTTAAAAACCTTGAAAAGGTCATGGGCAGGGAGAATACCGGACGATGGTATACCCGCCTTATAGATATAGATATAATCGATTTTGACAGAACAGTTCTGACCCTTCCTCAGCTTAATCTGCCACACATAGAGATGCAGAACCGCAGTTTCGTTCTGTATCCCATGGCGGAAATTTATCCGGACTACGTTCACCCTGTAAGTTGCCAAAACATTCATGATATGATAAAAAATATTAAAGACGATCTTGGCATAACCAGACTGGGGGTGTGCGTATGGCGATTATAACAGTTTCAAGACAATACGGAAGCGGCGGAGAGTATGTTGCGGAGCGTGTGGCGGAAAAACTTGGATTCAAGTTTCTTCATAAAGAGCTGATACGCATAGCTTCTATCCTTATGAGCACAAACGAGGACAAGCTGAAGCAGTTCGACGAGGAGGAATTTTCCACCACAAGAGCCTTCCTTTCCAAATATTTCGACTTCGGCATGTTTCACGACATGCTGAACACCACAGACTATTCCGAAAAGACAGCGAAAGAGGTTGCAATGCAGGAAGCGGAGACCTTTTTCAGCAAATATAACCCCGACACCACAGCTTTTGATAGCGAGACCTTTCAGGAGATGATCAAAAAGATAATCATCAAGGCATCGGACACCACAAATGCGGTGATAATGGGGCGGGGCGGTGTCAGTATTCTGGCGGGCGTGCCCGACACGCTTCATTTCAGACTGGTTGCGGATTTTGAAGACAGGGTGCGCTGGCTCAGCGCCCGTGAGAACATCTCCAAAAAAGAAGCGGGGGAACGCATTAAGGAAGTTGATAAGAGAAAGGAAAAGTATTTTAAACATCATTTTTCCAGACAGATAGACGACCCCATGATCTACCACGGAGTACTGAATCTCTCCAAACTGGACATAGAAGAAGCCTCGCTGGCGATCGCCGCCACAGCAAGGATAAAATTCAAGCTCTGAAACCTTATTATTGACTGCAAAGGGTTTTGTGCGTAAAATAACAGTTTTGGAGGATTATATCCCGTGTATCAAAAAGTCAAAGGTTTCAGAGATATATACGGACTGGAAGCCAGATACTGGAACAAGGTCGAAAAAGTATTCAGACAAACTTTCCGCACGTTCAATTTCGAAGAGTTCTATCTTCCTATTCTTGAGAAATCAGAAGTATTTAACAGAGGAATAGGCTCAACGACCGATATCGTTGAGAAAGAGATGTTCGCTTTTGAGGACAGAGACGGAACTCAGGTTGCACTCCGTCCGGAGGGAACAGCGTCCCTCGTTCGTGCCTACGTTGAAAACAAGCTGTTCTCGACTCCCGGCATATCAAAATATTACTATGTCGGTCCTATGTTCCGCAGGGAACGCCCCCAGAAGGGCAGATTCCGCCAGTTCACTCAGGCGGGGATCGAGGTTTTCGGTTCAGGCGGCCCCTCGATAGATGCAGACGTTATCTATCTGCTGTATAAACTTGCGGAGAACCTCGGTATTCAGAATTTCGTCAGCATGGAGATAAACTCAATAGGCTGTCCCGCATGCCGTCCCGCATACAACGAAAAACTCATAGAATATTTCAAATCAAACATAGAACACCTCTGCGGCGACTGCCTGCGCAGGCTGGACAAGAACCCAATGAGGATTATGGACTGCAAGAACGAGTCCTGCAAAAAGATAACCGCTGATGCGCCTAAAGCGGTGGACTATCTCTGCGGCGAATGCAGAGACCACTTCGACGGCGTAAAATCCTATCTGGATGCCCTTCAGGTGCCCTATAAGGTAAACCCTATGATGGTCAGAGGGCTTGACTATTACGTCCGCACGGCTTTTGAGATGATAACCGACAGACTCGGCTCACAAAGCGCAGTAGGGGCGGGCGGCAGGTACGACGGACTCATTCAGCTTCTGGGCGGACCCGACACTGCGGGCATAGGCTTTGCGGTGGGAATAGACAGGCTGGTCAGCCTCTGCATGCTGAACGAAACGGAGAAAGAGAACGACCTTGACGTATTCATAATCAGTTTCAGGGACATTTCCGATAAAATTGCGTTAAAATTAGCGAACGAAATGCGCTCTCAGGGTGTCAGTGTAGATATGGACTATGATTTCCGTAAGATGAAGAAGCAATTCAGCCTTGCGGACAGATATGGTTCACTGTTTACAGTGGTGCTTGGCGAGGATGAAACAGCGAAAGGAACCGCCGCAGTGAAAGATATGCAGGCGGGAACGCAGGAAGAGATTGAGATTGCCAAGGTTACGGAATATATTACAGATAAACTCAGGAGGAACTAACGTGCTTTCTAACATGGGCGAATGGCGTAGAAGCCACCACTGTGCACAGCTTACCGGAAAAAATATCGGCGAAAAAGTCTGCCTTATGGGCTGGGTTCAAAGACGCAGAGACCACGGCGGCGTTATTTTCGTTGACCTCAGAGACAGAGAGGGCATCACTCAGGTTGTGATGAGCCCCGAATATAACAAAGCAGTTCATGAACTTGCGGAAAGCATCAGAAACGAATTTGTTATCGCTGTTAAAGGTACTGTCGGCGGAAGACCCGACGGAACAGTGAACACCAAACTCCCCACAGGCGAAGTTGAAATCGTTGTGGACGAGCTTAAAATCCTGAACAACGCCAACACTCCTCCTTTCCTTATAGACGACTATAACAACGCCAACGAAGACGTTAGGCTTAAATACAGATATCTTGACCTGCGCAGACAGAAGCTTCAGAACAACCTGAGACTTCGTCATGACCTCACACGCACAGTGCGTGAGTTCCTCTACAGCAGAAACTTCATGGATATCGAGACTCCCTTCCTGACAAAAAGCACGCCCGAAGGCGCAAGGGACTACCTTGTACCCAGCCGTGTTAACCCCGGCAAGTGCTATGCGCTGCCCCAGTCGCCCCAGATGTTCAAGCAGCTTCTGATGGTGGCCGGCTATGAAAGATACTTCCAGATAGTGAAATGCTTCCGTGACGAAGACCTCCGTGCCGACCGTCAGCCTGAGTTCACTCAGCTGGATATGGAGATGTCCTTCATCGACAGGGAAGACCTTATGGATCTCATCGAGGATATGTACATCCTTATCTTCGACAGAATAAAAGGCATCAAACTTGAAAAAGGTTTCCCCAGAATGTCCTATGACGACGCTATGGAGAAATTCGGCCACGATGCACCCGACACCCGTTTCGCAATGTATCTTAAAACCGTTAACGAACTCGTTAAGGACAGCGGATTCAAAGTGTTTGTTGATGCTGTTAAAAACGGCGGCGTGGTTAAAGCTGTTGTTGCAGAAGGTGCAGGCGAGAAATTCACCAGAAAAGATATCGACGATCTCACAGACATGGTTGTTGCCCTCGGCGCAGGCGGTCTGGCATACATCAAAGTTAACGAAGACGGCCTCCAGTCGCCGATCGTAAAGTTTCTGGGCGATTCAGCCGATACTATCGTTAAGGAACTGGGCGCAAAACCGGGCGATATCATTTTCTTCGGCGCAGGAAAAAAAGAGACCGTAAACCTTTATATGTCAAAACTGCGTATAAAACTCGGTCATCTCCTCGGTCATATCAAAGAGGGGCAGTACTCTTTCACATGGGTTCTGGACTTCCCCCTGCTCGAGTATGATGCGGAAGAGAAAAGATACGTCGCTGTCCACCATCCCTTCACAGCTCCGCTGGACGAAGACGTGGCATACTTCGACACAGACCCCGGCAAGATGAGAGCAAAAGCCTATGACCTCGTTCTGAACGGTTCAGAGATAGGCGGCGGTTCCATCAGGATCCACAGAAGCGACATTCAGGAAAAAATGTTCGACGCTCTTGGTTTCACCGAAGAGGAGCGTGAGTATAAATTCGGCTTCTTCATCGAGGCTCTGCGTTACGGAACACCTCCCCATGGCGGTATCGCCTTCGGTGTGGACAGACTTTCGTCCATTCTGACAGGCTCCGATTCCATCAGGGACGTTATTGCGTTCCCCAAAACACAGAGAGCCACCGATATGATGAGCGAGGCTCCCAGCAAAGTGGACGAAAGACAGCTCAAAGAGCTTTTCATGAAGTTTGACGTCCCTGAAAATGACTGAAACCTGATTAATTAAGGGTTTTATCATTTTACAATATGTTTCATGTATGATATTATTAAGAGTAAATAAAGTCCGGAGGATGTAATGAGCAGAACAACTAAATTACTGTTTACAGCTGTTATATCAGCTGCTGTGTTAGTCTCAGGCTGCACAAAACCTCCCGTACAGGAGTTGGACAACGCCAGGGCGGCTATGAAGGCTGCTCAGGAGGGCGGCGCAGAAGTTTGCGCCGGAACGGAGTATATTCTGGCAAAAGAAAAGCTCGATAAGGCTGAAGCAAAGATGGCTGAGGCTGAGAAGGGTGGAAATAAATCCGCACTTTACAAAGAAGCTAAGCTGGAACTGATTGCCGCTGTTGCTGATTTTGAAAAAGCAAAACAGGTTGCGGCAGACAGGGCAAAGGTTAACGAGCAGGCCAAAGCCGAGCTGGAATCTTATAAAAAGAATCTGGCAGCAAATGCTGAAGACGGCGCTAAATACTCCGCAACTTACAAAACAGCAAAAGCCAAGGCTGACGAGGCTCAGGCTCTGATAGACAAATGCGAAGGCGAAAAAGCCCTTGCTGTCCTGAAAGAAGCCGCAGTTTCCGCTGATGTTATTCAGAAAGAGATAGTGGAAGGCAAGGCCGCCGCTATGAAAGCTGATGCACAGGCAAGATCGGCAGCTTCCAAAGGAACTGTTGTTGCTGCTCCCGCCGCTGCGGTTGCAATGCCCGAGTTTGATAAGTACAAAGTTGTCAGAGGCGACAACCTTTGGAACATCTCAAAAGCAAAATATCTGAACCCCTTTATGTGGCCGCTCATTTACTGGGCCAACAAAGAGCAGATAAAAGACCCCGACCTTATCTTCCCCGGTCAGGTTTTCAAGATCCGCAAGGATGTTGATGCTGACAAAGATAAGGCTGTGGACTACTCAAAACGCAGAGGCCCCTGGTCGCTGTTTGACGGCAAATAAGAGATCGATCTTATAAAACACAAAAGCGGAGGTTTTTGCCTCCGCTTTTTTTATGTCCGGTTTAAAAATCTTGTAACTTCTCGTTAAATGCTTTTATATCCGTTTTCGAGATACATCTGTTTGTATTTTATGTATCTGTCGGCATAGTTTCTGATACCGTCAATGTCGCTCTGTTCAAGAGTTTTAACCACTTTTGCGGGGCTTCCCATGATAAGGGAGCAGGGGGGGAACTTCTTGCCTGGGGGAACCAGTGATCCGGCGGCAACTATCGAGTTTTCTCCTATCTCGGAGTTATCAAGGATAATAGCACCTATACCCACCAGCACATTATCGTTAATTTTGCATCCGTGGAGCATGGCATTGTGTCCGATGGTGACGTAATCTCCTATTATTGTAGGATATTTATCAAGTGTGGTATGTATTACCGTTCCGTCCTGAACGTTTGACCCCTTGCCTATAACTATCCTTTCAACATCGCCTCTTAATACGACATTAAACCAGACGCTTGAGTCATCTTCGAGAATAACCTCGCCGATAACATCTGCACTATCAGCAACAAAAATTCCCTGACCCTTTACGGGAGAGGTGTTTAACCTGCGCAATACCGATTCCATATCATCACCTGCTCATTTAAATTCTGAAACAGGATATGTGTTAAAACAAATTCAGTCAACTGTTAAAGAGATATTTGACGAGATATTAATAAAATATGGAGACGCCTGTTTAATATACTAATAAAATAGAGAAAATTTAGGATTAGTTATTAACGAAAGATGTTGACAGGTCATATTTTTTTAATATATAATCCCCATTATTAACTTGAGGGGTGTAATATGCCTTATGGTATTAAATTAAGGGAAATCAGAAAAAAACTTGGTATGACTCTGGAGGATATTTCTCAGAAAACGGGATTTACCAAAAGTTTCATCAGCCAGATAGAGAACGGAAAAAACTCACCCTCAATAGCTTCTCTTAAAAAAATCTGCATGGCTCTGGGAACAACCATCAGTGAGCTTTTCGAGGACGAGCGCAACATTGTTAACGTGTTCAGCCCTGCCGAATATAAGGTTTTTAAGAATAAGAGCATTTCAATGTCGTTCATTGCCTCCAAGCTTGTTAACAGAAAGCTTGAGCCTATGCTTATAGAGCTTGACCCCTACGGCGAAACAGGCTCCGAGTATTATCAGCACGTCGGCGAGGAATTCGGCTATGTTATCGAAGGCGAGATCTGCGTTGTCATCGGTTCAGATGAGTACCATCTTCCCGCAGGACACAGCATCTATTTCAGCTCGAACATGCCCCACAAAATACGCAACAGAACGGATAAGCCCGCAGTTGCTCTCTGGGTGGATACACCTCCCAGCTTCTAATTTACACCAGAGCCTCCCGGAGAAATTCGGGAGGCTTTTCTTTTTTTCTTGACGTAAGTTCTTCAAATCACTATATTTCAATTGCTTGGATCTTCGGACCGAGACACTGACAAATCTTCCTTTTCCATTTTGCCATGTCTTGCGTCTGTAATCCCTACAGAGGTTGATATGAGCAAGCATATTGAAATCAAAAAGATTACAGTCAACAGCATCAGAAAAATGAAATCCGCAGGCGAAAGGATTTCATGTCTCACTGCGTACGATTTCACATCAGCATCAATACTTGATAAAGCCGGTATAGATATGATCCTTGTTGGGGATTCCCTCGGTATGGTCGTAAACGGCTATGAAAACACACTTCCTGTCACCCTTGATGAAATAATCTATCATTGCAGGTCGGTGAAGCGTGGTGCTCAGAACGCATTTCTGATAGCCGACATGCCTTTCGGAACGTATCACGTTTCAGATGAGCAGGCGGTTGAAAACTGCATAAAGGTCATAAAAGAGACCGGATTCGACGCTGTAAAGCTTGAGGGCGGTGCAGAGAGGGCGGCGCTGGTTAAAAAACTGACCGCATGCGGGATAAATGTCATGGGGCATATCGGCCTGATGCCGCAGATGGTGAGCACTATGGGCGGCTACAGGATTCAGGGCAGAGAAGGGCACGAAAAGCTTCTTGCGGATGCGAAAGCGCTGGAAGAGGCCGGAGCTTTTTCGATTGTTCTGGAAGGCACTGTAACGTCTGTTGCAAAGACCATAACCGAAAATCTGAAAATTCCCACAATAGGCATCGGAGCAGGTGTCCACTGCGATGGTCAGGTTCTGGTGTTTCATGATGTGTTCGGCATATTCGACGGTTTCACTCCTAAGTTCGTAAAGCAGTACGCTAACGTCAGCAAAATAATCTCTAAAGCAGCAAAATCGTATATAAAAGAAGTAAAAACAGCTCAATTTCCGGAAGATAAGCATTCTTTCTGAGGTAACGCATGAAAATATTTAATAAAATAACTGATATGAAAGCTGAAATAAAGAAATTAAAATCCGAAGGCAAGTCTGTGGGCTTTGTTCCCACCATGGGGTTTCTTCACGAAGGCCACATGAGTCTGGTGCGTGAGTCTGTGAGCAATAACGACGTGACGGTCACCAGTATATTTGTTAACCCTACTCAGTTCGGTCCAACGGAAGACCTCGCGGCTTATCCGAGAGATTTTGAGCGTGACTGTGCCATGCTCGACAAGAATGGTGCGGACATTATTTTCCATCCCGAACCCTCAGAGATTTACGGAGAGGGCTTCTGCACAAAGGTTGAGCTTTCAGGAATAACCGAGGTGCTTTGCGGAATCTCCCGTCCTGTGCATTTTGCAGGTGTTGCAACAGTCGTCACAAAGCTGTTCAACATAGTGAACCCCGACAGAGCCTATTTCGGCTCAAAGGATTATCAGCAGCTTCAGGTTATCAGACGCATGGTGAAAGATCTGAACATGGATGTTGAGGTCGTTGGAATGCCTATCATCCGTGAGGCGGACGGGCTGGCCATGAGCTCCAGAAACGTTTATCTGGGTGCACCGGAACGCAGGTCTGCTCTGGCTCTCAGCGGCAGTTTCAAGGTTGTTGAAGACCTGCTTAAGCAGGGCGTCACCGACTCGAAAACAATTAAGGAAAAAATTGCGGAGTTCATCCTGAGCCATCCGCATACAAGAATAGATTACATCGAAACAGTGCACCCCGAGTCACTTGTTTCGGTGGACAGCGCAGAGGCGGATTTCGTTGTTGCGCTGGCTGTATATGTTGGTAAAGCAAGATTGATAGATAACAGATATTTTGAGGTGAACCATGCTTAGAGAGATGTTCAAATCAAAGATTCACAGAGCCACCGTCACAGATGCAGACCTTCACTATGAAGGCAGTATAGGCATCGACCTCGACCTTATGGAGGCCGCAGGCATCAGAGAATATGAAAAGGTCGACATCTGGAACATAACCAACGGCGAGCGTTTTCAGACCTATGCCATCGAAGGCAGAAGGGGAAGCGGCGAAATATGCCTTAACGGCGCAGCGGCACGAAAAGTGCACGTAGGCGATATGGTCATTATAGCCACATTTGCCATGTTCGACGAAAAAGAGCTTGAAAACTTCAAACCCACTGTGGTTCAGGTTGACGCAAACAACAGGATTATCCAGAAAACCGACGCTTTAGTATAATATTTGCAATCTCCCGATGAAACTGATATGATTGCTGAAAAACACAAAGAGGTTTTCTATGTCTGAGTATAAACAGTATGTCCGTTTATTGCTTGCTGAAGACAAATACGGCATAGATATCATGGATATAGAAGAGATTTTGAGAATGGTCGACATAACCACCGTTCCCAAGGCTCCTTCGTTTGTTGAGGGGATCATAAACCTGAGAGGGAGGGTAATCCCTATTGTTGACCTCAGAAAGAAACTTGGGCTGTTTGCAGGCGAGTTTACGGGCGCTACCCGTATAATCGTTGTTAACCTAAGCGGCCGAAAGATAGGCTTTGTGGTTGATAATGTTGAGGATGTTCTGCGTGTCAGCAGTGATGTCGTCGACAAGGCTCCCAGCGCATCAACAGGTGCGGATACAAAATATGTACAGGGCGTTGCCAAAACCGAGCAGGGAATGGTCATTATTCTTGACGTGCATAAGATATTCACCGGTAATGAATCATCAGCTCTGAATATGTTCTAAATGGCAAACGACAGAGGACGACTTTTAAGACTGCTTGCAGATATTAAAGACAATACGGCGGACTATTTCAAAAATCCCCGTAAATATCTGGATGCATTGAAAGATATCACCACCCGCAGCGGTTTTGACTCTGCGGGTTTTGTTTTTAAGGACAGCTACGAGCGAAAAGAGCTTGAGGCTATTCTGGCTGAGCTCACACTGCTTACTCAGGCTGCCACCACCACCGAAGAGTTCAAAACGGTGGACATCCGCAGTCTGCCCCGCATCGGCAAGAAGATGGCGGAATCTCTGGATAAACAGGGCATCCGCACCGTCGAGGATATGTTCTATCATTTTCCCTACAGATACGAATACATTGGCGAAACACTCAGCGGCAAGAAGGCTCTGACAGGAGTTTTCAAAACCGGCGGCATCATGCTGACAAAGAACCGCAAAAGGCTTTATAAGGCCGTGTTTCAGGCTGATTTCGGTCAGTTTGCGGCGGTATGGTTTCATTTTTCGGCAAAATTTCCCGCCGGAGTGCTGAAAGAGGGCGAAAAATACACTCTTTACGGTCAGTCGGGCACTTTCGGCGGACTGGATTCCATTGTCCATCCGCAGTTCATCAAAGAGAGCGAGATGGGCGAGATAATGCCTGTCTACACTCTGCCCAAAACCGTTGCGCAGAAGGTCTATCATGCGGCTGTGAAGGCGGCTCTGGAGAGATATCTGGGGCTTGTGCCGGATTATCTGCCCGCCAGATACGAAACCAGATACAAATATCCTTCGGCGAAGGAATCGCTGAAGCTGATACATAACCCGGACACACCCTATGAGCTTTCGGCACTGTCAGACAGAAGCCATCCGGCATATCAGAGATTCATCTACGAAGAACTTTTCTATCTCCAGATGGGGCTTCTATACAAAAAGAAGGCTTACACCCGTCAGGAGGGCATCCGTTTCGATATCAAAATGGAATATCTTGAATGGATAAAAAAACTGCTGCCGTTCAAGTTCACCCATGCACAGAAGAAGGTAATGGCCGAAATATTTAACGATATGTCCGCCACCGGACAGATGAACAGGCTGGTTCAGGGGGATGTGGGAAGCGGAAAGACCATCGTTGCTTTCACGGCGGGGCTTGTTGCCGTCAAAAACGGCTGGCAGGTGGCCGTAATCGCCCCTACGGAGGTTCTGGCGCGCCAGCATATGGCTAACCTTGTTAAGCTGATTCAGGGCACTGATGTCACTGCTGCGCTTCTGACAGGTTCTATGACCAACGCTGAGAAAAAACGGACAAAAGAGATGATAGCCGCAGGGCACATGGATTTTGTGGTGGGCACTCATGCGGTGATTCAGGAGAATGCCGATTTCATGAGGCTTGGGCTTGCCATCATCGACGAACAGCACCGCTTCGGTGTTGAACAGCGGAAAACGCTGATAGAGAAGGGCTATATGCCCGATATCCTGCTTATGACAGCCACGCCGATACCCAGAACTCTGGCTCTGTCGTTCTACGGCGACCTTGATATCAGCATAATAGACGAGATGCCTCCGGGCAGAACACCCATAATAACAAAACACAGCAATAAGATAGAGGATGCGCACAGGCTCATTGCGGACGAGATTGCAAAGGGGCATGGTGCCTATGTGATATATCCGCTGATAGATACAAGCGAAAAACTGGATCTGAAAGCGGCAACGGATGAATATGAGAAGCTCTGCGAAATATTCGGCGAGGCAAACGTGGGGCTGCTCCACGGGCGGATGAAGCACGAACAGAAGCAGGCGCTCATGGACGCTTTCAAGGCCGGAACCATAAAGATTCTGGTATCAACAACCGTGGTTGAGGTTGGTGTGGACGTTCCGCAGGCAACAGTCATGGTCATTGAAAACTCCGAGCGGTTCGGTCTTTCGCAGCTGCATCAGCTGAGAGGACGGGTTGGCAGAAGCCACAGGCAGTCGTATTGCATGCTCATAACCGGAAAAGAGGTTTCCGAGGAGGGCAGGGAACGCATAAACGCCATGTGCAGGCATGCCGACGGTTTCCGCCTGAGCGAGATCGATCTGGAGATGCGAGGCCCAGGCGATTTCTTCGGAACAAGGCAGTCAGGCCTTCCGGAGTTTCAGTTTTCAAACATTGTAAGAGACGTTAAAGTGTTGCAGGCGGCGAGAAACGATGCCGCAGAGGTGCTGGCGGAAGACCCGTCGCTGTCCATGCCGAAAAATGCTGTAATAAAACAGGTTTTAGCGAAAAAGTGGAAAAAGGAACTAGAGTATATAGATATTGCCTGATGTGTGCAATTCGATTTGATTTATACTGTTTTCTGCGGTTTAATTGATGTATAAGTATCAGACAGGAGGCAACCCCGATGCAGCTAATTAAACTTACTGAAGAACAGCTCAAAAACATCTGCTCCGGCATCAACCTGCAGAGAGCGGAAAACTATGTCGGGAAATTCCAGAACTGCTCCATTGACGGTGCCATCGTCAAAGGCACAATCAAAGGCAACCACGGTGACTATGAGGTCACACTTGACCTTTCAACCGATCCCATCGGCTACAAATGCTGCTGTGAAAACTCGAAAGAACACTTCTGCAAGCATGCCGCCGCTCTGGGTCTTACCTACATCTACACTCCGTGGGTGTTCGCCAGCAAAGTTAAGATGGATAGAAAAAAGCTCCAGACCACAAACGAGATACAGTTTTTTGTAAAGACAACCCCCCTAAAAGACCTTCTGGACGAGCTTAAGAAAGCTGACGTTTCGCTTTCGACCCTCGCCGAGCTGACGGGAATCTCCGTTCAGCAGATATCAGTTATGGTCAAAGAGGACTCGACGGGAAGGCATCACGCCCTCACAGATCCATTGAAGATGTCGTGCCTTTTCCTTCTGGAAAAATATGCATAACAAAAAGCCCTGTTAAGTCAGGGCTTTTTTTTGATAAAACACAAAGGATTAATATGACTGAAACTACTAAGAAAAAAGACCCTTTTCACGGAATCACACTGGAAATGATCGTAACCAGACTGATGAAGCATTACGGTTGGGAAAAACTGGGGGAGCTGATAACCATCAAATGCTTCATGAAAAATCAGAGCATTCCGTCCTGCCTTAAATTTCTCCGGCAGACCCCCTGGGCGAGAGCAAAAGTCGAGGAACTTTATCTGGCTACAGAGTTCACCGATGAGGAACCCGTTAAGGTTAAGAAGGTTAAGTCCGATGCAGAAGAGGCTTAGATATAATTTATGCCTGAAACGCATTATCACCTTGTAAAACGGAATGAAATCTGATAGAAAATTGAAGTTTTGCCCATAGCGGTTCATCGGAGGATATTTTGGCTAAGAGAACAGACATTAAGTCTATCATGATAATAGGTTCCGGACCTATCGTCATCGGACAGGCATGCGAATTCGACTATTCGGGAACTCAGGCTGTTAAAGCACTGAAAGAAGAGGGATACAGAGTTATTCTCATCAACTCAAACCCTGCAACAATCATGACAGATCCCGAGATAGCCGATGCTACATACATCGAACCCCTTAACGTGGAAATGGCGGAAAAGATAATCGCAAAGGAACGTCCCGATGCGATACTGCCCACTGTCGGCGGTCAGACTGCGCTTAACCTCGCAAAAGACCTTCATGCGGCAGGCGTTCTGGAAAAATACAACGTTGAACTCATCGGTGCAAAGATAGAAGCCATCGACAAAGCGGAGGACAGAGAGCTTTTCAAGCAGGCCATGAAGAAAATAGGCCTCACTCTGCCTGAAAGCTACGTTGTAAACACCTATCAGGATGCCCTTGACTGCATCGATAAAATCGGCTTCCCCGCAATCATCCGCCCCTCGTTCACCCTTGGCGGAACAGGCGGAAACGTCGCCTACAACATGGAAGAATACAAAGAATATGTGGAGTGGGGGCTTGAGGCCTCACCCGTAACCGAGATCCTCGTTGAGGAATCAGTGCTCGGATGGAAAGAGTACGAGCTTGAGGTCATGCGTGACCTTAACGACAACGTTGTCATCATCTGCTCCATCGAAAACATAGATGCAATGGGCGTTCACACAGGCGACAGCATCACTGTTGCACCTGCGCAGACTCTCACCGACAAAGAATATCAGGTCATGCGTAACGCCGCACTGGCGGTTATCCGTGAGATAGGCGTTGATACAGGCGGTTCGAACGTTCAGTTCGCCGTTGACCCCAAAACAGGCAAGCAGATAATCATCGAGATGAACCCCAGAGTTTCCAGAAGCTCCGCTCTTGCATCAAAAGCAACAGGATTCCCCATCGCAAAAATTGCGGCTAAACTGGCTGTGGGCTACACTCTTGACGAGCTTAAAAACGACATCACGCTCAAGACCCCTGCGTCTTTCGAGCCTACTATAGACTACTGCGTAACAAAGTTTCCCAGATTTACATTCGAGAAATTCCCCGGAGCGGATAACACCCTGACAACTCAGATGAAATCCGTAGGCGAGGCAATGTCTATCGGCAGAACCTTCAAAGAGTCAATGCAGAAAGCCATCAGCTCTCTGGAGATAGGTAAATCGGGCTTTGACGAAGTTTACTCCGACGAAGAGAGAATGACCGAAACTGCCATCGAAAACATAAAATCACTGCTCAGACGCCCTACGGCAGAGCGTATGTGGTATGTTGGCGAGGCTTTCAGAGCGGGCTTCTCCGTTCAGGAAGTCCACGAGCTTTGCTTCATCGATCCGTGGTTCCTCGACAACATCAAACAGATAATAGATTTCGAAGAAGTTCTTAAGAAATATTCAATCACATCAATAGATGATGCGACATTCCTTAAAGCAAAGCAGATGGGATTCAGTGATAAACGTCTGGCAAAACTCATGAAATGCACTGAACTTCAGGTCTGGGAAAAGACCAGAGGCAAGGCTGTCTACAAGCGTGTGGATACCTGCGGCGCAGAGTTTGAGTCGTTTACTCCCTATCTTTACAGCACATATGAAAAAGAGTGCGAGGCTGAACCCACCGATAAGAAGAAAATAATGATCCTCGGCGGCGGTCCCAACCGTATCGGTCAGGGTATTGAGTTCGACTACTGCTGTGTCCACGCATCCTTCGCCCTTGAGGAGATGGGATTCGAGACCATCATGGTCAACTGTAACCCCGAAACGGTTTCAACCGACTACGACACCTCCGACAGACTCTATTTCGAACCCCTCACAAGGGAACACGTTCTCAATATAGTTGAAAAGGAGAAACCCTTCGGCGTTATCGTTCAGTTCGGCGGTCAGACACCTCTGAAACTGGCTGTACCCCTTGAAAAAGCGGGAGTGCCTATTCTGGGTACGTCACCCGACAGCATCGACATTGCAGAGGACAGAGAGCGTTTTAAAGACCTCATAACCAGACTGAATATCAAACAGCCGCCCAACGGCATCGCAAAGACAGCCGAAGAGGCCTATAAAATTGCCGAGGAGATCGGCTATCCCGTGGTTGTGCGCCCCTCATACGTTCTTGGCGGACGTGCCATGGAGATAGTGTACGACACGGAATCACTGCAAAGCTATATGGTTCACGCTGTTCAGGCCAGCGATGAGCACCCAGTGCTTATTGACAAATACCTTCAGCATGCAACCGAGGTGGACGTTGACTCCATCAGCGACGGCGAAATAACCGTTATAGGCTCAATCATGCAGCATATCGAAGAGGCGGGAGTTCACTCCGGCGACTCTGCATGCTCAATCCCTTCCAGAACCATCAACGACAAGGTTCGTGCTCAGCTTCTGGAACACACAAGAAACATCGCAAAAGAGCTGAAGGTCATCGGTCTGATGAACATTCAGTATGCAATCAAAGACGACGAAATATACATGCTTGAGGTAAACCCCAGAGCATCCAGAACAATTCCCTATGTAAGCAAGACAATAGGCGTTCCCCTTGCAAAAATGGCCGCAAAGGTCATGGCTGGTGCGAAGCTGAAAGACCTCGGATTCACAAAAGAGGTGGATATAACCTACTTTACAGTTAAAGAGTCCGTGTTCCCCTTCGTAAAATTCCCCGGAACAGACCTCGTTCTCGGACCCGAGATGAAGTCGACAGGGGAGGTAATGGGTATCGATTCTCACTTCGGCAGTGCTTTCTACAAGGCTCAGATAGCCGCCGGAAACAAACTGCCCAAGAAAGGAAACGTGTTCATCAGCGTTAAAGATTCCGTTAAAGACGAAATACTCGGCGTTGCGAAAGAGCTTGTTAAAATTGGCTTCAAACTCGTATCCACAGCAGGAACCTATGGATTTCTGAAAGAGAACGGGCTTGAGGTAGAAAAACTTGCTAAAGTACATGAAGGTGTCCGCCCCAACGTTATCGACAAGATAAAGAACGGCGAGATCGCCTTTGTAATCAATATCCCCGAGAGTAAAAAGTCCAGACTGGACAGCGAATCCATCAGAAGGACAATACTCAGCTACAGCGTGCCCTACGTTACCACCGTTGAAGCGGCGAAGGCATGCGTTGTGGCCATTGAGGCCGGACAGAAAGGCCTCACCGTTACGCCCATTCAGGATTACTACAAAAGAGGATAGTGATGAAAGGAAAAGTGGTTAAAAACCAGAGACTTAACGATAAATACTTTTTCCTTGAAATAAAATCGGAGGAGTTTGTTACTCAGGCGCATGTCGGTCAGTTTCTCATGATCAAACCCGGCAGTCAGGAGTATACCCACGATCCGCTTCTGCGCCGCCCGCTGGGTGTCGCAGATGTTCACGACGGCAAGTTCAACCTTGTCTATATGGTTGTGGGCAAAGGAACAAAACTCCTCAGCGAGTTCCACGAAGGGGGCATGATAGAGTTCTCCGCACCGCTGGGCAACAGCTTCACTCTGCTTGAGAACAAACGTGTGGCTCTGGTTGCAGGCGGAATAGGGATAGCCCCTGTTTTCTGGCTCGCAAAAACCCTCAAAAACCGTGGTTGTGTTGTCGACCTTTACTACGGCGGCCGTACTGTTGACGATGTTGTCCTGCTTGAAGAGCTTAAGGAGAACACCGATCACCTTATCGTGACAACAGACGACGGCTCTGCGGGAATCAAAGGGTTTGTTACACTGCCTTTCAAAGAAAACGTCGAAACGTATGACATGGTCTATGCTTGCGGCCCTAAGCCCATGCTTAAAACCGTCAGTGAAATATGCGTTAATGCTGAAGTACCTGTTGAGGTTTCCCTCGACGAGCGCATGGCCTGCGGACTTGGCGCATGCCTCGGCTGTATCATCTATCTGAGAGAGGGTGATGAGATAGTTCAGAAAAGATGCTGTGTGGAAGGCCCCGTTTTTGACGGAGCCAAAATCGCTTGGGACAAATTAAGTTAATCCGGAGAATGCTTTATGTCTGACAGACTGAAAACCACCTTTTGCGGAATAGAGTTCAAGAACCCGGTGATAACCGCCAGCGGAACTTTCGGCTATGGACTTGAATACGCAAAATACATAGATATCAGCAAATTAGGCGGAATCTCAGTTAAGGGTATCTCCCTTAAAGAGGTTCAGGGCAACCCCATGCCCAGAATAATGGAGACCACCTCCGGCATGCTGAACGCAATCGGCCTTCAGAATGTCGGTGTGGAGCGTTTCATCACGGAAAAACTGCCTGAGCTGCGCAAGCACGACACAAAGATAATCGTAAATTTCTGGGGCAAAACTATTGAAGAATATGTTGAAGTTGCCAGAATCCTTGACGAGGCGGACGTGGATATGCTTGAAATGAACATATCCTGCCCTAACATCAAAGAGGGCGGCATCGCTTTCGGAACAGACCCCAAAATGACCCATGAGGTCACATACAACGTTAAGAAAGTTCTTAAGAATAAACCTCTGATGGTAAAGCTTTCTCCTAATGTGACAAACATTAAGGTATATGCTCAGGCCTGTGAACAGGCGGGTGCGGATGCCATCAGCGCTATAAACACTCTGCTTGGAATGTCGGTTAACATCCATAACAGAAAGCCTAATATCTACAACATCACCGGCGGGCTTTCAGGTCCTGCCATTAAACCAGTGGCCATCCGTATGGTTCACGAGACTTTCCGCACGGTCAAAATTCCGATAATGGGTATCGGCGGTATAATTGACTGGAAAGACGTTGTTGAGTTCGGTCTGGTGGGTGCGTCTGCGGTGCAGGTTGGCACGGCAAACTTCATTGATCCCGAAATTCCTCTTAAGATAATCAGCGATCTTGATAAGTATATGGCTGAGAATAATATAGGTAATTTCAGCGAACTGACCGGAACGGTCAATCTGGACAGATAATTTGCAGTCATCCTGAGGCTGCGGCCGAAGGATCTCACAATTTAGATTCTTCATTTCATTCAGAATGACAACAAAAAAAGAGGGCGGTCAATTGACCGCCTTTATTGTTTCTTTATCGTCATCCTGAGGCAAAGCCGAAGGATCTCAATTAAACTTTAATATCAACATCCATGCCGAGAAGTTTTTCATATTTCTCGATAATGGGGTCTACTTCTTCTGTTATGAACTGGTCGACCTGTTCGGGGGAACGTCCCACAAATTTGACCGGATCCAGCAGATTCATTATCTCGTCTTTGTTCAGGGGAACTGCTGTATCAGCGGCAAGCCTGTCCAGAAGGTCGTTGGATTCGCCCTCCATCTTGACACGCTTTCCGGCCTCCATGGAGTTCACACGGATAACTTCGTGCATCTCCTGTCTGTCGGCTCCACGCTTCACTGATTCCATTATTATGTTTTCTGTAGCCATGAAGGGAAGCTCCTCCATAACTCTCTTGGTTATCATTTTTTCATAAACAACAAGGCCGTCGGTTATGTTGTAGAGCAGTTCGAGGATAGCATCGATTGCAAGGAATGCCTCGGAAATGCCGATGCGTCTGTTTGCGGAATCATCCAGCGTTCTTTCGAACCACTGTGTGGCATGGGTCATGTAGGGGTTCAGGCTCAGTGTTATGACGTGGCGGGCGAGGGAGCATACACGCTCACTGCGCATGGGGTTGCGTTTGTATGCCATTGCGCTGGAGCCTATCTGGTTCTTTTCAAAGGGTTCTTCAACCTCTTTCAGGTTAGCCAGCAGACGAAGGTCGGTTGCCATCTTGTGGGCTGACTCAGCTATTGCGGCGAGCACAGCGAGGACTCTTGTGTCCTGCTTGCGGGTGTAGGTCTGTCCTGCGATGGTGAGAACCTTGTCAAAGCCCATTTTGGCGGATACTGTTTCGTCCAGCTTGCGTACTCTTGCATGGTCGCCGTCGAAAAGGTGGAGGAAGGAGGCCTGAGTGCCTGTGGTTCCTTTAACCCCTCTGAAACGGAGATTTTCGTGAGCAAACTCAAGTGCTTCGAAATCAAGAACAAAATCCTGAAGCCACAGGCATGCACGCTTACCGACGGTGGTCAGCTGTGCAGGCTGGAAGTGGGTGAAGCCCAGAGCCGGCATATTTTTGTATTTCAGGGCAAATTTCTTCATGTTGCCCATAACGTTTATCAGTTTTTTGCGGACTATCTCCATACCTTCTTTCATAACGATAAGGTCGGTGTTGTCGCCAACGAATGCACTGGTTGCTCCCAGGTGGATGATTGGCATCGCTTTGGGACAGCACTCGCCGTAGGTGTGGACATGCGCCATAACGTCATGACGGAACTTACGCTCCATCTGCGCCGCATATTCAAAATCTATGTTGTCGATATTGGCTTTCAGCTCTGCGATCTGCTCGTCTGTGATGTTCAGTCCCAGCTCTTTCTCGGACTCAGCAAGAGCAACCCACAGCCTGCGCCATGTGGTGAATTTTTTGTGAGGGGAGAAGAGGTACAGCATTTCGGGGCTTGCGTATCTCTCCTGAAGGGGGTTTGAATAGCTTTTGTAATCTTTCATGAATCTCCTCTGTTAGCCTTTCTTTATCTTTTCCGCCCATGCCCGGGCGTTATATTTAATCTTCTCTTCGTCCACAGTCAGGATAACCCTGTCTTTCATCAGGCATTTACCGTTAACATACATGGCGGTGACATCGGAAGCCGATGCGGAATAGACCAGATGGGAAACGGGATTGAAAACGGGAGTGGTTTTCGGGCTGTCGAAGGAAACGGCGATGAAATCCGCCTTATTGCCTTTTTTCAGCTCGCCTGTGTTGTCGACGGCCAGAGCCTTTGCGCCGCAGGAGGTAGCCATGTGGAGCACAGTGTCCGCCGAAAGGGCGGTTGCGTCCTTTAGAACTCCTTTGTGCACCAGTGCCACACTGCGTGTTTCGTCAATCATATCAAGGTCGTTGTTGCTTGCGGCTCCATCGGTTCCGATGGTGACGTTAATTCCGGCATCCATCATTTTTTTGACGGGAGCAAAGCCGTTTGCCAGCTTCATATTGCTCTGAATGCAGTGTGCAACGCTGACCTTTTTCTCGCCCATCAGAGCTATCTCTTCATCGTTCAGCTGAACGCAGTGGGCAAAAATACTTTTGATATCAAAGGCTCCCACTTCATTCATTATCTGCACGGTGGTTTTGCCGTATTTTGCCACCGAATCGGCCGATTCGTGGTCTGCTTCCATCAGGTGTGTGTGCAGAACCAGCCCGTGTTTTGCGCAGAATTCGACGCATTTAGTGTAGTTCTCAGGGTTTACGGTGTATGGAGCATGGGGGCAGAGAGATACGCTTATCAGCTCATCCCCTTTATATTTCTCGCAAAGTTTTGATGCATTGGTGATGTAGTCGTCTGCATTGTTGCCGAATTTGGTGGGAAAATCCAGAACTCCGACACCGACAACACCTTTAAGGCCGCTTTTTCTGATGGATTCGGCTATAAAGTCCGATAAAAAATACATGTCGTTGGAAAGGGTTGTGCCGCTCTTAATCATCTCCACAGCCGCAAGATCGGTTGCAGCCTGAATGAACTCCGGAGACAGCCATTTGCCCTCGGCAGGCCAGATATGCTTCTGGAGCCATTCCATAAGCGGCAGATCGTCCGCCATCCCTCTGAAAAGACCCATGGGGAGGTGAGTATGGGTGTTCACCAGTCCGGGAAAGATTGCAGAGTTGGCAAATTTTTCTATTTTGAAATCATCGGAAGGGTGCTCGGCTATACCTGCGATGGTGTCGCCGTCTACCAGGAGATGGGTGTTTGTGTGTATCTTGTTGTTATACCAAACATAATCAGCATAGAAAGCAGTTCTCGTCACTTGATGCCCTCCAGAATGGTTATTATCTCTTCAGGACTGTTGACCGTAAAGTCAGGCTTGACCTCACTCACAGTACCATAGCCGAAAGCGCAAAAGCAAGTTTTTACCCCTGCATGAAAGCCGGATTCGATGTCTGTGTGGTTATCGCCAATCATTATGGTGCGGGATTTGTCTGCGCCGTAGTCGCTGACTATGTTCTCCACCGGAACAGGGGAGGGTTTTTTCTTGCCGAAACTGTCGCCCCCGTACCACTTGTCAAAGTATCTGTCGATGCCGTAATGCACGACAAGTTCGCCTGTTAATGATGCGATTTTATTAGAAAGGATAACGGTTTTAATGTCATTTTTAGACAGATAGTCAAATATTCTGTCATAACCGTCTATTACTTTGGTGTTTAATGTCATTCTTTCAGCATAAAGAGATCGGAAAAAGGTTTCCATCTCATCTTTGAAATTCTCTTCTCCGGCGGCACGGATAACCAGCTTGCGGATGCCGTCGCCGACGTAGCTTTTGGTTGTATCAATGGAAAATCTGGCCAGACCGAAATGCTTCATGGTTTCGTCGAGGCATTCATGTATATCCTGAAGTGTGTCGAGAATTGTGCCGTCCAGATCGAATATTGCAAGAATCATTAAATCCCCCGAAAATATAAATAATATTGGTATTTTGGGTTTTCAGTTATACGACTAATAAGATTGCTAGTCAATACACTAAGGCGATGGTATAAGAGTTTATGCATGAATGGCTGATGGAATACGGATATTTTTCAATGTTTCTGCTGGCGTTTCTGGCGTCAACCGCTCTGCCTCTGGCTTCGGAATGGCTGCTGGTTGCGCTTGTCTTAAAAGGGCTTAATCCCGTCATTCTGCTTTTCTGTGCCGTTTCCGGCAACTTTCTGGGCGCCTGTACAACCTATGCAATAGGCTATTACGGCAGCGACTTCGCCATCAAAAAAGTGCTTAAGATCAGTGATGAGGGCAGGGCAAAGGCCGAACGTATCTATAATAAATACGGGTCGGTATCTCTGCTTTTTTCGTGGATTCCGGTGGTGGGCGACCCTCTGTGCCTTGTGGGCGGTCTCCTGAAGATGAACTTTGCAAAATACGCCGTTCTGGTCTTCATAGGGAAACTCGCCCGTTATGCGGCAACAGTCTGGCTGGCTCTTAAAGGAGCCGAAGCCTTTATTCAATAGGTTCGTTCTTTGTTTTCACAAGAGAGAAGATAACTCCGGACGCAAGCAGAAAAAGTGTTATGCAGAGCGACTGGAGTGATGAAAAGTGGTACCATCCGAACACATCGCCGATGAATATCTTTGATCCGATAAACACCAGCACAAGTGAGAGTGTATATTTAAGGTAGTGGAAACGCTTTATCATGGCCGAGAGTGCAAAATAGAGTGCACGAAGACCGAGAATTGCGAAAATATTGCTGGTAAAAACAACGTAAGGGTCTGTTGTTATGGTGAAAACAGCAGGAACAGAATCCACGGCGAATATAACGTCTGCGATCTCCACCATAAGCAGGGCAACGAAGAGGGGAGTGCAAAAGAGCTGAAGTTTTCCGGTTGCCGGGTTCATCTGTCTCACAAAGAAATCGTGCCCATGGAGATTGTCGGTTATTCTGAGGTGATTGCGCAGAAATTTCAGCAGTGAATTGTCCACAAGGTCGCTGTCGTCGTCATCCTTTGAAAACATCATCTTGATTCCGGTGTAAACCAGAAACGCTGCGAAAATGTAGAGCACCCATTCGAAACGGGTAACAATGGCCGAACCGAGACCTATCATTATACCTCTGAGAATTATAACCCCGATGATACCCCAGAAGAGGACTCTGTGCTGATAGATTCTGGGCGTTTTGAAGTATGCGAATATCATGGCTATGACAAATATGTTGTCCATGGCCAGAGATTTTTCGACCACAAAGCCCGTCAGATAATTAAAACCGCTGTCTGCCCCGAATTTCCACCAAACCCAGACTCCGAACAGGAGACCTATGCCGATGTAGAAAGCGGACATCTTGAGGCTTTCTTTGACGCCGATCTCATGATCCTTTTTGTTGAACAGCCCAAGGTCAAGAATCAGCAGGAAAATGACCAGAGCGAAAAACACTATCCACGACCATACAGGTTTTGAAAGAACCTCTACGAACAGAAAATCTAAATTCACAATTTTACCCTCATAAAATAATAGGTTAGACAATCTAATCCATATGCGGTTCAAACGCAAATACATATTCTTGTGGTTTAATTTAACATAATATATCTTATAGGACGTTTTCGCTACCACCTTTTGCCTTGTAACCGCTTGCCCTGCGGCCTCCTCCCGCCGCCATCGTGGCGGCAGTCGTCCGCTTTTCTTGGGCTTCGCTGTTGGGTTGCATGCGCCGGGTTGTGCCGCCCGGCTCTTCCTGCTCGTTGCCCGGCGCAACGTGCCCGGGCTTCTACGAAGACCCGACCCGGAGTTATTCGTTTTCTCCGAATAACTCCCGGGCTATTCTTTTAGTGATATCTTCCCGGATAGCGGCAGTGAGCGTTCTTTCAGTATCGACTGCATTTTGAACCCTGAGCCTTAAATACTTTCTGGCTTTTTTCTCGTCCCCGTCAAAGTATTTAACGAGGATCTCCCATAAATACACCTCAAGTCTGAACGTGTACACACAGCCCTTGTATCTATTCGAGAATCTTTTGTAATCTTTCATGAGAAGACTATGCCACATATGACATATGCACGTCAATAGATCCTACAGTATTTCACGAATATTATTCAAATCAACAGGTAGTGATTATAGAAAACGTCAGTGGCCATTCTGTTTCGCCGGAGACAGTGCAGGCAGAGCGAGGCAACACAACCCGGCGCACCCCTGCCCCGCCAAGAAAAGCCACCGCACAGAAGCGAAGCCGAAGGAACGCCCGGCTGAAACCCTCGCCGGGTGCAACGAAGTGAAACGGAGTTTCAACGGGCTTCCGGCGGCAGAGCGGCGACAACACTTGTCGTTTCTCGGCCAGTCAATATTACGAATGGTTTATGTTGTTTTCCACATCCTCTTTAGATGGCCTGACACGTCAGGTATATTTCCCACTGTTCCGGAGGGAAGCAGGCCGGGAGGCGGGGCGAGGAACGAGCAGGCGCAACCCGGCCGAACTGAGCGGGGGCGCACGGGCGGGAGAGAGCGAAGCGAACGGGGGCGACCCCGCACCACAGCGACTAAAGCAAGTACAGAGGGGAAAGAGTGCATAGACGTGTCAGGAGTGCGGCAGGGCGACAAGCGCACGGGCGAACGCACGCCGGAAGGCGGCGAGGCGGCAAGCCGACCCACAGGGCGGCGTAGCCTCACAGCGAAGCCCGCAGGCCGCAGGCCGAGGAATGCGGAGCGGCCGAGCCGACAACGAAAGCGGGCGGCGCACCGGGAGCGAGAGAGCGGAGGCGGGAGGCTTTGCCCGAAGGCGGCGAGCGAAGACGAAGCCGACAAGGCAAAGCAAGCCGACTGCCGTAGCGGGTTCTTTTGACGTTCGACCGCAGATCTGCAGTTGGATCTGCAGAATGAAAAAAGCCCGAAAGATCTCTGCCAAGACCAAACGGGCTTTCGCCTTAGACTATTCAGTGTTGTAAAGTATACCACCTTTATTTATAAAATCAATCCTCATCGTTTGCGGCAGATAACCAGAACTCCCCCGATTCTTCCAGAGCTGAAAGCGTGTACAGTTCGTCCAGAAGAGAATCTATTGTCATGCTTGCCTGAATAGTAATCATCTCTCTGTCGATGCTCTCAAGGTTTGCTATGACCTCAGAATGTATAAACCCGGACATGTTACCACCTCCGCTTTCTGTAGAACAGAGCATACAAAATACTTATCAGTATATCTTTCAACATTTCGCACCTCACACATGTATAGATATGGCCTTGCGGCCGAGCTTTGCAAGTTCTGCGTAAAACTCTGTGTCATCTCCTCCGGTGATTGCCCGGAAGTCTCCATGTAGTAATGCCAGAGCTTTGTAAATCCGTTCTTTTGTCCTCTGCCCGGTGTGTTGCCCGGTTGTGGATGCCTTGTACTGTATCACTCCCCCGCCTATCTCCTCTTCCAGTCTGTCAGCAAGGAAACCTAACTCAACCGGGCGACACTCCCGAAGGTGTTTAATAATAAAGGCTATGCAGTTCTTGAAACTACGTTCTTTCAGGTTTTTAAGATAATCCTTCTGATACTCTGCTTCGATTCGGATAACGCCGGAGGCGTATTCCGGATCATATCTATGGCCAGTCATGTTGTCGGAGATCTCCCGGCTTTTGTCGTATCTCCGGACTGTCCACGAGTGAGAACGATTGAACAGGTATGAAGTCTCTGTACCGGTGTCACCTGAGAACTTGCCCGTCTTAGTCTTTGACTTTCCCCTGTAGTCTTCGTTTGTCAGCTCTTCAATGGAATCCCCTGTATAGTCTGCGAAAACGTCAACCCGACTGATTCTAGGGTTCTCGTATCTTTCAAACATATCTGAAAGGAATCCTGATACTTTTGGCCATACTTCTGACATGGTGCTCACCTCGGTGATGAACCAAAGAGAAAAGAACTCGATAACACAATAACCGTCTGAAATGCCAAGAGCATACTTTGCATTGCTGAACCATCTGAAACCATTTGACATTCCTTTAGGCTCTAGGCCTTCTAAATCTGTAGTACGAAACACATAATTTGAAACAGACACCTTTAATCTGTCAAACCCGTAATGAACAATCATCTGAATAGTCCTGAGTTCTACCCCCGTGTTACACATAGGGGGTGGATGGTTATGAGAGTGGACGGGCATGCCCGACAGATATCCAAGATATCTACCGCTCAGGCCTGCGGGTTGCTTACGCCCTCCGGGGCGTTCAGCCCGCTACGGGCGAGCAAGCCGCCCGCCTTCGCTGTTCTCTCGTGTTCAATCTGCATTGGCAGTGCAGACAGGTTTGAGGCGAAATCATCCTATAAGCCAGTTTATGCCAAATATGTGGAAAGCCACAGATATGGCATCTTTGACATAAACTAAGACCTCTTATAGGACGTTATATGCTGGTAAGGGAGGCAGGCCATGTGGCCTGAAATCCTTGATGTTCAAGGGTTTCCCTCTTTTATCTGTTTGAGCAGTGGTTGTTGAAGATATTATTGAGGAATCTGACGTTTTCGAATGCGTTTGTGTTGGCTCTGGAAAACTCGGTCTCGTCTACCCTGACATATTCCGCTTTCAGTGATCTGTATTCGTTTCTACTCTGCGGCGGCATTGGGTTTTTGTTCATGGGGCCAATCTGATATATATAGATGTCCGGCTTGCCTGTAATTACGGTCTCAATACCCGTCTTGAATACTTTTTTGCTTTCTTTGACAGACATATAGCCTCCGGCACGGGTGACTATATCGCTGACTATGCTGTCGGTTCCGGCGGACATGAGCGGTATCTGAGATACCTCAAAGAAGACGTTTATTCTGCATGCAGGTTTTTTCAGCCCGCTTATTTGCGTTTTAAGCGACTTTTCAACTGTGTCAGCTACTTCTGCCTTTCCGAACTCTTTTCCCAGGTCTCTGAGGGCAAGCAGAATCTCCGCCAGATTGCTTGGGTCGTAAATATAGGTTCTCACCCCTATTGCGGCCTTTATTTCATCTGTGAAATATTTTCCGCTGCCGGCAATGATGAGATCCGGCCTGAGGGACTTGATTATCTCTATGTTGGGCTTAAGATGCGAACCGACTTCCGCAGCCGCAGGAAAGCCTTCCAGATTCTTTGTCACGCCGACTATCTTGCTCTCTGCGCCAAGTTTATGGATGATATCTCCGGCCGCAGGAGCCAGAATTACGACTCTTTCGGCTGAAAAAGCGTTAAATGACAAAAGAATAAGCGTTATTATAAGGAGAAACCTTGACATTATAGACCTCTTCGATGATCTGCGGGGTGACTTCTTTGTTTGATACATCATACAGTATCCGGCCGTCTTTCATGAAAATGAGCCGCTTGAAATATCTTATAGCCAGATTGACATCATGCATTGATGCAATTACGGTTTTCATCGTATCTTCAATGATATTCATGATCTCAAGCGAATGCCGGATGTCCAGCATGCTGACAGGTTCGTCCAGAAAAAGATAAGGAGTCTCCTGGTTGAAAGCTCTCGCCAGAAGCACCCGCCGTTTTTCGCCTCCGGACAGCTCGTCGAGACGTTTGTCCTTATAGCGGACTATGTCGAAAAGAGTAAGTTTTTCAATGGTTTTCTCATCATCTTTTCGGGAGTAGTTGCCACCGCACATACGGAATCTGCCCATGCGGACAACTTCGAAAACGGTGAACGGGAATGCCACGTCCGGATTCTGGCTGAAAAGAGCGAAAATATTAGCCCGTTCCTCGGTGTTCAGGGTTTTCAGCGGTCTGTCCATGTAGCTGACATTTATCTCAGAATCCAGAAGTCCACAGCTGTAGTTTATAAAAGTGCTTTTGCCACAGCCGTTTTCGCCGAGTATTGCAACTTTTTCATGGTTTTTGATTGATAACTCGTTTATATCAAGCGCAAAATCAGGTCTTTTGTAGTATATTTTGCCGTATTTAATCATGCCACATCTCCGAGCGTCGTTTCACGAGGATGTAAAAGAAGAACACGCCTCCTATGACCGCAGTCACTATTCCGACAGGCAGTTCAGCTCCGGAAGATATTGCCGAGCGTGCGAAGGTGTCCGCCGCCAGCAGAAGAAATCCGCCGAATATCATTGAATAATAAAGGTTTGTGCGCATATCCGGACGGAAGATGCTGCGGGCTATGTGGGGAACGATAAGTCCCACAAAACCTATCAGCCCGCTGTAGCTAACTGCCACTGAAACAAGGATGGTTGCCGTGATGAACGCCCCCGCCCTCTCCTGCTTAATGCTAACTCCTGCGGTTCTGGCCGTGCTGTCATCAAAGATAAGCATGTCAAGCACAGGAGCTCTCTTGTTCAGATAGATGAATGCTCCCGTAAGAACGCAGAAAACTATTGCCAGTTCAGTATAATTTATGAAGTTGAACCCGCCCATCAGCCAGAAGACCACGGACGAGAGCGATTCGTCGAAGTAGAATTTTATGAACCCCATTATGGCTGATGCAACTATATTGACTATCACTCCGCAGAGGATCATGGTCACAGCTCCCTTAGCGCCTCCGGAAAGCTTGTAGACTATGAAAAGCCCCAGAATCCCTGTGATAAAAGCGAACGGCGGTACATATACCGGAGAGAAACCCGCTGCAATGGCAAAAACAGCCCCCAGAGCAGATGATGATGCCGCTCCGGTGGTGAAGCTGTCTGCAAGAGGATTTCTCAGCACAAGCTGATATACCGAGCCTGACAGCCCGAGCATTGCCCCCACCATGAACGAGAAGACCGCTCTGGGCAGGCGCAGGTTAAGGATGATGTCGGAATTGGCTTTATCAAACAGGTCGATGTTCGCCGAACCGAAGAATAGCGATGCCGCAACGGCAATCAGAGCGAACAGCAGCCATAAATATCTCATGGTTCCATTTCCCTCACAATGTGCAGGCACAGCCAGAAGAATCCTCCGGCGATGAGTGCGGAAACACCGAAATTCAGCAGATAGTCAATTTCAGTTCCGATAACAGAACCTCTTATGAGCGACGTTGTGTAGGTCAGCGGGAAGATATGCGCTATATATTTGATAACAGAGGGCATTTTTTCCACAGGAAAGAAGGTGCCCGAAAGGAATGTCATAGGTGTGATTATAAAAGCGTTCACTGCGAACTGATCGCCGTGGTTCTTAACCTTTAATGCGACCATAATTCCCAGTATTGAGAAGATGATAAGATGTATAAGCAGAGACGGCACAAGCATCAGTGACGGAATATGCTTCATTCCTGCTATATAGCCGTAGGTCAGGACGATCATGACGGGGATAAGCCCTTTTATGATACCGTAAATAACCTCTCCCGCAATGATCTCCCATCTGGCCACAGGAGCCAGAAGGTATTCATCGAAGGTTTTGAAATAGAAGCGTGATATGTTGATATCGCTGGATATTCCGTAGCTCTGGTTCATGCTGGTCATGGCCACAAGACCGGGGATAAGGAAATCTATGTAACCTGTTTCACCCACAGAAGAATTTCTGCCTATGCCATACCCGAACGCAAGGAGGAACAGCAGGGGCGAAACTGAGGACGCAAGGATATTTCTGTATATCCGGCTCTTTAAAACCCTCATCTCACGATAGAAAATACCCTTTATGCCGTTCATGCGTCCATCCTTCTGCCGGTTATCCTGAGATACACGTCTTCAAGGGTCACCTCACGGATGCGGGCTTCGGCTGTTATGTTTTCCAGAGTTTGCAGAGCTTCCTGTCTGGTGTCGAAATACATGGTTTCGATGTCACTTTCCTTATATATATCAAGAGCAAACCGACCTACGGATTCTTTCAGTTCTCCGGTTTTGCCCTCTGCGGCAATTTTTCCGTTATCAATGATCACCACATGGTCGGAGAGCATCTCCGCCTCTTCAATGTAGTGGGTGGTCATTATCACCGTACAGCCGTGGGTCTTGTTTATAGACCTGATAAAGCTCCATAAAGTTCTGCGGACACTGGCATCAAGCCCTGTCGTAGGCTCGTCCAGAAACAGAACTTTAGGCTTGTGCATCAGCGCACGGGCTATGACCAGACGTCTTTTCATGCCGCCGGACAGTTTTTCGGCCTCTTTTGTGCGGTGGGCTTCCAGTCCCGAAAAGGTAACTGCCTCGTCGACAGCGGCTTTTATGTCTTTAATGCCGAAGAGTTTCGCATGGACAATGAGATTCTGCTCAACCGTGAGGTCACGGTCGACGTTATTATGCTGTGGAACGACCCCTATGGTCTTTTTTATCTCTATATCCTTGTTGTCAAACTCTTTTCCATTATAAAATATTTTGCCGGAGGTGGGTTGTGAAAGTCCTGTCAGCATATTGACCGTGGTGGTCTTCCCTGCTCCGTTCGGGCCCAGGAGCGCTACGGATTCACCCTCTGCGATGGACAGAGATATGCCGTCCACTGCGGCTTTTTTATCGAATTTTTTTACAAGGTCAACGGTTTCAATAAGCATTTGCGCTCCTGACGGTAAAAACCTATTGTATAAGAGTGATGGATATTTGACAAGAACAGTCTTTTGAAAGTAAGATGGCGCTATGAACACAAAGATCTATGAATGCATGAAAGAAGTTTTTGAAACCAACACCCCTTTCAGCAACTTTCTGGGGGTGAAAGTGCTTCTGGATGATGCTCAGAATCCCTATCTGAGGCTTGATATGCAGCCCCACTGCATCGGCAACTATATGCAGAGCATTCTCCACGGCGGGGTAATATCCAGCCTGCTTGACATTATGGGTGCCATTGTCGCCGTAGAGGGTGTCATAAGCCGGATGGCAGACGAGCCGAAAGAGAATATCATGAAGAAGTTCGAGAAACTCGGAACCATAGACATGAGGGTGGACTACCTCCGCCCCGGAAGAGGCACGTTTTTCATAGCCACAGGTGAGGCCATGCGTACGGGTAATAAGGTCTCTGTGGTCAGAACCAAGCTTAAAAACAACGAAAATACTCTTATTGCTGCCGGAACAGGCACATATATGGTCGGCTGATGAAAATACTTCATATTGACACAGGAAAAGAATGGAGAGGCGGACAGAGGCAGGTTCAGTTCCTGCACGAAGGGCTTCTGGAGTGCGGTTTCGAATCGATTCTGGTCTGTAACGCAGACGGACAGTTTCCTAAAAAAGGGTTCCCTGCAACAGTTGCCCTGAAGTTTAAAGGCGAAGCCGACATCAGCTTCATAAGTGGCCTTAAAGCTATCATACGCAAAGAAAAACCTGATATAATACACACCCACGATGCCCATTCGCTCACCCCTGCTGTGTTTGCGAAGCTTATGACAGGCGGTTTTAAGCTCATAAACACCAGACGTGTGGCTTTTTCCATAAACAAGGGATATTTCAGCAGAAAAAAATACAACAATTCTCAGGTGGACAGGATTGCGGCCATCTCTCAGGCTGTTAAAGACGCACTCATCGGTGACGGCATACCTGCGGCCAAGATAAGTCTGGTTCACAGCGGAGTCAGATTTCCGAAAAGCATCAACTACCGGATGCGCAGCGAGTTAAGGGAGAAATACGGCCTTCAGGGCAGATTTGTGATAGGAAACGTCGCAAACATATCGCCTATGAAAGGCCACCAGACGCTGATAGACGCCTTTGTAAAGTTCAGGGCGGAGGCGGAAGATGCTGTCCTTGTGCTTGTGGGCGGCGGGCCTCAGGCTGATGAAATGAAAGCCTATGCGCAGGCAACTCCTTATGCGGACAGTATTATTTTTACAGGACACACGGATGATGTGTACGAACACATGGCACTTTTCGATATATTCTGCATGCCCTCTCTCTCGGAGGGGCTTTGCACGTCCATCATCGATGCAATGTTCATGATGCTTCCCGTGATCGCTTCCGACACGGGCGGGATACCTGAGCTTGTAAAGCCCGGTTTCAACGGTATTCTTGTACCTGTCAAGGATGCTGAAGCGCTTTCAGAGAGCCTGAACGAGCTTTATGACGATTCAGAAATGCTGAAAAAATACTCCAACAACGGATTTCATACGGCGTTGAAGTTTTCTGAAACGGCGATGGTGTCAGCCTATATCAGGCTGTATGAGGAACTTTGCCGACGGGTGTAGTGAACCATTGTGAAGTCGTCGTAATATGCTTTATCCGCTTCGTGCCACTCTGAAAAATCTATTTCGGGAAAATAGCTGTCACCTTTGTGGCTGCCGTTGATCCATGAGATAAGCATGTGTGACACTATATTTATCACCTGACCGTAAACCTCTGCCCCGCCAATGAAAAACAGCTTTTTATCAGACAGCTCCCCTATTCTCACAGCTTCCAGAATTGATCCGCAGACTGTAACCCCTTCAACCGGTGTGTGAGACAGGACTATATTCTCCCTTTCCGGCAGCGGCTTTCCGATGGATTCATAGGTTTTTCTTCCCATGACGACTATATTTCCTGTGGTTATCTTCCTGAACATCTTAAGATCCTGAGGAATATGCCATGGCATTTTTCCATCGGAACCGATAACTCTGTCCTTTGTCATTGCGGCTATCAGATAAAGTTCTTTCATCTTCCGTCACCGTAATATCTTTTAAGCTCGTCAGGATGGGTTCCTGTGAGATATCTGATTGTTATCAGCCAATTTCTGATGGTTGTATGCATAACTCCCTCTTTCTCCCATCGTCTTGCGGAGGTTTTTACCCTATCTTTTATCAAAGCGAACCGTAATCCGGCTCTTTTGGCATCCTGCATCAGTCTGAAATCTTCAAACAGCGGATAGTCTTCATAGCCTTTGAAGTGCTCTTTTTTCATGAAAATGGCCTGATCGCCGTATGGAATGCGTGTTATCCGTGTCCGCAGGTTCACAAGAGCCTCTATAATACGATATATAGGCCTTTTGTTGTCAATTCCCAGGGAGAATGCTCCGTAGTCGGCATTTTTCAGAGCGTTTTCAATTAATGAGTGCCAGTTTTCGGGTAAAACTGTGTCAGCATGGAGAAACAGCAGAACGTCTCCGGTTGCATATTTTGCACCAGAGTTCATTTGTGCGCTTCTGCCCTGTTTTGATGTGATTTTGATGATATTTTGAGCTGTTATTGCGTCATTAGTAGCATTATTGCAATCTGATACTATTATTTCGTGGGCAGAAATCCGGTTTATCGTTTCATCGATGGTATTTTGCTCGTTAAAGACCGGAATTATGACCGAAATTTTCACTTTTTTGACCTGATTTTATTATAAATGACGGGGAGCAATGCAAGAGCGCCGAACAGCACAAGAACAATGAGCATCTTTTGTGAGAAGATATCTCCAGGAGAATTTATCTCACTTAACCTGCTGCCTGCCAGAAATATTACAAATCCTGCCGGAAACATACCTGCGGCTGTTGTCCAGAGGAAGGTTCTGAATGGTATTTTTGTCAGCCCTGCCAATATGTTGATTAGAAAAAACGGAAAAATCGGGATCAGTCTGAGTGTCAGCATATAGAGATGGCCGTTTGCGGAAAGTTCCTTGTTGAAATAGTCCAGCTGAACGGCATATTTGCTCTGGATATAGCCGCCGAACAGGTATCTCGACATAAAAAACGCCGCAGACGCTCCTGCTGTGGATGCGCATATCGCCATGGGCAGACCTGCCGCAACACCGAAAACATAACCTCCGAAGAGACTCAGAACGATTGCTCCCGGCAGAGCAAAGGCTGTGAAAACGAAATATCCCGCCAGATACATCAGGACTGATGCGGCATAGTGCCCGTGCACATAGTATTTCAGCTCGTCAGCATGGGTTTTAAGATAATCGAATGTGATGATGTCTGCGTAAGGGCTGTTTCTGAGCAGAATTATGCAGAAAACGACCATTATCAGAAGTACAGATTTTTTAAGCATAGCCGGCTCCGAAAGCTTTGAGGTCTTCCTCTGTGTCGATGTCTGCAAGAGTTTGAAGCAGCTGACAGCTTTTTCCTGCATCACCAAGACGTTTCAGTGAGATTTCCAGTACCGAGTCTGTGCTCCATATCATATTGGTAAATATTGAATATTCTTTTGATTCCGCAGACATGCCCACAAGGTAGTAACCGCCGTCTTTCGCTTTTCCGAAAACAGCATCAGAACTGTCAAGTTCTGCCAATCCGTTTTCAATTATATTTTTATTCAGCAATGGTATATCACTGCCCGCTATGACGCATTTCTGAAATCCGCCTTTAAATGCATATTCCATGGCGCTTTTCATCCTTTCACCGAGGTCTGAGCTTTTCTGGGGGATGAAATCGTATTTTCCGAGCCATTTTTCAAACTCAAGCCTCATTTCGAACGGTTCAATTGCCAGAAAAAGGGCGTATTTATCGCTCTTACAGTTTTTGACGGTGGTTTCAGCGAGCTTTTTGTAGATTTCGGCGGCTTTTTCCATGCCTATCCGGCTGCCAAGACGGGTTTTCACCCTTCCTGCTTCAGGATATTTCAGGAAAACTATGCATGCGTTATTTTGCATTTTTCGCCCCGAAACGGGGTATCAGAGCCGGAACCCTCTTTTTGTAGTCCACATATTCCTGTCCGAACTCTTCAATGAGTTTTCGCTCCTCGTTCTTATATCCCAGAATAAAATAAGCCGTCAGAATCAGGTTTATGATAAGATCGGTGCGGTTCATAGGTCTTGACCAGATGATGAGCAGTGCCGCTGTGTAGTAAGGGTGTCTGACAACGGCTAAGGCACCTTCGGTTTTGAGTTTTTTCGGCTGAACGGGCAGTTTTTCACCTCTGAGGTGAGCCTTTATCTGTGAAATCCCTAAGAAAAACATGTTATCGTATGACTTTGCCGCAATAATGCCGAACCCTATTCCGTAAAAAGTTATCATCCATAGAATTATCCGGGAAATGAACATGGGCGTGAAAAATGGTTTATGGTCTATTCCCGAATAGATGAACCCTACAGGTATCAGAAGGATAAGCGATTGGCAGACATAAAAAAATCTGAACCACCAGTTGTCGTAGAGCCTGCCCATGAGTTTTTTTTCGGCCAGAAGGCTATGCAGAAGGCAATATAGTATCAGATAGATAGAAAGATGTAATTCTGTCAAGTATTTATTACCGTATTAAGAAGATGGTGCTTAAGCTCGCTTATTGCATATGGGCTGACGCTGAAGTCTCTGTAGCCTATTTCAATAAGTTTTACGAGGATCTCCGGGTCGGCCGCCATTTCGCCGCATATTTCCACCGGAGTGTTTATGCTCTTCGCACGTTCGAGAATACGGCGCAGAAGGCTCAGGAATGCCGGATTATCGAGCTTGTAAAGTGAACTGACCATGGGGTTGCCCCTGTCCAGAGCGAAGAAATACTGGAACATGTCGTTTGTTCCGATGCTGAAGAATGAACATTCACCCTCCATCTGCTCTATCTGATAGATAACAGACGGGATTTCCAGCATAACGCCGAAATCAGGCAGAGGGAGCTCAAGCTCTGCGGCTATCTCTTTTGCTCTGTTCTTTACCTTGAAAAACTCTTCAACGTCCGCAATGAACGGAACCAGAATCTTTATATTAGGGTATGTTTTATGCAGTGTTATAAGTGCTTTGAGCTGATCGTCCAGCATGTGTTTATAGTCTGTGAGCAGAAGCCTTACGCCTCTGTTGCCCAGAGCGGGGTTGTCCTCATCCGCTTCATATGCGGACTTTTTGTCCGAACCGATATCAAGCAGGCGGAACACCACATGCTTGTCGGTGAACGCCCTCATTATCTCTCTGTAAATCTCTATCTGGTTTTCTATCGTGAACGGAACATCCTGACGCAGATAGAAAATTTCCGTGCGCACCAGCCCTATTCCCTCTGCGCAGAACTGGCCTGCCTTTTCAGAATCAAGGACGCTGGAAATGTTTGCATAGAAATGCACCATTGAGCCGTCTTTCAGCGGCACAAGCTGACATGCAATATCCCTTCCTTCCGGCTGGGTATGCTTGGCGGTCATTTTTGTTTTATATTTTTCAATGGTTTCCTGCGACGGGTTGAAGATGACCACGCCATCGTAGCCGTCGACGATTACAGATTGAGCCGACTCAAGTTTATGATGAATATTGGTTATTCCGGTAACAGCTGGAATCTTCCGGCTTTTTGCCAGAATTGCCGTGTGACTGGTTACGCCGTCCTTCTCCGTCACAAACCCGCTCACCCTTTCAAGGTCAAGGGTTGCAGTTTCTCCCGGTGTCAGCCTGTTGGCAAAAATCACACTGTTATCAGTGAGATTGGTCTCCTTGCTGACTGCTCCCAGATGCTCCAGAAGCCTTGTGGCTATATCCTCTATATCCTGCGCACGTTCTTTCAGGTAGGTGTCGTTTATGGAGCGGAATCTGCGGATATATTTATCAGCAACGTGGCGGACGCTGAAAGAAGCACTTTTTCTGCGCTCGGCTATGTGGGTTTCTATATCTCTTTTGAAGGAAATGTCGTTCAGCATCATCAGGTGGGTTTCAAATATGCCTGACGCAATCTCCTGACTGCTGACTTCCATTTTGTTTATCAGTTCTTTAAGGTCGTTTGTGGTTTTTTCGACTGCATTCTTGAATTCGATCAGTTCCTCTTCAGGAGATATGTTGTCGTGTGTCTTTTCAACCAGCTTCGAGAGAACCATGACAGGTTCACCCATGGCTATGCCGCTTGATAGCGGGATACCCTTTTCAGTCCGTTCGGAATAGTCCAGTTTTTCAGATTCGTCCTGCTGAAAGAGATAATGGCGCAGAACGAGTCCCGAAACCTGCGCCGCAACTGCCGTCAGCAGTTTCTGCAGGGTGTCGGTGTTGATTTTGTTTTTGCGGAACTGGAATACCAGAACTCCGAATTCGTGTTCCCTGCTTTTAAGCGGAACTCCGATAAATGTCTGATAAGGTTCTTCGTTTATGCCGGGAAAGTAATGGAATTTTTCGTGGTTTTTTGCATTTCTGATGAAGGTGTACCTGTTTTCAGAGAATGTAAGCCCTGTCAGACCTTCATCAAAACCGAGGGAAATGCTGCCGACTGCGTTCTCGCTGAGGCCTTCTGTGGCCGCAAGTGCCAGTCTTCTGCCGTTTTTGAGATAGATTGAGCAGACGTCACTGCCGATGGCATCCTTAACATATGCCGCAATGTTGGACAGAGTTGTGTTCGTGTCGTCAGAGTTAAGGATTATATCGCTGATGCCGAGAAGCAGTTCAATCTTTTTCATAGTATATGTTTAGCAGATTCTTTTTCAGTCCGCAATCAAACAAATACAGACCTGTCCGCTCCTAAAAAGGAGCATAAACCGTCGATGGCAGGTTCAACGTCCTTTGAATATTTGTTAACGTACAGTTGTATATGATTTTTTACGACGGAGTCATCCAACTCCTGAGCGTGGAATCTGACAAAATCCTCTATTTTTTCATAATTTTCGTCTGCAAACCTGATGGATTTCCTGATGGTCTCAGTTATCTCGGCGGCATACTCCAGAAGCTCATTGCGGATTATTATGGCGCCAAGAGGTATGGGGGAGCTGAATTTTTTCTCGTACAGTTCGCCGAGATCGCAGAGTTTCTTAAGCCCCTGCTGTTCATAGATAAATCTGCCTTCGTGGATTATAACCCCTGCGGCCACCTGTTTTGCGGCTATTGCAGGCATAATGAGGTCGAAGCGGAGTTCGACAAACTCAAAATCCTCTCCGAAGAACATTTTGAAAAACCTGAATGCGCTGGTATTTACGCCTGGAATGGCTATCTTATTGCCACGGAGAGATTCAACAGGCACATCTTCCGCAGAGACCACAAGGGGGCCGCAGCCGAATCCGAGTGCGCCGCCGGCCTTCAACACCTTATATCTGTCCATAACATGGGGCACAACGCCGTATGACACTTTTATAAAGTCCGCCCTGCCATCAATGGCAAGTTTGTTGAGCACCTGAACATCGTCCATATAAACGTCCAGATCGAATCTGTGTTCAACCAGTCCCTTTATCATGGCTCCGAAGATGTAAGTATCGTTGGGGCATGTAGAAATGCCCAGTTTCAGCTTTATCATCAGTTAGGAAGCGGCACTTTGCCGAGCAGATATTTCAGGTCGTCGTCACGGAACTGAACGCCGCCGCCCACAAACCATGACTTATCGTCTTTGTTGAGGAAGTTGTCGTAACCTGCCTGCATGAAAAGGTTTTTATAGAATACATATTTAGCCGTTGCCTTTGCGTGGGCTTTTCTGTCTTCGTCTTTGTTGGGGAAGTCGAACAGGTCGGCAGAGAGCACCAGCTTATCCTCATCCTTCAAAGGGTGATAGTCGATACCCACTCCCGCCTCGGACTCTTTCAGACCCACACGGAAGAAGTAGTTGTCCCAGAATCTGTTGGCATACATAGCTGTGAATGTCATAGCACCGGGTGTGCGTTTTTTGGTGACAGTGTTTCTTACATAGTCACCATCAGTACCGCCATCTTCTCCGTTAGGGTATGTTACAACTTCATTTGTGATAGTCTTTTTCTCCAGACCATCAGGATGGCTGGAAAGTCCAAGAAGGTAGTATCTCTCTTTGCTAGGTGTTATCTTTATTGTTGCGTGGCCTTTGCCTTCGTCTGTCTGGCCGTATCTTTCTGCGAAGAAAGCAAGGTCTACCTTGAACTCGTTAAGCTTGCCCAGAGTGTCTTTCAGACCCACAAGAGCACCGTTCAGGTTGTCCACTGTGGTTTCATCGTTAACCAGTTTGCCTATGGTTCCTTTGCCTTCGTTTATCTTGCCTGAGATTCCGTTTATGTTGTCCACAGTCTTCTCAAGCTTCTCTGTGACCCTGTTCATAGTTTTGATGGTATTGGAGATATCGTCTTTGTTGCCGCTGACTATCTCGTTAACGTCACCTGTTATGTTTGAAAGGTTTTTTGCAATGGCCGGAGTCTCGGCTCTCATGTCCTTTGTGATGGCGTTTATGTTAGCGATTATCTGGTTTATGTTCTGTGCGTTTGCAGTTGTGACATCGGCAAGCTGTTCTGTCAGCCTGTCAACGTTGTACATTATTGCATTAACACGGTTTTCGTTGTTTTTGACTATAGAGTTCACCGCATCAGTGATGTCTCTGATGTTTGAAATGGTTGTGGCCATGTTGTCCTGTGCTTCGTTGGTCGCAAGGACTTTGCGGAGCGAGGATGTGATAGCTTTAATGTCGTCCGCAATATCGCCTATCTTGTTGCTGAGCTGGTCGAAATCAGTTCCTGCGGATTCGGAGGCTATTGTTGCTCCGTTTGAAATGACTCCTTCCGCTTTGCCGCCTGCAACTTTCAGTTCGGCATATTTCTCACCCAGAAATCCTTTCGAGCGTACAGCAAGCACAAGGTTTGAAGGCAGTGTATACTGAGGATCGAGAAGCATGTCTACAACGGCCTTTCCGTTCTCCAGAGTGATATCCTTCACCTTGCCTACTTCAACGCCGCTGAAAATAACTCCTGCGTCCTTAGTCAGGCCGGAAGCGTCATCGACAATGGCTTTAATGTGCACGCCGCTGCTTTTGGTGAAAGAAAAATCCACCAGTTTCATCGACATGGCACCTATAAGCAGCAGACAGCCCACCACAAATAATCCTACTTTAGCCTCAAGTCCCATTTTCATAAAACAATCTCCGCTACATTATTTTGATCGGCCCTTCTTTTGAAGCGGAGAAGAACTGCTTCACATAAGGGTTATCAGTGGTTTTGAAAACTTCTGTCGGGCCGTAAAGCACGACCTTTCCGTCATAGAGCATAGCGATGTAGTCCGCAATTTTCAGCGTACTCTCTATGTCGTGGGAGATAACAACTGAGGTTATTCCCAGTTGTTTCTGAGTATCGTTTATCAGGTTGTCCACCACATCGCACATGATGGGGTCAAGACCTGTAGTCGGTTCATCGTAAAGCATTATTTCCGGCTCAAGGGCTATTGCACGGGCAAGCCCCACCCTCTTTTTCATACCGCCTGAAAGTTCGGAGGGGAGTTTCTTTTCAACGTCCCTCAAGCCCACCAGACGGAGCTTTTCAGCAACGATTTTGTCAATCTCCTCTTTTGGCAGTTTGGTATGCTCAACAAGGGGGAAAGCCACGTTCTCGTATACGTTCATAGAGTCGAACAGTGCGGCGTTCTGAAAAAGTATACCGAATTTTTTGCGCATCTGCACAAGCTCGTTCTGGCTCATAACGGTGATATCCTGACCGTTCACCAGAACCTTTCCTCTGGTCGGCGGCATAAGCCCGCATATTTGCTTTAGCAGGACGGATTTACCCGTTCCGGAAGGACCTATTATGTATGTTATGGCTCCCTTGACTATCTTAAAGTCGATGCCTTTGTGGATCTTGTGGGAGCCGAAACTTTTATGCAGGTCGATACATTCTATTGCGTATTCCATTTTCCACCCTAGAACATAAACGCTGTAAGTATATAGTCAAAAACAAGAATAAGCACGCAGGCCATAACCACTGATTCCGTTGTTGCCCTGCCGACCCCTTCCGCTCCGCCACGGGTCATAAATCCTTTGTAGCATCCCACCAGAGTAACTATGGCTCCGAAAACAACGGATTTGATCATCCCGTTCATGAAGTCATCAAACTCTATGTAAGTGTACATATAATCAAGATAAAGCGTTTTGTTTATTCCAAGAACTTTTATGCTAACCAAGTAGCCGCCTATTACACCGCAAAGAACTGTTATTGCGTTCAGCATAGGCATGACGATTATTCCGGCGAGAATCCTCGGTACGAAAAGGTAGTGTACGGGATCAACCGCCATAGCGTTCAGCGCATCGACCTGTTCCGTGACCTTCATTGTGCCTATCTCGGCTGTAATGGCCGAGCCTGCACGGGCGGCGACCATAATGGCCGAAAGCACCGGTCCCAGTTCTCTGGCCATTGCAAGGGCAACAACTGTGCCCACAAGCTGTTCCGCACCGAATTTATGGAAGCCGATATAACTCTGAAACGCAAACACCATCCCCGTAAAGCTTCCTGTCAGGATTATTACGGACATGGAATTTACGCCGATGAACTCCATCTGCTTGATGAGGAGTTTTGTGCGGAAAGGTTTCTTAAACATAAGTTTAATCGTAGTGTAAAACAAAAGGGCCATATGCCCCGAAACCTCAACAACACTTACAAGCGGTCTTCCGAAAAAACTGAAAAATTTATCCATTCAGCCCCTTAGCCAAGATATATTCTCGGTATCCTGTCAGAAATGCCGCAAAGCATTTCATATGATATGGTTCCTGCCCAGTCCGCCCACATGTCGGCGGTGATGTTTTCGCCCAGAATTTCGACGTGCATCTCTGAGTTGGTGTCAACCCCTGAAAGGTCTATCATGGTCATATCCATGCACACAGAGCCCACCACAGGGCATTTGACGCCGTTAACAAGCATGTGGCTGACGTTTGAAAAACTGCGCTGATAACCGTCGGCATAGCCAATTGGAACAACGCCGTATGTCATATCTGCCTGAGCGAAGAACCGCCTGTTATAGCTTATCGATTCGCCCTTTCTTATCTGTTTGACATGAACAACTTTCGAATGGATGCTCATGACTTTTCTGAGTGTAACATTATTTTCACCGTAAAGGTAGCCGTAAAGCATTAAACCCGGTCTGACCAGTGAAAATTTATTGTTAAATCCGGAAACGCCCGAAGAGTTGAAAAGGCTGGTGTTGCAGGTGATTCCGTTGTTAACGATATATGTGTCGAAAATACGGATTTGTTCGTTAGAGTAATCCACATCCGAATCCGACGACGACAGGTGACTCATCACATGGATGGGTCTGAGATTTTCATATTTCGCAAGAAAATCGCTGAAAGGCATTTCCGGCGAAAAGCCGAGCCTGTTCATCCCTGTGTCAATCTTGACAGACACATAGGCTGTGCGGTTCATTTTGCCGAGAAACCTGTTGAATGCGGAGGCGAACTTTTCGTCCACCATGGTGAGCACAAGGTTGTACTCGAGCACATCGTCAAAAAAATCGCCGTCAACGTATCCCAGAATGAAAATCATAGGCTCCGAGCCGAGATATTCACGCAGGATCATCCCCTCAAGGATAGTGGCTACGCCGAATTTTTTAACCCTGTGCTTTTCATAAGCGTATGCGGCGAGTTTCATCGCCCCGTGTCCGTAGCCGTCGGCTTTAACGATGGCTATAATGTCCGTTCCGGCCTTCTCTCTGGCCTGTTCAATGTTGTGTCCGAATGCCTTAAGGTCGATTTCGGCGTAAGTTGGTCTTAGTGATTTAATCTTAGTCTTTGTCATACTCAATCCCTGCGTTATGTAACAGATACGCACGGATGAAAGCATCGAGGTTTCCGTCCATCACAGAGTCCACATTGCCTGTTTCGTGGCGGGTACGCAGGTCTTTCACCATTTTGTATGGGTGCATAACATATGATCTGATCTGGTTGCCCCAGCCGATATCGGTCTTGGTGCTTTCCAGTTTCTGTTTCTCTTCATTCTTTTTTTCCAGTTCATATTCATAGAGTCTGGATTTAAGGATCTTCATGGCGTGAGCCTTGTTCTTGTGCTGGCTGCGTTCGGACTGACATGTGACCACGATTCCTGTGGGAGCGTGGGTGATCCGTACGGCGGAGTCTGTTGTGTTGATGTGCTGTCCGCCTGCTCCGCCCGCACGATAGGTGTCTATCTGCAGGTCGGATTCGCTTATCTCGATTTCGATGTCATCCTCTATCTCAGGCATAACGAAGACAGCCGCAAATGACGTGTGCCTTCTGTTTGCGGAGTCGAAGGGGGATATGCGCACAAGTCTGTGAACGCCTGTCTCGCCTTTCAGGTAGCCGTAGCAGAATGCGCCTTTTATGTTGATGACGGCGTTTTTGATTCCCGCTTCGTCACCCTCCATGTAGTCCATTATCTCGTATTTGTATCCTCTGGTCTCTGCAAAGCGGATATACATGCGATAGAGCATGGATGCCCAGTCGCTGGCCTCTGTTCCGCCTGCTCCTGAGTTGATGGTTATGATTGCGTTGTTGGAGTCGTTGGGGCCGCTGAGAACAAGCTGAAGCTCGAACTCACGGACTTTCTTGCCGAACGCCTTAACTGCGTCCTCAACATCGGAATCAAGCCCCTCCTCGCCCTCTTTTATAAGCTCGAAAAGAACCTCAGTATCATCTTTCAATGTCAGAAGCTCTTCCCATGATTCAAGTTTTTTCTTAAGCACAGACTGTTCTTTCAGAACGAGCTTGGACTCTTTCTTGGTCCAGAACTCAGGATCGTTCATGGACATTTCATCTATCTTTGCTATCTTCTTTCTGAGTTCGTCCTCGTTCATGGCAGTTGCGAAGCTTGCAACCTCTTTGTTCAGTTTTTCCGCTTCGCTTACAAGTTCGTCGATCATCATATAAGTTTATTCTCCGCTGACAGTCATTTTATCGAAAAGTGCCGAGGATGCCGTTATGCCCCCGAATGTTCTGTGGTCTTCAAAAACGCCCACAAGGCTTTTAAGCAGGTCTTTCAGGTTGCCGGAAAGCACAGCCTCACGGAAAGGATGAACCGTTCTGCCGTTTTTTATGAGAAGTCCGGATATGCCTACGGAAAAATCACCGCTGACGGTGTCTGCCGTGTGCATTCCCATGACATCGGTGACTTTAACATATTCATTCATAAATTCATAAGGCATTTTGTCGGTGCTGGCTTTCAGAATAAGGTTTGAGGCACCTATTCCCATGCTGCCGCCCCTGCCCGCTCTGGCGTGTGCGGTGTTGCGCATTCCCAGTGCCGATGAGGTGTAGCTGTTGTGCATGAAGGTGTCCAGAACGCCCTCTGTGAATATGGGTGTTATGCCTGTGCGCAGTCCCTCATCGTCAAAGTTGCAGGATCCTGTGCCGCCCTTCATGTGCGGGTCGTCAAACAGGGTGAACGCTTCCGATGCGGCGTTTTTTCCCAGACTGTCGCCCAGAACGCTTATGTTCTTGTACACGTTGTCGGCGTTTACCAGCTCAAGGATTATGCTGAGGAAATCCGCAGTTACGTTAGGAGCGAAAAGCACTCCGTATTTTCCGGTCTTCAGTCTTTTTCCGCCCAGAAGAGCACATGCGGCGATTGAAGCATCCTCTGCCGCCCTGATGTGTTCAAGGTGGTTCAGCGAACAGCTGTCGGAATATCCCGCCCCGTCCTGCTCGCCTTTGTGGGATGCCACAAGGTATGTGTATGAAGAATAGTATGTTTTCTCGGAATAAAGATCATCCGTGAACGGCGTGATTATTCGGGTGGATTCTTTCACCGCAGATATAACCGACTGGTTCACCGTTTTAACGCGGATGTCGGAAGCCAGCGCAGTTTCAACCGCCTCCAGAGCCATTTCGGCCATGCGGCCTGTGGTGAGTGATTCGAACCCGCCGTCATTCTGAATAAAGTTATCAACGTCTTCCGGTTTAAACGGCCTGATGTGGTCGTCCTTCGGCATGACGTTTATAACAGTTTCATGGTTTTTGAGAAAATTATCAACCGTTTCGGCATTTAAACCGTCGGCGCTCATTGAAACGACCCTTCCGTCTCTGAATGCACGGATAACCATGCCCGATTCCGAGCCTATATCGATGCTTTCAACGGTTTTGCCGTTTAAAAGGACAGATTTTGAAACAGATTCGGAAGCGGTCACCGTGATGTTTTCGTATGTATCCCGATACCTCTCCAGAACCCTTTTTATATCATTACTCATAACTTCCGTTTCATTGCAATTTCGTCGCAGTCGGGAAACTTAGCACATTTAAGGCAGTCCGACCATATCTTTTTCGGGAGATTCTCTTTTTCTATCTCGGTGAAGCCGAGTTTTCCGAAAAATCCTGGCTGATAGGTCAAAAGGAACGCATCGGTGATGCCCACTTCTCTGGCCATCTGCATTGCGCTTTCTACAACAGCCGTCCCGATTCCCTTCTTGGTGCTGAACTGGCTGACAGCAACAGAGCGGATCTCCGCCAGATTCTCCCATGTGGGGTGCATTGCGCAGCAGCCGAGGATCTCTCCACCCTCGTCCCATACAACGAACTCAAGAATCTTTTCGTATATTTCGTTTATGCTCACAGGGAGCATAAGCCCCACCTTTGCGTGGGTGTTCACAAGTTCCTGAATATTCTTGGCATCAGCCATCACGGCTTTTCTTATCATTTTATGGTTTCCTTGATGAACAGTCTGTATATTCTCACAGCGGTATCTTTATCGGGTATAAGCTCTATGTTCTTCTTAGCGTTGATAGACATTTTAATGCTTTCGGCATTGAACGGTTCAATTCGCACATAGATTGCGGATGTGGCGGTTTTCGCCTCAATTTTTCCGTCGGCAATGCTGGAAACGTTTATCTTTGCATCCTCTTTGTTCAGAATGCCGATCATGACCTCAAACGCCTGCTCTTTGGACATAACGAAAGTGTCGGTCATTGTGTCGTTGGTGGTTGAGTAAACAGCGCCGCCGGCGGCACCTGCGAATATCAGAGGGGCGGGAAAACAGCCCCACATAAAGGCCGAAACCGCAAGAGCAAGAACTAATTTATGAAATGTCATGGCTACCTCTCAAATTCTTTATTTATTGAATACTTTATAGAACTGACAGATTTTTTTCAAGAAAATTCATTGACAATTCAAAATGCGGGAGGCTATTATCTCAAGGGTGAATGATGAGAGAGCGAATTAACATTTTACACACACATTTGTAATTGGCAGGCCTTTTAGCCGCATGGAGCGGTTAAAAGGCTTTTTTTTTGAATAAACGGAGGTTGAGAAATGTCCGCAAAGGAAATAATGAACAAGGATGAAATGGCCAGAACCCTTAACAGGATGGTGTTTCAGATTCTTGAGGCGGTCAGGGGCGAAGAAGGCTTCTGTCTGGTGGGAATCCGCAAAGGCGGTGCCACTCTGGCAAAGCGCATGGCAGATATTCTGGCCAGAGAGGGTGTTAAGAACATCCGGCTTGGATATCTGGACATCACTCTCTACAGAGACGACCTGAGCAGCATCCACGACTATCCCGTTCTGCACAGCACTGAGCTTAATTTCGATGTCACAGGGCAGAATATAGTGCTGGTGGACGATGTGATCTACACCGGAAGAACCACAAGAGCCGCTCTGGATGCCCTGATTGACCTTGGAAGACCGAAAAAGATCCTTCTGGCGGCATTTATCGACAGAGGCCACAGAGAACTACCCATTCAGCCTGATTTCACCGGAAAAACAGTGCCCACATCACGCAGTGAACTGGTTGATGTGAAACTTGAGGAAGATGGCGGAACTGATTGTATTACAATAAATAAAAAAGCCTAGAACATAAAGGAGTCCAACAATGGCTTACAAAAGAAAAGACCTTTTGGGGATGAAGGATCTGAGCAAAGAAGAGATATTATATCTTCTGGACACAGCGCAGCAGTTCACTGAAATTAACGAACGTGATGTTAAAAAAGTGCCTACGCTGAAAGGGAAAACGGTTATAAACCTTTTCTTCGAACCATCAACAAGAACCAGAACCTCTTTCGAGATTGCGGGCAAGAGGCTCTCGGCGGACACAATAAATTTCACTTCGTCCTCAAGCAGTACCACAAAGGGCGAAACCCTTATAGATACAGTAAAAAATATGGAATCCATGCACTCTGACATATTCGTGGTGCGCCATGCCTATTCAGGCTCGGTAAAATTCATAGCCGAACATACTGATGCGAAGGTCATAAATGCCGGAGACGGACTGAACGAGCACCCAACTCAGGCACTTCTGGACATGCTGACCATCCGCCAGAGCAAAGGCAGGCTGGAAGGCCTTGAAGTTGCCATCATAGGCGATATTACCCACTCCAGAGTGGCTCGGTCCGATGTGTGGGCTATGACTAAACTGGGCGTAAATGTGCGCCTCTTCGGTCCCACAACAATGATTCCCAAACACTCGGAGGTTTTCGGCTGCCGTGTGTGCAAATCCATGCACGAAGCGGTCGAAGGTGCGGACGTTATCATTATGCTCCGCATCCAGAGGGAGCGTCAGGGCAAACTGCTGATACCCTCTACAAAAGAATATGCTAAATATTTCGGTCTGACAAAAGACAAGCTGACTCTGGCAAAACCGGATGCCCTCGTGATGCATCCCGGCCCCATAAACAGAGGGGTTGAGCTTATGAGCAACGTTGCCGACGGCGATCAGTCGGGCGTTCTCAGACAGGTATCAAACGGTGTGGCCGTGCGTATGGCTGCGCTCTACATATTAGGTATCGGCAACAACAAGGGAGGAATGGATGAAAACGCTTCTTAAGAACTGCAAGATTGTAAACCACGACAAGATCACCGAGGGCAACATCCTCATAGACGGCGAAATCATCGCCTCCGTTACCGCATCCGCAGATGAAAAAGCGGACAAGGTCATAGACTGCAAAGGAAAATATGCTGTTCCCGGTCTGATAGACCTCCATGTTCACTTCCGTGACCCCGGACTTGAGTATAAAGAGGATATAACCTCCGGAGCCAAAGCCGCTGTTGCGGGCGGTGTTACGGCCGCCTGTCCCATGGCAAACACAAAACCAGTGAACGATAACAGGATCATAACCGAATACATGATAAAGAAGGCCAAAGAGGACGGACTCATTGATATCTTCCCCATCGGCGCAATGACAAAAGGTATGGAAGGCGAAGAGCTTACGGAAATGGGCGATATGGTTGAAGGCGGAGCCATAGGCTTCTCCGACGACGGAAAACCCGTTTGCAGCGCAGAGGTCTTCCGCCGTGCCGCCGAGTATGCAGCTCAGTTCGGCTCATTCGTTATAAGCCACGCCGAAGACAAAAGCCTCGCAGGTGCAGGTGTGATCCATGAAGGCGAGGTTTCCGCAATCACCGGTCTCAGAGGCATCCCTTCCGAGTCCGAAGAGGTTATGGTCGCCCGTGACATTCTTATGTCAAAACTTACAGGCGCACACGTCCACATCTGTCACATCAGCTCAAAAGGCACTCTGGAGCTTATCAAATGGGGTAAGTCTATGGGATATAACGTAACATGTGAGGTTACGCCCCACCACTTCACCCTTACCGATAAAGAGCTTCTGGGCTATGACACAAACTGCAAGATGAATCCTCCGCTCCGTGCGCAGGAGGACGTCGACGCTATGATAGAAGGCCTTAGAAACGGCGACATCGACTGCATAGTGACCGACCATGCGCCCCACTCCCGTGACGAAAAAGCGCAGGAGTTCGACCTCGCTCCTTTCGGTATGACAGGAATCCAGACCATGCTTCCGCTGTCGCTGGCTCTGGTTGAAAAAGGTGTGATAGATATGCCCGCATTCGTCAGGCTGACATCATACACCCCTGCAAAACTTATTAAAAAGAACGACAGAGGCGAGATTGCGGTGGGCAAACTTGCGGATATAGCCATAGTTGATCCCGATCTTGAGTATGTTTTTGATATGGAACTGAACCGGTCGAAATCGGTGAACACACCCTACATCGGCAAAACCCTTAAAGGAGCGGCTCTCTACACCATCAAAAGCGGCAGGGTTGTTTTCGAATTTCCCACAAAATAACAAAGATATACCGCCGGACTTCAAACGGGTTCGGCGGTTATTTTTTTATCGTTATCCCCTTCTCGGAAAATATCAGATTTTTAAAAACAGGAATGGTCTGGGGAACGTTTTCAAAGAACCCAGAGCCTGTGAACTCCCTTGAAATATCGTCCGCACGTGTGGTTATGTTCTCAGCTCCGAAAAGATCCGGATACATTGCCGTTCCTATGTAATAGGAGTTTATCAGCAGGTTTTCATAGCGGGCGGAGTATCTGTTGTAAGGCAAGATTGTGAAAACCTTTCCGTTCTTCACCGCCGGAAGACTTCTGAAAAGCTCTTTATTAGCCGCATAGTCCTGTTTCAGCCTTTCCAGCATGGTGTATTCAACAAAAATGTATTCAGGCTGATGTTCCGCCAGTTCTTTGAATGTTATGTCCAGATACGATGTCTGGGCAGTTGTGCTGGAACCGATGCATCTCTGATTCATATATCTGAGATAGATATAGCATTTTTCAACCGTATAGCCGTCTTTCAGATCTTTGTACTGCTGCGACAGTATGAACACCCTCTTCTTTTCAGTATCCCTTGTTCTGTCTATCAGCTCTTTGCGGGTTCTGGCCATAAAGTTTGCGATATCCTGCATGTTTTTCCGGTCGTCAAAAACAACACCAGCCAGACGAAGCGACTGCATTATGCTTTCATAGTTCAGATATCCGGTTTCGGAACAGTTCAGAGCCGCAACGGTGCTGTTCACGGAGGATGCCAGTTTCTCCACCTGCCTGTTATTAAGTCCGGTTGTTATGATTAGTTCCGGTTTCGCATCGTTGATAGCCTGATAATCGGGAGTAAAACTGAGATATGATCTGAAAACCGGCGCAAGGATATCGTAGTTATCCGGATAGGCGCAGGAACATGTTTTTCGTGTCTTGTCTATTGATGCCGGAATGTCTCTGGTCACCAGCCAATAGGCATAGTCGGTGTATTCCGCCAGTGCCGACGAAGCAGGACCAACCGCTGAAAGTCTTGTCAACTCTTCAGGAATCAGCACTTCCCTTCCGCATGCATCGATAAATTTGTTCGTGTCGGCATATGAAAAGCCGAACGGCAGAGCCATTAATAGTATAATAAAAAATTTAACCATAGATCACCGTATGATTCATAACAATATACAAATAATCATATGGAAGCAACAAAGATATTGACAAAAATGTTACCGATATGCTCAAAATCCATCAGAGGATAAGAATATGACAGATGAACAGCTTAATAAAGCCGCTGAAGAGGCGGTTTCACTTTTTAAAAGCGGATATTCCTGTTCCGAGGCGGTTCTGCTTGCTTTCGAAAATAACTCGGACAAGACTTTCTCAGACGATGCAAAGAGAGGTATGTCAGCATTCGTTGAAGGTGTCAGCGGTTCCGGCTGCATCTGCGGTGCACTGGCAGGTGCTGTTTTCGTTCTCAGCACACTTGGCGGCAGGCTTAAAAATGACGAATCAATTCAACAGCTTAAAACTGCTTCAAAACGACTGCATGACGATTTTAGAATGGAGTTTTCAAGTGCGTGCTGTCGGGTGATAACTGCAAAATCTGCAAAGATCTTCGGAATAGGAAAATACAACAGCTGCCACAAAACGGTTGAGTTCAGCATCAGGCGGGCACTTCAGCTTGCTTTTGAAAACGGTTGGATAAAATGACAAAAAAAATCCCGGTTACATGCTTTAAGGGGGGAGGAGGGATAAAGCATAGAAATAACCGGGCAATAGTCTGTTTGGTATTTGTATTATAACGCTATTTAGATTTATTTCAACATAAATTATATAAAAAATATAAGATTATTTTTTGTTTCGTGAATAATAATTAAAGCATAATGTTTCTTACTATGAACAGTCAAAACTGGTAGTTCTGCATGGGATGAGGTGAGACTCTTCGGCGGTGCCTCACTAGCCGAAGGCTGTATGAGTCAACTTGTGGTAATTGCCGAATAGAGTGACCAATGTTTTGCGTCATTGCGAACCTGTGTAAGCAGGTGTGGCAATCCCACCCGCTAAGTTTACGAAAATTCTTAAATCGTCAAATAGAGTGACGTAGGCTAACGGTTGAAGCAATCCTGAACATCCGGCTATCCGAACATGGAAAACTGCCACGCTGCGCTCGCAGTGACTGGAATTGTTTTTGTATGTAAAAGCCGATATGAAAAAAGCCGCCCCCTTTCGGAAACGGCTTTACAATTTTAAATAACCATACCGGATCGGGAAAATCCTGTGGTTTAATTTGTCCGTTCTTTGTCCTTCAGGAGCTTATACTCAATGGAGTCCATAAGAGCCTGATATGATGCATCGACGATGTTTGCGGCGACGCCCACTGTTCCCCAGGTTGAGTCCTTATCCTTGGATTCGATAAGAACACGGGTAACAGACTCCGTGCCCTCCCCTGACGACAGAATGCGAACTTTGTAGTCCACCAGTTCCATGTCGGCTATGCGGGGATAGAACTTTGCCAGAGCCTTGCGGACTGCCCTGTCCAGAGCGTTCACGGGGCCGTTGCCGGATGCCGCTGTGTGCTCCTGTTCTTCACCGACTATAATCATAACGGTGGCTTCCGCCATGGGGTTGTCGGAGTTGCTGCGCTTTTCGTCTATAACTCTGTAGCTTATTGAGTCGAAAAAGGGAGTGAAAGTTCCCATGGTCTTTCTCATAAGCAGTTCGAACGACGCCTCTGCACCCTCGTACTGGAATCCTTTGTTTTCAAGCTCTTTCAGCCTGTCGACCACAGAATTCACCTTCGGATCGTTGCTGTCGATATCCAGACCGAAGTCTTTCGCCTTGTAAACAAGGTTGGACTTGCCTGAAAGGTCGGACAGAAGCACCCTCTGTTTGTTGCCGACTAGTTCCGGCTCGATATGCTCGTAAGTTCTTGCGTTCTTAAGGATTGCGCTGACGTGTACCCCGCCCTTGTGTGCGAACGCAGAGCGTCCGACATAGGGCTGGTGGATATTGTGCTTAAGGTTGCCCAGCTCGTTGATATATCTGGAAACGCTGCGCAGTCTGCTGAGTTTGTCGGCAGGGACGCATTCGTATCCGTATTTCAGCTGAAGGTTGGGAATAACAGAGCAGATGTTTGCGTTTCCGCATCTTTCGCCGTATCCGTTTATGGTTCCCTGAACCTGCACTATCCCGTTAACGACCGCAACAACGGAGTTTGCAACCGCACAGTCGCTGTCGTTGTGGCAGTGTATTCCGAGGGGATAGTCCCCCGTAAGCTTTTTAACTTCCTGAATTATCTCAGCAATTTCCAGAGGCATTGTTCCGCCGTTGGTATCGCAGAGGATAATGCAGTCGGCTTTGGCGTCCATAGCGGCTTTTATGGTTTTAAGGGCATATTCCTTGTTGGCTTTGAAGCCGTCGAAAAAGTGCTCCGCATCATAAAAGGCTCTGTCCACCTTCGATTTAAGATAAGCTATGGAGTCGTTGATTATCTCAAGGTTGTGCTCCAGCTCAATCTTGAGCGCCTCTGTAACGTGGAGATCCCATGTCTTGCCGAATATGGTAAGGTTGGGAACTTCCGCCTCAAGGAGCGCCTGTATATTTTCATCGTTATCGCAGGTTCTTTTCGCACGTCTGGTGCTGCCGAACGCCGCAACGTGGTCTATGGGAACTGATGATTTTTTAACTTCACGGAAAAAGCCGATATCTCTGGGGTTGGAGCCTGGCCAGCCGCCTTCGATGTATCTTATGCCGAAATCGCAAAGTGTCTCGGCTATTTTAACTTTATCAGCTATCGTAAAGTTTACGTCCTCCGACTGAGTGCCGTCTCTCAGCGTGGTGTCGTATATCTCTATCTTTTTAGACATAAATTTACCTTTTAAAGATTACGCTTCAACAAAAGCCTCGTGCAGTATTCTGACTGCGAGCTCGGAGAACTTCTCCTCGACAACGCATGAAACTTTTATTTCGCTGGTGGTTATCATCTTTATGTTGATGTTGTTCTCAGCAAGCAGAGAGAACATCTTCGCCGCTACGCCGGTGTGGCTTCTCATACCCACGCCCACAATAGATACTTTGGCGATGTTCTCATCAGCCAGAACCCCCTTGGCACCTATCTCTTTAACGATTTCGTTGCATACGTCGGTTGCACGCAGAAGGTCTGTTTTCTGCACTGTGAAGGACATATCGGTGTTTCCGTCCTTGCCTACGTTCTGAACGATAACGTCAACGTTGATATTGCTTGAAGCGATTTTAGTAAATATTTTAGAAGCGATGCCGGGATTGTCCGGAACAGCCGCAATGGTAATCTTAGCCTGATTTTTGTCTGAAACAACGCCGGTTACAACAACCTGCTCCATATCTGAGTCCTCCTTAGTAACTAATGTTCCGGGTTTATCCTCTAGTGATGAAAGAACCATGATGTCAACGTTGTGGTTCATGCCAAGCTCAACGCTTCGGGACTGGAGAACCTTTGCGCCCAGAGACGCCAGTTCCAGCATTTCGTCATAGGATATCTTTTCGAGTTTTTTGGCATGTTTAACAATTCTGGGGTCGGCGGTGTAAACACCGTCAACGTCCGTATATATCTCGCAAACATTAGCTTTCAGTGCGGCGGCAACAGCCACGGCGGACGTGTCTGAACCACCCCTGCCCAGCGTTGTTATGTCGCCGGATTCGGGGAAGATACCCTGAAAGCCTGCAATAATGCAGATGTTTCCTTTTTTAAATTCTTCTTTGATCCTGTCAGCCTTAACATCCATAATGCGGCTGTTGGAGTGCACTCCGTTTGTGATCATGCCGATCTGGATGCCCGTGAGAGAAACAGCAGGGTAGCCCATTGAGATAAGCGACTGAGCCACAAGGGGGGAGCTTGCCTGCTCTCCTGTGGACACCAGTTGGTCATATTCTCTGGGGCTGAACTTGGGGTCGATCTCTTTCAGGAGGTTGATGAGTCTGTCCGTTTCGCCTGACATGGCTGAAACGACACAGGCGACATCGTGTCCCTGATCTCTTTTTTTCGCAATAATTCTTGCGACATTCTTGATACGTTCGATGGAGCCGACGCTGGTTCCGCCGAACTTCATAACTACTATGCCCACTAAGTCCTCCTTTAAGCCGTCAACCGTTGATAACGGGACTTTTCAGAAAAAATTCTGCGATCCGGTAACCGTTTTCTATAAAAAACGTGGGTTTCATAAATTCGTCATAGGTGGTGTTCTCATCGGCTTTCACCCCTGTTCCGTAGATTATTGCAGGAACGGGTTCCGCAACGTGTGTGCGGCGTTTTACGGGTGTGGGGTGATCGGGTGAGACGAGAATTCTGAAATCCCCGAATTTTTTCAATCCGTCAAGCAGAATGGGGAGCAGTCGGCTGTCTATGTTTTCCACAGCTTTAATTTTTTCACTTATACTGCCCATATGTCCTGCTTCATCAGGGGCTTCCACATGTATGAATACATAATCATTTTTTTCGAGAGATTTCAATGCGTATTCAGCTTTGCCCTCAAAATTGGTGTCTATGAATCCGGTTGCTCCCGGAACGTTAATAATCTCCAGTCCGCCGAACCTGCCTATGCCTCTGATGAGGTCAACTGCGGCAACAACGGCTCCGTCAAGTCCGTAAAGTTCTTTAAATGCGGGCATTGCGGGCTTTCTACCCTCTCCCCAGAACCATATGCTGTTAGCTCTGGAATATTTGCCGCCTTCAAAGACTTTTTTCGCACGCTCCATTATGCTGAGCAGTTTGTCCGCCCCTTTTCCTTTGGGCAGATACTGCTCCCACTCCTGTCCCATGATATCATGCGGGGGTGTGGTCTGAAGCTCGAAATCTACGTTGCGCATTACCATAAGGTTCCGGTAGCCGACGCCGGAATAAAACTCGGCGCCTTCGCTGCGGAATATGCTGTCAAGCTCGGCAACACAGGCTTTCGCAACGTCACCGTCAATATGGTGCGCGGAGAAGTCGTCCATTACTTTGCCGTCCAGTGTAACAAGGTTGCAGCGGAAGGCCATGTCGTTCTTTCCCAGTTCGATACCCTGGCTTCCGGCCTCAAGGGGGCTTCTGCCTGAGTAGTAAACTGTGGGGTCATAACCCATAAGCGAAAGGTTGCAGATGTCGCTGCCGGGGTAGTATCCGTCAGGAGTGGACTTTATGAATCCGCCGACACCCTCTTTCGTCATCATATCCATGTTGGGTTTGCTGGCGGCCTGCATTATTGTTTTGCCGCCAAGTTCGTCTATCTTATGGTCGCTCATCCCGTCGGTGAGCAGTACAACAAATTTCATTTACACAAGCTCCTTAACTCTGATCGCAACTGTTTTGTCGCTTACGCAGTCTGATGCGTCGATCTCCTCTATGGCATTCATGATGTTGTTTGCAATGGTCTTATGGGTCATAAACACCATTGTAACAACTTCGCCCGGTGCTCTGTTGTCCGGCTGTATTGCCTGAGAAATACTAATATTGTATTTGCCGAGGATTCCCGCAATCTTTGCCAGAGTGCCGGGTTCGTCCAGAACAGAGAAACGCAGGTAAAATTTGGATTTAACATCCTTTATGTTTCTGATGGGGCAGTAATAATCATACTCTTTCGCAAAGCCCAGAACAGGCACACGCTCGGTGCAGCCTCCGACTATATCCCTTGCTATTGAAACAACGTCTGCCGTTACAGCGGAACCTGTGGGCTTGCCGCCGGCTCCTCTGCCATAATACATGGTCTTGTCAACGTTATCGCCCACAAACTCAACGGCGTTGAACACACCGCTGACCTGAGCCATCATCTCGGCGTTGGGCAGCATCGTGGGGTGCACACGCACCTCTATGCAGTCATCCAGTTTCTTGGCTATGGCCAGAAGTTTTATTTTGCAGTTCAGCCTTTTGGCGAACTCAATATCGACTTTTTTGATATTAGAGATACCTTCAATGTATACTTTATCAAAAGGTATCAGCGTTTTAAAGCCGATAGACGCAAGTATGGCTATCTTATGCGCCGCATCGATACCTTCGATATCGAAAGTCGGATCGGCCTCTGCATATCCCTTCTCCTGAGCGGCTTTCAGAGCTTCTGAAAACTCTTTGCCTTCGGCTTCCATTGAAGACAGGATGTAGTTTGCGGTTCCGTTGATGATGCCGAAAATCTCCTTGATGTTGTTACCCACAAGGTCTTCTTTAAGAACGCCGATAAGCGGTATTCCGCCGCCGACAGCTCCTTCGAAACCGATAGTCACACCGTTGTCCTGTGCGGCTTTGAATATTTCTGCGCCGTGCAGGGCAAGAAGCGCCTTGTTGGCTGTCACAACGTTCTTTTTTGCCTTCAGAGCTTTCAGGATTATTTCCTTGGCAAATCCGTATCCGCCCACAAGTTCGAGAACAATGTCTATCTCAGGGTCATTTATGATGTCGTCAGCGTTGTTTGTTACCGTTTCGCAAAGTGAAAGCGTTTCGTCCAGTCTCGTTTTGTCAATTTTAAGATCTGCAACCGTCTTAAGGGTGATATCGATACCCGTTTTCTCGAAAATATCCTGTTTGTTATGAACAAGTATTTCGGCCGTTCCCTTCCCCACGGTTCCGTATCCGATGAGACCAACATTCACTTTTTTTGACATTAATTTCCTCCGGACATAACTGTTAAAAATTATGTCCAACGATACTAATTGATTTGCTATATCAAGTCAAGAAAACAGCTCTCTTTTTTACGGAAAATATACCTTTTGTTTTAATTAATCAGAGGTAAAATCGACGTTTCTGGTGCCCTCCGGTCTCCATGCGGGAGAGATGGTTTTTGCACCTATTCTTTTACAGTTGAGCACAGAGGCAAAAGAGACCGCATTCTTGCCGTATTTTGAGTTTATTTTATCTATTGCATCATAAAGTTGAGGATATTTTTGAAAGTCATCCATTATATTTGAGAGTGCAACATATTCTGAAACAAGACTTCCTATTGTAATACCAAGCAGTCTTATGGGTGTTTTATCCCAGATTTCATCAAAAATAGACACCGCCTCCTCGTATATATGATGAGTTGCCGATGTGAAAAAACCGAAGGTTTTCCGCTTGCCGATGGTGGACATTTCAGTGTCCCTTATGCATACATGAATGGTCTTTCCGGCAAATCCGTTCTTTCGGGCACGGGCTGAAACCATCTCGGAAAGCTGTAAAAGATAATTAAGCGCATCCTCTCTGGTGGTGACAAACACAGGCATTGTCATGCTGTGGCCGATGGATTTTACGGGAGCCTCCTCAGAGACCACACCGTCGCCGTATTGCCCGCATACCATGTTATAAAGCCTTGTGCCGTTCACTCCGAACATTTCCTCCAGACGTTCCTGTCCGAAATCTCTCAGGTCTTTCGGAGAAAAAATACCCAGATCCCTGAATCTTCTGGCAAGCCTGCGCCCTATTCCCCAGATGTCACCCAGTTCAAAATTATCTATAAAATCCAGAACTTCGTCCTGTTCCACCATGTAAAACCCGTCAGGTTTGTTCACGCCGCTGGCCATCTTTGCTATCAGCTTATTCGGGCCGACACCCACCGAGCAGGTAATGTTAAATGTCTTTTTAACAAAGGACTTTATCATGTAGGCGGCATCAACTGCGCTGATATCGATTTTAGACAGATCCAGAAACGCCTCGTCTATGGAATAACACTCCACATCAGGAGTGATGGTTTTAAGATATCTGGTTATTTCAGTTGATATATAAGTATATTTTCTGGGATTCGCAATGACAAGCGTTACATGCGGGCACACCTTTAACGCCTCAAACTTATTCATTCCTGTCTTAACGCCGCAGGCACGGGCTTCATATGAGCTGGTGACAACCACAGTGCGTTCCTTCGCCCCTATAACGGCTATTGGTTTACCACGCAGAGACGGATTCGAAGACTGCTCAACAGACGCAAAGAAGGCGTCCATATCCATGCAGAGTATCATCTGCCGTCTCCGTCCATAGCCTCCAGATACCAGCAGGCCTCCAGTGCGCTGAAAGACAGCTCAAAAACATTGAAACCATCCGTTACAGTGTATTTGTGGATGATGTCCGTACCTTCCCTCTCCTTCCAGCGGTAGCATATCTCCTTAACGGTGACCTTTTCGCCGTTGAGACTGAACCATACCGGTCTCGGACTGCTGTCGAACACCGCCCCCACACGCACTTTCTCATGCAGGTTCAATATCATAGCCGCCCTCCAGAGAACGTATCACCATTTTGACACTGCCTATAACCTGAAAGTCGTCATACTCAGTGACAGGAATAGGTGCGAAATCGGGGTTTGCAGGCATAAGAAAGATACCTGCGGATGTTCTTTCAAAGGTTTTAAGAGTGACCTCACCGTTCAGCCTGAAAGCACCTATCTGCCCGTCTTCGATATATTCGGTCTGACGGATGAGCACACAGTCGCCGTCCAGAATGGCCTTGTCTTTCATACTTTCGCCGTCAACACGCAGAAAAAAGTGGCCGTCGGACAGGGTTCTGTCCATTCGGATGTAGCCTTCGATGTTCTCCTCAGAGGTGACAGGTACGCCAGCTTTGATACGACCGAGAACAGGCACTCCGGCAGAACCGGTATCAAGGCTTCTTGCGACATTGCCCGCTCTTTTAAGAGCACCGGATTCCGTCAGCCTGTCCAGCATGGTCTTAACGCTGGCAGTTGAAGACAGCCCCATCCCTTTTGCAATTTCACGGACGGAAGGAGAATATCCGTTATCCTTTATGAAGTTATCGATGAATTTGACGAACATTTTCTGCCTTTCTGTCATAAAATCCCCCATATGCGAACAGTTGTTCGCATATGGGTATCATAATCCAAGAAAGGTAAAAGTCAAGAGAATTGATTACTGACGGACACCGCAGGTGATAGACGAAAAGATCATGCCTTTAATTGTTTTGATATTAAATTTTTTAGCATAACCGTCCACAAGTGCTTTCGCCATTTCGTCCTGAGTTTCGTACATCATGGCATCTGTAGGAGTGCGGTTCACAAGTCCGGAGGCGAGAAAAGGTGCAATATTATTTCTGTTTTTAAGAACCAGTTTTGCATCGGATTCGGTAGGGAAATATATATCAACGTTAGCATCGCAGATAGTGTCGCCCTGCTTCATCCCTCCGGCAAGCTGCATATCGGTGATTTTGAGGTAATACATATCACTGTTAGGATCTTTAACTATTTCAGCTTTCTCAATCTTTCCTCCGGGAACATTTGCCGCAGCATCAACTTTTTCCGCAACACCGGGTCTTTTCACCATATAGAAAACGACGGCGGCGGCGAGCAATAAAACTAGAACAGAACCAACAAGATACTTAACCATTATCCTCTTCCTTCGGCCGGTTTATATTTTTCCAGCCCATATACTTTAATTTTGCGGTGCAGATACGTCCGCTCTATCTCAAGAATCTTCGCCGACTGGCTTATGTTCCAGTCATTAGCCTGAAGAGTCTGAAGAATATACTGTTTTTCAAAGTTTTCCTTTGCGTTTCTCAGTGCGGCGCCGTTTTCGGAATCGAATTTTTCCTCTTCCAGTGCACGCAGGAAATCGGGAGCATCGTCAATGTCCATCGTTTCGTGCTCGGAAAGCACAACCATCCGCTCTATGAGGTTTTTAAGCTGACGCACGTTTCCAGGCCACTCAAACGCCATAAAAAGCTCCATCAGCTGAAAGCTGACCTTTTTAAGCTCAAGGCCGTTCAGTGAGCATGCCTCACGGATGAAATACTGCATCAGTATCGGGATGTCCTCTTTGCGTTCACGCAGAGGCGGAACTGTCAGAGGGACGACGTTTATCCTGTAATAGAGATCTTCGCGGAAACTGCCGCTTTCGATCTCCTCCTCAAGGTTCTTGTTTGTTGCGGTTATGAGCCTGAAATCGGACTTGATTGGTGCATTGCCGCCTACCCTTGTAAAGCTGTTGTTTTCAAGCACACGAAGCAGTTTTGCCTGTGAAGGCTGCGACATGTCCCCTATTTCATCCAGAAAAAGGGTTCCGTTGTCGGCCTCCTCAAATTTTCCTGTCTTCTGGGACACGGCGCCAGTGAATGAGCCTTTTTCATGCCCGAACATCTCGGTTTCAAGAAGTTCTGATGGGATGGCCGCACAGTTTATTTCCACGAAGGCTTCTTTCGACCTGCGGCTGAGCATATGGATAAGTCTGGCCACATGTTCCTTTCCGGTGCCGTTCTCGCCGTTTATGAGCACCCAGGCGTTTGTGGGGGCTATCTTTTCTATCTTCTTTTTAAGTTCTGTTACGGGGCGGCTCACGCCGATTATATCATATTTTTTGATAAGGTCGCTTCTGGTCTCACGCAAAACGTGCATAAGCTGAAACTTGTCGGTAAGATGCTTGACGATAAGGAGTATTCTCTCCAGAGAAAGAGGTTTTTCAAGGAAGTCGTATGCACCTCTGCGTGTGGCCTCAACAGCGTTCTCAATGTTTCCGTGACCGCTGATTATGACCACTTCGAGGTCAGGAAAATAGCTTTTGATGTCACGCAGACCGTCTATGCCGTCCTTGTCGGGCAGCCAGATATCCAGAAACAGGATATCGTAGACGTTCTTTTTAAGCTGTGCGAAACCGTCTGCAAAAGTCAGCGCATAGTCGGCGGTATATCCTTCGTCTTCGAGGATATCCTTGATAGCGGTGCAGATCCCTTTTTCGTCATCAATAATTAGAATTCTTGCCATAAACCCCTAAGCCTTACGAAATTCCATCAGGAAGCGAGTATATTGTCCGTATTCGCTCTCAACGGTGATAGTTCCGTTGTGAACCTCTATTATCTTCTTAACAATTGCCAGTCCCAGCCCTGTGCCGTCCGGCTTTTTGCTGAAATACGGAATGAATACCCTGCCGATGTCCTCCTGCGGGATACCCTCTCCGTTATCTCCGTAATCGATTCTGATGTTGTTATCATCCTCGGTTACTTTGACGGTTATTTTACCTTTCTGGTTCATAGCGTCAATGGAATTGTTTACAAGATTGATAAAAACTCTTTTAAGCTGAGACTTGTCGCCTATGAACATCACTTCCGGACAGTCTATCTCTATGTCGGCTTTCTGGTTGGAACCCTTATAGAAAGCCAGTATCTCCTCAAAAAGATCCTTCAGGCCGAACTGAACCATTTTAAGTTCGGGCAGACGGGCAAACATGTTGAACTCGTTCACCATGCTTTGAAGGCTTTCAACTTCGGCTATGATGGTATCCATGCTGGAGACGATGGTCTCCGGATCGCCCGTGCCCATCACAGCTTTACGTTTTATCCTTTCCGCAGTGAGCTTTATGGGCGTAAGCGGGTTTTTTATCTCATGTGCGATACGGGTTGCTATCTCTTTCCAGATACCCACACGCTGAAAATTCAGCAGATCGGTTATGTCGTCCAGAACGATTACGAGGTTGTCAACGTTGCCGTCGTGGCTGAATATCTTTGTTATCGTAGTGGTCATGGTGCGCAGTTCGCCTTTCAGAAGTATCTCTATCTGAAACTGGGACTCCCGCTCATCAGAGTCTATGAAAAGAGCCGCAGGAGTGAGAACGGACGACAGAAACGCCTCGTTTGCGTATTCCAGAACAGTCTCCGCATAGTCGTTCTGTTTCAACAGCTCAAAGCTGTGCGTATAAAGGAAAATTGCGGATTTAACGTTTTTGAATATCGAATCGATATACTGGTTGTCCCTGGTTATCTGCATGAACATTTCGGACAGTTTTTCATTTTTCAGGTTCAGCTCTGTGTTGTGAGCATTAAGTCTTTTTATCATAGAGTTGAACGAACGGCCGAGATATGCCAGCTCATCGTTGCCCTGAACCTCCACCTCAACGTCCAGATTACCCTTCGACACGGCGGAAGATGCCGATGCGAGACTCTCTATAGGCCTTGTGATGCTCTTTGCATAGACCATGCTGCCCCATATGGCGGCAAACATAACAAACAACGTCATAAGGGTCGTTACGGCCTTGAAAGAGTTTTTCACCGGATAGATGAAATGCTCCGTCTGCCTGTATGTATTATAGGATTTAAGGATATTGGCCACATCCTCAGCCTGATTTTTCGGGAAACGCTTATAGACCACAACAGCGCCGACTATCCGGCTGGCATTTTTGCCGGAATAGACCGGATGCCCCACCCAGTAGACAGGCCTGTTATTAACCATATCGTAGCGGGCTATCAGTTCCTTTTTAAGGATTTTGTTGACCACCTTATTGGTGACAATGTTGTTTATGCGGTCTCTGCTTTTGTGGAGGCTGAGTATCCTTTCGCCGTATCTGTTGTAGATATATATTCCGTCCACCCTGTCCTTTTCCATGTAGCCTTTAATGAATTTCTCCATTTTAGGATGGTTGTTCCTGTAGACGAAATCACCTGATGAAATAAAGCTGGCCAGAAGCCCGCCCTGCTCAACAACGTAGCTCTCTGCCTGTGTCTGATACACCTGCATGAGGTTCATGGAGCTTTCAAGAGCCTGCTGAATCTGGGAATTGAACCATTTATCAATATTTTTACCGATTATCTTATTGCTGAATACGAAAACTATGACTGCGGGAATAACCGCCAGAATTATTGAGAAAGTGACAAGCTTTGTCTGGAGCCTTGCACCGAAAATATTCTTTTTCCGGTCGATGAACAGCTTTCCGAGGTTACGGAATATCAGAATGAAAACGGCCAGCAGGAGGATAAGGTTTATGTTTGCCAGCAGGAAGATGGATATGTTCGAATAGAGCGGGAAATCGTTATCCAGAAGTTCTGAACCTGCTATCAGGTTGAAAATGAGCAGGATAGCCAATATCCCCATGTAGATATATTTATTTTTCCAGTTTATCCCTGAAAGGCGGGAGAACCTTGGTCTGAATCTGAATACCACTTTGTCAGCCTTCCATTTCCAGAGAGAAGAAATCCTTCTTCCCCTTTTCTTCTTTTTCCGATGCTTCTTTCAGCTCGTTCTCGTCAAATTTTATTGTTTCGACCTCATGAGGTTTTTCAGCCTCTTTTTCGGGGGTGCTGAAAAAGTCGTCATCCTTTATGGTGATGTTTCCGGAGTTCTCGTCTTCAAAACCGCTGAAACCAGCTTCCTGAGGCTGTTCCGGTGTTTCGAAGCCGAATGCTTCAAAACCGCCTGGTGTATCGGCAGATGCCGACTGAGAATCTGAAAATCCGAAATCGTCCGCTATATCAAGACTGACAGCCACTTTGGGGGCGGAATCGTCCGTTTCGAACAGATCCAGAGCCACAGGCTCGAAAGACGCTATATCTTCACTTTTGTCAAATGTTTCCAGTTCAAACGGGACAGAGCTGTAGTCAACGGTTTCATGAACGGGTTCTTCTGTCTTTTCCGGAGCTGTCTGTTTCACATCGGTCGATGCTATCATCTTCGAGGCTTCTTCCAGAGCGATATCGTTTCCGGCTCTGCGGCATATGTCAGCTATTGCGTCCATATCGATTGCGTTTTCCAGAAACATTTCATAAATAACGCCTTTAATTCTGTCTCTGTCGCCTGTTTCCGCTTCGATGAAAAGCAGATGGCTCAGGATTGCCTTGTCGGCTATTACCTCCCGCAGTGCAAGGGTCAGCTTTCTGGTCTCCTGAGAAGGAGCGAGAGCAACCGTTTCCACGAACTCCTGCGGGTCAAAGTTTCTGCTGAGATGGCTGATGAGCGTGTGTTCGGCGACCTCAAAGCTATGGGGGTTTCTGCGGAGAAGCCCCTTTACAAAAGGCATTACCAGATCGGCGGGGCAGTTTGATTCCAGCAGATATACGGTTACGTCATCAATTTCATAATCCGGAAGAGCACCGTTTTCCGCAGACATTGTCAGTATTTCTGATATTTCCCTGTGCATCCCCAGAACGGTAAGTTTGCGCAATATCTTGGTTAAGATCTTCTCATCTTTGGGGTTTGCTTTGGCAATTTCCATGAGTATCGCTGAACATTCGGAAAATTTCCCTGCGGATTTAAACATATCGGCCAGAGCGAAGATATATCTGGTGGCCAGCTTGGGGCGGTTAAGTTTTGTGTAGGTTTCTGCTGCCTGCCTGTAGAGTTTCTGCTTATCCGCCGAAAAGAGCAGCATGCGTGAGATAACATTCAGGGCACTGTAATACTGCCCCGAATCAATATATTTGTCGGCGAGTCTTATCAGCAGCGATTCGGCCTTTGCCCTGTCCTCCGCCATAAGATGGATGTTCGCCATCATTCTCAGTGCGGATGTACTGTCGGCGTTCTGCGCATAGTACATTTCGTACTCCTGCAGAGCTTTGTCGTATTTTCCGTCGACATACAGGCTGTGGGCTTCGAAAATATCAGGTTCTTTGGGCTTAAAAAGCATCAGATACCCTTTTTCCTTTATTGTAGACCGGGAATCTTAATTATTCAAAGTATTCTGCCGCCTGAACGTCTGTTTCCCAGACAACGACCCTCTCTGTGAGAGTGCCGAAAGTCTCTTTCAGACGTCCGTATATGAAACGTGCGATGTTCTCGCTGGTCGGGTTGTGTGTGACGAAAAATTCTACCTGTTCGTTCAAGTATTTATGATCCAGTTCCTCAAGTATGTCTTTAAGTCTTTTCTTAAGGACGGTGAAGTCCACCAGCATCTCGGTTCCGTTCAGTTTGTCGCCCTGAAGATAGGCTTCCACACGCCAGTTATGACCGTGGAGGTTTTCGCATTTTCCGTTATAGTTCCGGAGGTTATGTGCTCCGTTGAACTGCTGTATAACTCTTACTCTGAACATTAAATCATTCCCTCAAGGTCTTTCTGGGTAAGCACCCTCATTTCGCCGGGTTTCATCCCGTCAAGGTTGATCCTTCCGACACGCACCCTTTTAAGTCTTCTCACCTGAATGTGAAAATGGCGGAACATGTTGCGTATCTGGCGTTTTTTACCTTCATGCAGGATGACTCTGTATCGTTTTTCATCCTGTTTGGTAACGATGCACGGCAGATAGTCGATGCCTTCGTAGGTTATACCTTTTTTCAGGATGTCTATCTGCTCCTGCGTAAGCTGTCTGCTTACACTTACGATATATTCTTTCTGGATTTTTTCTTCACTTTTCTGCAGTTTGCGGATGAAATCGCCGTCATTGCTGAAAATTATCAGCCCTTCGCTCTCATAGTCCAGTCTGCCGGAATATGCGGGTTTTTTCTCGGCGAGCATGGGGAAAACTTCCAGCGTATCCTTGCCGTGTCCGTCGCCGTAAGCTGTAAGTATCTGCACAGGCTTGTAAAATGCCCAGTAGAAATAGTCCTCAAGCCCCACCCTTTTTCCGTCCAGAGTAACCACGGATGAGCTGTCAACCTGAACCCAGGGGCCTTCGGCGGGCACACCGTTAACGGTTATTCTTCCGTCGGCAACGGCCTTGTCGGCGTCCCTTCTGGAAAGTGATGTGTTTTCAGCTAAATATTTATTAAGTCTTATCATTGTCTGCTTTTTAACTCCTGCCACTCTCTGAACGTGGGCAGTTCAGAAATATCGTTGATTCCCATGTATTCAAGGAAAAATTTGGTTGTGCTGTAAAGAAGCGGTTTTCCCGGAACGTCCTTTCTGCCTGTGACCTTCACAAGGTTCTTATCCAGCAGATAGCGCACTGTTCCTGACGAGTTAACGCCCCTTATTTCATCTATTTCAAGCCTTGTTATGGGCTGTTTGTAGGCTATTATCGCCGCTGTTTCCAGAGACGCACGGCTCAGGTTTTCCGTCTTTTCACCGAAGAAAGGCTCAAGCTCCGTAAATAGTTCCTTATCCGTGACCATCTGAAAACCGCCGGATACCTGACGTATCTTCATACCCAGCCCCATGTTGTTGAACTGCTCTGTGTAGTCCAGCAACCTGTTCTCAAGGTTTATGGGGTCCAGTATCTTTCTGAAAAATTTATTGTCCAGCGGCTCCCCCGCCAGAAACAGAGAGCTGTAGAATATCTTTTTTTCTCTATCCATTTGCGGCCTCTGCTATGTTTTCTATCACTATCTCGCCGAAGGTGTCCGCCTGCATCGCCTGAATGACCGCCAGACGCATCAGCTCCAGCACTGCAAGAAATGAGATGACCACCTCACGTCGGCTGACGCAGGTTTTAACGATATCTGTCCAGAAAAGCTTATGCTTTTCGAAGACAAGCTCCTTTATTTTGGCGATGATATCGGTAACGTCGACGATATCCTTCTCAAACTTCATGGGTTTGATGGTCTCTTTCTCCAGAACGCTGAAAAAGGCGTTTGCAATGCGGTAAGGGTCTTCGGTCTGCATTGATTCCCTTTCGATATAGATGGAACTGGTGCGCATGAGATATTTGCCCGAGTCGCCCTCAAGCTCCCTGAGCTGCTGCGCCACGTCCTTGTAGAACGAATACTCCACCAGTCTCTGGGTCAGGATAAACTTTTCCTCTTCCGGATCAAGCTCTTCCATCGGAAGCGACTCTTTCGGCAGGAGCATTCTGGACTTAAGGTATATGAGATATGACGCCATGTTTATAAACTCGGCGGCCACCTCAATATCCATCTTTTCCATCTCCCGCACGGCATCGACAAACTGGCCGGCAATGAAGGCGATGGGGATATCGTAAATATTAAGTTCGTTCTTATATATCAGGTGGATGAGAAGGTCCAACGGGCCTTCGAAGTTATCCAGCCTGACATCGAGCAGTCGGCTCATATTTTAAGAGCTTTCCTCACTTTTTCCATCATGCAGGCGGCTTCGGCGTTTGCCTTGTCCTGCATGGGCTTTATGAACTCGTTGATATCGGTTATTTCAGCTTCAAATTTTCGGCGGCGCTCCTGAATGGGTTCAAGCAGAGCCTGCATGTGTTTGAAGAGGATCATTTTGCATTCCATACAGCCAATTCCCGCTGATGTGCATCCTTTAGTGATATACTCACGCTCTTCTTCAGTAGAAAACACTTTGTGATAGTCAAAAACAGGGCATACTTCGGGGTTGCCTGGGTCTTTCAGACGCTGACGGTTGGTATCCGTCACCATCTTCTTGACCTTGCTCTCCACCTCTTTCAGGTCTTCTGAAAGCATGATGGCGTTGCCGTAGCTCTTGCTCATCTTTCTGCCGTCCAGTCCGGGGAGTCTGGGTACTTCTGTCAGAACACCCTTAGGCTCCGTAAACACCTCGCAGGAATAGAGATGGTGGAACCTGCGGATTATCTCACGGCTTATCTCGATGTGGGGCAGCTGATCTTCGCCCACGGGGACGTAGGTTGCGTTGTACATTATGATGTCAGCCGTCATAAGCACCGGATAGCTCAGGAAACCGAGGTTCGACAGGTCTTTGTTGGTCTGTTCCTGCTTGATCTCCTTGTATGTTGGGCATCGCTCAAGCCAGCTGACGGGTGTCAGCATGGAGAGCAGAAGGCTCAGTTCCGCATGATAAATGTTATGGGACTGAACGAACATTGTGCATTTGTTCGGGTCGATGCCGACACTCAGCCAGTCGAGGATGAGCTGTCTGCGGTTCTCTATTATATCTTCGGGATCTTCGTAGTTCGTTGTGAGCGCATGCCAGTCCGCAACAAAATAGAAGCAGTCGTGCTTCTCCTGAAGTTCCAGCCAGTTTTTAAGCGCTCCGTAATAATGGCCGATATGCAGACGGCCTGTGGGACGCATCCCGCTTAATACTTTTTCCATCTAAAAAACCTCTACAGCAGTATATTCATAAAAAAATTCATTACAGGCATAAGGATATAGTCAATCGCCCTTGTCAGAAACAGCACAAGGATGATTATGAAACCGTATCTTTCGATGGCGGCAAACTTCACCGCTTTGTCATAGGGAAGGAAATTCGTAACAATGCGGCCTCCGTCAAGAGGAGGAATGGGGATCAGGTTGAAGATGAACAGCGCAAGGTTGATTGAAACCGAGAGCTTAAGCATCCCCGCCAGAGGCACCAGAATCTTGTATGCCAGTCCGTCCGCCTGAACCTCAATATTATACATCAGACGGAGCGCAACGGCTGAAACTATCGCCAGCGCAAGGTTTGATGCAGGACCCGCAACAGCGACAATGGCAGGGCCGTATCTTGTTTTGCGGTAAAGGTTTGCGTAGTTCACCGGAACGGGTTTTGCCCAGCCGAAAAGGCGGGTTATGATTAAAAACAGCAGTCCGAACAGGTCTATATGCGCAATGGGGTTAAGCGTCAGCCTGCCTGCTCTTTTTGCCGTATCGTCCCCAAGAAGGTATGCGCTCATGCCGTGGGAAAACTCATGCACGGTGATGGCGAACATGAAAGGGACTATTGCCAGTGATATGAACCGTATGTATTCAGCTATATTAAAATCCATCATAATTATTTATCACCTCTTACATTTCAAGTCAAAGACTTTACAAAATGCATTACGTTCAATTTCGAAACAGTAATTCTGAGAATATGAACAATAATGCTGTTCAAATGAAAAATATATACTATAATTTACAATGTTTATCGTTTACTGTGAGAAGATATGAAAAATATCGAACATAACAATATATTTGAACTGATTGCGCTTGATACAGGACTATCCGAAGACGAACTGCCAACCCGGCTGAGAAGCATGGGCAGGCGTTCCTTTGTTGAATATACCTCAAAAAACGGCCTTTCTCTGTTAAAAAACCCCATGTCTTTCGGCTCGGAGGTCACAGACCCCACGGGGAAGATACTCATAAACTCCGGAGTGCCTGTCGGCAAATATTTTGAGGCTCTGCTGGACAGATACGTCAACGACGACAGGTTCCACACGTCCCCCATAAAGATAGAATGTACGTCCGATGTACTGAACTATTACCGGAGCAAGTCCTATGAGCGCGTGGGGATGATACTTAACGATTTTGTCTTTACTCAGGACAAGTTCGCCACTTTTTACAGCAAGATTAAAGAGAATAAATTCGACATAAAGGCCATGGATGTCTTCAACAGAGCCATAGACCACATGCTCTCCTCCCCGGACGGCATAATGGCCATGGTAAAGCTGTTCAAGAACGCCACTGAAAAGCGTGAACTGATAACCGACAACATAAACTCGGCATTCATAAGCCTTGTCCTCTCGCCTTTCGCTCGTCACAACATTCTGACGGACGATTCCGGCGGCTTCCTTATGAAAATTGCCCTCACCTCAATAATGCAGAACATCGCAGAACTGATGGACTGCGGCTATAACCCCGACTGCATCGACCGTTCGGCAAAAATAGCCAAGTCTCTGATAAATGACGACACTGTCGAGGAAGCCATCCGGATGAAAACCTATGCGGACGGCGACAAATCCGTGCCTATATTCTTCGATCAGGTGAACAGAAAAAACTTCTTCCTGCGCCTGCTGGTAACGGTTAACCTTTTTGTGGAGCTGGTTAAGATAAACAAAACAGACCCCGCCAATCTTGAGGTGCACAAGTCGCTCTATGAGCTTGCGGAGCTTGGCTATGCTGACAGAGAGATGGTATCTTTCATCGGAAAACTCTTCCTGCCGGCTGTTAAATCGCTGGTTCTGGAATACGCATACAAGATAAAGAACAGCTGCGGCGCAGACCCTATCATATGGAGCACCATCGGCGATATGCTCCCCGTTAAATTCCTTTGCCCCAAGGCGGAATGCCTTCATACGGGACAGCATAAAACGTTTATACCGGAAGATGTTAAGATAGAAGCCGACAGCGTTTACCAGACAAGGATAAACGCCGGAATGTATCATACATGCAAACTGCTCACCGAAAAACTTCAGGACTACTACAAGACGGTATCCCAGAGATCCGAGGACTAGGCGTTCACCCTTTCCTTATAGCTGTCGCCCCACTCTGCCATCGAATCCAGAACCGTTCTCAGGCTGTATCCGGTGTCGGTCAGAGTATATTCCACTCTGGGCGGAACCTCTGCATAAACCTTTCTGGTCAGCAGACAGTTCTCCTCCATATCACGAAGATTCGCCGTCAAAACCTTCTGCGTGATCCCTTCCATTGACTTTTTCAGCTCTCCGAAACGCTTTGTTCCATCCATAAGATCCCGGATTATCAGAACTTTCCATTTGTTTCCCAGCAGATCAATAGTCAGCTCCACAGGGCATGCGGGCAGTTGTTTCACCATGTCAGTCTCCATTAGTATCCAAAAGGTAACTATAGCACATTTTTGTGCTTACTTTACAATAAGCCCCTAAGGACATACTTTATCCTTATTGATACTGATTTCAAGGAGAAAGTTATGAAAATTGCAGTTATCGGAGCCACGGGAAAACAGGGACAAATGCTGGTCAGAGAGGCACTGCTGAGGGGACATGATGTCACGGCTGTTGTCAGGAACAGATCAAAACTCGGAGATTTCAGCGGCAGAATCATTGAAAAAGATATTCTTGCGCTGACATATGACGACCTTAAGGACAATGAAGTTATAATAGACGCATTCGGAACCGGAATGAACGATGATGTGATGCTTCACCAGACTACAATGAAGCATCTTGCGGACATTCTGTCGGGCAAACCCAACAGGCTGCTTGTTGTGGGCGGAGCCAGCACCCTCTATGTTGATGCTGAACATAAGGTTCGCCTGCTTGATACACCCGAATTTCCGGACGCATGGAAACCTGTTGCAACAAGCATGGCTGATGCGTTTGATGCCCTTAAAAAACGTGACGATGTCAATTGGACGTTCTTAAGTCCCGCCGCCTTTTTTATGTATGAGGGTACACGCACGGGAAAATATAAGGTCGGCGGAGACGAACTGATACTCAACTCCGAGGGAAAAAGCGAGATAAGCTATGCGGACTACGCAATAGCAATGCTTGATGAAGCGGAAAACCCCAAACACATTAAAAAGAGATTTACAGTTGTTTCAGAATAATATACAGGGAGCTTCGGCTCCCTTTTCAATTGAGATTCTTCGTTGCACTCAGAATGACAGTCTTTTGTAAGTCTTCGTCATTCTGAGCAAAGCGAAGAATCTCATTCCCCGAAATACTTATTAACAAGCCCTTCGGTCATATTAATGTCGTTCAGATAGGTTATTTTGATATTATCAGGCAGTGACGGCGTCCATCTTACATCCACTCCGTAAAGCTCCATCGCCTGCGCTTCGTCAGTGATGAGAATCCCCCGCTCGTCAGCATTCTCAACCGCTTTTTTAAGCAGTGCGGTTCTGAAAACCTGCGGTGTGTGAGAAAGGATATATTCGTCACGGCTGACAGTTTTTTCCACCGTGTCTTTTGCTATCTTTTTCAGCGTATCTCTCACCTGAAGCCCGCATATAGCCGCTCCGGTGTCCTTTGCCGCCTCAACCACCGAGCGGACCACATCAGGAGTTATGAACGGCCTGACAGCATCATGTATCAGCACGTATTCTGTGGTTACAGCTTTCAGACAGTTGTAGACAGTTTCGTATCTTTCGCCGCCGCCCTGCACCAGCTGATAAGACTTTATGTCCGCCTGAGCAAGCTGTGAATAGAGATAATAGAAGTCGTCAGGATTTGCGCCGAGGATAAATTCTTTGAAGGGATAGGCTCTGTTCAGAGCCTTCAGGGTGTAATACATAACAGTATGGTCAAAAATTTCGAAAAACTGCTTTTTAACATCGCCGCCGAAACGTTTGCCCATTCCGGCGGCGGGTATTACTGCGGTTATATTCAATACTTCACCTTAGTGAAAATTATACGTCCGGACTCAGTTTGCAAAAGGCTGGTAACGTTGACTTTAACAGATTTTCCTATCAGTCTGCGGCCGTTCTCGACAACAACCATAGTACCATCGTCCAGATAGCCCACGCCCTGATTGGACTCCTTACCCTCTTTAACCACGCTTATCTCAAACTCTTCACCGGGAAGAACCGACTGGCGCATGGCCATTGAAAGGGTATTTATGTTCAGAACCTTGATATTCTGAATTTCCGCAACCTTAAGCAGGTTGAAATCCGTTGTAATGATGTCTGCTTTCAGCTTTTTTGCCAGAGCAACAAGCTTTTCGTCAACCGTTGCCACATCAGGAAAATCGCTGTTGTTTATCTCAACAGGCAGCAGGGTCTGCTCCTGAAGCCTCTGGAGAACGTCCAGTCCTCTGCGTCCCTTCTGTCTGCGAAGGTGGTCATGGGAGTCGGCGATGTTCTGGAGTTCTTTCAGAACGAAAGTGGGGATCACCAATCCGCCCTCAATAAGCCCCGTATCGACTATATCTGCCATGCGGCCGTCAATAAGTGTTGAGGTATCAAGTATTTTGGGCGAAGCGCTGAATTTGATGAATTTCGGCTGTTTCGCCATCAGTTTTGAAAGAGCACCCTCTAGAATCCATGAGAATTTTTGTCCGGTGTTCACACCCAGATACAGTACGAAGAAATAGAGAGCCAGCCTGAGAGCTTCGTTTTTGAAATATGCATCAAATATTGATGCGATTGAATAGCCTATCACCAGAAACAGGATAGCGCCGACAGCTCCCGCAAAGAACTTATAGCTTTTGATATCAGCTACTAAGGTTTCGATAAAGACGATTGCGAATATTACTCCCAGAGAATAAAGAATTGCCGGAAGCATCTCTATGCCCAGAGTGTCTCTGGCCAAAACGAATGCCACCATTATGAAAATTGCGTATAAGACCCTGAAAATCCACATAAAATCCTCTTAGTTAGTATTTTCCGGGTGCGGATGCTCCGCCTCCCCTGCACAGAATTTCCGTGCACCTGCCGCCGTGCTTTCACACGGTAAAAAGGCAGCCGTTTCAGTATGATGTCAAAGCATCATTCCGATGAGCCTGAGGAGCATGTTCTTGAGAAAATACAGCAGGAAGATCAGGATCATAGGGCTTAAATCCACCGGCCCCAAAGGGGGGATCATGCGGCTGAAGGGTATCAGAACCGGATCAGTCAGCGCATGGATGGTCTGAACAACGGGGTTCGAAGGATCGGGGCTTACCCAGCTCATAAGAGCGCGGATAATGATGATCCAGATATAGATACCCAGAAGGCTGACCATGGACAAAAGACCTGATTTGAGAGACATGAACATTGATGAAGTAAGACTGGATGAAACAAATGAAAAATCTGTTCCGTGCTGCATAAAAAGAATTACTGCTCCGTTAACCACGGTAAAAAATGCGAAAACAAGCAATATGGCGGGAATGACCACCGCATTGCTTTTGATAGGAAAAACAACCCTTACCGCCTTAACCCAGAAGGATGCGAGACGGTTAAAATACATTGTAAAATATGACATACGGCTGTTGCCGACAAAAACACCGAGAATGATACAGACGATGTAGAACATCATCATGAAGGTCAGCATCTCCGAAACTGCAAAAAACGAAGCGACTGCAATGCTCATTCCGCCCAATGCGTAATACATCAGCGCAATGAGAACCGCCGCAATCAGAACGAAGACGAATGTAAGGTTGTCTGCGTTTTTCTTGTTCAGTTTCAATGCTTTTTCAATAAGAGGATCGGTGAGTCTGCCCACTATTTTGCCGATGGGGTTAAAATAAAGCTCCTGTCTGGTCATGACACTGCGCAGAAGCAGAATGACAAGATAAGATTTTATCAGCATTGAAATTATCGGCATTGTATCCCCTTTTATCTTCCGCTGAAAAGAGCCGTGCCTATGCGCACCATGGTACTGCCCTCTTCAACCGCAATTGTGTAATCATCGCTCATGCCCATGGATAAAATTTCCATGGTGTACTCTTTACCGACAGACAGTCTGTCGAAAAGTTCTTTCATGGCAGCGAAATATTTCCTGTTTTTCTCTTCCTCGTCCGTCAGCGGAGGAATCATCATCAGCCCTCTGATCCTAAGGTTGGGCATCTGCGAGATCCTGTCGCAAAGAGCCTCGGCTCCATCTCCCGAAACACCCGATTTATCAGGGTCATCGGCTATATTCACCTGAACGAGTATATCCTGTATCCGACCAATTTTGCCGAAATATTTATCAAGCTCCTCTGCCAGCCTTTCGCTGTCAACAGAGTGGATCAGGCTGAAATTTGAGCCGAGATATTTCACTTTGTTGGTCTGAAGATGACCGATAAAATGAAACTCAAGCTCTTTAAGCTCTTTCAATATTTCAACTTTTTCATTCGCATCCTGAACACGGCTTTCACCGAACACCCTGTGTCCCTGTTCGTATGCGTCTTTTATGGCATCGGCGGGGTAATATTTGCTCACCGCCACTACATCTACTTTATCACTTCTTTCGGCTTTTTTCAGCGAAGCATCAATATTTTTCTGAATTTCGGCCAGCCGATCAGAGAACATCGCCTCTCCTTACGATAACGCCCATCATGCGTCCGGTTACCCCTTTGTCCCTTCTGTGGGAATAGAGGTCGGGATCGGCAAATGTGCAGTTACGTATATGTTCAATGTTTCTTATGCCCGCTTTGGAGAGGTTCTGCTCGATAACGGTGCGCAGGCTGAGGAACATTCTGCCGTCCTTGACCACTATGCTGTCGTGGCAGATTTTTCCGAAGACGTCGGCCAGTTCGGGACCTATCTCATAATTTTCGCATGAGATTCCGGGACCTATTCCAGCGAAAACGGGAAAATCGCCGTGGCGTTCGAACATGCGTATGGCCTCGCTCATAATGTCGGATGAAACGGATTTATGACCGCAGTGCAGAGCGGCTATGCCCTTTCTGCCCGCCATAAAGACATTGTAACAGTCGGCAGTGAGCACACCGAGAGCAACATTCTTTTCAACGGTGAAAAGTCCGTCCCCTTCGCTGTACATCACCTCATGATAATTCCCGGAAGTAACCTCATAGACCCTGTTTCCGTGCACCTGATTGAGGTTCACCAGAGTTTTAAGGTTAAAGGCGGTTTTAAGAAGCTCTATATTCTTCATGCCGATGCGGTGGTCTTCGCCTGTGCTGACCGCAAGGTTCATACTGCCGTATTCCCCTTTGCTGTAGCCTCCGTGGCGTGTTGTGACAAAGCACTCCACAGTATCGGGCAGTGTTTTATAAGAATTGATGATTATCCGGTTATCCATATAAGCGTAGTTCCCCTATTTTGCGCTTATAATACAACCGCTTAGTCAGTTCTTCAAGTATTAAAACGAAAAAACTCCGCCAAAGCGGAGTTAATTTTATAAACTGTCCAGAAGTTCCTTCGGCGTATGAGTCCGTGCGCTTATCTCGTCGTCGGTCATTCCTTGCGCCCTGAACCTTCTGATGGTTTCAGAAAGTTTTTCACCTACTTCGATAAGATGTCCGTCCGGATCGGTAATCCTGAACGTAAGCTGCCCCCATGGCTGCTCCGCCAGCGGATTCACAACTCTGGCCGACTTTGATATCCTGTCATAGTCAGCCTGAATGCTGTCACTTTCGAAAAACAGCTCGAAAAGCGCCGCCCTGTCGTCGGATACCTTTCCGAAAATAAGCCCCTGAGCCATGCTTCTGTTCCAGACAGCTACGCCGCACTTGAAAAGCGCATGCTCACCGTTGTCCATCAGCAGTTCAAGCTCCATCACATCCCTGTAAAACGCCATGGCCGCTCGCACATCATCACTCAGAACAGCCGTTCCGCCGTATTTAACCATAGAGCACCTCCGTATCCCAGAGTATCATAAGCATCCTGACGGAAATTGTATAAATCGGACACCTAGCGAATCTTTATACCGCAAAAAATCTGACGGTCTGGTTCCGGCAAATCTTCTGAAATCTTTTATAAAGTGTGACTGGTCGCAGTATCCGGAATCATAAGCTATTTCTGTCATAGACTTTTTTTCACTGAGAACAAGTTCCAGAGCATGTCTGAACCTTTTAACAGCTATCATTCTGACCGGAGACACCCCTGTGTGCGCCAGAAACGCCCTGCTGACGGTCTTCTCCGAACATTTGAAATAGTCAGATATGTCGCCGATTCCGGCGAAGGATTCAGACAGCCAGAAGGCTATCAAGGGGTTAAGGTTGTTTATCAGGCCGGAGAATATCCGGTCAAACCCTTCCGTTGTGGCGGCTTCAAACTGTTTTGATATATGCTCGGCCAGTCCTTTTTCAAGGATATCTGAAAGAAAAGTTCCGTCGGCTATTACACCGGCGGGAATGCCTGTCAGAGCGGTGAATCCGCCCGGACGGAAACGTATACCCGCCATATCCACCATGCCGTTCAGCGGTACATGTGCAAGCTCCGCACCTGTGCCCACCATTTTGGCGATATGTTCAGTGCGGTCATAGATAATATCACAGCATCCATCCGCAAACACAGGAAACATGACAGTGTCACGATAAAAACCTTTTGAAACCCAGTATGCCGAAATGTACGGCGTAAGGTGTACGGCGGGTTTTGTCTCGTAATAGACAGGCTCCATGCTACGCCTTCTGGTGTTTTTGAAGATGAGACGGTATCAGCTGGGTGAGGCCGAGCGACATGAGTGTCAGCACTGCGGCAACGATGAACGGTATCCGTTTGTCTATCATCCAGAGAATCCCGCCCGCAAATGGTATGAAAACGGCGGCGATGTGATTTATGGTGAATCCCATGGCGGAACCGTTGGCAAAATCCTCCGGTTCGGCTATTTTCTGATAAAAAGTTCTGATGGATATGACAAAACTATACACGAGATTGTCAACGATGTAGAGCAGAGCCACAAGAATTTTGCTGTCGAGGAACGCATAGCCTATAAAAACGAAAACAAGTGTGCTGTATTCGATACTCAGCAGTCTCCGCTCGCCGTATTTATTGATCATTCTGCCGATGACGGGGTTAAAAAAGAAACTGACCATGTTGTTGACGATGAAGAGAATTGCAATCTCTTTGGTGGAAAATCCGAATTTCTCAACCATAAGAAATACTGCAAAGGCTGTGAAAACCTGTCTTCTGGCTCCGGAAAGAAATGTCAGCGCATAATAGAGCCAGTATTTCCACTTGAGCTGGAGTTTTTTCTTCTGAACGGGAAGGCTTGAATCCACAGGGTTCAGCTTCAGACAGTAGAGCCCCGCCGCAACGGCAAGCATTCCGGTTATAAGAAAAATATACTTATATTCCATAAATTTGAGCAGAACGATAACCAGCACTCCCGCAGCTATGTTTCCGCCTGCGGCAACACTTCTCAGGCGGCTCAGAACCAGCGGAGTCTCAAGTTTATTGAAATACTGCAAGGTCAGCGACTGGTTAACCGTTTCAAAGAAATGGAACCCGAAAGACATTATCAGAGTTGAAACTATGACACCCATAGGGGTGGGCAGATAGCCGGTAACGGCGATTCCAAGCCCCAGAACGATAAGACTGACAACGGCCAGCTTATGCTCCGGCAGAACAACGATTGCCAGAATCACCAGAAGGGACAGAAAGCCCGGAATCTCCCGCACAGACTGGGTCAGCCCCATATAAAAGCCGTCTATTCCGGCATTTTCCACCGCAAAGTTGTTGAATATGGTCGACCAGCTCTGAAACGAGATGTAAACAGCAAGATTTAAAAGAAGCAGGAACAGAAACATGTCCCTGCGGTTTTCACGAATCACTTAAGATACCTTCTGCATTTTTCGTGATAAACGACACCCTCCTCCATTATGAGGTATTGTATCGTCTCATTCATTTTTTCCTGCGGAATCGGTATGAACCGTCCGTGGGCGGATGCGTAAACGTTCCCGGACAGGTCTTTCAGCTCGCCCGCAACCTCGCATATCCCTTTGTTCATGCCCTGATATCTGGCTTCCACCAGCAATTCGGTCATGGTTGGGGTGTTTTTCCGGAATTTAACCTCCAGACTGCGTGTGAAACACAGCCTGTCCAGCGATTCCTCAAAAATGAACGGAGCCCACCCCATTGTCTCGTCAAGCAGTGCCGTGCAGATGCCTCCGTGGACAACGTCCTTGAAGCCGCAATAGTCAGCCGGAACGAACACATCGCTGTAAAGCATTCCGTTCTCTGCATAAAACCTATGTTTCAATCCCACCGGATTATGCTGCCCGCAGATAAAGCAGCCCGTTGAGTGGGGAATGTATTCTCTCATTTAGCCCACATCACCAGATTGAGCTCAAATATATTTTTGAGATACTTATGGCAGGGAACAACCGCAAAAGCGACCTTCATCTTGCCTGCGTTCTCAATTCTGAAATCAGCTTTATAGGTGCTGACATCGCCGCCGTTTTCTGCAAAATCCAGCCTGATGAACTCCGGATTGGTCAGTTTTCCGCTTTCGCCGTCAAACTCAACCACAGCATAAACAGCATAGCTTTCGGAAGCTATCTTAGGAGATCTAACCCTCGCCTCAAATGTCACACTGCCGCCCATTTCAAGGGATTCGGCATAGACGTTGGTCTCTATTATCTCCATGTCGCTCCATCCGCCGATAACATTATCTTTCCAGTCAAGATACTTAGCCGCACCTTCGAAACCATTGGGTGAGATATCGGCATAAAGCTCATGAAGAGGAACATAATATTTATCAGTGTAGTCGACAACCATTCTGGATGTGTTAAAGAATGCAGCGCAGACCTTTACAGCCTGCTTCATCATATGCGTCCACTCTCTGGGGATGCCAACTCTGTCACGGTTGTAGAACAGGGGGATTATCTCGTTCTCAAGCTTGTCGTAAAGCTCCATGCTCTCGACAAAATCCTGATACTCCTGCCTGTCGTACTCCTCGCCAGCTCCGATGGCCCATCCGGTCTCGCCGTTGTAGCCTTCCGCCCACCATCCGTCAAGGATCGACAGGTTCAGGCCGCCGTTGGCCGCTATCTTCATGCCGCTGGTTCCTGATGCCTCCATGGGGCGCAGAGGGGTGTTCAGCCAAATATCCACGCCGTGGGCGAGGTGTCTGGCCACTTCTATGTCATAGTCTTCAATGAAGACTATTTTATCTCTGAATTCAGGTTTGCGGCAGATATGGAATATCTTTTTGATGATCTCTTTTCCGCCGTCATCCTTCGGGTGTGCCTTGCCCGCTATGATGATCTGAACGGGTTTTTCGGGATTATTCAGTATTTTTGCCAGCCTCTCTTCGTCCATGAACAGCAGATAGCCGCGTTTATAGGTCGCAAATCTGCGTGCGAAGCCGATGGTGAGGGTGTCGGTGTTGAGAACGTCGTCCGCCTTGGTGATCTCGCTGGCGGTTCCGCCACGCTTCATAACCTGTTTTTTCAGCCTCTCACGGGCAAAAAGGACAAGCCTCTCCCTCTGTTTGCGTTTGGCTTCGAAAAATGCGTTGTCGGGTATCTTTTCAATATCCTGCCACACTGCGAAGTCATAGGGCTTGTAGTACCATGCCTCTGAAAGGTATCTGGTGTATATCGCCTTGAAACTTTCGGCTATGAAAGTAGGCAGGTGGACACCGTTCGTAACGTGACCTATCGGCACATGACCGTCCAGAGCGTTGCTCCAGAGGTTCTTGAACATCTGCCTTGAAACCTCTCCGTGGAGGGCACTGACGCCGTTACGGAAGGTGCTGAGGCGGATGCCTGCGATGGCCATTGCAAAGTCCTCGGACTCGTTGAACGGGTTCTCACGGCCGAAGCCCATTATCTGGTTGATATTGAAACCTGACGGTTCGAATATGGGGCCGAGGTATTTTTTTATCTGTTCAAAGCTGAACACGTCAAAACCTGCGGGAACGGGTGTGTGGGTGGTGAAAAGAGTGCTCTTTTTGACCACTTCCGCTGCATGGCGCAGTCCCATTCCGTCTTCAACATACTGCCTGATGCGCTCCAGAGCCGCAAAAGACGGGTGACCTTCGTTCAGGTGGAACACGGTGGGTTTGATTCCGATGGCTTTCAGCGCCCTTACCCCTGCGATGCCCAGAATTATCTCCTGTTTCATACGCAGATCTGAATCGCCGCCGTAAAGCTGTGCGGTGATGCCTCTGTTCTGGGGCGTGTTGCTGATAAGGTCGGTATCGAGCAGATAAAGGGTTATCCCGCCGACCTCCATTTTCCAGACCTTAACGTCCACATCATTTTCGGCTATGCGCACTTTAACATATATTGAGTTGCCGTCCTTGTCCTTAACAGGTGAGACGGGCATACGGTGAAATTCGTTGTAAGGAATCGACTGCTGCTGCCAGCCGTCGGAGTTAAGATACTGGTGGAAATACCCGTTTCTGTAAAGCAGACCCACCGCCACAAAAGGCAGACCAAGGTCGCTTGCGGATTTGCAGTGGTCGCCGGAGAGAACCCCGAGACCGCCGGAATAGAGCTTAACGGATTCGTGTATGCCGTATTCCGCACTGAAATAGGCTATCTGCATTCCCTCTTCCCTTTTGCCGCTGTGGGCGAGGTCAAACCATTTGGGAAGCATTCTGTATTCGTTCAGGCGTTCGTATACGTTGTCCATGAAATTCATGAAAACAGGGTCGCCAACCAGTCTGCGGAAGTCTTTGTCGGTAAGTTTCGACAGCATCCAGACGGGGTTGTGCTCGCATTGCTCCCAAAGCTCCATGCTTATCATGCGGAAAAGCTCTCTGGCTTCCCAGTTCCAGCTGTACCACAGGTTGTGGGCTATCATTTCCAGCGGACGGAGTTTGTCGGGGAGTTTTGTCTTCACGTTAAATTCATAAACTTTCATAGAACCACCCTTACTTCTTGATACATTATACTAACACATAAATAATAATTTTTATAATTATAATTATGTTAAACGCCCGTATGTCCGAAACCGCCTGCGCCACGCTCAGTTTCACCCAGCACATCAACAGCTTCGAAAACAGCTTTTGCAACTGGGGCAACAACCATCTGGGCTATCCTGTCCCCTTTGCTGTAGACAAATGTTTCATTGGAAAGGTTTATAAGGATCACACCTATCTCGCCCCTGTAATCGGCATCTATTGTGCCAGGGGAGTTGGGGATGCTTATTCCGTTTTTAAGGGCAAGGCCGCTTCTGGGGCGTATCTGGGCTTCGAATCCTTCGGGAAGCTCGATGTACAGTCCGGTTTTAACCAGTGCACGCTCAAAAGGCTTTATCTCGCCGCCATGAGCCGCCATAATATCCATTCCTGCGGCGTGTTCGGTCTTATATTCCGGCATAAGCTCCGGAAAATCAGCTTTTATCTTTACTTTACAAGTCTGCATATTGAATACTCCCCTCCGAATATCTTCTGAGCAGTTTCCTGAATGCTTTTTCTGTCCAGAGATTCTATTCTGGACATTATCTCATCGCTCTCAAGGAGCCTGCCGTAGTGGTAAATATGTCTGAAATTCATCTGAACCCTGCTTTCCAGAGTCTCAAAATTTGATATGTACGAAAAGATAAGCTGATTCTTAACTGTTGTCAGCTCATCGTCGGAGATTCCCTTTTCCACCAGTTTTCTGATCTCGGAAAGAACCAGTTCAAGCACCTTGTCGCCGCTCTTTTCTGCGCATGAATAAAGAATGTTCGCATAGCCCGCACATTTGTAAAGAACGGATTCCGCCTCTATGTTGTAACAGAGTCCACGCTTCTCACGGATCTCCTGAAACAGGCGAGAGCTCATCAGCCCCCCAAGCAGCATTATTCCGCCTGAAAGCGGGTATCTCTCTTCGCTGCCGTATTCAAAAGCGGGGTACATCAGCTGGACGTAACTCTGTCCGGATTTGAAGCTGAAGTCTCGATTTACCACAGAATAAGCGGGGATGCAGTGATTGAACTTTCCTGCGTAATTGTCTTTTGCGGAAGGAAAATATTTTGAAACACAGTTCAGGACATCCTCTCTGTCAACATCGCCGCAGACAGCTATCACGCAGTTGTCGGATATATAGTTTTCGGTGTAGAACCGCTTAAGTTCGTCAAACTCCAATGCGCTGACAGACTCCACCGTGCCGGAAACAGGCAGCTCAAGGGAACAGCCTTTGAAAAGCTCTTCTTCGGCCACCTCCCCCAGATATTCCTCGGGGTTGTCCATGATAGAGTTTATCTCGTCGATGATTATCTGCTTCTCCTGTTCGAAATCCTCTTTCTCGAAAACCGGATAGAAACAGATATTTGCCATCAGTTTTATGAAAAGTTCCAGATTGCCTGAAAAACCTTTTATGTAATAAGCTGTTGTCTCTTTCGAGGTATAGGCGTTCATATATCCGCCGTACATCTCGGAAAGCCTGCTTATCTCCTCGGATGAGTAGTCCCTCGTGCCTCTGAAGGCCATATGCTCTATGAAGTGGGAAACGCCGTTATTGGCTTTTGTTTCGTTTGAGGAACCTGTGTCGAAGAACACGGATATGGTGAAAAGCCCGGGAAGACTTGTCACCCGTTCGAAAATGACGGGGATATTGCCGACATTGAAAATTTCTCTCATTAAGTATCCTTTTGGGTTGAATGAAGGGGAATTTTACACTGCAAATGGGAAGGGGTCAAGTAATGTGTTTCCCCCTCCTTTGGCAAAGGAGGGCTGGGGTGGATTTGCCTGCAAATAAAAGAAAATCCCTCCAAACCTCCCTTTATTAAAGGGAGGCTTAGAAGAAAAAAGGCGGCCGAAGCCGCCTTTAGATCTATTTCTCTTCTGCGGGTTTATCAGCAGAAAGAAGTACTTTTCTGGACAGCTTGTAGCGTCCGTTGGGGTCTTTGCCCACAACTTTAACCTGAACAACATCGCCCACGCTGAGGAAATCCTCAATCTTGTTGATGCGCTCATTGCTGTACTGGGAAACGTGAAGCAGAGCTTCGATTCCGGGGATAAGTTCCACGAAAGCGCCGTATTCCATGATCTTTTTGACTGTAGCATCGTAAACAGCACCGTCTTCAACTTCGGCAACGATTTCGTTGACGCGTCTCTGAGCGATGTTGATCGCATCTTTGCTGACAGCGAAGATGTTGATTTTGCCTGTGTCGTCAATATCGATGGATGCTCCGGATTCCTCGATGATAGATTTGATCATCTTTCCTCCCGGTCCGATAACCATACCGATCTTCTCGGGGTTGATCTTCATGGTGAGGTATCTGGGAGCTGTGGGTGCAAGGTCTTCCTTAGGCTCGGGCAGAACGTCGACCATTTTGCCGAGGATGTGGAGTCTTGCAGCTTTCGCCTGATCAAGAGCTGTTTCAAGAAGCTCTTTTGAGAGACCTTCGATCTTGATGTCCATCTGAAGTGCTGTGATACCGTCTTTAGTACCGGCAACTTTGAAGTCCATATCGCCGAGGTGGTCTTCTGTTCCCATGATGTCGCTGAGGATTGCGTATCTGTCTTTTCCTTCATAGATAAGACCCATAGCAACGCCCGCAACGGGAGCTTTGATCGGAACGCCCGCATCCATAAGGCTGAGGCATCCGCCGCAAACTGTGGCCATTGAGGAGGAACCGTTTGATTCCAGAACTTCGGAAACTATACGCATGGTATAGGGGAAGTTGTCCTCATGGGGAAGGATGTAGGAGAGTGCACGCTCAGCAAGGGCTCCGTGGCCTATCTCACGACGGCCGGGGCCTCTCATGAAGCCAACCTCGCCCACGCAGAAGGGGGGGAAGTTGTAGTGCAGCATGAAGCGTTTTCTGCCTTCACCTTCGATGTTGTCCAGAATCTGGGTGTCCATTTTTGTTCCAAGCGTTGCAACGACCAGAGCCTGAGTTTCGCCTCTGGTGAACAGAGCCGAACCGTGAGCCATGGGCAGAAGCTGGTGCTCGATGTCGATGGGACGAACTTCAGCGTATGAACGTCCGTCGATTCTGGTTTTAGAGTCGATTGTGAAGTCTCTGAAGGCTTTTTTCTCTACTTCGTGGTAAACGTTTTTGTAGTGGCCTTCTTTCTCTTTATAAACCTCTTCGCCGACCTTCTCTTTCATAAGAACGAGAAACTCTTCGCCGAGTTTATCGATTGCGGCGTATTTCTCAAGTTTCTGAGGAATAACCAGAGCCGCTTTGATCTTTTCGCCGATAAGAGCCATAGCCTCATCAATTTCCTCAGCGGGAACGGCAAATGTCTCGTAAGCAAACTTTTCTTTGCCGAGAGCTTTGACCATTTCGAGCTGATGAGCAACAAGCATACGGATGTGTTTGTGACCGAACTGAAGGGCTTCAACAACCTCTTCCTCGGAAACGTTGTTCATTCCGGCCTCAACCATAACGATGGCATCGTCAGTACCTGCGAGGATAATGTTGATGTCCAGTTCGTCAGTGCGGTTTGCGGGGGGATCGATGAGAAGCTGACCGTCCAGTCTGCCCACTCTGACACCTGCGATGGGTCCGTTGAAGGGAACATCGGATATCATAAGAGCTGCACTGGCAGCGTTCATTGCGAGCATATCGGGCGAGTTTACGCCGTCGTATGACACAACTGTAGCTATCACCTGAGTTTCATTTCTGAAACCATCGGGGAACATGGGGCGCAGGGGTCTGTCGATCAGACGTGAGATCAGGGTTTCTTTGTCGGAGGGTTTAGCCTCTCTCTTGAAGAAACCGCCGGGGATCTTGCCAGCTGCGTAGAACTTTTCGAAGTAGTTGACGGTAAGGGGGAAAAATCCCTGATTAGCCGCTGCTTTCTTCTGGCCTACAGCTGTGACGAGGACGATTGTGCCGCCCTGTTTAACCCAGATGCTGCCGTTGGCCTGTTTTGCTTTCCAACCGGTTTCAAAAATTATTTCGTCAGCGTCTTCACGCAGGCGAATAGGGAAAATCTGTACATTTTTATCCATTTAAAATTACTTCCTGATTCCGAGAGCTTCGATGATGCCTTTGTATCTCATGTAATCTTTCTTTTTTACATAATCGAGAAGCTTTCTACGGCGACCAACGAGAAGAAGAAGGCCTCTTCTTGAGTGGTGGTCTTTGGGGTTGCTTTTAAAGTGTTCTGTCAGATAAGTGATTCTTTCTGTCAGAAGAGCAATCTGCACTTCGGGAGAACCTGTATCGCTTTCGTGGGTTTTGTTACCTGCGATAACTTCCGTTTTACGTTCTTTAGTCATTACCATTTGTCAAATACCTCCGTGGTAAATTTAAGTCAGTTTATTTGTTCACCTGATTCAGCCGTTTTCCGGACTAAACCAGTAATTTCACTATTACATAGGGCTGGTCTGCAAGGCTTCCCTTTTCGGCAAAAGCCAGCAGTTCTCCGTTCTGTGCCGCCAGAAAAGCATATCTGCTCTCAGAATCGGGCACTGTCTGGTAGTTGTGTCTTTTGACCGACACACCGTTTTTAACCAGCTTGACAGCCTCTTCACGAATGATCGCCTTCGGCCACTCAAGAGCCTTGTCAACGGGGATGACAGCTTCGTTAAGCCTGCCCTCCTCCTTCATCTTCTCAAGGTCGCCCAGTTTATAGGCAGCCGCCTGAGTGAATCTTCCGTTTATGGTGCGGATAAGTCCGCTCATAACTCCGTAGGTTCCCAGCTTAAGCCCTGCCTCGTGGATAACGCTTCTGACGTATGTGCCCTTCTCGCACTTCATGCGGAAAAGCCCGTCGGGATAGCTGTAGTCCATCAGTTCGATATCCTTTATGGACATTATTCTGCTTCCGGCATCCTCTATCTCGCCCTTTCTGGCAAGGTCATAGGCACGGACACCGTTTATCTTGACTGCGGAGTAAGCCGGAACAGTAAGCTCCACTTCGCCTATGAAGCCCTTGAGAACTGCTTCAACCTCCTCTTTGGAAGGCTGTATGTCACGGTTTTCGGCGGTTATCTCGCCGTCGGTGTCATAGCTGTCTCTGGCCTCGCCCAGACGAAACTGAGCAACGTATTCCTTGTCCATGGCCATCATGTAATCTGCAAGTTTGGTGGCGTAACCCAGACAGACGGGAAGAACTCCTTCCGCCAGCGGGTCAAGGGTGCCTGTGTGGCCGCATTTCTTCGTGTTGAAGATTCTGCGAACTGCCCTCACAACGGCAAATGATGAAATACCTTTTTCTTTGTAGATATTTACAACGCCATCCATTACTGCTCAGGATTGATGGTCTTTAAAACTTCGTCAATCTTGTGGCCGTAATCGGATGAGTCATCGTAGATGAAGCGGAGGTCGGGTACTTTTTTGATGGTGAGACCCTTAACGATGCAGTGTTTGATGAACCCTGCGGATCGGTTGAGCCCTTTCTCAATACCTTCTTTAGCACTTTTGTTGTAAGTGCTGAAAAATACTCTGGCGCTGGACAGGTCTTTGGAAATTTCCACACCGGTGATAACAACGTCTTTAACCTTAGGGTCTTTGACTCCGTTCTGAATCACGTTTGCTATCTCTGAGCGTAAAAGCTCCGCTACTCTTCTGTCTCTCACCAAAATATCTCCTGCTCTGTTTCCGATTGCACAGCAACCGCCCCATCATGAGCGGAAACCGTTTCAACGGCCGGCAAATTGCGTTCCGCACCCCGATAGGTGCGGAACAAGTATATTCGTACAATATTCTTAAAAGGTCAAGAATTAATTGTTGCTGCTCTCTTCTTTTTCTTTAGCGTCGGCATCTCTGCGGACGTCTTCCAGAGTTCTCTTCTCTTCTACCATGATGTAGAATTCGAAAACGTCTCCCTCTTTGATATCGTTGTATTTCTCAACACCGATACCGCACTCGTAGCCCTGTGCAACCTCTTTCGCATCGTCTTTGAAACGTTTAAGAGAGTGGAGCTTTCCGTCGTAGATAACGATGGAATCCCTGATGACCCTGACGCTGGCGTTTCTGGCCACCTTGCCCTCTGTAACGTAAGAACCTGCGATCTTGCCGATCTTCGGAACTGAGAACACCTGACGGACTTCCGCACGGCCGAGGATCTCCTCTTTGCGGCTGGGGTCAAGCATACCTTCCATCGCCTGCTTAACGTCGTCTATAGCTTTATAGATGACAGAATACAGGTTCAGTTCCACGCCTTCCTGTTCGGCCTTGGCTTTCGCCTGCTGTCCGGGGCGGACGTTGAAGCCGATTATGATTGCGCTGGACGCTGTGGCAAGGATGATGTCGTTCTCCGAGATACCGCCCACGCCGCTTGAGATGATGTTGATCTTGATCTCGGGGTTGGACAGTTTTATCAGAGAGGATTTCAGAGCTTCAAGTGAACCCTGAACGTCGGCTTTAAGAACTATGTTAAGCTCTTTCAGCTTGCCCTCTTTAATTCTATTGAAGATATCCGCAAGGCTGACAGCCGATTTCTCAGCCAGAGTGTTCTTGCGTTTCTCATCAGTACGGAACTCGGCGATGGCTTTCGCTGATTTTTCATCGGCTGTAACGATGAATCTGTCGCCCGATTCCGGAACGCCGGAGAAGCCCATAATCTCAACAGGAACAGAGAGTCCCGCTTCCTTGATGGCCGCTCCTTTATAGTTGAACATAGCCCTTACCTTGCCATATTCAGTGCCGACAACGAAGTTATCGCCTTTATTCAGCGTACCTCTGTTGATAAGAACTGTGGCAACGGGGCCTTTCTGTTTGTCAAGTTTCGATTCGATTACGATACCTTCTGCGGGAGCTTTGGGGTTGCCTTTAAGCTCAAGCAGTTCCGCCTCAAGGAGGACTCTTTCAAGCAGTGCGTCAACGTTGAGGTTCTGCTTGGCCGAAATCTCCTGAAACTGCGTATCGCCGCCCCAGTCCTCGGAGATTACTCCGTGGTCTGCGAGCTGAGTACGAACCATATCAGGGTTGGCGTTCTCTTTGTCTATCTTGTTGATAGCAACGATAAGTTTAACGCCCGCCGCTTTTGCGTGGTCGATAGCTTCTTTTGTCTGGGGCATAACACCGTCGTCTGCCGCAACAACAAGGATAACAACGTCGGTAACGCTGGCTCCTCTGGCACGAAGAGTTGTGAACGCCTCGTGACCGGGTGTGTCGAGGAATGTGATGGTTCCGTGCTCCAGCTTAACCTCATACGCACCGATGTGCTGTGTGATACCGCCGGCCTCGCCTTCAGCCACCGCAGTGCTTCTGATTCTGTCCAGAAGCGATGTTTTACCGTGGTCAACGTGACCCATAACGGTAACGATGGGGGGTCTGGGAACGAGATCTTCGTCCTTATCCTCATGTTTGGGGATAAGGTCTTCCTCGGTGAGGAACTTCACTTTAACATCTATGCCGTATTCAGCCGCAAGCAGAGTTGCCGTATCGGCGTCCACTGCCTGATTAACGCTCGCCATTACACCAAGACCGATGAGTTTTCTGATAACCTCTGTAGCCTTGACGCCTATGAGTTTTGCGAATTCGGAAACAACAATGTTCTCGCCTATCTGAACACTGGAAGGACGGATAATTACAGGTTCCTGCTTCTCCTCTCTCCTGCCTTTGTGCTTTTTCATAGGTCTGCGGTTGTTTCTGTTATCGGGTCTTTTCTCTTTGGGTGCCTCTTCAGTTTCTTCTACCTTCTCAACGACAGGCGTGCCGTCGGAAGAGAGTATCTGCTTTTCAAGTTCGAAAAGCTCAATACCTTCATCCACACCCTTATGTATATTCTTGTCCTTTTTGCCCACAACTGCTTTGGCTTTAACCTTCTTGGTCTCAACCACTTCAGTTTTGGGTTTTTCACGGATAACCTTTTTCTTTTCTGCCAGTTCGGCTATGGATTTCTCCTCGCCGGGTCCACGGCCTGCGCCGCCGCCCTGAGGACGGTAAGGCGGTCTGTCGCCCTGGGGTCTGTTGCCGTCACGGTTATAGGGAGGTCTGTCACCGCCCTGATAAGGGGGTCTGTTGCCGTCACGGTTATACTGGGGTCTGTCGCCGCCCTGATAGGGAGGTCTCTGACTGCCGTCACGGTTATAAGCGGGTCTGTCGCCGCCCTGATAGGGAGGTCTGCTGCCGTCGCGGTTATACTGAGGTCTGTCGCCCTGAGGACGGTAAGGCGGTCTGTCGCCTTGGGGTCTGTCACCGCCCTGATAGGGAGGTCTCTGGCTTCCGTCACGGTTATATTGAGGTCTGTCGCCCTGAGGACGGTAAGGCGGTCTGTCGCCCTGGGGTCTGTCTCCGCCCTGATAGGGAGGTCTGTCGCCCTGAGGTCTCTGGCTGCCGTCACGGTTATACTGAGGTCTGTCGCCCTGGGGACGGTTGTCTCTGTTGTACTGGGGTCTGTCACCGCCCTGATAGGGAGGCCTGTCACCCTGAGGTCTCGGGCTGCTGTCACGGTTGTACTGAGGTCTGTCGCCCTGAGGACGGTTGTCTCTGTTGTACTGAGGTCTGTCACCCTGCTGACCGTCACGGTTATACTGGGGTCTGTCGCCCTGAGGACGCTCATTAGAACGCTCGTACTGAGGTCTTTCCTGCTGGGGGCGTTCCTCTCTGGGAGGTCTCTGGGGCTGTTCCTGTCTTGCAGCGGGTTCAGCAGGAGCCGCAGGCGCCTGAACCTGAGGTTCGGGCTTAACGGTTCTGACCTCTTCCTGAACAGGTGCTGCGGGAGCGGCTGTCACTCTCTCTTCAGCAACATGCTCAACAGTCTCTTCTTTATGGTTTTCTCTTATTTCATCAACACTGCGAATGTTATTCGCAAGTTTATTCTTACGTTCCATGAGCTCTTGTTTGGAAATCTTTCTGACTGCATCGTTTTCACCCTGCCCCATCTTCACTTCACGGGACTTGGGGTGTCGTTTATGACGCTCCATAGCCTTTTTCAGCATCTCCTGTCTCCTGTCGAGATGGAGGTGCTTCGGGTCGAGTCCGAGAGACTTAACAGCATCGTCGGACACACTTCCGTCGTCTGCTATTTTGTGTCCCGAGCCCTGAAGGCTGTTCTGAATCTCGTCTTCGTTTTTTCCAAGTTTTTTAGCCACATCAGTCAGTTTGATTCCAGACATATAATTTCACCTGTTTAGCGGGTACGTCTTAGTTGGTTGCTTAGCAGAGATCTTGTCAGCTTCTTCCTGTTCAGCCCGATTTCTCTGCATTTCTCATTATCGCAGACATAGGCTCCGCGCCCCTGCCTGTTCCCTTTTGCATCCTCTTGCGGTTCATCGGAATAAACAAAGCGGATAAGCTCCGTTTTCTCCCTCTTAACCCCGCAGGACACGCAGGTTCTTATAACCCTTTTCATCGTAAGCTGTTTTCTAGTTCTCCTCTGAGTCCATATCTTCAAACTTGCTTGCAAGGAAGTCGATTGCGGCGTTGATAATGTTAACGGCTTCGTCCTCACCCTTGCTTACAGCATCAGCAACCTCATGGGGGCTGGCGTTTGAAAGTTTTTCTATGTCGTCAAGTCCTGCCTCGATGAGTTTTCCAACTTCATCGGCAGAGAGTACGGACAGGTTCTCAAGGTTGTATATTTCATAAAACTCTTTAAGCTCCTGCTCCTGATCCTGCATACGCTCTTTTCTTATCTCTGCATACTCTGATTCCTTCAGAACGTCCAGTCTCCACTCGGAGAGTTTGGCCGCAAGCCTTACGTTCTGGCCTTTCTTACCGATTGCCAGAGAAAGCTGATCGTCGGGAACAACGATTTCGATTGTGTCTTCGTCCTCAAACACGTTGGTCAGCACAACTTCCGCAGGAGATATTGCGTTGCACACAAACTTGATGGGGTCCGGAGACCATTCGATAACATCTATCTTTTCGCCTCTCAGCTCGTTGCTGATGGCGTTGATACGCACACCTTTAAGACCGATACATGCGCCCACAGGGTCGATGCTGCTGTTCATTGTGTAAACCGCAACTTTCGCTCTATCTCCGGGTTCTCTGGAAACGGCCTTAACATCTATGATTCCTTCGTAAACTTCGGGAATCTCAACCTCGAACAGTTTCTTAAGGAACTGGGGATGAGTTCTGGAAAGGATAAGCTGAGGCCAGCCCTTCACAATTTTGATATCCAGAAGAAGCGCACGGACATAGTCGCCTCTGTTATAGAAATCACCATTGATCATCTCTCTTTTCGGGAGAACGGCTTCGGTCTTGCCTATGTTTATGATGAGGTTGTCTCTGTCGGTCTTAAGAACGACACCGTTAACAACATCACCCACTCTGTCCTGAAACTGGTCGAGAACAACCTGTTTTTCAGCCTCACGGATCTTTTCAAAAAGTTTCTGCTTGGCAACCAGTGCGGCCTGACGTCCCAGTTCCTCAAGGGTTGTGGGAACCATGATAACATCGCCGAGCTGAGCGTTCTCTTTATATTGCTGAGCATCGTCTATATATATTTCCGTCCACTTCTCGTCCACGCCTTCGCAGACCTCTTTGGGAAGCAGAATCTCTATGATGCCTCTGTCTATGTCAACTACAACGTCGGGTTCAAGGAGCTTGCCGATCTTTCTTGCAACGGCAGCCAGAATAGCTTCTCTAAGCGCATCGCAAAGGATATCTCTGGATATGCCCTTCTCTCTGCCCAGTTCATCGACAACTTTAGTAAGTTCCTTGCTCATTATTCCTCCTAAAACTCAATCTCCAGATTGGCCTTGGAAATGTTTTCTATACTCAGTTTAAAAATTTTATTCTCTTTCTCAACGAACAGATCAACAACACCGTTTTCGGCATTTTTAATAACGCCTGTGTAGTTTGATCTGCCGGATTCATCCTTTGTTTTTGTAACCACTTTACATTTGCGTCCGGCAAACCTTTTGAACTCGGTCTCTGTCCGCAGAGGGCGCATAAGCCCCGGTGTGGAGACTTCCAGCATATAGTTGGCATAAGGAATGAGGGACTCATCCGAATCCAGATAAGCCGATACCAGCCTGCTGATTTCAGAGCAGTCTTCAATCCCCGTCCCGCTGTCATTGTCGATGGTTATTCTGAGGACTTTGCCTTCGGGTTCGCTCCGAAGCGTAATATCAAAGAGCTCATAGCTCTTGCTTTTGACGATAGATTCGATCTGAGGTCTTATCTTATCAAGAATGGTTTTGCTTACAGGGTTCTTCATCTGACTCCGAATATTGGTATCCGATACCTTACAAAAAAATCGGCGGGCAATGCCCACCTGATTTAGTTTCTAGCACATGGATGTTTAAATAGCAAGCATTTTCTCCCTGCGATGCAGGTTGTCAGATGAAATAGAAGCCGTATTTCAGATCAACCACCCTTTCAATGAACGGATCTATAACGGAACTGTCGGTGCAGCCGTGTCCGCCGATGTGGATTCCGGGCTTGATGCGGTCGCCGTGAAAGTCGCTTCCGGCCGTTACGAGGAGGTTGTGCTTTCTGGCTATATCGAGGTATTTCTGAACCTGTTCGGAGCTGTGATAGGTGCTGTATGCCTCTATGCATGAAATGCCGTCGGTGATCAGTTCCTCTATCTCCCTGTCCTTATAAAGTCCCGGATGGGCAATACAGAGAACCGCTTTGTCCTTCAGCTTTTCTATTGTTTCGTAATAATCCAGCATGCGGACGTCAACCCAGGCCTTTCCGCCCTTCACAAAATAGTCGAAATAGAAGTTTGTGAACGGTGAAAGAGATTTTTCGCCTTCAAGATAGTCGTAAAGCTTTTCTGCGTTCTCCTTATGCTTCGAGAGCTCCGTAAGGAAAGTGACCCCTGAGGGTGTCTTCCCGCCGGATGATTTATGCAGCTCTTCGTAGTCCAGAATAAAACCCATATCCTGAAGTTTTTCCACACGCATTTGCGTCTGAAGATCCCGATTGCGCTTGAAAGTTTCCAGAATACCCAGCAGAGTGTGGCAGCTTTCGTTAAATCCGTATGCGCAGACGTGTATCTCCCTGTCGCCATGGAAGGTAGACAGCTCAACACCGTTAATGAATAAGGTCTTAGAGCCGTATCTGCCCTTGTTCCATTTCATTTCGTTGCAAGCGGCCAATGTGTTGTGATCGGTTATGGAAAATGTGCTGATGCCCCTTGTCCGGACGATGGTCAGTATCTGGGCGGGAGAGAGGACACCGTCGGAACTGTGGCTTGAATGCATATGCAGATCAAAACTGCCTACCGAATATTCCAAGCCACACCTCCGTACGGTAAATTTTATAGATTGTATCCAGTATTAAACGCTTTAAGGTTCAGGTCTATTGTCTTCGGCGGTACACGGTCTTTAACAGCCTGTTCCCATGCCTCTTTGCCGAAGGGAACAGCCTTTGCCAGAATACCGAGAACCACCATACCGGCTATCTTCTGGTTGCCCAGCTCAATAGCCTTTGAAATAGCGTCGATTTCATACACTTTGCTGAATTTCGATTTCACCGAATCAACCTTATCCTGAGGATATTCAGCCGCACCGTCCGCAACAGAGGGCGGGAATATCATCTGAGTATTCAGAATAAGCGTAGTGTTATCCGAAATATACTCAGAATATCTCAAAAATTCCATTCTTTCAAATGAAACTACTATATCAGCACTTTTGAGCGGAATGGTGGGCGAGGAGACAGTTTCGCCTATGCGGATATGCGTAACAACGCTTCCGCCCCTCTGAGCCATACCGTGGATTTCGCTTTTTTTAACGTCGTAACCTGCCGCCAGAGCCACATCACACACAATGTTGCTGGAAAGAACCGTGCCCTGTCCGCCGACACCGACCATAAGTATATCCAGTTTCATCATTTGCTCCTTTGCTCGATTGCGCCGAATTTGCAGACCTTGATGCACAGATGGCATCCGGTGCAGAGGTTCTCATCGATAACGGCGATGCGTTTCTCAGCATTCCAGAGAATTGCGGGACAGCCGAGTTTTGTGCATATGCGGCATCCGCTGCACTTATCCTCATGGATGAAGTAAGGCTGTTCGATGACTGTTCTGTCGGCGAATATGCATGGTTTATTGGTGATGATCACGCTGGGTTCGGGTTTGCTGGTCTCTTCTTTCAGAACTTCCATAGCATTTGCGATATCAAAGGGGTCTATCACACGGATATTCTCCTCTTTAACGCCCACAGCCTTGCAGATGGCCGCAAAGTCTATTTTATAGGGCAGAGCGTTGCCGTGGATGTCTTTTCCTGAGCCTGCGTTTGCCTGATGGCCTGTCATGCCTGTGATGGTGTTGTCAAGGATGATGACCGTGGAGTGACCCTGATTATATACAGTGTTTATCAGCGAGTTGATACCTGTGTGCAGGAAGGTCGAGTCGCCGATAACGGCTACGGACTTGCGTGACATATCGTCAGCGGCCTTGTCCAGACCATGCGCCATACCGATGCTTGCGCCCATGCATACTGTGGTGTTGATTGCCTGAAGGGGCGGCAGAAGACCCAGTGTGTAGCAGCCGATATCGCCTGTTACAAACAGCTTAAGCCTGTTGATGGCATAGAATATGCCTCTGTGGGAACAGCCGGGGCACATGCTGGGCGGGCGGAAAGGGAGCGTGGTGTCCACGTCCGCCTCTGCGCAGGGCAGTCCGAACATTTTGCGCACCGCATCAACAGAAAGCTCTCCGCAGATGTCCCTGTCAAGGTCTTCAACCTTGACACCTGCGGCTCTGATCTCTGTTTCATAAAATTTATCAAGCTCTTCAACCACATACAGCTTATCAACGGATGCGGCGAATTTAGCAATTTTCTTCATGGGGAGCGGCCATGCGAGGTCGAGTTTCAGGATGGATGCGTTGGGCAGTGCTTCCTTTACATAAGTGTAAGCAACACCTGAGCATACTACACCTATACTCTTGTCGTTCATGGTTATTTTGTTATATTTGTCGCCTTCGGCAAGTTCGGTGAGAAGCTCCATTCTGTTCTCAACGAATCTGTGTCTTTTTCTGGCGTTTGCGGGGATCATAACCCATTTGGGGATATTGTTTTCCGGCGCAAATTTGGGAGCTTCAACCCTGTCTTCCAGTTCAACGATGGTCTGAACGTGTGAGATTCTGGTGGTTGAGCGAACCAGTACGGGGGTGCAGAACTCTTCGGAAATTGCGAAACCGTCTTTGGTGAACTGCTTCGCCTCCTGACTGTCGCAGGGTTCGAACATGGGCACTTTGCCGAAACGGGCAAAATGTCTGCTGTCCTGCTCGTTCTGAGAGCTGTACATATTTGGGTCGTCCGCAACTATAATGACAAGTCCGGCGTTTACACCTGTGTATGACAGTGTCATGAGGGGGTCAGCCGCAACGTTAAGGCCGACGTGCTTCATGCAGGACATGGCACGCTTTCCGCCAAGGCTGGCTCCGATAGCCACCTCAAGACTGACCTTTTCGTTTGTCGCCCACTCGGTATATATCTCTCTGTACTGAGCTACGTTCTCTGTTATCTCCGTGCTGGGGGTTCCGGGGTATGAACTGACAACCCCTGCTCCTGCCTCATAGGCCGCACGTGCAAAAGCCTCGTTTCCGCTTAAAACCTTCTTCATCAGCCATTCCACCTTTTCAGCTGCTTAAGAAGCTCGCTTTTGGGATATGCTGTTTCGAAGTCTTTCATCAGTTTCTGTTTCTCTGCACCTGTGGCGTCAAGGCAGGCTCTGTAATACCATACGGATGTAAGTTTACCGCTTGCGATGTATGCTTTAGCGTCAATTTTGCCTTCAGTGTCAGCCTTAAGGCTGTCTGCGAGTTCCTTCATTTCGCCGCCGGCTTTTGAAAGGGGCTCTGCGGCATCTTTAGCATTATTGCTGAGAACGTACATCTGAGCTGAGCGCAGGTTTATGTAGCTTGCGGCATCTTTGAACTCTGCGGCAGACTTGTTATAGTCCGCAACCTTTGCCGTTTCGTAATTGTTCATCATTGCAGTGAGTTCAAGCATTCCGACCTTATTAACCAGCATGCTGTCCTTTGAGTTGTCCAGTTTTGTAAAGGTGTAGCCAATGATAAACAGAACAAAAACTCCAGCCAGACCGATTATCATTTTCTTCAGGTTTTTGGCTAAAAAATGCTCCACCTTATCAATAGGTTCTTCTTCGATGTCGATTACAGGTTTTCTCTTGCTCACTTTCTTCCTCCGTAAAGTCTGTTAAAAAGAACTTTATTATTATTAATTACTTTTTCGGTCTGCTGCTCTGTCAGCCCCGCTCCCATAAGGATACGCTGTGCCTGGGAAAGGCTGACCCTGTCGCCGGGTGCGTGGTAGTCGTTGTTTATCACAAGTTCGCCGCCAAGCTCCAGAACGGTCTTTGCGACGTGCCCGTTGGTTATGCTGTGGCCTTTGCGGGTGGAAATCTCAAAGAACACGCCGTTGGCTATGCCTTTTTTCACTTCCTCTTCCGTAATAAGTCCCGGGTGGGCAAGGATATCCACTCCGGCCTCAACTGCGGCAAGGTTAGTACCCTCCGCCACAGGCTCGACGATGGTCTCTCCGTGAACCACTATTATATCCGCTCCGGCCTTTCTGGCTTTCACTGTCAGCTCGCCTATTCTGTCCGGTTCAACATGGGTTATCTCAATGCCGATTATGACTTTGAAATCGCCGCTTTTAGCGTTGAACTGCTCTTTGAATCTCAGCTGATTTTCAAGTATCAGCAGATAGTTGGACTCATCCGCATGATCCGTGATGGCCATTCCGCCGTAGCCGTCTGTTATTGCCCTGCGTACCGATTCCGCCGGAATAAGCACTCCGTCGCTGAATGTGGTATGTGTGTGCAGGTCATAGAGTTTCATATCACACCGTCCTGTTTGTATCCAGAAACTGTCTTACAATGGTGATGACCTCTTCAGCCGTATCCACCGACTGAATGTAGTTCAGATCCTGTTTGGATATGAACCCGTTGTCTACCATGGATTTTTTTATCCAGTCGAGCATTCCGCTCCAGTATTCCCTGTCAACCAGAATCATGGGGAAAGGCATTATCTTTCCTGTCTGAATGAGGGTGAGAGCCTCGAAAAGTTCATCCATTGTCCCGAATCCGCCGGGAAGAATGATGAATGCGTTGGCATATTTAACCAGCATTACCTTTCTGACAAAAAAATACTCGAAAGTCACTGATTTTCTTACATAGGGATTTATTTTCTGTTCGAACGGAAGCTCAATATTAAGCCCCACCGACTGTCCGCCCGCTTCGAAAGCGCCTCTGTTGGCCGCTTCCATAATTCCTGGGCCGCCGCCCGTTACGACAGTTATGCCTTCGGCCGCAAGTCTTCGGCCTATCTCTCTGGAAAGTTCATATTTAGGGTCGCCCTCTTTTACCCGGGCGGAACCGAAAACCGTCACCGCAGGGTCTATTCCTGCAAGTTTTTCAAACCCCTCGACAAACTCGGCGAGAATTTTAAATATCCGCCAGGTGTCCCCCACCTTCATATCATCAATCAGATACTGCATTCCTTCGTTTCCGTTACAATCTTTCATAATCACCGCCACTTACTGGAAACCATAAAGATACACAATCGCCGATGATTTTTCAATTAAATCTTGCCGAATGTTCTATTCGTTTGTTATGAAAATAGTATTTTTATTATTCAAATTTTATTTTATCGGCTGAACTATTATATTGACAAGAGCACGAAACATCACTAATGTATCCGCATGTTAGGACTAGACGACACACTCACATTTCTGATTAACCGCGCATCCACTCTTGCCAGACAGGAGTTTGAAGGCAGACTTCGCAAGTTCGACCTGACTCCGGCACAGTGGGCAGTGCTCATCCGCCTTTCCGAGCAGGACGGGCTTAACATGACCGAACTGGGTCACCTTCTTTATTTTGACAAGCCCACAACAACCGGCGTTGTCAACCGCCTCGTTAAGAAAAAATATGTGAAAAAGGTTAAAAACCGTAAAGACCGCAGGGTCACACATGTTTTCATCACAGATGCGGGCAAGGAAGCACTCATTCCGGTTGAGCCTATCATTAACTTCTATTCGGAGAACTTTCTGAAAGACATCTCCAAAGAAGAATATGATTCCGCCAAGAACGTGCTGAAAACACTCATCAGAAATATCAAAGCAGTAGATAACATTTAAGGACGGATATCCATCCTTCAAATGTATTGAACACCTGTTTAATCTCTGATAATATAACTGCGCCCCTATGCGGAATCTGATATAATTCCATATCCGGCGGAGGTTATATGAAAAAATCATTCTGTTTTGCACTCCTTCTCTGCTCTTTTTCTGCAAATGCACTGACTCTGGATGCCGCCATAGAGGCCGCCGTTCAGAACAACGCAGAACTGAGAGCCACGCAGTTCACCTCCGTTTCAGCCAAACATTCCGCAGATGCACAGAAAAGCGGCTACTATCCCAGAGCCGATGCAGGATATGCGTATAAAAACAGCTCAGAAAAGGCCTTCGGAAATGTTGAGGAGCAGTTCTCACAGATCGGTCTTGAGCTGACGTATAACCTTTTCAACGGCGGTGCCGACAAATACAGCTATCTGTCAGCATCAAAAAAGTATGAAGCCGAACAGTATGCCGAATCAGCATTGAAAAATGACACAATCCTGTCCGTTAAAAAAGCATACATTGAGATACTGAAAGCGAAAGAGAACATAGCTGTGGCCGAAAGAGCTGTGGCACTGCTTGAAAATCAGCTTAAAGACATAAACCTGTCATTCAGCGTCGGTTTTGTGGCACGAAACGAGGTGCTCAAAGTCGAATCTGAGCTGGCATCCGCACGTCAGGGGCTTCTGACGGCAAACAGCGGCTATAAAACAGCAATATTCAGTCTGGAACAGATAACGGGAATCAATATTCCTGTTAACGAACCCTTCGAAACAACAAACCTGAATAAGAACGCCGGAGATTATTCCGCACTGAAAGATGAAATGTTCAATAACCGCAGTGAAATAAAATATATGCAGAGCCTTGTTGAGGCCGCAGACTATTCCCGGAAAGCTGTCAGAGCGGGATATCTGCCCAAGGTCAACGTAGGTGCAGGCTTCTATTCCTACGGTCAGAATCTATCGCCGGAAGGCAGGGACTACACCTACGACAATGAAACTGTGGTTTCGGCCTCGGTTGGGATTAATCTGTTTGACGGATTTTATAAGAACAGAACACTCTCTGCAAAGCAGGCGGAAAAGACTGCCATAGGCTGGCAGCTCACAGACATGAAGTCCAAAATGGATCTGCAGTTGAAAACCGCACTAGAAAACCTTGCGCTGGCCAAATCAAGCCTTGAGACGGCTGAAAAAGAGGTCGCCTCAGCCGCAGAGAACTATCGCATAACCCAGAACAGGTTCCTTCAGAAAGTTGCCACGAACACCGAGGTTCTCGACGCCCGTGTCATGCTGACCCGTGCCGAGAGTAACAGGAACACTGCAAAATATAATATCTACAAGGCTGTTGCAGAGATCGAACGTATAGCCGAAAAAGGCGATTAATACAGTCCTTCCCGTTTCATCAGCTGCCTGACCTCTTCGGGATAGATAGCTCTGTTTATAGCCTCTTCTTTTGTTATCAGTCCTTTGCGGAAGTTTTCCATAAGCGACTGGCTCATGGTCTGCATTCCGTGTTCACCCTGTCCTGCCTGCATGGATGAATATACCTGATGCAGTTTGTCCTCACGGATCAGGTTTCTGATGGCCGACGTAGGGATAAGTACCTCGCAAACCATCACCCTTCCCTTTCCGTCAGCTCTCTGAACAAGCTGCTGGGAAACTATGCCCTCCAGAACGAACGAAAGCTGCGCACGCACCTGCGACTGGGCGTGTGACGGGAACACGTCTATTATCCTGTTTATGGTCTGGACTGCGCTGTTGGTGTGGAGTGTGCCCATGGCAAGGTGGCCTGTTTCTGCTATTGTAAGCGCCGCCTCAATGGTGTCAAGGTCTCTCATCTCGCCTATGAGGCAGACGTCCGGATCCTGTCTGAGCAGATATTTAAGAGCTGTTTTAAATGATTTCGTGTCGGAGTTCAGCTCTCTCTGGTTAACGGTGGCCATTTTGTGTGGGTGAACGAACTCTATGGGGTCTTCAATGGTGACTATGTGTGCAGGCTGTTCGCTGTTTATCTTGTCTATCATGGCCGCAAGGGTGCTGGATTTACCGCTTCCTGTGGGGCCTGTCACCAGAACAAGGCCTCTTGGCCTCTCGCAGAGCGAAGCAACCACAGGCGGCAGGTTCAGTTGGTCAAAAGTTCTTATTTTATAAGGAATAACACGGAAAGCAGCGGCAACTGCGCCCCTCTGCATAAAGAAGTTGGCCCGGAACCGGCTCATGTTTTTCACTCCGAAAGAGAGGTCAAGCTCCCACTCCTCCTCGAAGCGTTTTTTCTGGGATTCATTTATGATGCTGTAGCACATGGCCTTTGTGTCTGCCGGAGAGAGCGGCTCACCCTCTATTTTAACAAGGTCGCCGTTTACTCTGAAAGCAGGAGGTGAACCCGCTGTGATGTGGAGGTCGCTGGCATCCATCTCAACCATTTTTGCGAGAAGTTCCTGTAAACTGTAGCTCATATGCCTGCTCCTTAGTTGTTAAGCCCCAGTTCTCCTGCAATCTCTGCAACTGTGAACGGGGGACGCACCCCAGTCCAAATCTCAAAAGCTCTGGCAGCCTGATAAACCAGCATCGGGAAACCATCCAGAAGAGCGCACCCGCAATGGCGCATATTGCTGAGAAAAGGGGTAAGCCCTTTCTTATATTGCAGATCCAGTGCGGCCTTTGCACACTCAACTTTCGACATATCGGCAAAAACGCCGTCTTTAAGTCCCATGCTGGTGCCGTTTATGACATAGTCAAAATTTATGTTACTCTTAATGAAATTATAATCCTGAATTGATGCGCTGTCAAAATTCATTGCGCTGAGAACCCGCTCGGCCTTCACTGTGTCACGGTTCACGACAGTGAGCCTGACGTTGGATTTTTTCAGGGAATACAGAACAGCCTTGGATGCACCGCCGCAGCCGAGAAGGAGCACGTTCGCACCCTGCATGTCGCAGCCGCCGTCCTTCAGCATGCCTTCGAAACCGCACACGTCGGTGTTGAACCCTTTCAGGCCGTTGTCGATGAGCACAACATTAACTGCACCCACACCGGAAGCTATTTCATCCTCGGAGCACAGATACTGACGTATCTCCTCCTTATGGGGTACTGTGACGTTGAAGCCTCTGAATGAATAGTGTTTAAGAGTTTCAATGGTTTTGGAAAGAGCATCTCCGCCCTCTGTCTCAAAACAGCAGAAACCGCCGTTCAGTCCGGTATTTTTGAGAAAACGGGTCTGTATGAACGGTGAAAAGCTGTGACTTAAAGGGTTTCCGATTAGAGCTAGATTAAGAAACATCTTTGCTCTCAACAGCCTTATATTCAGGTTCCACAAGACCTGCCGAGATTATGAATTTGATACCGTCGTCAACGGTGATCTCAGCATCAAGTATTTCGCTTTTCGGAATGACCAGAACAAAGCCGGATGTCGGGTTTGGTGTTGTAGGTATGAAAACGTTTATGCAGATCTCTCCGGTGGCCTTGTTCAGGAACTCCGAAGACTCACGGGCAACAAAACCCATGCTGTATATGCCTTTTCTGGGGTATTCAACCAGAACAACCTTCTGAAAACTGCCTCCGCCCGCTGTCTGAACAGCATGAACGACCTGCTGGATAGAAGAATAGATGCTTCTGACAACAGGGATCTTTCCCGCCATATTCTCAACGAACTTAAGCACTGCCCTGCCTAAATAGTGTTTTGCGGCCACACCAATCAGGATAAGGAATATAAGTATGATAGTAAAAGAGATTATCTTCTGAACATAGATATGAAGCTCAATTTCCATGTGTCTGGTTATCATAGCCAGATAGGGCAGGAAAAAGCTGGAAAATTTATCGAAAAGAAACTTTATCACCCAGAAGGTGATAACAAGGGGCAAAGTCGCAAGAATCCCCGTGATCAGCGAACGCTGAACAAACACCCTGAACCTGCTAATCATCAAAAGCCTCCAAATAAATCAACTATGCTTAAAGAGCTGTCTTTCGAGCAGCCTGTCGTATCCGCTCCAGCCCTGTTCCACTCCCTCTTTATCGAAGATTGAGAAGAAGGTGTTCAGTTTCGCATCCATGTCGTCGAGATGGTGCAGGATGAACGCCTCGGGTGTTTTCGGTTTTTTGGGAGAACCGTACTCCAGCAAGCCGTGATGGCTCACAATAAGGTGCGATATCAGATATTTAAGGTCTTCCGGAAATCCTTCGATATCAGAGATGTATCTGTTGAGCATCTCAACTCCCAGAAGCAGATGCCCCAGAAGTTTTCCGCTGTCGGTATATTCAAGTCCGGTTCCGGCCTGCATCTCTTTAACCTTACCCAGATCGTGGAAAAGGGCACCCATTATGAGATGTTCGGTGTTGACCATATTTTTGTAATAGTCGCCCACCAGCACAGAGAGCCTGACTATGCTCAGAGTATGCTCTATAAGGCCGCCTACGTATGCATGGTGCACAGATTTTGCGGCAGGCATTTTTTTAAAGCTTTCAATGGTTTCTGTGTCTTTAAAGAACCTGTCCACCAGTGCCGCAAGATGAGGATCCGTTATCTTCTCTAATAACAGAAGCTCAAGCTCCTGCAAAAGTTCATCACAATCTATACCTTTTTTCGGCAGGAAGTCCGAAGGGTCGGCATCCTTAACCACCGTCATGGAGGATATTTTCAGCTGATCCTGTCCGCCGAACTGCTGGATCATGCCGATGGCATCGACAATATCACCGTTCTGGGGATCAAAATCCAGCTTATTGCTCTCGAACATTATGCCGTTGCGCCTGTTCCCTTCGCCGTCGCACATTATAGCTCTGAGATAGGGCTTGCCGTCCTTGGTCTTGCTTTTTATGATGTCTGTAAGCATGTATCTTCCGGGTAATTCCACTTAACGACCTCCGACTGTAATTTCGGGTATCCGCAGGGTCGGCTGGGCATCGGTGACAGGCACTCCCTGTCCGTCTTTGCCGCAGGTTCCCATGCCGAATCCCAGATCAGATCCGACCATATCTATCATAGCCATAACCTCTGGGCCGTTGCCCGTCAGAGTGGCGTTTCGCACAGGCTCGCCCACCTGTCCGTTTTCTATCAGATATCCTTCGGTGACCTCGAAAACAAAATCACCTGTGACCGTGTTCACCTGTCCGCCGCCCATAGAGGCCACATAAAGCCCTTTCTGTACGGAGGATATTATATCTTCGGGTTTTGATGAACCCGGTTTTATGTATGTGTTGGTCATACGCACAAGGGGTCTGTAGCGGAAGCTCTCCCTGCGGCCGTTGCCTGTGGGAGCCTTGCCCTCTTTCATTGCATAAAGCCTGTCGTACATATAGCTTTTCAGTACGCCGTTCTCTATGAGCACGTTCTCTGCGGATGCCAGCCCCTCGTCGTCGTAGGCATAGCTACCCCGCTTACCCTCAAGGGTTCCGTTGTCCACAACCGAGATAAGCTCCGAAGCAACCTTCTCGACCAGTCTGCCCGCATAAACGCTCATTCCGTTGCATGCCAGATCGGCCTCCAGACCATGCCCCACAGCCTCGTGAACCATAGTGCCGCCTGCCTTTGAACCCAGCACAACGGGCATCATGCCTGCCGGAGCGTTCCTCGCCGCCAGATTCTGCATCGCCAGATTCCCCGCCTCTTCGGCTATACCGCAGAAGTCAAGCTCCCTGGCCTCTTCCGCACCGAATGCGCCGCCCACGGGAATATATGCCGTCTGCATGGTCTTTCCGTCGGAAGCGGTGGCCACCGTATACGCCGTAATGTAGTTCAGACTCTGGCTTATATCATCGCCCAGACTGTTTATTATCCGGGTGTTTCTGAGAACCTCCGAATACATGCTGGTCTTCTGAATTATCTTTTCGTCAACTGAGGCCGCCCTGTCCATTGCAGACACGATCTCAATCTTATCTGCGGCGGAGAGCCTGCTCTGTGTTATATAGTTTCTGACATTGATGTTCTTTCCGAAAGCTATATCCCTTTCGCCGTTTTTAACGGAGTAGATAAGCGCATCGGCGGTATCCGTAATGGTCTTCTCATCAAGGTCGGTGGTGTATCCGAAAAAGGTTTTTCCGCCTTCTATCAGCCTGAAAGAGATACCTGATTCCAGAACGTTTTCCAGTCTGTCCGGTTTGCCGTTCTCATAAACGGCGATGAGGCGTTCCGTCTCCTCCGCAAAAGCCTCGGCATACTGTCCGTGCGCCGCAAGCTTTTTCAGAATACTTCGGATAAGCCCTTCTGAAAACTTACCATTCATCTATATTTTCGCTCACTTCCGTATGGATGTTCTCAATGACCATTCCGTTCTTCTTCAGGTCTTCGAGAACTTTTAAAACAACTTCATACTGGTCGTCGGTGGAATAGACCACCATTGCGCCCTGCTTCGCATCCACAGTGCGCACCAGCCCGATACCCTCGTGGGAATCTATGATGCTGTTGACCAGCAGAACGTCCTGCTTTCTTATGTTGAATTTTACCCTGACAGTGTGCGGCATCAGAACTCCAGAAGCTCGATATGGCAGTTTATGCCGGACTTTAAGAGCGGAGCGAGGTCGAACCTGTCAGAGTTTTCAATATACACTGTAGGCATATTAAGACTATTTATTTTTTCTGCAAATTTATCAGGATTATCCATGAAATAGCTAAAGTCAAACAGGAAGAATCCGTTTGAGAAAATAAGTCCTTTTTTGCGTATCATCATGCCCTCTTCGATTGCAAAATCCAGCCTGTCGCCATGGAATTTTTCAATCTCGGCACTGAGGGCGCCATAGCTGAACAGGTCGATGCGGGCGCTCATGCCCCTGCATTTTTTGTTCTCCATGTCGTAGTCCACGAGCACGGGGAAGATGTCCAGCTCTTTATATGTTATCCTGGTCACACGGAATTCAGGACTCAACCCTGTCCTCCGAGAGATTGTATTTCTTTCTGATGTTCTCAAGGATTCCGTTGACCAGAGAGGCGGATTTTTCATCCGAATATTTTCTGGCAAGGGTCACAAAATCGTTCACTACAGCATAGAAAGGAGCCTTTCCGCCGAAAAGCTCGTGAACGGCAACCCTCAGGATGCTCCTGTCCACTTCGCCCATACGGTCGTAGTTCCAGTCCTCTCTTATGAAAGTTTTTATTATCTCATCGTTGGAATCAACCCCGGCTGCTGCGCCGAGAAAAAGAGTGCATGCGAATTCTCTGATATCTTCGCTCTCTTCTTCGGTGGATTTCCAGTAGGAATCGGAGATGTCTTTAGGGTTCTCGTCGTTGTTCACAGAGAACCTGTACATCATTTCAAATGCGTATCTTCTTCCGGTTGTACGGTCTTTATAGAGTTTCTTCATTATACCAGCTTCAGCACATTAACCATTTCAAGGGCGGACATTGCAGCCTCTGCGCCCTTATTGCCATGTTTTGTTCCGGCTCTCTCCACAGCCTGCTCGATTGTGTCTGTGGTCAGAACGCCGAAAATAACGGGGATGCCTGTGTCCAGAGACACTTTCGCAACGCCCTTTGCCACTTCGGAGGAAACGTAGTCAAAGTGGGGAGTTGAACCTCTGATGACTGCGCCGAGAGTTATTACCGCATCATATTTGCCTGTGTCGGCCAGTTTTTTCGCCATAAGCGGAATTTCGAATGCGCCGGGCACTTTGTATACCACAACGTCGCTTTCGGCCGCTTCGTGGCGGACAAGAGCATCAACTGCTCCGCCTATTAGGCTTTTTGATATGAAATCGTTGAATCTGCCTGCAACGATGGCAAATTTAAACCCTTTACCGCTGTATATACCCTGAACGGTCTTAGTTTCCATCTTTATCTCCTATACGTCCAGATGGTGTCCCATCTTTTCTTTTTTGGTCTTCATGTAATATTCGTTGTGAGCGTTCACTCCGCATGTCATGCCCACACGCTCCACAACCTCAAGTCCGTAGCCCGAAAGACAGCGCATCTTCTTGGGGTTGTTGGTGATAAGTCTAAGATCCCTGATGCCCATATGTCTTATTATCTGTGCGCCGAACCCGTAGTCACGCATATCCTCTTCAAAGCCGAGCTGAATATTGGCCTGAATGGTGTCCATACCTTCATCCTGAAGGTGATACGCCTTTATCTTGTTCAGGATGCCGATTCCTCTGCCCTCCTGAAAAAGGTAGAGTATCACACCTCTGCCCTCTGCATCCACCATTTTCATGGCCTCGTGCAGCTGAGCCTGACAGTCGCATCTCTGCGAACCGAAAACGTCCCCTGTGAGGCACTGTGAGTGCACACGGAGCAGAACGGGGTCAGACGCTTTAATGTCACCTTTCCAGATAACGACAGCTTCCTGTCCGTCAACAAGGCTTTTAAAGCCTGTTATGTTGAAGTCGCCGAAGCTGGTGGGCAGCTGAGCGGCCTCCGTCTCCTCGATGAGCTGTTCGTGATCCATTCTGTATTTTATCATATCTGCGATGGTGAGCACTTTAAGATCGTGTTCTTTCGCAAACTCTGTCAGCTGGGGCATTCTGGCCATTGAGCCGTCGTCGTTCATTATTTCGCAGATAACTGCGCCGTGGTTGGCAAGTCCCGCCATTCTGGCAAGGTCAACGGAGCCTTCGGTCTGTCCGGCACGGACAAGCACTCCGCCCTCTCTGGCACGCAGGGGGAATATATGACCGGGGCGTGCAAGGTCTGCCGCACCCTTTTTGGGGTCGTTGGCAACACGGATTGTCTGCGCCCTGTCGTGAGCCGATATTCCGGTGGTAACACCCTCTTTCGCCTCTATGGACACTGTGAAAGCTGTGCCGAAACGGGCTGAGTTTCTCTCCTCACGCACCATAAGATCCAGCCCCAGTTCGTCGCATCTCTTTGAAGGCATGGCAAGGCAGATGAGTCCTCTGCCGTATTTCGCCATAAAGTTTATCTTCTCCGGAGTGACAAAATCAGCGGCAAAAACAAGGTCGCCCTCATTCTCCCTGTCCTCATCGTCCACCAGAATGACCATCTTTCCGTTTCTTATGTCCTCAAGCGCCTCTTCAACAGTGCAGAGGGCATTTCTGAATTCGCTCATAAAAACTCCTTAACCCATAAGGTCATTGAGATCGTTTAAAAAATTTGCGGCATCCTTTTCCTTTTTCAGCAGTTTTTCCAGATACCTTGCGATAGCGTCCACCTCAAGGTTCACCTGCGAACCCTGCCTTTTGTCTGCAAGCGAGGTGTTTTCGTAGGTATGGGGGATAACCGCCACATCAAAAGTCAAACCGCCCACCCGTGCTGTGGTGAGGCTTATGCCGTCAACGCAGATTGAGCCTTTTTCGGCTATGTATCTGTCTATATCCTGAGGATAGCGCACAGTAAGGATATATGCGCTGCTCTTTTTTTCCAGTTTTTCTATTGTGCCGACGGCGTCAACATGGCCGCTGACTATATGGCCGCCCAGACGGGTTGTCAGGGTCAAAGCCCTTTCCAGATTCACCTTTGAGCCGCCGGAGGCTGATGCGAAAGAGCTTTTTTTCAGGGTTTCATAGGAGATATCCGCCCTGAAGGTATCGCCTGTGAGGGATGTTACGGTGAGACAGGTGCCGTTCACTGCGATGGAGTCACCGATAACGGTTCCTTCCAGCACTTTTTTACAGCCGACAGTTATGACCGCAAAGTCCCCTCTGCGCTCAACTGAAACAATCTTTCCGGTCTCCTCAATTATCCCTGTAAACATTTAGCCTCTGCCGCAGCCGCACGAGCCGCAGCCTCTCATTTTTTCAGTAAGCTCAAGCACAGGTTTCGCGTAGTCGGAAACCTTTCCGCTGTAAAGCAGATCGCTCTCGAACATTCTGGTCTGTACTTCTGTTAATTTATGCGCATCGGCGATAGATTCAACACCCTTTCCGCCAACGGAGGTTCTGTCTCCGCCGACTATGATGGGCGCAATGAAAATATCCGCCTTATCAATCAGTCCAGCATCGAAAAATGCACCCGATGTCCTGCCGCCGCCCTCAATGAGAACATTGAGGATCTGTCTTTCTATCAGTCTCTTGGAAAGCCAGTGCAGGTCGAGCGAATCTCCGTTTAACGGAGCCTGTATTACATCTATGCCACATTTTTCATATTTATCAATATTTTTATTAAGGCCGGACGTAACATATATCAGTTTGTCCGCAGAGTTCTTCACCAGTTTGCGGTCAAGGCTCATGCGGCCTTTGGGGTCAATAACGATCTTGTAAGGGTCACGGTCGGACTTTATAAGCCGGACAGTAAGCTCCGGATCATCCGCCTCAACAGTGCCCACGCCAACCAGAACCGCATCGGAAACCGCACGGAGATAGTGTGCATATGCCCTTGATGATTTAGACGTTATCCACTTCGAATCACCGTTATGAGCCGCTATCTTCCCGTCCAGCGACTGAGCCGCTTTCAGGGTATAGTAAGGCAGTCCGGTATAAATATATTTCGAGAAATCCTCGATTATGGAGGCGCAAAGCTCCTCCATATAGCCGATGAATACCTCGACACCGTTCTTTTTCAATATTTCAATTCCCTTTCCGGCGTTCACCGGATTAGGATCCACAACGCCTATGAAAACCCTTTTGATGCCTGACGCAACAATCTTTTCGGCACAGGGGGGCGTTTTCCCGTAGTGGGAGCAAGGCTCAAGGGTGACATAAAGGTCTGCACCGACAACGCTTTCGGGGCTGTTGTCAATTGAGTTCACCTCTGCGTGCGCCTCGCCGTATCTCTCGTGCCATCCACGGGAGATTATCCTGTTCTCCTTCGCCACAACCGCACCCACACAGGGATTTGTCCTTGTATATCCCTTGCCCATGAGAGCAAGCTGGACACACTCCTGCATCACTTCAAGGGGATTAAGAAGTCCTTTCTCCAACCTTTCTCTCCTCGCCTCTCACTATTCTGGCTATGTTGCCTCTGTGCAGCCAGATAACAAGAACGGCAATGATAAGAGTCATATATCTGAGATAGTGCCACTCGGTGCCAAACCACACCATGGCCGCAAGGAAGGCGGCGGCGGTTATGGAGCCGAGGGATATCATGCGGAAAACAGCCAGCATAACGCCGAATATCACAGCGGCTATGAGAAGCTGAAAGGGAGCCAGCGCAAGGAAGATACCAAGCCCTGTGGCAACCCCTTTTCCGCCTTTGAATTTAAGAAAACATGTGAAACTGTGCCCCACAACAAGGGCAACCGCTCCGGCAAGCACCAGAGTATCCTCACCGTAAAGAGCTTTGAGAAGCATCACAGGCAAAAAACCTTTCATGGCATCGGCGAACAGAACGCCGATGAATCCCCATTTGCCAAGCACCCTTGCAGCGTTGCTTGCGCCAACGTTTCCGCTCCCCACTGTTCTGATGTCGATACCTTTAATCCTTTTGACCACAAGATATGCTGTCGGTATCGAGCCGATAAGGTAGCATAAAGCGATTACTAAAAAATAGATAAGAACCGAAACAAAACTCATGATTTCACCATGCGCTTATGCAGCCATGACCTGTTCAGTCCGACGGCATCGGACTCGCAAACCTCATGACAGCAGTAGCATTCGATACATTTGTTTTTATTTATGAAAGGATAAGAATCCACAATCGTGATTGCGTCCACAGGACAGCTCTTTTTACAGAGCATGCATTTTATGCATGGTTCGTTCAGGATAACAGGCTTTACATAGACCTGCTCCGCAACGAATTTCTTAAGAAAATCGGGAACGAAAAGTCTTTTTGACATAGGAACTTTCAGAACAGGCACGTTTGCCTTCGGAACATCGAGCCATGAAGGGTCGTAGCCCTGATTCAGTGCCTCAAGGCTGGTCAGACAGAAACCGTCTCTGAAGCCAAGCATGCGTGTGACGGCGATATCAAGCCCCACAGCATCGGAACATGCGGCGGCTATGCCAAGCTCAACGGGTGTTCCTCTGGATGGACCGTCCCCCTCATGGGCGAGGATTCCGTCCATTATGTTCATGGTTTTGTGCCCCAGTATTGTAAAGTACTGAAAGATCTTTGCTCCCAGCACTTTATCCGAAGGATAGGATCTGTGGAAGCCGACCTTTGTGTTGCCCGGAACAAGCCCGAACATGTTTTTCACCGCCAGAGTAAGCCCTGTCAGCGAGTGGGTCTTTATTTTGGGAAGATTGATTATCAGGTCAACCTCGTCCGCCAGTGAGGAATAGAGGAAACCGTCCTTCTGAACAGGCTCAAAAGCCTCCACACGGACAATCTTTACCCCGTTCTCCTCCGCCGCTCTGCCGACACCTGTGACCTCAAGCACTTTTTCATACTTGCCGAAGTTGGCTCCGGGGCTGTCGCCCAGAAGTATCTCAGCGGATGTAAATTCCCGAATTGACGAAATGACCGCACGAACAAAGTCCGGATGCGTTGTCACAGCCCGCTCAGGGGGCGTTGCGGAGAGCAGATTGGGTTTAAGGAGGATTTTTGACGCAGATGCAAGCCTGTCCTTTTCGGAACAAAAGTAGTTGTCTATCAGCTCTTTCAGACTACCGTCATGGTAGTTTTCGCACCTTGCGGCAAACAATTCAGGCATTTTCTGACTTTATGAAGTTTCTGTAATATACCCATGCGGAGTGAAGTGAGAGTATCACCGACAGGTAAACAAGTATTTTTCCTATCATGAGGATATCGATTCCGAACAGCGGGTTGTAGAAGATTATACAGCCGACGCCAACCATCTGGAATGCGGTCTTTATCTTTCCGCCCATTCCGGCGGCTATGACCTGTCCTTTGCTGGCAGCAAAGCTGCGCAGAGCGTTTATGGCAAGGTCACGGGTGATGAGTACAATAACCACCGCCGCTTCGAGCCTCTGAAGATCAACAAACACTACCAGTGTTGCAGTTACAAGAACTTTATCAGCTATCGGATCAAGTATTTTACCTAAATCAGTAATAAGATTGTATTTTCTGGCAATGTAGCCATCAACATAGTCTGTTGAGGCCGCAATTGTGTAGAGCACTGTAGCCAGCACGTCTATCCAGAATCCACCGACATACATAAGCCAGATAAAAACCGGAACCATGGCGATTCTGAATATTGTCAGCCAGTTTGCAATGTTCATTTGGGCGGATAAAGACATATACTCTCCCTTTTTCGGGTGTGATTATACAGATAACGCAAGTATTTATCCAGTAAATTCTTTTTAATGGAAATATACATCCGTGGATTTGTTGCGGATAAACTCCATCAGTCTGTCCTCAGCATCCTTCGCATAGGGGCACGAGGTGAGATCACGCACAAGTTCCTCGCAGTCCGAGACATTCAGCGAGCGGATTATCATCCTCGCCCGAAGGATCGACGAAGGGCTCATGCTGAGCTGTCTGTACCCCATGCCTATCAGCAGAGGGATATATTTCGGTTCTCCGGCCATTTCGCCGCAGACGGTGCACTCTATCTTCGCCGTGTTGGCACTGGATACTATTTTTTTAAGAAGCGACCGCACGGCAGGATGGCAAGGCTCGTACAGGTAGGCAACGTATTCGTTGTTGCGGTCAATCCCCAGAGCATATTGAATGAGATCGTTTGTGCCTACGCTGAAGAAATCCACCTCAAGAGCCGCCATTTCGCTTATGACAGCAAGTGAAGGAAGCTCCATCATAACGCCTACCCTGATGTTCTCATTAAAAACAACGCCCTCATCCCGAAGCTGTCTTTTCGCTTCATTCAGGGCATTTTTGCAGTCTCTCAGTTCCTCCAGACCGGATATCATTGGGAACATGAGCTTAACGTTGCCGAAGGCTGAAACCCTGAGTACTGCCCTAAGCTGTTTCATGAAAAAATGGCTGTATTTCAGGGAATAGCGGATGGCCCGCAGTCCCATTGCTGGATTCTGCTCTTTCGGATGGGGCATGTATTTCGAGAGCTTGTCGGAGCCGAGGTCGAAGGTGCGTATGGTCAGCGGACGGCCGTAGTTAAGCTCTGCCGCCTCTTTCAGAATGTTGAACTGGGTGTCCTCGTCAACGTCCCCATGCTCCATGTAGATATATTCCGTTCTGTAAAGCCCGACACCGTCAGACTTATATTCGTTGACCTTACCGAACTCGTCGTTGGTCTCTATGTTACTGAAAAGCATGATATTAACGCCGTCTTTGGTCACCGACGGCTCACCCTGCATCAGAGCCAGCTCGCAGACGTAGTCCGAGTATCTGTTTCCTTTCAGCTTATATGATTCGAGGGTTTCGTCATCCGGATTGATGACCACCAGCCCTTCAAAACCGTCGATTATGATGAAATCACCCGTCTGGGCGACCTTTGCTATATCCGCAAGTCCCACAACGGCGGGAATGCCCAGTGAGCGGGCAAGAATGGACGTGTGGGAGGTTTTGCTTCCCAGATCGGTGGCAAAGCCTTTGATATTGTTCTTTTTCATGTGGGAGGTGTCGGCAGGGCTTAAATCGTGGGCTATGATTATCTCCGCATCCTCAACTTTAAGAATAGAATCGGGTCCGCCGCCCGCCATGAAGCGGAGAATTTTCTGAACAACATTGATAACGTCTGTCTTGCGCTCCCGCAGATACTCGTTCTCAGACATGGAGAAACGCTCCACCAGACCCGCACAGGCGGTATCCAGAGCGTATTCCGCATTTATCAGCTTATCGGTTATCAGCCTTTCGGCCTCACCCGTAAGCATGGTGTCTTTCAGAAGCATAAGGTAGATGTCAAATATGAAGGTGTTCTCTTCGGACAGGGAATCTTTGCTGATGTTCTTCGACTGTTCAATGAACCATGCGGTCTTTTTTACCGCGGATTTCAGGCGTGCCGTTTCATACTGCGCCTCTTCCGGGGCAATACTATATTTTTTGACAGGAACCTTAGTTCTGTCAACAATATAGCATATACCATAAGAGATGCCGTCACTGGAAGCGATACCCTTTAATATTTTCAACGGCCCTCTCCGAACTTATTGCAGATAAGCTCCTCAAGTGCGCAGAATGCGGCGTCTTCGTCAGCTCCCGCGCAGCTTACCGTAATAACTGAGCCTTTGAACGCCGCAAGCATCATCAAACCCATAATGCTCTTTCCGTTCACTTCCATTCCGTCTCTGGCAACCTTAACTTCGCTGGAGAACTTCTCCGCAGTCTTAACGAATGCCCCTGCTGCCCTGGCATGCATGCCAAGTTCGTTCACGATTTCAAGTTCTTTCTTGATACTCACCCTAAACTCCTGTCATAAAAAGAAATAAGCCTGTTGTTATAATTATGATTGTAAGTCCCAGAACAATATCCAGCTTTTTGGCCAATGCCATTCCCAGCATTACATACACTGTGAGCGTTCCCAGCAGAACCGAGTTAAAGTCTGCGCAGGTCTTTGCCATGTATGAAAGCAGTATTCCGAAGATCAGCGAAGACGCTATATCGAAATATGTCGACCAGTTGTTGAAGCGAATCCTGTTGAAAAACATGATCACATCCCTGCCCAGCTTATAGCCGATGTTGAATCCGGCAAAGCGGAAGGAGAGATGGAATATGTTGTAAAGCAGAAGATACGTCAAAATCCCTGCGAACGGGTCAAAAAGCCCTGCTATGGCCGCCGTTGCGAAACAAAGAGGGCGGAGGGAATGCCAGAAAAAGCTGTCACCGAGAGCACCGAAGGCCGAAGAATATATTTTTTTATGAAAATCCTCTTCGCCGTTCTGTTCAAACTCCCGTACCCACATACCCACGATAAAATTCACCAGATAAGGGTGGGTATGGAAATACGAAGTCTGTTCGTTAACCTTTTTAACTTCAAGCTCGATGCCTTTAAGCCTCGCCGCACGGCGGATAAGATATGCAAAACCCGTTCCCTGCATATTTTCATGGTTAAGGTTGGCCTGATAAAAAAAACTCAGAAAACCTATTATTATGCTTCTCATAATATCACCCAGCCGATGAGAAGCCCCAGCATGAAGGCTGCATATTTAAGATAGGTTTTTGCTGAAAGAAAACGCAGAACATAACCTGAAAGAAAAGCAAAAGCCATCAGCGAGAACAGATAAAAATTGATATCGGTATTCCTGTTTCCGTGGAGAAAGGAATATACATGGAATATTATGAAAGTGCCGAGGGTATAAAACACAACCCCTCTGGCATAGGAAAAGCAGAAGCCTGTAACCAGAAGCCTCAGCGGATATATCCGCCCGCTCCTCTGCTGTCTGAGATACAGCTTTTTATTGACCGCTCTGGTAATATGCAGAGACAGGGTCACCGGATACATCATCAGAAGAATCAGCAGGAACAGCAGAACGTAGTTAGGCTCGTGGGTATGGGGCAGAAAATAGAGCAGCGAACAGCCTGCGAATGCGCCGAAGCTGTCCTCTTTCGGAACCCTTGTGCCGAAAGGAACGTCCACAAGTCCGATTGCCTCAAAAATTATCCCCACAAAGAAACACTCAAGGCTGTTTCCGAACAGAAGACCCAGAACAAGGGAGACCACAAGGGGTCTGGACAGCATCATATTGAATGCCGCAAACCTGTCCACGGATATCAGTCCCGAATAGAGTACAGCCAGAGCTACGTTCACAGATTGCCCTCCAGCACATCGTTAAAATTCTTTATCTCAACGCTGGGCTCCCATGAAACCTTATGGATAAACACTTCGTAGTCCTGCCGTATTTCGCATATTTTCCTAATCTCGTCAGGGTTCAGGAACACAGTGTTCGAAACTTCGATCTTGTGCTCACGGCAGGCCACGCAGCCTATATTCACATATGTCTCGTCGCTTATGAGAGAGCGGATGGTGTAAAGGTCGTCCACACTCTCAAGCAGAACAAGCACATAATCTTTCTTATAACGTTCGGATTTAAAGGAATTCAGAAATTCGGCGAGCGACATTATGGATATCTCCGTGCCGGGCGGAAGGGTGCTGGAATATATCATTTTCTGCAAAGGATTTCGGGACACTTTGTCATTGACGAGGATAACGTGATTTATCTTGAAATGCTTTATCCAGCCCTCAATGACCTGTCCGTGAATAAGTCTGTCGTCAACCCGAAAGATGATCTTTTTCATGACTTTCCTTTCAGAAGCTGTCCGGCAACTATAATGCTGTTCTTTCCTGATTCTGCGCAATCCTCACAGATAGCCGTGAGTGATTTATGCTCTTTTCTGGCGGAAAACGCCTTGATAAGCATGGGCAGATTAACTCCCGAGACCACCTCGACATTTTTGTCGCCCAGATATGCCATTGATATGTTTGAAGGGCTTCCGCCGAACATATCGGTGAACACTATGGCTCCGCTGGATTCATACTTTTCTATAGCCTTTTCGATATCGTCCGCAATGCCTGCAAGTGAGGAACCGTCCAGCATGGATATCGTCTCGATGCATTCCTGCTTGCCGACGATCATTTCCGCTGTTTTCACCAGTTCTTCACAAAAGAGTCCGTGTGTAACCAAGATTATTCCGATCATATGATCACCTGTTTACATCCCTATGTCTGATATTTACCTTGATCTTAGCTTTATTTTCAAGGTATTTGGCAATAAATTCCGAAATGGCGACAGACCTGTGCCTGCCCCCTGTGCAGCCTATGGAAACAGTGAGAAACTTCTTCCCCTCCCGTATGTAATGGGGGATAAGAAATCCCAGAAGCCCCTTCAGCTTGAACAGAAACTGCTTTGTGGCGTGGTCGCTGAAAACATAATCGCTCACAGCCTGCTCAAGACCTGTTTTCTCTCTCAGCTCATCTACAAAATACGGATTCTTAAGGAAGCGAACGTCAAATACGAGGTCGGAATCCTGCGGCAGACCATATTTGAACCCGAACGACTGAACGGTGATTATCAGTCCGGACTGCATCTCAACAGAGAAAAAGTCCTCAACACGGCGTTTAAGCTCGTGGACGTTCAGCGTTGAAGTATCTATTACAAGGTCTGCGTAGTCTCTGATGGGACACAGTTTTTCCCTTTCGGAATGTATTGCGTCCGTCAGATTGTCACCCATAGGGTGCTTCCTTCTCGTCTCTTTGAACCGTCTTATTAGAACATCGTCTGCGGCATGAAGATAAACAACCTTTGCGGCATACTTCTCCTGAAGTATCTTTATCTTCTCAACGGCCGCCGCAATGTCCTTGCTTCTGCTGTCGATAACAAGGGCAACTTTATTCAGCTCATTTTCATACATCAGCATAAGCTCAACAAACTTGTCCAGAAGCCTGAGCGGCAGGTTGTCTATGGTATAAAAACCGAGATCCTCCAGAGTTGCGGCCGCAACGGACTTTCCTCCGCCGGAAAGACCTGTCAGCACCACAAGTGACTTATCACCTTCCATTACTCCACCCCCCATCTTCCCATGCGCTTATCAATCTCATCCGCCATAGGGTTGTGGATACCTCCGTCGCTTATGGCACTGGTAAGTTTCTCAGCAAACTGTTTTGCGGAGTCGTATCCCATTATTTTCAGCAGGTGGTTTCTGGCGGCTATTTCAACAATAACGGCCATGTTTCTTCCTGCGCTGATGGGAAGAACAATTTTGGGAATCCTATGCCTCAATATCTCCTGATAAACGTTGTCCAGACCAAGCCTGTCATAGGAGATGTCCGGGTTCCAGTCGGTAAACTCTATCACAAGTTCCAGCTTTTTGCGGAGCCTGATGGCCGCAACGCCGAACATGTCTTTTATGTTGATTATCCCGAGGCCTCTGACCTCCATGTGATAGCGTAGAATGTCGGAGCTGGAGCCTTCCAGATAATCCTGAATGCGCTTGAAACGCACCGCATCATCCGCAACCAGTCTGTGTCCCCTTTTGATAAGCTCAACTGCACATTCGCTCTTACCTATTCCGCTTCGGCCTGTGATAAGGGTTCCTATGCCGAAAACGTCAAGAAAAACACCGTGGCAAACAGTGTCGGGAGCAAGCCTGTCCTCAAGATATACCGAGAGGTCTATTATCGTCTCGGAGCTGACCCTGTCGGTTTTGAAAAGGGGAATTGAAAAGACCTTGACCGTGTCGATGACTTCCTGAGGGAGATGCAGGTCTTTTGTTACGATGAAACAGCAGACACCCTTCTGACAGACCCCTGCCATTGCCTGCTTTCTCTGGTCGGGAGCCAGAGTCCAGAGGTAGGACACCTCAGTATTTCCAAGAATCTGTACGCGGCCGCTATGGATGTGGTCGCAGTATCCCGCAAGGGCAAGCCCCGGCTTCTGGATGCGAAAATGCGTAATGTGTTTATCATCAATAATTTTTTTGCCGTATATGAGTTTCAGTCCGAGATGTTCGGCATCATCGGACAGAAGCTCGGCAACGGGTACGCTTTTCATTCCAGCCGTGACTCCTCCTGCTGAAGTATAGCATAGATATCCGATGCGGACAGGCTTTCGGCCAGAATCCGCTCTTTAAAGTCAGTAAGCTTCACCAGCTTGCTTATGCGTGCCAGTGTTTTAAGGTGTCTGTTCATCTGTTTGTCGGGCGAGACAAGCATGAAAAGCAGCTTGACGGGGATTCCGTCAGCCGCTGAAAATTCTATCCCTTCCCTTTTCACAGCCACAGCAACGGCCACATCTTCGATGTCTGATACCTTGGCATGGGGAATGGCCACCTGCTCGCCCACACCTGTGCTGCCGAGGGCCTCCCTCTCCATTATTGCGGAGAGGGAAGCTTCGGCATCTATTCCTTTCTGCGCCAGCAGATTCATCATCTCCTTAAGGACATCCTCTTTCGTTTCGCCCCTAAGTTCTGATATGATGAACTTTTCGCTGACAAGTTGCGTCAGTTCCATTTTTTGCGTTATGCCTCAATGAGTCCGATGTTGCCGTCGTCACGCTGATAAACAACGGATATCTGACCGTCTTCGGCATTACGGAACACAAAGAAAGCCTTGTTCAGAAGCTCCATCTGCATGGCCGCTTCTTCAACGTCCATGGGTTTAACGGGAATTTCTTTTGAAATGATGAGTTTGTTGTCCTCATCAATGCTCTCAAGGCTTGCGGAGTCGAAAACGTTCAGCTTCAGGGGAGCTTCGAACTCTTTGTCCTGAAGTTTTTTGGTTTTCAGTTTTTCCTTATACTTTACAAGCTGTTTTTCGATCTTGTCAGTTGCAAGGTCGATGGACGCATAAAGGTCTTCCGACTTCTCAAGACCTTTCATAAACACGCCTTTGGCGGCTATGAGGACCTCAACGATGTGAAGGTTTTTCTGTACCTCAAGAACAACGGTAGCTTCCGTGATGCTGTCGAAGTACTTTTCGAGCCTGCCAACTTTCTTTTCTGCATAAGTTCTGATGGCATCGGTTAGAGCGATGTTTTTGGCAGTGATTAAGATTTGCATACTTACCTCCTGATACGTTTACGTTGTGATTTTGTCGGTATGCCCAGTTCGTCCCTGTATTTGGCAACGGTCCTTCGGGCGATGTTTATGCCCTGACCATTCAAAAGTTCAACAATACGCTGGTCGCTGAAAGGTTTGTCGGAATTTTCACTGTCCACGATATCTTTGATCATGTTTTTGACCTTCTGAGTGGACATATCCCCCGTATCAGTATCCAGCCCCTTCACAAAGAAGGATTTCAGCTCAATGAGTCCCTGCTGGGTCATTGCATATTTTCCGGATGTAACACGGCTCACTGTGGATTCGTGCAGTCCGGTCTCGTCGGCAACATCTTTAAGTTTAAGGGGTTTCAGATAGTTGATGCCTTTTTCGAGGAAATCAGTCTGAACCTCGGTCAGAACTTTAACGACACGATAAATCGCTTTCTGACGCTTATTTAAACTTTTGATTAGCCAAAGAGCATTTTTGACCTTTTCTTCGATATACTCCTTCGTGTTGCCGTCCAGAGCTTTATTTTTCAGCAGGTTCAGATAATAAGTATTCATCCTGAGGGCGGGTATCCCCTCCTCATTAAGTATAATATCGTACTCATTCTCTTTTTTTACAATATAAACATCAGGTTTAATTGCCTGATTTCCTCTTCCGCCGAAATTTAATCCCGGTTTGGGGTCTGTCTTGCGCATGAGGAACATCATATATTCGAACGTGTCGTCCTCAATTCCCAGTGACGACTTTATCTCATCGTATCTGTATGCGATGAGGTCTTTTTCATGTTTCTCAAGCAGTTCGGCTATGAAGTCCACATAGACCTGCTCAACGTTGAACTGCGAAAGCTGAATATGGATGCACTCTTTCAGACTCCTGGCCGCAATGCCGGGAGGATCGAAAGTCTGAACCAGAAGCAGAGCCTTCTCAACGTCGGATTCCTCAACGTCCACATCCTGCGCCACTTCCCAGAACTCATCCAGAAAATACCCTTCGTCGGAAAGGTTTCCTATTATGTTCTCTGCGGCTGCGCCTATTTCTCCGGAGCATCCGGATGTTTTAAGCTGATACATCAGATGTTCGTAGATGGTCTTTTCACCCGAAACGAATTTTTCGAGGTCGTAGCCCTCCTCGTCTGTGGGAGTATATGTTATGTCGTTGTTGTCACGGTAAAATTCTTCCCAGTCGATCTTATCGATCTCGTCGCCGTCCGTATCCTCTTTAACAGGTTCTTCGTCACGGTCGTCGTCGGAAGATTTTGATGATTCCTCATTCTCTTTGTTCTCAGATTCTTCCAGAACGGGATTGTCCTCAAGGTAGCTGTTCAGTTCCTGAAGCAGCTCAGTGATCGGCATCTGAAGGATAGAAAGCGACTGCTTCATCTGTGGGGTGATGTGCAGTTTTTGAGATAGTTTGCCGCTTATTTCAAGATTGAGCTTTCCGCCTTTCACAATGAGAAGTCCTTGCCAAGGTATCTGTCGATGACCTGCGGATCCTTTACTATCTCCTGCGGATTTCCGTGGGTCAGCACGCTTCCGTCGGCTATAATGTATGCTCTGTCAGTTATTTTCAGGGTCTCACGAACGTTGTGATCCGTTATAAGAACGCCTATTCCTTTGTTTTTGAGGTCGAAAACCATCTTCTGAATATCGCTGACCGAGATGGGATCGATTCCTGAAAAAGGTTCATCCAGAAGAATTATATCCGGCTCACCCGCCATGCATCTGGCGATTTCAACACGGCGACGCTCGCCGCCTGAAAGCGCATAACCCTGAGACTTTCTGACCTTTTCGAGGCCGAATTCCTGAATCAGGGTCTCGGTACGGTCTCGCATGTATTCCTTATCTTCGTATTTAAGCTCAAGAGCCGCATAAATGTTGTCATAGACAGACATTTTGCGGAAGATGGATGCTTCCTGAGGCAGATATGCTATTCCGCTCAGACTGCGCCTGTGCATTGAGCTGCGGGTTATATCTTCATCGTTGAGAAAGACGTTTCCGGCATCCGGACGCACCAGACCGACTATCATATAGAAAGTGGTGGTTTTGCCCGCACCGTTAGGTCCCAAAAGCCCCACTATCTCCCCTTTGCTGACGGAGATACTGACGCCGTTGACAACGGCTCTTTTCTTATAAACTTTCTTCAGATTTTCAGCTTTAAGTCCCAATTTACTTCTTCGCCTCTTTCGGTGCTATGATGATTTTGACCCTGTTGTTCGTTCCGCGGTCGACAAATATCCTGTTGTTCTCATTATAGAGTGTAACCTTCTCACCCTCAAGATAATTATCGCCCTGCCAGACTCTTACGTTGCTGCTGAGCACAGCCATCTCTTCAGCGGCGAACAACTTTGCCCTGTCCGAAAGAGCCAGCAGCCCTTCCTTTTCTATCTTAACGTTGCCCTGAGCGTTTATCTCTTTGACATTATTGCTTTTGTCAAAAGTAACGTCCATGTTGTCGGCTGAAACACGCATCTCGCCGTCTGTGACCACAACGTTGCCTGAAAATCTGGATGTATTGTCGCTGCCCGTATATTTCATATAGTCGGACAAAATCTTTATAGGTTTTTTACCCAGTCCGGGTTTAACAACCCCCTCTGCCGCAGAGGCGGTGAGAGCTGTTGCCAGAAGCAGAACCACAAGGCTATTTGTAATAAGTGACCTGAACATTTCCGATGAACTCCGCATAGTTATTCCTGCTGAATACCATTATCTTATCGGCAGATACGCTTCCGTTGTTATGGGAAATCTCAAAGCGTCCCAAAAGCGTACCCACTCCCGTCAGAAAATCATAGTGAAATCTGCTTTGATCGGTGGATTTAAAATCAAACTCATTGAGCCTGCCGTTTACCGCACCGGTGACACTCACCATATATTCCTTTTCCATATATCCTTTAGGAGCCAGAAGCTCCACGTCGATATCACCTTTCTTATAGACAGCCTTGAAGTCGGTAAGTTGCGCAGTTTCTTTTGCTTTGTTTATTCTGGCCTGTTTTGCAGTGACTTTATAAAAGTTATTCTGCTCGTCCAGAACCTTGCCCATCTCAAAGTTGTCTATGATGACCTCATTCTCTTTCAGGTTGAACTTAATGTTGTTCTTGTCCTTTTTAAGCAGTGTCAGCGAGGCAAGTGCAAGCACCACCGCCGTTACTACGAGAATGATTTTAGTATATTTTCCCATACGCCGTTCTTTTCCAGAATCTTTTCTATGAACTCCCGCACAGCGCCCCTTCCGCCCTGACGCACCGTCACATAATTCACCTGAGACTTAATATAGTCAAATGAATCGGAAAGTGTTGCGGAAAAACCCACACGCTTTAAAAGAGCAAGATCGTTTATGTCGTCGCCGATGAAAGCCGTCTCTTCGTATCCGACACCCAGTTCATCCCTGACCGACTCGAAACACTCGACCTTATTTTTAACCCCTGTGAAACAGCGGCGTATTCCAAGTTCCCTGCATCTAAGCTCTGTTACCTTCGACTTGCGTCCGGATATGACAGCAATCTCAAGCCCTGCGTTCTGCGCAAGTTTGATACCCAGTCCGTCCTTAACGTCAAAGCGTTTGATCTCGACCCCGTTATCATCATAGATGATCCCGCCGTCGGTAAGCACCCCGTCAACATCCAGCACAAGGAGCTTTATCATACGATACCCTCTTTCAGAAGGTCGTGCAGATGGATTATTCCGTCCGGTCTGCCTTCTTCGTCAACTGTGAAAAGGGAGGTAATGGAGAACTCCTCCATTATCTGCAAAGCCTTTGCGGCCAGCGCCTTTCTTTCAACCGTTCGGGGATATTTCAATGGTAAATCTTTTATATCCATGGAGAAAATATTATTATACTTTTCAAGCCCACGTCTGAGGTCGCCATCAGTTATGATTCCTGCCAGTCTGCCTGAATCGTCAACAACAGCAGTACAGCCGAAGCCCTTTGCGCTCATGACGAACACGGCATCGGAAACCTTTTTGTCCTGTCCTATAACGGGAACTCTGTCCTGTCCGTGGGCAAGATCGTTTACCCTTGTGAGCAGTCTTTTGCCCAGTGCGCCGGAGGGATGGTACAGAGCGAAATCGTCTGCCCCGAATCCTCGCTTTTCAAGGAGAGCAACGCTGAGAGCGTCCCCCATTGCCAGCGCCGCAGTTGTGCTTGCCGTGGGAGCGAGGTTCAGCGAACAGGCCTCTTTTGCTACTGATGCATCCAGAACGCAGTCGCTGCGCTCCGCAAGTGTTGAGGGTATTCTGCCGACGATTGATATCAGCGGAATTTTGAATCTTTTTATCAGCGGCAGAAGTTTAATAACTTCGGCAGTCTCGCCGCTGTTTGACAGAGCGATGCATACGTCACCCTTGACTATCATGCCGAGGTCTCCGTGAACCCCTTCTGCGGGATGCAGAAAAAGGGACGGCGTGCCTGTGCTGGAGAGGGTTGCGGCTATCTTTCTGCCGATTATGCCGCTTTTGCCCATTCCGGTGATGACCACTCTGCCCCTGCACGCGAGGATTATTTCCACCGCACGGACAAAATTGTCGTCCAGCCTGTCTTTCATGACGTTCAGTGCGTCAATCTCTGTCTGTATTGTCTCCCTGCCTATGGACAGGATGTCTTTATCAGTCAAATTATTCGCCTTGATTTTCTCTTTCTTTTTTGTAAGCGTATGCCGCTTTTATGAAGCTTGCAAACAGAGGGTGCGGTTTAGAGGGTTTGGATTTAAATTCCGGGTGGAACTGACATCCGAGGAACCATCTGTGAGATTTTGATTCGAAAATCTCCGCAAGTCCCCTCTCCTCGTTAACACCTGTCATCTGCAGACCGTTCTTTATCATGTCTTCTTTGAAATCGTTGTTGAACTCAAGTCTGTGTCTGTGACGCTCGGAGATGTGCTTCGCTCCGTATGCCCTGAAAGCGGTGCTGTCCTCATCCAGAGTACAGTCGTATGCACCCAGACGCATTGTTCCGCCCATCTGCTTGATGTTCTTCTGCTCGTTCATGTAATCTATCACAGGGTAAGGAGTTTTGGGATTGAACTCCACGCTGTGGGCGTTCTCCATCTTCAGAACGTTCCTTGCGAACTCAATAAGGATACACTGAAGTCCCAGACAGATACCGAAGAAAGGAATATCCTTGGTACGGCCGAAGTTGACCGCAACTATCTTGCCTTCCACGCCTCTTTCGCCGAAGCCGCCGGGGATAAGGATTCCGTCAACGTCAGAAAGGTATGCGTCGGGTTTTGCGCCGTTTTCAAGTTTTTCCGCATCGATACGCTTGATGTTCACCTTCACCCTGTTTGCGATACCGCCGTGGATGAGGGCTTCATTGATACTGATGTAAGCATCTTTCAGATCAATATATTTACCGACAAGACCGATTGTCACCTCATCATCGGGCTGTTTAAGCCTGTGGACGATGTCTTCCCATACTTTAGTATCGGATTCACGCTCATCCATTCTGAATTTCTTCAGAACCAGCTTGTCGATGCCCTCTTTTCTCATGGTGAGGGGTGACTCGTAGATGGTGCTCACGTCTATTGCATTGATAACGTATTCTTTTGATACATTGCAGAAAAGACCTATCTTGCTTCTGATGGACTCATCAAGGGGATATTCGGAGCGGCATACGAGGATGTCCGGCTGAATACCGATCTCACGCAGAGCCTTAACTGAGTGCTGAGTGGGCTTCGTCTTAAGCTCGCCCGCACTTTTGATGTAGGGAACGAGTGTCAGGTGGACGTAGCACACGTTGTCTTCGCCGGCATCAAACTTGAACTGTCTGATGGCCTCAAGGAAGGGCAGAGACTCGATGTCGCCAACGGTTCCGCCGATTTCGATAATGATTATGTCATATTTATCAGCATCTTTATAGATGTTGTTCTTAATCTCGTCAGTGATGTGGGGGATAACCTGAACTGTGCCGCCCAGATAGTCGCCGTTTCTCTCTTTGTCGATGACGGTCTTATATATTTTTCCGGTCGTAACGTTGCTCACTTTGGAGGTGTTGAAGTTAAGGAACCTCTCATAGTGTCCGAGGTCGAGGTCGGCCTCTGCTCCGTCTTCGGTAACGAAAACCTCACCATGCTGAAAGGGGCTCATTGTGCCCGGGTCAACGTTGAGGTAGGGGTCGTATTTTTTAATAGCTACTTTGTAGCCTCTGGATTCCAGCAGCGCACCGAGAGATGCCGCTGTAATCCCCTTTCCAAGTGATGATAGAACTCCGCCGGTAGTAAAAACAAACTTAGCCATCAGTTATTCCTGCCCATAATTTCTTCTGCTTTAATTAGGTCTTCTTCGGTGTCCACTGACACCGGCTTGTAATCGGTCTTTATCACTTTTATGCTCACGCCGTTTTCCAGCGCCCTGAGCTGTTCCAGCTTTTCAATGTTTTCAAGCGTGGTCTGCTCCAGAGAGGCGAACTTTATAAGCCAGCTCTTTCTGAAACCGTAAATACCGATGTGTTTATAATATGTTACATTGCCCGAACCGTCTCTGTCATATGGAATGGGCAACCTAGAAAAGTACAGTGCAAATCCGTTTTTGTCCAGTACAACCTTAACGCAGTTAGGGTCTTTTACATCCTCACCCTCGTCAAATGCGCATGCCGCAGTGTTCATAAGCACCTGAGGATTATCACGCAGATCCTTTATCAGTTCATTGATAAGGTTGGGGTCGATAAAGGGTTCGTCGCCCTGAACATTTATAATTATGTCGTCCTCAACGAATTTGGCCACACGGGCAACCCTGTCTGTTCCGGACTGGATATCGTCAGCGGTCATTGTGGACTCAATCCCCTCAACGCCCTCGCAGGCCTCAAGAATCTCCTGGGAGTCCGTAGCCACGATAACCCTGCCTGCAACTGATTTTTTGCAGTTCTCAGCAACCCTGAGAATCATAGGTACGCCCGCTATCTTTCTGAGCGGTTTTCCCGGCAGTCTGGTGGATGCCATTCTGGCAGGAATGACGACAACACTCATAATATTACCTCTTAATAAGACTTACAGCCATTGCATAATGCCTGTCGTGGGAGATGCTGACCTCTATGTCCGAACGCAGAACACCCTTGATGTACACAAGGGGCGCACCGGACTCTTCATTCAGTATCTCTATATCAGTAAACGAGTAATCGCCTCCGATACCCGTTTTGAAACTCTTTGCTATGGATTCCTTTGCGGCGAACCTGCCTGCAAGAAATTGCAGTTTAGAGCCTTTTTTCTCAAAAAGCTCCTGTTCACGCTCACTAAGAATTCTGTCTAAAAACTTCTTCCCATACCTTTCGTATGAATCTTTCAGCCGTCCGGTTTCGACTATATCACAGCCCAGCATCCATCAATGCCCTGTGGATAGTCTCTTTCATCTCACGAACCGCCCTCTCGACACCGACGAAGATCGAACGGGCGATAATGGAGTGACCTATGTTCACCTCGTTCATACCGGGGATGGTCACTATTTCGCCTACGTTGTGATAGTTCAGCCCGTGTCCGGAGTTGAGCACCAGACCAAGCTCACGGCATTTCTGCCCTGCGAAGATTATTCTGGAAAGCTCTTCTCTCTGCTGTGCGCCTTTGGTGTCAGCATAGCGTCCTGTGTGTATCTCCACAGCATCCGCACCCATCTCTGCGCATTTTTCCATCTGGTCTGCGTCCGCATCCACAAAAAGGCTGACGAATATTCCGCCGTCCTTAAGCCTCTGCACGCTGTCTGCGAGGCTGTCATAATTGCCCAGCACGTTCAGACCGCCCTCTGTGGTCAGCTCCTGTCTCTTTTCAGGGACAAGTGTCACCATGTCGGGCTTTGTTTCAAGTGCGATGCGCACCATCTCCTCTGTGCTTGCCATCTCAAGGTTCAGCCTTGTTTTCACCGTCTGGCGAAGTATCGCAAGGTCACGGTCGCATATGTGGCGTCTGTCCTCACGCAGATGTATCGTAATCTGATCCGCACCGCCAAGCTCAGCCAGAACCGCCGCATGGACAGGGTCCGGCTCTGCCGCCAGTCTCGCCTGACGAACAGTGGCAACGTGATCGATGTTTACTCCGAGTCTTACCATCTTATGAAAGCTCCTCTATCTCTTTCAGAGCAACAGCGCCGATGTTCTCGGCGTATTCCTCTATCTGTTTCAGGTCAGCACCCTCCAGCATCACACGTATCTTGTTCTCTGTGCCGGAATATCTGACAAAAACCCTGCCCGACTTGCCGAGAACCTTTTCAACAGAGGCAATTTCAGCCGTGGTCTTCGGAAGTTCGGAAAGGGGTATCTTTTTATTAACTTTATAGTTTTTAAGCGTCTGGGGATACAGTTCTATCATATTTTTAAGGTCTTTCAGGCTCTTGCCCGATTTCACAAGCACCTTGAGCAGCTGCATTGCGCTCACCAGACCATCGCCAGTGGTGTTATAGTCGCTGAAAATTATGTGTCCGGACTGTTCGCCGCCAAGGTTGTATCCGCTTTTCAGCATCTCAGCCATAACGTATCTGTCGCCGACTTCAGTGCGCACCACCTCTATACCTGCGTTGTTCATTGATCGTTCGAAACCGAGGTTGCTCATTACGGTGCTCACCATTGTGTCGCCGTTGAGAAGTCCCAGCTCTTTCATATGCTTTGCGCAGATACCCATGATGATATCGCCGTCAACCACCTCTCCGTCACCGTCGGAGAAAATCACCCTGTCGCCGTCGCCGTCGAAAGCGATGCCAATGTCGGCTTTCTTCTCTTTAACAGCCTCACACATAAGTTCAGGATAAACCGAGCCGCATTTATCGTTAATGTTTGTTCCGTTGGGCTGGTTGCCGATAACAGTTATCTTGGCTCCAAGTTCCTCAAGAGCCAGCGGCCCAACCTTATAAGTTGCGCCGTTTGAGCAGTCCACAACTATCTTAAGCCCCACAAGGTCAACGTCCCTGTCGAAGGTGTTCTTCGCAAACTCAACGTATCTCCCGATCGCCGTGTCTATTCTGTATGCTTTGCCGACCTTGTCAGCAGAAAGCGGAACGTCGCCCGTTTCTATCATCTGGTCGGTGAACTGTTCTATCTGAAGCTCCACTTGGTCGGGGAGCTTGTGTCCTGTACCGGAGAAAAACTTTATGCCGTTATCGTAATAAGGATTATGTGATGCGGATATTACAACTCCGGCATCCGCCCTGAGGCTTCTGGTAATAAAAGCTATCGCAGGGGTGGGGAGAACTCCCACCATAACCGCATCCATTCCCATGGAGGTTATTCCGGCGACCAGAGCCGATTCGAACATATATCCCGAAATACGGGTATCTTTTCCTATAACTATTCTATGAGTTTTCTTTCCGTCGGTGTAAAACTGTCGGGCTGCCGCCTGACCAAGACGCAGCGCAAAAGTGGCTGTCATAGGGAATTGGTTCGCAAGGCCTCTTACACCGTCTGTTCCGAAATACTTACGCATTAATAAACCTCAACACGCACTCTGCTTGGTTTTACATTGAGCACATTAATTATTTTTGAATCATTGAAAACAATACTGCGCTTGTAAACTCCTGGCGCATTCACATCGGAAAGATCCACACGGGGATTAAGAACGTTTGCAATGGTCTGCTCGTTCAGCAGATCCACCCTTCCGTTCACCCTCAGGGTGACATCATCCGTCAGCACCCTTGCTTTCAGCCCCACAGGAAGCCCTATAGGGTTGACATCAAGCTGATGTATTGTTTTGTCCTGAATATCTTCTTTAAAAACAACAAAAACTTCCACCGCTTCGGGGGTGGTCTTCTGAACGCCCTCATAAAACTTCAGACCGATGCTGTAGGTTATGGGGTCTTTCTTGCCGGAAAGGTTAACAGGCATGGTTTCAAGGGATTTTATTCCCTTTATTTTCGATGTGGCGGCGTTGACCTCCACAATTTCCGGCTTAACCATTACCGAGCCTATCTTGTAACCCGGCTGAGGCTCACCGACAAACGTAGGCGACACCTTGAGAGGTTTTTTAACCAGAGAGTCCACCGTAACGTCTATCGACTTGGGATTAATGTTCGTAACTTCAATTCCGGCGGGCATTTGAACGTCCTCAGGATTGATATAGACGCTCTTTGTGCCGGATTCTATCTTTGAAACGTCCAGACTTATCTGAACCTTGTTAAACTGCTTGTTATTAACGAGAAACTTGGGGCCTTTGGCCATAACGTTTATCAGGTTCTCATCGGTAACGGCTACGGATCCTTCGGGGATATTAGTAAGTTTCACAGGCACATAGAGCGATATTTCCTGAAACTCCCCCGTAACTATATACAACCAGAGGCAAACGGCCAGAATGACGCTGATAATTCTTAAGTGTGTGTTAGTTATTATCATTTTTCGCTACGCCCTTTGCAGGTTGATTAAATATGGAATCGAGCATCTTACGGAGTTTATCCGCATTAAGTTCCTCGCTGAGCTGTCCGTTCTGCGCCACAGTGATGGAACCCTTCTCCTCACTGACAGTGATGGCGATCGCATCCGTCTCCTCAGTAACGCCTACAGCCGCTCTGTGGCGTGTTCCGTAGTTTTTTCCGAGGTCTGTTTTGCGTGTAAGGGGCAGGATGCTCCCTGCAGTTGTTATGCGGCCGTTCGAAATTATCACCGCACCGTCGTGGAGCGGAGAATAAGGGATAAAAAGACTTATAAGTATCTCTTTTGATATCATACAGTCGAGCTTCTGGCCTGTGTCGTCCAGAAAGTGCTCAAGGTCGGTGTTGCGCTGGAGAACGATAAGTGCGCCTATCTGCCTGTTGGCAAGGACTGTTGCGGCCTTTACTATCTCGTCCAGAATGACGGATTTCGCCTTGGCCTGTGTGCCGAACACCTTGGTTTCGCCGATGAATGCCAGAGCACGGCGTATCTCCTGCTGAAAGAGAACGACTATGATTATGAACAGATAACCTGTGAAGTTGTCCAGAACCCAGCTTGTGGTCTTAAGCCCCAGATATCTGGCGGCGAAAGATACAAAAACAATGAGCAGGATGCCCATGAGCATGGGAAGTGCCCTCGTGCCCTTGATGAGCAGAAGGAGATTATACGCCACAACGGCGATTATCGCCATGTCGATGATGTCGAATAATCCTATGGATTTGATTATCTCAAACACTTGCCACCCGCAATTTTCAGCATTCTGAGCACTTTCAGCATGTCGGAGGTCTCCTCGATATCATGTGCTCTGATGATATCGGCTCCGTTGAGAACAGCCGCCGTGTGGGCAGCCAGAGTTCCTGCAAGACGCTTGACAGGAGGTTTGTTAACAACATTTCCTATCATGGACTTACGGGACATTCCCGCAAGAACGGGAAAGCCGGCAGATCTGATGTTTTCCAGACCTGCCAGCAGTTTATAATTATCTTCAAGTGTCTTCCCGAAGCCGAAGCCCGGGTCGATACAGATTGACGATTCCTTAATGCCAGCCCTGATGCACCTTTCGGCCGCATCCAGCAGATATTTTTTCACGTCCTCCACCACGTCGCCGTAAACAGGGTTATCCTGCATACTTCTTGGCTCGCCCAGCATATGCATGATGCACACCGAACAGCCGAACTCGGCACAGACAGCGACCATATCAGGATCACGAAACCCCGACACATCGTTTATCATTGCCGCACCGGCCGCCAGTGACTCATAGGCCACCTGCGGCTTCATGGTGTCCACAGAAACGTAAAGCCCGTTTGCGGCAGAGAGCATCACCGCCGGAACAACTCTTTTCAGTTCCTCCTCGGTGCTGACCCCATCGGAACCGGGTCTGGTGGATTCTCCGCCGATATCGGCTATATCCACCTTATGGAACAGAAATTCGTCCACCCTGCTGATCAGTCCGTCGGCACTGTTGAAACTGCCGCCGTCGCTGAAAGAGTCGGGGGTCACATTCAGTATCCCCATCAGAAGAGGAAACTCAAGCGACAGATCCCCGCGGGACGAAGTTAATATCTTAGACAAGCGTCTCTTCCGCTTTGGCTTCGGGTTCGCTTTCAGCTTCCCCGCTCATAAGCTTGTCGATCTCGTGTCCGTCGATGGTCTCCTTTTCAAGGAGGAGTTTGGCAACACTGTGCAAAAGCTCTGTATTGTCTTCAAGTATTCTTCTGGCTCTGTTATAGCCATCCATTACTAAAGCCTTAACCTCATCGTCAATGGCGATTGCAGTTGTTTCGCTGTAGTCCTTCGCATGGCCTATCTCTTTGCCGAGGAAAACCTGCTCGTCCTTCTTGCCGTATGCAAGGGGGCCCATCTTCTTGCTCATACCCCATGAGCAGACCATTTTTCTGGCGATGCCCGTGGCTCTTTCTATGTCATTGCCTGCGCCTGTGGACAGCCTGTCAAAGATAACCTCTTCGGCAACACGTCCGCCCATAAGCACTGCAAGCATGCTCTCCATGTAGTCTTTGGTATACATGTGTCTGTCATCAACAGGGAGCTGCATTGTAACACCAAGCGCCATCCCCCTGGGGATGATACTGACTTTGTGAACGGGGTCGGCCTCAGGAATAAGCTTCGCAACGATTGCGTGTCCCGCCTCGTGGTATGCGGTGTTCTCCTTCTCTTTGTCGCTGATGACCATGCTTCTGCGTTCCTTACCCATGATAACTTTGTCTTTGGCCTCTTCAAAGTCTATCATCTGAACCGCTTCCTTGTTCTTGCGGGCAGCTATCAGAGCCGCTTCGTTAACAAGGTTCGCAAGCTCGGCTCCGGCAAAACCGGGGGTACCTTTCGCTATAACTTCGAGGTCGATACCCTCTTCCATTTTCACTTTAGACGAGTGAACGGTGAGAATTTCAAGTCGGCCGTTCATGTCGGGTCTGGGAACAACCACCTGACGGTCGAAACGTCCCGGGCGCAGAAGCGCAGGGTCGAGAACGTCGGGTCTGTTGGTCGCCGCTATCATAATTACGCCTTCGTTTGACTCGAAGCCGTCCATCTCAACCAGCATCTGGTTAAGCGTCTGCTCCCTTTCGTCGTGGCCGCCGCCGAGGCCTGCGCCTCTGTGTCTGCCCACGGCATCTATTTCGTCAACGAAGATTATACAGGGAGCATTCTTCTTGCCCTGCTCGAAAAGGTCACGCACACGGGCCGCACCAACACCGACGAACATCTCAACGAAGTCCGAACCGGATATGGAGAAGAAAGGAACTCCGGCCTCGCCTGCAACGGCTCTTGCCAGCAGTGTTTTACCTGTTCCGGGAGGGCCCACAAGCAGAACACCCTTAGGGATCTTTCCGCCGAGCTTCTGGAACTTCTGGGGGTCTTTCAGGAAATCTATGATCTCCTCAAGCTCCTCTTTCGCCTCTTCAATACCTGCAACGTCCTTGAACGTAACTTTGTGCTGATCCTGAGTGAGTAGCTTTGCCTTTGATTTGCCGAAGCTGAAGGCTTTGCCGCCGGCTCCGCCCTGCATCTGGCGCATGAAGAAAATCCATATACCGATGAGGATTATCATAGGCAGCCACGAAACGAGAACCTGCATATACCAGGGGCTCTTGTCGGGCGGCTGAGCTGTGATCTCAACCTTGTGTTCTCTCAGCATCTTTATGAGTTCAATATCGTCGGGGGAATAGGACTCGAACTGTCCGCCCTCAACGAAAACTCCGTCGATTTTATTCTGCTTTATGGTCACAGACTTAACCTTATTCGCCATCACCTGTGTGGTGAACTCGGAATAGCTTATGTTCTTTTTGACCGCCTGAGTCCCGCTTATCACGTTGAACAGAAACACCATGATAAAAGCGATGACCAGCCATAAAGCCAGATTTTTGTAAAATCCGTTATTCATAATCACCTTTCTCCAACATCAGTCGGTAAATTCGACCGTGCATATATTTTTTAAATTGCGGTAATATCCGTCGTAATCAAGTCCGTAGCCAACCACGAACCTGTCGGGAATCTGGAATCCTCTGTAGTCCAGATTTATCTGCGCTTTGCGTCTTTCTGGCTTGTCCAGCAGAGCAACAAGCTTCATGGATGCCGGATTACGCAGAGAAAGCATATTGGTAAGATATGACAATGTGTTTCCGGTATCCAGTATATCTTCAACGATGAGAACATGGGTATCCTCCAGCGGCCTGTCCAGATCGAACAGAAGCCTTACGGAACCGGATGAATCAGTACCTTCGTAGCTTGACACAGCCAGAAAGCCTATCTCAACGTTTGAACCTTCCATCTCTCTGACAAGGTCGGCCATAAATATCACCGAACCTTTCAGAACGCCCACTGCAAGCACGTTCTTATCTGCATAGTCTGCGCTTATCTGTTTGCCCAGCTCTTTCACTCTCTTCTGAATCTCTTCTTCGCTCAGCATTTCTTTAAGAATATGCGGTCTCAAATTCAACTCCCCGGTTTTATTTCACATAAAGGGTTATACTAGCATCATGTGAGATATTTTCAACCCATACGATGACATTTTTTTCAAGAATTATTAATGCGGTATCCCTTGTGTATAGGTCAAGTTTCCTGTCTATGAAGACATCTTTGACCTTTTTCATCTTTATTCTGTCTCCCGGACGCCTGTTGCGCACGGTTAGTTCCTCATCCTTCCATCCGCCTTTGAACCGCAAGGTCTTCCCTGTCTGAGGAACATAAAGGCTGTCGGCTCCGGCCGGTTTTGTCAGTTCGAAATATGCGATATTCCTGCCGTGATAAAGCCTTATGAACTTATCGCTCTTCTCGAATTTGTATCCGTCGGGCATATCCGCCCTTACCGAAAACTCGTTATCCAGAATTTTCTGCATCTCAGCCAGATGTCTGCGTTCGAAACGAAAACAGGCGGAACCCATCCTGTGGAGGATGTATTCCTGCTCCAGTTCGTTCAGCGATTCGAAAACATCGGTTTTAACAGCCAGAACGTCCGCCTGATGATTCTCAATCATCGGTTCAAGTTTTTCTGCTAAATAACTATCAAACCTGACGCTGTCTTTCAGATAAGATATAATGTTCTCTTCATATCCTTTTCTGAACTCCGCCAGTTTCGCCGTGACGTTTTTGCGGATGAAGTTTCTCAGAAAGTTTTCGTCATTGTTGGTCTCATCAATGACATAGGATACGTTGTATTTGTTCAGGTATTCGTAAATTTCTTCGGAAGTAATATCCAGCATCAGCCTGCAAAGCATTCCGTCCTGCTCTCTGATGCCTTTCAGCGAAAACGGCGAAGCCCCCTGAACGGCCTGAATGAAAAAGGTCTCCACAAGGTCGTCTCTGGTGTGCGCCGTGAGTATCATATCGGCGTTAAACCCTGCCGCAGCGTCGTTCAGCGCACGATAGCGTATCACCCTCGCCCCGTGCTCGAAGCTCATTTTCTTCACAGCACAGTATCTGGGCACATCGCACCGGAACGAAACAAAAGGTATCGAATATTTTTCGCAGAAATCGGAACAGAACTTCTCATCCCACCATGCGGTTTTGCGGTACATATGGTTCACATGGCAGGCGGAAAGTTGATAACCTTTTATCCCTTCATTCTTTTTTAAGAAATGCAGCAGCGACACAGAGTCTTTGCCGCCGGAAAAAGCAACCAGCAGTCGTTTACCGTTCAGTTCACCAAGTCTTGCCGACAGTTTCTTCTCAAACGATAAAGTCATTCTGCTTCTTGTATATCTCCGTCAGTATATCTTTCGTGGAGTCATAACCCTTTCTGCCGAGCATTGAATAGGCGTAGTCTTTGCCCTCTTCAACACCTGGCTGGTCGAACGGATCGATGTCGTATGCAAGGCCTATCACCGGAACTATGTACTGCCAAAGCATGAACAGTGCGCCGATGGTGTATTCGTCAACTATATCAAGGGATATCTTGACCGAGGGTCTGTCGGCGGTCTTAAGGGCGGCTTCCGTTCCCATCAGCTCGATGTTGCAGAGCTTACCCAGTGTGTGACCGTTCAGATAGTCATATGCCTCATAGGGCGAAACTATCTTCTTGTCCTTGTCATGGTTCAGAACCTCTATGAATGTAAATACTTTATCGTTAGGTCCCTCTTTGTACAGCTGAACCTGAGAATGCTGATCTATGGTTCCTGTGGCACGCACAGGGGTTGTTCCGAAAGAGATATGCTGACCGTTCTTAGTTTTGCTCTTGCCGAGGCTCTCGCCCCAGAGCTGACAGAACCAGTCCGCAAAGGATATCAGCCTTGAGGAATAAGGCATCATTACGTTTATGTTTTTACCCTTATCCATGAAATACATATAGATTGCGGACAGGGTGAGTATCTGCTCATATCCGTCCTTGTTGGCCGACATTGCCCCCTGAAGCAGCTTGTCTATATCAAGCCCCAGAATGGCCGCAGGAACAAGCCCGACGGGAGAAAGAACGCTGAAGCGTCCGCCCACGTTCGGCTGAACATCGAACGAAACAAAGCCTTTGTCGTTAGCCATAGCCCTCAGCGAGCCCTTTTCAGGATCGGTGATTGCGCATATCTGTTTTTTCGGATTTTTAACTTTAGTTGTAAGCCATTCGTAGATAACCCCGAAGTTTGCGGCTGTCTCAACCGTGCTTCCGGATTTTGTGATGATGCAGACGAAGGTATCCTCCGGCTGACATTCTGACAGAATGGAGTTTATCTTGCTGGGGTCAACGTTGTCCGCCACCCACACACGGGGAAAGCATCCCCTCTCTGCGAACGAGCGGGCGTTATAGCCGAAGGGCAGCATTGCGTTGCAAACGGTTTCCACTCCAAGAGAGCTGCCGCCTATGCCAACAACTATCAGGTCGTTGAACTTGCCGTTTATCTCTTTGGCAAATTTTTTCAGCGGTGCGGTGCTCTGGGAAGGAAGCCCGATGAACCCTGCGTCTCCGTTGTCATACATTCGAAGCAGACGGGACAGCCCCAGCTTTGCCTTCTCTTTGTATTCTTCAAGCTGTTCCTCGCTGAGACCGCCGGCGATGTACTTGTCCATCACATAATTGTAATCGACTCTAATCCGCTTCATCAGTTACCTCCAGAAAACGAACCGCATCATCAATGGAATCTATCTTCGGTACATTATTTAACACATCACGGAAATACTTTCCATAACTTTTGGTCTCCATTCTGGTGTCCAGAACAGCCCAAATGCCGTGGTCGTCCTCGTGTCTGAGGAGCCTTCCCACTGCCTGTCGATAGTATATCACAGCACGGGGCAAAAAATAGTCTTTAAAAGGGTCAAGTCCTTTATTTTTCAAAGAAGATGCACGCTCTTTCAAAACTATATCCTCGAAATATTCGAAAGGGAGCTTATCGAGCACCACATAGGAAATACCCGTATGTGCAAAATCCATCCCCTCCCGAAACACTGCACAGCCCACAAAAAACGTATCGATCAGCCCCTCTGTGTCGCTTATGTCTATTTCACTCTGAGCAAACACCCTGTCGGGGATTATCTGCTTAAGAAGCTTTGTGACCCTGTTCATTCGGGACACACTGTTGCAGATTATCAGCACCGAGCCTTTCGCTTTGAGAGCAAGCTCTTCATAAAAGGCATCGTCACAGTCCTTGACCATCAGCCTGCCCTGTTCTTCCATATTGAATACAGGTTCAAGGCTTTTCGAGGACACCTCATCCTCTTTATATCCGGTTTCATTCAGAAAATAGTCGAATGTTCCTTTAACCGAAAGGGTTGCACTGATGAACACAGGAGACAGGCAGGAATTTTTCAGCCCTTCCCTCAGTTTCTCCGATGCGTCAAACGGTATATACTGGAGCGTTATGTCGCCCCGCTCAACCTCCGCAAACCGCACGCCCTCGCTGTCGCCCATGACGCTCTCGGCCTTGTCGTTCAGCCGCTTGTGCATCTGCTTAAGGTCGTCAACGTCCTTTTCGCCTATGGCCTTGTTAACAAAGGATATATATCCGAGAAGCCGTTCCTTTATCTCGGAAGTGTATCTGCGCTCGGTGATATCCTCCAGAAGACCTGACAGAAGACCAGCGGCGATCTCTATCTCTCTGGGGTCAAAAACGGGTCTGTTCTCGTTCATCACCCGCAGAAAACTGCGCAGAGACAGTTCTGTTCCTGCAAAACGGGGGAAAATATCGGGAATTGAATGTGCCTCGTCCATTATTATATGGTCGGCAAAATCAAATATACTTGCGTGCTCGCTCTCCGCTTTCAGGGCAAAATCGCTCATCAGCAGGTAGTGATTTGTTATTACTATGTCAGCATCGTTGGCGTTCTGCTTGGCTCTGTAAAAAGAGCAGATATCATAGAACTCGCATTTGGATGCTGGACACATCCACGAATCCGTGGTGATGTTCTCAATCTCTCCCATATTGAATGCGCCAACGGGCATCTCTATTATCTCTTCTCTGGCAACCGTTTCGTACCACTGGATAACGTTCTCGTATCTGCCGGGGTGCGGATATACCAGTTTGAAGAACCTAAGGTGACAGAAATAGTTCTTTCTGCCCTTTAGTACGGCAACGTATTTATCCTTGCCGAATATCTTTCTGGCGGATTTTATGTCTTTGCCCGCAATCTGGGACATAAGCTGTTTTGTTTTGGTGGATATTATGATGCGGCGGTTAAGCTCGAAGGACGGCACAAGGTATGCCATTGTCTTTCCGGAGCCTGTGGGAGCCTCAAGAACAGCAGGCGTGTGGCTCTGCATGGACTCATAGATGAACTCCGCAGCATCTATCTGCGCCTGCCTTTTGCGATATCTCGGCAGAGCATCGGACATTGCCCCGCCGTCTTCAAAATAATGTTTAACGGACATTAAAACAGAATACTTGAATTAATCGGGGGGTTCAAATATATTCTTAAAATAACTTAAATTTATAGGGTGGCTGATGAAAAAATTACTGTTGCTGATAACTGTGATGCTTATGATCTTCGGCTGCGGAAAAGAGAAGCCTGAGGAAATAAAAACTCCCGAACAGAGTCAATCCTCCGCACCGGCCGCACCCCCGCAGGGCAGCAACAGATATTCTCCGGTGGTCAACGCCATCAAACTTATAGAAAACTCGGTTGTCAATATCCGTACTGAAAAACTCATCCGCACTTCAGTAGGCCCCTTCGGGCAGGAAACTCTCCACGGAGAGAACTACATAAACGACTTTTTCGGGCAGGACAGGGTATACAAGACCCAGAGTCTTGGATCGGGCTTCATTGTTAAACCGGACGGAACCATAATCACCAACTACCACGTTATCGAATCAGCCACAAAAATATACGTTATCACAACCGACAACAAAAGCTATGAAGCAAGGCTTGTTGGCGGCGACAAGATTCTCGACATTGCTGTGCTCAAGATAATTCAGGCGGGAGAATATCCGGCCGCCAAAGTCGGCAACAGCGACAACGCCATGCTGGGCGAAACAGTCATTGCCATGGGAAACCCGCTGGGGCTGAACAGCTCCATCACAACAGGCGTCATAAGCTCGGTTAAAAGGGTTATAAACATCGGCAACGGCTACGCAATGTACATCCAGACCGACGCACTCATAAACCCCGGAAACTCCGGAGGCCCGCTGATAAACCTCGACGGCGAGGTTGTGGGAATAAACTCCGCTATGGTTCAGGAGGCTCAGGGAATCGGATTCTCAATCCCCATCAATACCGCAATGCGTGTTCTGCCGGAAATACTTAAAAACGGCAAGGTGACCGCCGGACACATGGGATTCGCAGCCAGAGAACAGAAAGAGCCTGATGGTGTCAGCCTCGTTGTCACCAGAGTTGAAAAAGGTTCCAATGCTGAAAAGATTGATATGAAGGTCGGCGACAGAATATTGCAGATAAACGGATATCCGGTTTCGTCACTGCTGGCCATGAGCAACATGCTGAGAAGTTATCCCCCCGGTTCCGCCATTGAGCTGATAGTGGGCAGAGGTTCAAAGACCTTCAAAGGTCAGATACTTCTGACGGAATATCCCGAAAACTACGGCATAGATTCCCTCAAAAACACCTACGGGCTGATCTTCGGCAAAAAGGGCAACCACCTGATAATCGAATCCAGAGGGATCTCCACCACTGTTCAGGAGGGGGATGTTCTGATGGCAATGAACGACAGCGAAATCAATGATATAAAACAGCTGAACACTTACATAATAGACAATATGGGCAGGGAGATAGTCATGACCCTGTTCCGTTACGGTCAGCTTTTCAGAGTTAAATTTCAGCTTTGATGTTTTTTTTGACTTAGCTCAATTTAATTGAGTCAAAATTACTCTATTGTCCTTCATGAACCAAAACATAGGAGGACACCAAATGAGTATGTTCTGTTTTCAATGTCAGGAAGCAGCCAAAGGAACAGGCTGTACCGTTAAAGGCGTATGCGGTAAAACCGATACTTGCGCCGCTCTTCAGGATGCACTTGTCCACACGCTGAAAGGCATCTCTCTTTATGCAGAAAACACAAACGCCGACAAAAAATACGGCCGTTTTGTATCACAGGCGCTTTTCGCCACAATAACCAACGCAAACTTCGACGATGCCCGTATCTACGAGCTTATCCTTGAAGGCGTTAAACTCCGCAACGAACTCAAAGCGATCTCCGGCGCAAACGTCACCTGCGACTGCGCAAACTGGATCCCCTCAAGCATGGCTGATGCAATCGCAAAAGGCAACTCCTTCGGCGTTCTCTCTCAGGAAAACGAAGACATCCGCTCTCTGCGCGAACTGCTCATCTACGGTCTGAAAGGCATCGCAGCCTACGCTGACCACGCATATGTTCTCGGCTATGAAGACACAGCAATCTACAACCACATGTTCAAAGCTCTGGCAGCAACAACAAAAGACCTGTCCGCTGATGAACTGGTGGCTATGATAATGAAAACAGGCGAATCCGCAGTAACCACTATGGCTCTGCTGGACAAAGCCAACACATCCACATACGGCAACCCCGAAGTTACTGAAGTTAACATCGGTGTCGGCGCAAGACCCGGCATCCTTATCTCCGGTCACGACCTGAGAGACCTTAAAGACCTGCTTGAGCAGACTAAAGGCACAGGCGTGGATGTATATACCCACAGCGAAATGCTCCCCGCTCACTACTACCCCGAATTCAAAAAATACGAAAACTTCGTGGGCAACTACGGAAACGCATGGTGGAAACAGGACAAGGAATTCGAATCCTTCAACGGTCCTATCCTTATGACAACTAACTGTATCGTGCCCGTGAGAGAATCTTACAAGAACAGAATGTTCACAACAGGCATGGCAGGCTACCCCGGTCTTAAACACATCGCCGACAGAAAAGAAGGCGGTCAGAAAGACTTCAGCGAAGTTATCGCTCTGGCTAAAACATGTCCCGCTCCTACTCAGATCGAAACAGGCAAGATCGTCGGCGGTTTCGCACACGCTCAGGTCATGGCTGTTGCAGACAAAGTGGTTGAGGCTGTTAAAGCAGGCGCAATCAAAAGATTCGTTGTTATGGCAGGATGCGACGGCCGCCACAAGGAAAGAAGCTACTTCACAGAAGTTGCCGAAAACCTTCCCCAGGATGCAGTCATCCTTACGGCAGGCTGTGCAAAATACCGCTACAACAAGCTGAATCTCGGCGACATCGGCGGTATCCCCAGAGTGCTTGACGCAGGTCAGTGCAACGACAGCTACTCGCTGGCAGTCATCGCCCTTAAACTGAAAGAAGTATTCGGTCTGGACGACATCAACAAACTTCCTCTGTCATTCGATATCGCATGGTACGAGCAGAAGGCAGTTGCGGTGCTCCTCGCCCTGCTCTTCCTCGGTGTTAAAGGCGTACGCCTCGGACCGACCCTTCCCGCTTTCCTCTCACCCAACGTGGCAAAAGTCCTCGTTGACAACTTCGACATCAAGCCCATCGGCGATGTTGAAGGCGACGTAGCCAAAATAATGGTCGGTGCATAATCGATTATATACCATCGTCATAATGAGGTAGAGAAGAGAGATTCTTCATTTCATTCAGAATGACAAAATATAAAAGCCCGGGAATACCCGGGCTTTTTTTGGCTTACGATGTTATCAAATATTCTAAGCTCAGAAGCTGTTTCTGAAAAATTCTACGCCATCTGACCTGTCAGCATATCTGCCCAGTCAGCTATGCGCTTTTTTGTCATGGAAGCCTGATTATCATCGTCAATGGCAAGCCCTATGAACTCGCCGTCGATAACAGCCTTAGAATCGCTGAAATTATATCCGTCAACAGGCCATGTGCCCACTATGTTCACTTTGCTGTCCACCACCTTCTCATAAAGGATTCCCATTGCATCGAGGAAGGTATCCGAATATGTGTCCTGATCTCCTGTGCCGAAAAAGGCAACAGTCTTACCGTTGAAATCTATCTCCTCCAGTTCGCCCATGAAGTTTTCCCAGTCATCCTGAAGGTCGCCCATGCCCCATGTGGAAGAGCCGAGGATCAATTTGTCATACTTTTCAAAAACGGCCTTGTTTGCGTTAGCAATGTTGATGACATCCACCACAAAGCCTTTTGCATTAAGAGCCGCAGCTATTTTCTGTGCTACGCCCTCTGTCGTTCCGCCGCTGGATCCGTAAAAAAGTCCGATGCTGCCCATACAATTTCTCCTTAGGGTTAATATTGTGACAGGCTCATCTTACATAATTGATAATGATTGTCAATATCGTTTTATGAATGGGCACAAAAAAAGCGGAGCATCGCCCCGCCTCTGAAAATGCCTGTTTAAAGGCTTATTGCTCTTCCTCTATCAGTGCGCCGACAATCTGCGCCTTGAAATCGCTGTATGATTTTTTGTTGTCAAAGTCCACGCTTCTCTCTGAAGTTCCGTGGTCTATCATAACGGAAAGCTTGGTGTCGTCAAACTCTATAGTGTTGAAATTATTCAGGTTTATCACCAGAGCGTTCTTTCCGTTCTCAAGAATGAATACCAGTTCCTTGTTAAGCATCTATGCCCCCTTCTGTTTCGGATACACTATTCATCTTTTGCTTTTTTAGCAACAGGAAACCCGTATAAAGCACATTATTCCTCTGTGTATCTGGCAGAGCCGGATCTGTAGGCCGCTGTCTCAACCTCTTTCGCCACCGCATTGTGGACGTTCTTGTCGAGAATATTCGGCACAAGGTCGCCGTCCAGAGCGAAGGAAGCGATTGCCTTTGCCGCTGCGATCTTCATCTGGTCGTTTATAGTTCTGGCGTTTGAAATCAGAGCACCCTTGAAAAGTCCGGGAAACGCAAGTGCGTTGTTAACCGATTTACCGTCTGCGGCGAATATTGCTCCGCTCTTAACGGCAAGGTCAGGATCTATTTCGGGATTAGGGTTAGAGAGCGCAAGGATAACCTGCCCCTCCTGAATCATATCCGGTGTTATGAGGTTCGGACAGCCTGTGGTTGCGATAACAATTCTGGATTCCGACACAACCCCTCTCAGGTCTTTTCTGGTTCCGCCAAGGCTTTCGAAACGCTCCATGGCGGACACATCAAGGTCCACACCGTTAAACGTCTTAACTCCGTAGGCCTTAAGGAGCTTCATTATTCCCGTTCCTGCGGCTCCGAGGCCGATTATGCCAACACTGGACTCACGGAGGTTAAGGAACGTATATTTGGCAATGTTTATGAGTGCCGCCAGAACAACAACCGCTGTTCCGTGCTGATCATCGTGCAGAACCGGAATATCAAGCATTGCATCCAGCTTCTCCTCAATCTCGAAGCACTCCGGAGCCTTTATGTCTTCCAGCTTGATTGCTCCGAATGTTGGAGCTATATGCTTTATGGTGTTGATTATCTCTTCAGGGTCTTTGGTATCAAGAAGTATCGGGATGCCGTTGATATCCGCCAGAATCTTGAACAGCATGCCTTTGCCCTCCATAACGGGCATTCCGGCAACTGCACCTATGTCGCCAAGGCCGAGGACAGCCGTTCCGTTGGTGACTATCGCAACGTTGTTGCTGATAGTTGTAAATTTTCTGGCAAGTTCGGGGTTTTGCTGAATCTTGTGGCAGATTGAGGCCACACCGGGCGTGTAGACTATGCGGAGGTCGTCCAGAGAATTGATATCCACAGTGGGGCGTATCTCGATCTTTCCACCCATGTGATTCTCCTCAACAACATCCGTTACCGAAACAAGCTCGCTGCCTTCAATGTTTTTAAGCGCAAGGAGCATTTCGTTGAGGTTGTTCTCATCTTCAGCGTAGACGTCCAGAGCACGGATCTTATATCCCTTTCCGACGTGGGTTGTGGAAATTTCACCTATCAGTCCGCCGCATTCGCCTATGGCGGTGGTTATTTTTCCGAGGAATCCCGGTTTATCGGTAACTTTGACAGTCAGAGTCCTTATGACCTTGTTGGAATATTCAATCCTCATCTTCGTCTCCAATATCGAGAAATTTCTCCCAGGTTTCCGGCTGGAACATTGAGCAGGTTTTCTTGGGAGATTTAATATACCTGTCCTCAGCCGCACATTTGAGGCTGAAGCAGGTCTTCATTTCGGGGATGAGAAGACGTCTGAAATGCACACACTGGGCGCATTTCGAGTCCTCTACTATGATATTTGTATTCTTTGATGGTTTTGCCATATCCGCCTTTAAGCACAATATAGTAGTTTCAGATGCTGTTGTAAACGGATTGCTGTTCCGCCAGCCAGTCAAGCCCCCGGAATTTAACATCGCTGATGTCCTCTTCGGTGAGCCTCAGCGCAGCCAGTTTGTTCCGTTTTATCTCGGAATTAGCATCGTCCACATCTTCGAGTATTGCAAGAAGATTTCCCAGCTCGCCCTTTCTCTCCAGCACAGCCTCTCTTATCAGCGGCTTAACGTTGATGGATTCCATAAGATCCTCTTTCGATACTCCGAGAACCACATCAACATAGGACAAAAGCCCTATGAAAAAGGCATCCGCCCTTCCGGTGTAGTTCTCTCCGAAAACCTTTATGGATAAAAGTTCCAGAGTGTGGGCACGAAGCATGGCCGTTTCCAGCAGTGTGGACTTGAATATTTTTCCGCCTGTACTGGCATAGAGCATTATGGTGAGCCATTTGCGCATATTTTCACGGCCTATGAGGGTCAGCGCATGGCGTATACTGTTTATTTCTGTCCGCAGACAATACTGGCAGGCGTTTATGAGCTTAAGAAGTTTGAGCGAAAGCTCCGGCTGAATGCGAAACTCAGCTTCCAGCTTGTCCAGTTCGGCATTCTGGGAAAGATGTGACAGAAGCCGCAGAATGACAGCTTTGCCCGGTTCGACGTTTCGCTTGTTCATAACTGTGGGTTTTTCGAAAAAGAACCCCTGAAAAAGCTCGAATCCACAGTCTCTGGAGAAATCGAAATCCCCTCTGGTCTCAACCTTTTCAGCCAGCAGCATCATATGCCGCCCGCTGAATATCTTCTCCACCCGCTCCATCTTAACCAGACAGTTCTCCTTCATGTCAACTTTGAGGTATTCAACGTAGGGGAACAGCGGCATGAACATTGCAAAATATTCGGAGCTTAGAACAAAATCATCCAGAGCGAACATATAGCCGTCTCTGTGGTAGGCGGCCACCTTCTCCACCACCTCTTTCTTGACGTTAGTGGTCTCCACTATCTCAAAAACGACCTTATCTTTGGGAAGAACGTCCAGAACGTCCTGCTCGATTATCTCTTCATCTATGTTTATGAATGCGTATTTACCGTTGGTGAGGCTTTTTATGCCGAAATTCTGAAAGATATTTACAAGCACACGGGAGGTGGCGACAACTGAATCGAATATTTCCGCTTTGTTTTCGACGTCGCCGGCCTTTCTGAACAAAAATTCATAACCAAAGACCTCTTCGTTTCTGTCCAGAATAGGTTGACGTCCCACAAGGAAATTATCAAATATCATATTCCTGCACACTTGTTTTTCTTTAATATAACATCCGGTAAACAAAAAATCACTATTAAACATATATATTTTTTTTCCGATACTAAAAGAGGAGGCGTTATGGGACTCGGACAATATCTTCATGCAGCCAGAAGGCTGAACCACATCAGCAGATGGGCGAGCGATTTCATGCACGTCCGTTCTTCCGTTTCGGAACACTCGTTCCTTGTCACCCAGATCGCCCAGATGCTGGGCATCATCGAAGAGGAACACGGAAACAGCGTCAACTGGGAGATACTCTATAAAAAAGCCCTGAACCACGACGTTATAGAGGCTTTCACAGGGGACATACTCAGTCATGTTAAGAACAAAACTCCCAAGATGAAAGCCGCCGTTGCCGACATTGAAAATATGATAGTCGACGAACTGCTCTTCACAGAACTTGAGGAACCGTATAAGAAAATATACAAGAACATGCTTTTCAGCGGGAAGGACGAAACCCTTGAAGGACGCATTCTGAAATATGCCGACTACATTGACGCAATGCTTGAATGTCTGACCGAGGTTAAGCTGGGCAACAACTCGCCGTTCAAACACAAATATCAGGAAATAAAAGAAAAATGCTCAAGAAGCGATCTGGTGAGCGTTAAATATTTTCTGGATGTTATCCTGCCGGAGATTGACGCTATAATTTAACATGTGATTTTCTTCCGGTTTTTTTGTTTCAAACACAGGTTTAATGGACTTTTGTAAAAAATAGTTATAAACTTATGTATGAAATAAGAACAGGAGGACACCATGTCAGCAGCAACAGCAGAAGCAGACGTTCGCCGCTATGAATCAGTGCCCGCCAGAGGTTTTGTTTATGTGTGGCAGGCCGCAGTGCGCATAACTCACTGGGTCAATGTCCTGTGCATAATCATCCTCGTAATGACTGGGCTCTACATGCACTATCCTTTTCTGAAACCCAATCCTGTTGACTTCCCCTATATGATGGGATACGCACGCTATATTCACTATCTGACAGGGATAATTTTCTCCATAAGCGTATTATCCAGAATCTGGTGGGGTGTCGTTGGCAACAAATACGCCAGTTTCAGAACATTTTATAACCCGTTCAACAAAGAAGACAGAAAGATGATAATAACCTTTGCAAAATATTACACCTTTCTTGAGCACAAACCGCCCCATCTGCTGACGCACAACCCTATGGCACAGTATGCATACATAGGTATTTTCCTGGTGTTCATGTTTCAGATGTTCTCCGGCTATGCCCTCTGGACACAGATTCACCCCGACGGTGCGTTCTATGCCTTTTTCGGTTCAATTTTCGGCATCATGTCAAACCAGTGGGTTCGCTATCTGCACTATTTCATGGTGTATATTATAGCCAGCTTCCTGATTGTTCACCTTTATGCGGCAGTTCTGGTTGACTTCAGAACCCATTCAGGCGACATAAGCTCGATTTTCAGCGGATGGAAAACGGATATTAAAGACTAGAAACAAAAAGGCCCGCTTTTAAGCGGGCTTTTTTATCAGAGAGTATCGTCCTGAATTATATCGAAAATGAGATCCAGCTTCATAAGCGAAAGAACCTTCAGAATCCTTTCGGGAACGTTCGCCAGCTGCATCTTGCCTTCGTATTCTTTAAGGTTTTTAAGAGACTCCAACAGGGTTGCCAGACCGGACGAATCCAGATAGGTCACCTGAGCAAGGTCTACTATGATCTTCATGACCTTTTTCTTCGTCAGTTCGCCCAGAGTCGAGCGAAGTTCGGATGAGGTCAGGATGTCAATTTTGCCGTAAGGTCTGATGACCTTTGCCGTTCCTTTATCTTCTACAGTGATTTTCATGACCAACCTTTGCTAATTTAAGATTGTTTAGATACATTTAAGTGTATTCTGTCAAAAAAAGCAAGCCCAATATAATTATCATTCTGTTTAATATTATACTATTTTGACAGAACCATCCATATGTAATACTCACCGGTGCGCTCGTCCAGCCATTCGTCCTGAACTTTAAAATCGGTCAGAAACTGATCTGTATTTTCTCTGGTGAGACTGCTGAGCTTCTCTCTGTAGTATTTCACCGTAGGTCTGTCAACGTTCAGCGTTTCAAGCGTAAGTTCTGATGTAACAAGCACTTCCACCTGTTTTGCCAGATCTTTCTGAGCCATGGATCTGGCTACCCTCTTCTGAGCAGACATGCCGCCGGAGGGCTGTTTTTTGGCTATGCCCACAGCGCCGATATAGCCGTCGTAAACAGGAGTGTAGAACCATTCCGGATAGCCGTTTTTCATGGGATATTTTGAAACCGGCTTAAGCGAGCTTACTGTTGCGACTGTCTTTTCGGGCAGGGGCACTTTCGGTTCCTCTTTTGGGCGTATAACCGCCTGAGGTGCCGCTATCACAGGTTCACGGAGGGTCGGCACACCTGATTTTATATCCTCGTCCATCTCCTGCTGGGCGGCTTCGGCGTTTGCTCTCTGAACAGCTGCCGAGCTTTGCTTAACAGGGGTAACAGGTTTTTTTTCTGCCGCACAGCCGAATGCCACTGCGGCGGCTATAACTGGAATTATCAGTGCTTTCATATGCTTACTCCGTATAATCCTTGATTTTACCGTAGACCCTAACAATATAGTTTCTGGCCTCTTCATATCTCAGGTTGTTTCTAAGGTGATTATACACCTGATCCGGAGACATTGCATTTATGGCCGGAAGAGCTGTGTTGACGTTATATTTATTTTTCAGATTCGGGTCGTTAAATGCATAGGCAACGTTGCCCGCCCCTGTGTTGTATGCGGCAATTGCACAGTAGAGGCGGCTTTTCGGATCGGTTATGCCTTTGAGGTATTTGTTATAAAGGAGATAAAAGTATGCTGTGCCAACTTTGACGTTGTTTTCGGGGTTATAAAGGTATGAAGGCGCAAGGATACGCTTTTCGCCCTCCATAAACTCCGTGGCATCAAGCCCCGCCGACTGAGGAACTATCTGCATCAGTCCGTAAGCGGGAACATATGATTTCGCCATGGGGTTAAACCTGCTCTCAGTGTATATCACAGCCATAACCAGAGCGGGATCGAGCTGGAACTGTTTCGAATAGGTCTGAACATGCGGCCTGACCTCTTCCGCTCCCTTCTTATAGATATCTTCAGGGAGTTTCACTGTCATGCTGTATACGGTTCCGCCCGTTTTTTCAGACGGCTTCTGTGAATAGTCCGCACCAGAAACAAGCTGCTTGGCCAAACCGTTCACCTGATTGTCGTTCATGGGTTTGTCCGAGTAAAGATTCTGCATTATGGGCAGAGGTTTGACTTTATCAGAGACTGTGCCGGGCACCTGTTCTTTAAGCTGTTTATCGGTGTTCACCGAAACAGGGTCACGCCCGAAGGCCGTTGCGGAATCCTCGGTTAGCAGGTCTTTGACCACAGGGGTGAAGTCGGGCTTTTTGCCGTCGGAAACCACCTGAACAGTTACGGTTCCCTTTTCAAAATCCACTATCTTCTTTATCTTATAATTATTCAGATATTCGACCCATCTGTAGTTGTCCGAAACCTCCGCAACATCCCAAACCTTGAGAATATCACTTTTGTATTTGGCAAACTCTTTATCCATAATGTTCTTATAGGCTTCAAAGCCTTTCTGGATATCCGCCTTATAGGCTGTCCATTCGTTTTTGCTGCCCTGAAAACCGCCGTCCTGCATCTTTTTATAATCTTCAAAGCTGTCGGCAAATGCCGAAAAGGAAACCAGAAGCAGAACAGACAGAAAGAGTTTTATCATTGTGCCACCATCCAGATATAAAGCTCCTGAGTATAGGGATCTTCCCAGATCGCCTCTATTCTGGCTCTGACCTCGGTTCCGTCAACGGTGAAAAAGGAGCTGGTCTCACCGCTGGTTGTTGTTCCTGAGGAAGTGTCGGAAACCGATTTCAGAGAAGAAAAACTCTGAACCTTAACTCCCATCTGCCTTGCAATCTCCTCCAGTGCTCTCTGAGTGGCCAGCGACTTCTGACCTGTCTTACCGTCAACATGCACTCCGCTGACACCCACTCCGCCTATTCTGCCCTCTTTTGAAGGCGCAAAGAACCACTCCGGTTTTCCGTTTATAAGATTTATGCCGGAAGATTTTTCGGCCTGACATCCGGCAAAGACGAGGAGAAGAAGCATGGAAAGAATGGAAATGAGGATTCGTTTCATAAAGTTACCTATAAAAAAAGGGCAGTGACGAGCTGCCCTTTATCAGTGTTAAGATTTTGATATCTTACTTTGCAAATTCTTTGTTGATGGCCGCATCAAGCTCGTCCTGAGCTTTCTGTGCCTGGAACTGCTGCCACAGAGCGGCATCGTTTTTCAGGCTGGATGTAACCTGCTGTTTAGTCAGGTCAGCAACTTTTTTGGCATCAAGCACAACCAGAACATACATTTCGCCGCAAGGAGACATCCAGATGTCTTTCTGGGTTGAGCCTTGCAGAGACTGGCTTGCGATCTGCTTGGAAACTGAAGAGGTCACTTTGTCGACTGTCTGAGCATCGCCCACGCCTGTCACCTGAGTGAAATCCTTCATCATTGTATTGACTTTAACATCTATCATTCTGGCAAGTTCGCTTCTGGCGTTAGCCATTGCAGAATCTCTGGTGAACTGCATTCCGGCAGCTGATTTAGCAGCAGAGCCTACAGCGGCGATAGTGCCTTCAACATTAGGCATAAGAACCCATGAAGGAGCGCCTACAAAACAGGGATCTGCCAGTTTTTGAGGGGGTTGGGGTTTGTCGCCGCAGCCCACAAGCGCAAAAGCAAGCACAGACATTAACAGGATGAGTTTTTTCATAAGATTACCTCCGACTATCCTTTGACTCTTATGTAGAATTTAACACACGGAGTCAAATGTTTCCATATAATTTTGCGCAGAATGATATATAATAACATTGATTATGAGGTATTTTTCACTTATCTATGAATGTGGAATACGCTAATATCGGATAGGAGATTCATATGAAAAACATCACACTCATCATTATTTGCTTATTAATCCCCTGCTCGCTCCTTGCCGCAGAAGGCATAGGCACAGTGAAGAAATATACAGGACGCATCGAAGTATTCGACGGATCCTCACCCCGTCCGGTTATGCTTAACGCTCCCGACACTGCACTGAACATAAAAAACAAGGTTGCCTCCAAAAGAGCCTCTACAGCTCTGGTTGTGCTTAATTCAGGCGACAAAATAGCCCTTTCCGAAAATGCAGTGGTATCCTTCTCGGAAAACAACAAATATTCACCGGAAAGCGGCAGGGTGGTTTTCAGCATTAAAAAGAGAGGTGCTGAAACCGGAACCGTTATAGTGGGGCTTAAAACCGCAGTTATCGGAGTTAAAGGAACCGAGTTCCTTATCGACGTGGCAGAAGACGGCAAAGCGAAAGTCTATCTGAAAGACGGAGAGATATCCGTTGATTCCGTTGAAGGCGAGTTCCGCAAGCACGGCAAGGTTGTAATGGACGAATACGAGGCCTATGTCCGCAAGATGATGGGCGAATATGACAAATATGTTACTGAGCTTCAGAAGCAGTACACTGAATATGTTAAAACCTTTACAATGAAGCCCGGTCAGGCAATCAGCATCGACGGGCAGGATGTTAACACTCTGGACTTTGACGAGAAGACTTTAAAAGAGTTTGAACTGCTTGATATGTAAATGAAAAAGGCGGGGCAAAACCCCGCCTTAATTATTTATTTCTGAGTTACGAAAGGTCCCATCACGTTGCCCCAGGGGTTGACTCTGAGGATGAACTGGTTGCCGGAAGCATCCTTCACGAAGAAGTTATACATAGTATGCATGCGGCCTTGGAATTCCTGAGTCTTTTCTACCTTGTAGCCTTTCAGGTTCGAAGCGATATATGCATCCACTTTTTTCTGAGCCTCTTCCTTGGTGATCGCTTTCACAGCAGGCTGACCGGGCTGTCCGGGCTGTCCGGGCTGACCGAACTGCTGACACTGACCGCATCCGCCGCCCATCATTCCATAACCTCCCATCATTCCGTTGCCTCTTCCCATGCCGCCGTATGCAAATGCCATTGTGGCTGCCAGCATCAGTGCTAAAGTAAAAATTACTGTACGTTTCATCGTTCTTTTCCTCCTGAACGTGTCTTGATGCCATTTATAATACCAATATGCATGCCAAGATTTATATTTATGCAAAGCATTTGTAATAAAGTATTAACTTGATAATATACAAAAACAGGGAGTATAATCATTTCTCAACAGTGTGCAGGATTTGCACAAAAACAAGTTAAAGGTTATGGTAATATTAAAAATAAGGCATGATTCAGGAAAAAACTTAATGAAAACAAAGACCGTAATAATAATCATTACTCTGATTGCGTGCGAACTCATATTCTTTTTCGGACTGGGAAAAGCACGGGATATATTTCTGAATCAGCATCTGAAAGATGAGACAGCTCTGCTTTCATCATCATATACATCCGGCATAACCAACGCCAGAAACATTTCAAACGCATTTTACAACGTAATTATAAACAGCGACCACGGTATTCTTCAGCTTTTTGCGGAGGCTGACAAAGCATCACCAGAGCGGAAAGAAGAAATAAAGAGACTGATGCAGCAGAAGCTCCGCTCCATTTACGAACAGCAGGTTAAACTGGGGCTGAAACAGCTGCAATTCCACACCAGAGATTCGGACAACTTTCTTCTGATGAGCGTTGATGTGAACGGAAGCGGTCCTGTGATCTCTTCCAAGCTGACTGTTGAAACAGCAAACCGTATGGTGCGCTACACAGAAGCTTTTGAAGAGGGAGGCACTTTCAACGGGGTCAGGTTTGTCTATCCTCTGGTTTACAACTCTGTTCACATCGGCAGTCTGGAGCTTGGGGTATCAGCCGTTTACCTTGCTGAGAACATGAACTCCTTCGGCTCCGGAACATATGATTTCATCGTTAAAAAGACAGCCGTTGGAGCAGACTCATCACGCAAACCCGGATTCAGCTACGCCCAGTCGGAACTGGCGGAAAACTATCTGAGAGAGAATGTGAGCTATGAATACCTTCAGGATAATGCGGCGGTTTTCGGCAGCATTGAGGAATATCTTTACGCTTGTGAGATATTCAAACCCATAATTCAGAACCGCCTCACCTCCGGAGAGCCCTTTTCTGAGCACACCGTCATAAACGGCAAAGAGATAACGGCGTCATTTCTTCCCATAAGTAATATTCTCGACCAGCAGGTCGCATATTTCATAAAAATGTCACGTGACAACAAGTTCAGCTATATAGTCCGGCTGTATCAGCTCGCACTTTTCATAGGTTCGGTGACAATTCTTCTGATATTCGGAACAGTCTTTCTTGCGATGCAGAACAGCTATAAGTCGGAAATGCTCCGAATTGTTCTGGATGAAAAACTGAAAGAGCACGAAAACAGGCTGTATATAAAAGAGCAGATGCTGTTTCAGCAGTCAAAGCTGGCCACTCTGGGCGAAATGTTCAGCGCACTGGCACACCAGTGGAAACAGCCGCTTAACATCCTTGCCATGTACGTTCAGAACATGACGGATGAAGAAGTTGACGAAAAAGAGAAGGCCCGCCGAGAAGACATAGTCGAAAAATGTATGGCTCAGATAACATTCATGAGCGAAACCATAAACGATTTCATGGATTTCATTCAACCTTCCAACAGTCTTGACATGAAAATGGATATGGTGCGCACTGCGGACGAGGTTCTTAAACTGCTCCAGCCGGCACTGCAAAAGAAAAAAATAGAAATATCAGTGGATTCCGGAGGGAAAAAGAGCGTGTTTGCATCCGCAAATCCCAACGAGTTCAAACATGTGATGGTCAACCTGCTGAACAACGCCAAAGATGCAATCATGGAAGTTAAGGAAAAGGATAAGATGTTTGTGGGCAGGATATCCATCGAGATGGAGGAGAAGGACGGTGCATGCTATATGCGCATCGGGGATAACGCAGGCGGCATAAGCCCTGAGATAGTGGAAAAGATTTTCACCCCCTATTTCACTACCAAAAAGAAGAAAGAGGGTTCGGGACTCGGACTCTATATGTGTAAAAAAATTATTCAGAAACACAGCGGTGATTTCACCGTCCGCAACGAAAACGGCGGTGCGGTGTTCGAAATAAAGCTGCCGTCAGTTAAAAGCTAGGGAGGAAACATGAAACAGGCTCTTTTGGTGATCGATATTCAGAACGACTATTTCAAAGGCGGGCTTATGGAGCTTGTCGGCGCAGAAAAAGCCGCCGACAACGCAAAGACGGTCATAAGCAAGTTCCGCAGAGAGAAGCTTCCCGTTATCTATATTCAGCACGTTGCATCCAGACCCGAGGCCGGATTTTTTCTGCCGGATACAGAGGGAGTGAAAATAAACGAGCGTGTAAAGCCCCTTGAAGATGAGAAAGTCATCGTAAAGCACTTTCCCAACAGCTTCATAAGAACAGGCCTTCAGGAGCATCTGGACAGTATGGGAATAACTGATATCACGATAGTCGGCATGATGACCCATATGTGTGTGGATGCCACTGTCAGAGCCGCAAGGGATATGGGCTACAACACGGTTGTGGTCGGGGATGCATGCGCCACAAGAGACCTTATAATAGACGGCGACACAGTTAAGGCCGAAGAGGTGCAGAAGTCTTTCCTCGCCGCTCTGAACCACTTTTACAGCACAGTGAAAAGCACGAACGAAATATAGAGCATTAAAAAAGGCTTCCTTCCGGAAGCCTTTATCTTTTACATATCTTTTTTCTCGCCTATTATGCCCGCCGACCAGAGCAGGTTCGCATACTGAACCCTGTAGTCACGCCAGGCCTGCGCAAGCCGCACACGGGAGCTTCTGAGGTTATATTCGGCATCGTCAACGTCCAGTTTGGTCTTAACTCCGAATCTGTAGCCCTTTTCGGCCATATCCAGCAGTTTTTCCGCTTCTGAAACCGTACCTTCTGAAGCCTCTATGACCTCCACAGCCTCTTTAACACGGCTGACGGCCTGTCTTACATCCAGAGAGACCGAATCCTCCGCCTGAAGCTGCTGAAGTTTAGTCCTTCTCAGGTCGCTCTCCGCCTGAATTATTTTGCCCTTTGTGGCCATTCCGTCGAAGAAAGGAAAGCTGAGGTTAACCCCTGCGCTCCAGTTTGTGAGGTTCTTTTCGTCTTCGCCGTCCAGTTTTATCCTGTCAAATGAACCTGAAAAATCCACTCTGGGCTTGTCCCCTGCCTTGCTGACCTGAACAAGCTCTCTGTTGAAATCCACCATAAGCTTCTTGTCCAGTATCTCAGGCCTGTTCGCCAGTGCCGATTTAAGGGCGGAATCATAGTCTGCGGGTTTGATATCCGCAGGTTTCAGCTCACCCTGAACCTCAACCTCATAATCCACCCCAAGGATGAATTTCAGGTTGTCTCTGGCAACCGTAAGGCTGTTTCTATATGAGATAACATCCGGCTGTGCGTTTTTAAGTGCAACTCTGGCTGACAGCACATCATAATCGGTTGCCGTTCCCAGCTTATATTTTTTCTCCGCCTCGTCCAGATGTCTCTGACGCTGTTTTACGTTCTCTTCTGCTATGAAAAGCAGCTGTTTTGTAAGCAGGATATCGGTGAAAGCAACGTTTACGTCACGCACCGCCGCCTGCCTGTAAAGCCTGAGCTGTTCGTCACCCGTGCGCAGGCCTATCTTTGCCGCACGAATGGCCGCACCGACCTGTCCCCATGTAAAAAGAGCCTGCTTAACTGAGACTCCGGCGTTATAGGAGTTATAAACGTCGGAGTTGACAGCCGACCCCGTGGATGCGTCCCTGTTTCTGGATACACCGCCGTAAAGGGTTGCCTTGGGCAGTGCCGCCGAACGCTCCTCAACGTAGATACCCTGCAGATAGGTCATATATTCTTTCGCCTGCTCAATGCTTTTGTTCTTTTCCATTGCAATGGCCACCGCCTCGTCAAGGGTCAGAACTCTGGCATCCTGCGCAAATACCGCCGCAGGGAGCATCAGTGCGAGTATTATCAGAAGTTTTCTCATGCATGACCTCCGAAAATCCTTTTCACTTTCACAGCCATATCATCCAGAATGGTGTACATGACCGGAACCACCACCAGCGTAAGTACGGTGGCCGTGATAAGTCCGCCCACAACGGCTCTCGCCATGGGGGCTCTCATCTCCGCACCCGCACCGATTGCCAGTGCCAGCGGGAGCATACCGAATATCATTGCCAGCGTGGTCATCATGATGGGGCGGAACCTTGTGCGTCCGGCCTGAACCAGTGCTTCGGTTCTCTCCATTCCGGTTCCCCGAAGATGCTTGGCATAGTCTATCAGCAGGATTGCGTTCTTGGTCACCAATCCCATCAGCATTATCAACCCTATGAGCGACATGATGTTTATGGTGTCGCCTGTAAGGTGAAGCATGCCCGCCATACCCACGATTGAAAGGGGCAGAGAGAACATGATCGCAAACGGTTCGATGAAGGATTCGAACTGTGCCGCAAGCACCAGATAAACCATCAGAACGGCCAGAATCAGAGCCTCGGCCATATATCCGAAAGATTCGGCCATATCCTCGCCCTCGCCTGCGAACGAAAATGTGTAGCCGGGAGGCGTTTTTATTGTCTCGATCTCTTTTTTAACAAGGTTCACAGCTGTGCCTATGGGCAGATTGTCGAGGTTCGCAGTCACGTCCACCTTGCGGGAAAGGGACTGTCTGTTTATCTGTGAAGGGGTGTTGTCCACCTCATATGTGGCAACGTTTCTCAGCGGAACCAGAACGTTTCCGCCGTTCTGGCTCTGAACCACAAGTTTCAGATTCATAAGCTGTTCGGGGTTCTGTCTGTATTTTTCGTCCAGTCTGACCCTGATATCAACTGCGTCTCCATCCTTCTCTTCAAATGTGGATGCCAGATTGCCGCCGAAAAGTATACCGACGGTATTCACAACATCCTGAGAGTTAAGCCCCAGAGCGGCGGCTTTGTCCCTGTCCACTTTAATTCTGTATTCAGGGGTATCGTCCTCAAGAGAAGTATCTATATCCACGATCCCCTTCACTTCACGCATTTTTGCTTTCAGTTCTGCGGAGGTCTTTTTAAGCTGTTCGATATCATCACCCTGCAGAGTGACCACCAGAGGCTTGTTTGAGCTGTTGAGACCGCCCGCCTCCTCTATTGAGGTTCTCACACCCGCAACGGTTTTGAATCGCTCACGGAATATCTGCTCCACTTCCTTCTGGGTCTTCTCCCGTTTGTCCATATCCACAAGTTTGACATACAGAACACCCTTGCGGACAACTCCGTTGTCGCCTGAGCCTATGGTTCCGTAGGTGTGCTCAACCTCCGGAATATTCTTTATGGAATCAAGCATGGCTTTCAGCCTGTTCTCACTCTCATAAATCGATGCATCGGGGGCGGTTGTAAAGCTGACCTGAAACTCGCCCTTGTCATAGTCCGCCATGAAGGAGGCCTGAAGGGTTCCGAACAGGAATATTCCGAAGAAGAATGACACCGTTGTCACCACAGATATGGTTATCCTGTGCTGAAGCGCCCAACGTATTATCCCCTTGTAACTTTCGGCTATTCTGTCGAATAACTGGTTAAATTTATGGATTCGCCTGCCGAGCCAAGTTCCCTGCGGGTTTTCTATTGCGGGGTCGTGCCATCGTGACGACATCATGGGGTCAAGGGTGAAGGAGACCAGAAGGGAGACTGCAACGGCAAATGCCACTGTCATTCCGAATGAGAAGAAGAATCTTCCCACTATACCCTTCATGAAAGCCACGGGAACAAAAACCGCCATGACCGAAAGGGTTGTAGCCATGACCGCAAGGCCGATCTCCGCCGTACCCTCACGGGCGGCCGTCATGTGATCCTTGCCCATCTCAACGTGCCGGACGATATTCTCCCGCACAACGATTGCATCGTCAATAAGCATACCTATGGCTAGGGATAGCGCCATGAGCGTCATAACGTTAAGGCTCATCCCCAGAGCGTAGATTATTATGAAGGCGGATATAACGGATATGGGGAGGGTAAGTCCCGTGATAACCGTTGAACGCCATGAGTTTATGAAAAGAAATACTATAAGCACGGTGAGAAAGCCGCCTATGATAAGCGTGTGCTCAACGTCTGTGAGCGAGTCACGGATCTGCTGGGATGCATCACGCACAACAGTAACACGAACGTCCGCAGGCAGTTCCGTCTTTATCTTCTCCACACGGGCGAGAACATCGTCCACCACCTGAACAACGTTTGCGCCGGACTGTTTAAGAATATCCAGAGATATCGCAGGTTTGCCGTTATAGAGCGATGTGGTGCGCTTCTCCTCTATGCCGTCAACGATGGCGGCAACTTCCGACAGCCTGACGGGTCTGCCGTCCAGAGCCGTCACTGTCAGCCTGTTCAGCTGATCCACATATTCACTCTTACCGGAAACCCTGACGCTGTATTCTCCGTCCTGCTTTGTCATACGGCCGAGGGGAGTGTTTATGTTCTCCTGCTTTATACCGTTCATAACGGCGGCGGCAGAAACTCCGAGGCTTTCAAGTTTCAAAGGGTCGATGACTATGTTGACCTCTTTTTCAGCCGCACCGACAATATCCACCTTACCCACGCCCTGAATGGATTCGAGGCGTTTTTTGATGGTCTTGTCCACCACGTCCGTCAACTCCCTTGAGGAGAGCACGTCGGACTCAGCCGCAATTGACACAACAGGCATTGCGTTGAAGTCCAGCTTCTGGATAATGGGTTCCTCAATGTCAGACGGCAGATCGCCCCTTATGGTGCCTATCTTCGCCCTGACCTCCGGGTTAACCGAGTCGATATCCACCTCAAGCTCGAACTCCACAACCACCGTGGAAACTCCCTCTGATGAATATGAAAAAACTTTTTTAACGCCCGCAATGGGGTTAACGGCCTCTTCTATCTTCTTGCTGACCTCTGTTTCCACAGACTGAGCGGATGCGCCTTCGTATTTGGTTACGATGGATACAACGGGAATTTCAACGTTCGGAAACTCCTCCACCGAAAGCCTTTTGTATGAAAATATACCCAGAACCACCAGAGTCAGCATTATGACCGTGGCGAATACCGGACGTTTTATCGATAAGTCGGAGAGAAACATTCATTCCCCCTATTTTCCAACGGAGACTTTATCCCCGTCCTTGATTGTGAAACCGCCCCTTACAACCACCTGTTCGCCGTCTTTCAGACCGTCGGTGATCTCTATCAGACCGTTATATGTGTTACCTGTGTAAACCTCTTTCAGCTTCGCCGCACCGTTTTCAACAACATATACCTTGGCTTTGCGCTCCGCAGTGTTTGTTCCGAAAACAGCCGACTGAGGCAGAAGAACAGCCTTGATCCTGTTTCCTGTGTAAATTCTGGCTTTGACGAAGAAACCGGATTTAAGCAGGTTCTCCTCGTTTTTAACCTCTATATTCACCTTGACCGACCTGTCGGCGGAATCCACCTGCGGGTTGACGTGCGCCACCTTTGCGTCAAAGATTTTCGACGGGAAAGCGTCCACCGTAAACTCAACCCTGCTGCCGACACCCACTCCGGCTATGTCCACCGAGGGGATGCTTACGTTCAGGTCGAATATGGAATCATCAACTATAATGAACAGCGCAGGGCTGTTGTCACCGCCGGGCATATCGCCCACGTTTGCGTTGCGGGCAGCCAGTGTGCCCGATATGGGAGCAGTTATCGCAGTTTTACCCAGACGGACGGAAGCCTGTCTGTAGTCCTCTTCCGCAGCTCTAACCTGTGCCAGTGCGGAGGCAACTCTTGCCTTTGCAGCCGCTCTGTCAGTAGTGGCGTCATCCATCTGCTGACGTGTGGCAAGCCCTGACTGGCTGAGGTTCTGCATCCTCTCATATTCACGCTCGGCACGGTTCTGATATGTCTGCGATTCCAGATATGCCGCCTTTGCAGTCTCTGCCGCCGCTTTTGCCTTCGCCGCAACAGCCGCAACCTCTTCCGAATCTATTCTGGCGAGCATATCGCCCTTCTTGACCTTGACCCAGTCATGAACATAGACCTCTCTGATAACAGAAGAGACCTCGGAACGAACCTCGGCACGGTTTTTCGCCGTGAGGTTTCCTGTGGCATCTATGAAACTCTCAACGTCCTGAGCCTGAACTGTCTGCGTCTGAACGGAAATACCCTCGTCAGGCTTTGCAGCCTCCTCGGGCTTGGTTTTCTTTTTTCCTGCGGCGGCAGCAATGACCAGCACCACCACCAGCGCAACCGCTATATAGATCAGTTTTTTCTTCATAAAAATAACCCTCTATTTTATCAATATTTTACTGAATACTTTTCCGATAATCCGGCTCATGTCCTCCGCCGACATTGACACGGCGCAGTCTATCACCCTTGAATCCATACAGAAAAAAAGCACGGATATAAGCAGTGTAGAAAAATCCGCAACATCCACCGGCTCAAATTCGCCTCTTTCGATACCCGCCTGAATCATTTCAGCTATTTTGGCGGCCATTCTGGTGTGGAACACCTCAAAATCAACAGCGGGAGCACCCTGCGCAGGACCGTATACCATGGCATAGATAAGCCGTACATAATCCATGCGCTCGTCCTGAAGAACCATCAGTTCGTTGAACATATTCATAAGGGTGTCTTTTATAGGGCTTTTCGGTTCGGAATATCTGGCGAGCATTGCATCGAACTCTCTGAAAGAGAGCATCATAAGCTCGGTGTATATTCCCTCTTTGTTCTTGAAATAATAATAGAGCATGGGCTTTGTGACCCCTGCCGCCTGAACAATCTCACTGACGGAAGCGGCCGCATAGCCCTTTGTCATAAAGATTTTCAGCGCCGCATCCAAAAGCCTCTGCCTTGCGTCGTCCTGTTTTATATCCATTTTCCGGCTCACCTACCTATCGGTAAGTAAATAATAAAAATAAACGGATGTCAAGGTTGAAATTGTCATGGAAATTATTATGCTGTCAAAGGGTGCGGATGGTATTGCTGCCTATTTCCTTTGCGTCTGAAAGAGCGGTTTCGGCACGGTAGGTTATGCTGGCTTCGTTGTCGTCCTCGGCCAGAACGGAAATGCCCACGGAAACTGAAACAGTCTCTTTTTCCGTGAGTTTAAGAATGTCCTTGTCGTTGTTTATCCTGTCCTGAATCCTCATTGCAAGATGGTTCGCCTCTTCTGCGGAACATGCGGTGAGAACGATGAACTCGTCTCCTCCCCATCTGGTCATAATGTCATTCTGCCTCAGTTCGGCGGCTATCACAAGGGAAACACGCTCAAGGACGTTATCGGCACAGATGTGGCCGAAACGGTCGTTTATTCCTCTGAAATCATCGATATCCATTATAACAACAGACAGACTGCTCCTGTTCCTTTTTGCTTCCCCGGCTTTTGTTTCAAAGGTTCGCACAAAATCGCTCCGGTTGTAGCTTCCGGTAACAAGGTTTGTCTCAGTGATACACTCCAGCCTGTTCTGATAGTAATTAAGCATGGAGATTATCACTCCCAGAATGAGCAGGGTCAGCACAAAACCTATCATCGTGTTTTTCACAAAGTTCTGCCAGATGCTCTTAAGGGCGGCGTTCTGGTTCTGAACCACCAGAAGATACCAGTCCAGTTCGGGTATATATCTGGATGTGAGGAGCATGTGCTCCCCTTTGTAGTCATATTCGAAATTGCCGGATACGTAGTTCACCTGCAAAATCTGCGGGGCTATCTCGGCTATCCCTTCGGCTTTTTTTATGTTTGCTTCGGTTATCCCCCCGCTGCGGGCTCCGACCTGAATGTTTCCTTTGGTATCAACAAGGTATATGTCACGATCATATCTGACACGATATTCGGAAAGCATGTTTTTTATACGGTCAAACTCCAGCCCCACACCTGTAACACCGATAAGTTTATGGTCATAGTCCAGCACACGGTGGTTTATGAAGATGGTCATGGTGTTTCTGGCGGCCTGATTCGTATCCACTGTGACCTCATAGGGTTCAGGTTTTGCAGTAAATTTGTAATACCACCTGTCACGGGGAACGTCTTCAGATATCTTTTTGAGTATTCCGTTGTAATAGTAATAGTTTCCGGTGGATTCGGAAACAAAGAAAGAAGCAAAGAACTTGTATTTCTCCATTATATGAAGGAGGTATCTTTTCACCCTCTCAACATCGTGTTCGCCGTCGATGGCCCAGTCCTTCAGAAAGGTATCGTTTGCCATGAGCGAAGAGATGAAAATGGGGCGCATAAGGTCACGCTGGATCTCGGAGTAGATGTTGTCACGGGTGAGAGGCAGAGAGGTATTGATGATACTGCTGCGCAGACTTTCCTTTGCGGCCTGATAACTGACTATATTTGTCGTCACATAGCCGGAAAACAGCAAGATACTGATAAATACAAAAAGTTTAATCCTTGGCATATACCTTCTTATCTTCAACAGCAAATACTCCGGGCTAGGATAAAAATAATATTGGGACTGTCTTTATTGAAACAATTATATATTAAATTTTAAGTCAGAGATAGAATTAAATGCTAAGGATTTTGTGAAATAAATTAAAAAAGCCTGCACCGTTCATTGACAATGCAGGCTGATATTTTTTATGCGCCTTCGAACATAACAACTCTATAATCCGCACCTAAGAATCTGTGGGCACGGGCTTTTTTGTATTCATCGCTGTTATACCAGTCAAGAGCCTCCTCTTTGGTCTTAAACTCAAGAAGAACAACCCCCTTGGCTTCCGGCCCTTCCAGAGTCTCTATATCCCCGTAAAGGGCAAGCCTCTTCATGTCTCTGCCTTCGGCCGCCGCAGGAACCAGCTTTCTGTATTCCTCAATCTCGGCCTCGTCTCTGAGCCTTTCTTTGATAAATATAATGTAGTATGACATACTGCCTCCTATAATGTCTGTATGGTTCCGCCGTCAATGCGGTATTCAACCCCTGTTATCCATTTCGCACTGTCCGAAGCCAGAAACACAGCCAGCTCGGCCACATCTTCCGGACTGCCTGTTCTGCCGAGAGGAATCCCGCCGATGAAATCCACAATCTGCTGTCTGGCCTCAGATTCGGTTATGTTTTTATCTTGCGCTATCTGATTTATATATGTTCCGGCGGATTCTGTCTCTATGAAACCGGGGGATATCACATTAACCCGCAACCCGTGTCTGCCAACTTCCAGAGAAAGCGCTTTACTGTAGTTGTTCAGGGCGGCCTTTGCCGCCGCATAGGCCAGAGTGGATTCGTATATGGGTTTGTGACTCTGGATTGACGAGATATGGATTATGACCCCGCTGCCCTTTTTTATCATGTCCGGCAGCAAAGCCCTGTCCAGCCTGACTGCGCCGAAAAGATTGAACTCGAACATCCTCTGCCATTCATCATCCGTCTGGGCGGCAAACCCTCCCATCGGAGATTTTGACCCTCCGGCATTATTCACCAGAATATCCACTGAGCCGAACTCACTCTTCACATATTCAGTTATTTTCAATGCCCCTTCCCGCTCCGAAATATCGGCAGAAACACCCTTCAGCGGAAAATCCGCAGGGATCTCTCTGGCAGTAACAGCAACAACAGCCCCAAGCTCCGCCAGACGCATAGCTATAGCCCTGCCCATGCCTTTTGTGCCTCCGGTTACGAACGCTTTTTTACCTTCAAAATTATACATGAAAGTCTCTCCTTTAAATTGTTCACCGAGGCCTGCGGTTGATTTTTTCTAAGATACAGATTACACTGAGATTATGTCAAGTACACACGATAAAGTAGGGTACTTACCCGAAAGTAAGTATGTTAAGATAACACCCGATGCAGCGGCTACAGGTATTCAGGATGCCATCCGGATTCTGGAAGGAAGATGGAAACTGCTGATAATAATGAATCTGTTCGCATATGGAACACTAAGGTTCTCTCAGCTTGAAAAATCCATTCCGGATGTGACACAGAAAATGCTGATTCAGCAGCTGAGGGCTCTGGAAAACGACGGTATCGTCAGCAGAATAGTTTACCCGCAGGTTCCGCCGAAGGTTGAGTATTCGCTCACGGAAACAGGAAAAGAACTGTGTCCTGCACTGGATGCACTCCTGAAGTGGGCGGCACAGAGAAACCCAAAGTCGGAATACGGCCACTATTAGAGGATTTAACGAAATATTTATCGTACACTGCTTAATCCCATTCGAGGTATTAAGTTTGTCATGCTGAACGCAGTGAAGCATCTCAGTTTGAGCAGAGACCCTTCACTCCGTTCAGGGTGACGTTTTGCGCATACAACTAATACGTTAATAATTTCGTTAAACGCTCTAGAGGATATCTTTCCGCAGGTCAAAATCTTCGTGACTCATCCACTCGCCGTTGCGCATAACCGCAATGAAGTTGCGCCTGTCCATGAGCATCTTAAGATTGGAGAGCGAAAGCCCCAGTCCGAAACGCCCCAGCGGTTTCAGCTTATAACTCTTCTTAGCTTCCAGAAGTCGGCACAGGTACATATCCAGACTTTCGCAGACAAGCTCCGCAAAAAGCGAGGTCATCTTTTCCGAAACAATCTCCGTCAGCTTGTCGGGGATATTGTGGTATGACTGAGGCAGAGTGAGGGTGAACCCCATCTGCTCTTTAAACTCTTTGATAGCAGAGAAATAATGCTCACTGCTGTCCTCTTCGCCTTTCATTATGATAGGCGGGAGTCCGCTGGCGATAAGAATGTAATTCGTGAGTATCCTGCCTGAACGGCCGTTTCCATCCTCAAACGGATGAACGGACTCGAAATAGCCGTGCTGTTTTGCCAGAAATCCTATGAAATCTTTCAGGTTTATCCGTCCGGTGCGGTAGGCATCCACACGGGAATTGATGTACACCAGATATATATCCAGCAGCTGAGGAAGTTCCGCAAAATCAGGAAGATCCCCATATTCCGGATTAGTTGCATTGTTATCCCTTCTCAGGCCGGGATAGGTCATTTCATCCAGCACCAGAAGGCCGTTCAGTTTGCGGAAGTCCTCAAAACGGAATCCGATGCTGAAATTGCTTCTGTTGGCATATGCCTGCTCATAATACGTTATCGATGCATTATGATAGCTCTGCACCTTCGGAGCATAAGGATTTTTCACCTGCTCCTTGTGCACCAGCACCGCTTCGGCATCCCTGGCAGGGATATAAACGCCCTCAATCATCACCGAGTTGCGGGCTTCTTCGGTCAGGATATCCGTCCACTCGGAACTGTATATGGCAGGTTTTGTCAGCCCGCCGAGTTTTTTCAGAATTTTTATTCGTTTTTCAAGTAATACATAGAGCATAGTTCACCGCTAAAATTAATAATCGGCCGTTCGTCTGCGAACTCAACCTAATAAAGTCCATAATCCTCACGACACATTTCATCCTCATATTTAACACAATAATACCAACACATTCCAGTGTGTTTATACCGTATTATGCACTTAATGAATTATGAGGGGAATATGGTCATGAAACATATGATTTTATCACTGCTGGTGCTGGTTTCTGTTGCCGCATGCGGTGGCGGATCGTCCTCAAAGGACAGCGACAAGGACACAAACAACCCGCCGCAGATATCAGGCTCGCCGGAAACCTTTCTGAAAGCCGGAACAGCATACACTTTCACACCTGCCGCAACAGACACCGACGGGGATACTGTAACATTCAGCATAACCAATAAGCCTGACTGGGCATCGTTCGACACCTCAACGGGAACCTTATCAGGAACTCCCGCACAAGGCTTTTACAGAGACATAATAATAACCGCTTCCGACGGAGAGGACACGGCATCACTTCCTGCGTTCGAAATTGCCGCCGCCGAACTGCTCCTGCTTAAAACAGGACAGACCGGATGCTGGAACTCCGCAGGAACGTCCGTCTCCTGCGCAAGCACCTATCAGGACGGTGAAAGTCAAACCGGAGCCGCACCCGATTTTGTAACCAACACATCCGACAGCACCGTCACCGACAATGTTAACGGAATGATCTGGCACAACCTCGCCACCCCCACAACACAGACATACGCAGCGGCTAACACCCTCTGCGAAAACTCCGCCATAGGCAGTAATACATGGAGACTGCCCGACATCAGCGACATTGAGATGACCGCCGATTACGGAAAATCCTCCGCACCCTACCTCAACAACTCTTTCACAAACTACGCTTCGGGTTCATACTGGACATCCAGAGAGTCATACGGCACAACGGGCTATTTCTGGGTGCTTAACTTCGGAACAGGAGTACAGAATACCGATATCAAAGATAATTACAACTATTACAGATGTGTTTCAGGCAGTAATTCCACTCTGGGTTCATTCACCAGAGACTCTTCCAACGGAATAGTCTACGACTCCAGAACCGGGCTTGAATGGGCGGATCAGTCGCTGGTTTCAAAAACATGGACAGACGCACTTACATACTGCGGAAGTCTGACATACGGCGGTTATTCCGACTGGCGGCTTCCGAACGTAAGAGAGCTGAACTCGATATCATACAGAGCAAGCGCATCTCCCGCAATCAGCACGGCATTTCAGTATCCGGCAAACAGCTTTTTCTGGTCTTCAACAACTTATCAGATAACAAAAACGTCTGCATGGGGAGTTGATTTCACTACAGGAAAGGGAATGACCTCGGCCAAAACCGGCTCGGGCTATCTGAAGTGTGTCAGAGGCGGACAATAAGACTTTCTTCAACATCTCATAATCCTCGGGACAGTAGGAGAAAAGGCCGTACTCCATTTGGGGCACGGCCTTTTTTATGATTAATCTCTGAGTTTTCCGAATGCCGCAATGGCGCAGTGACCGCCGAAACCGAAAGTGTTGCTCATCGCAACGTTGACAGTCTTCTTTCTGGCCTTGCCAAGTGTCAGGTCGATGCCTTTTGCTATCTCATCCCCGACATTCACAGTGTTTATGGTGGGGGGGATTATGTCGTCCTTCACAGCCATAACGCATATCAGCGATTCTATTGCTCCCGCCGCACCCAGCAGGTGACCTGTCATGGATTTTGTTGCGCTAACAGACAGTTTTTTGGGAGTTTCACCAAAAAGTTTTACGATGGATTTTATCTCACTGTCGTCACCAACGGGAGTGGAGGTGGCGTGCATGTTTATATAGTCAACGTCGTCAACAGTCAGACCCGCATCCTCAAGGGCACCTGTCATTGCGAGGTACGCCCCCAGACCTTCGGGGTGTGTGGCTGTCAGGTGGTATGCATCCGCACCGAAACCAACGCCAAGAACCTCAGCGTAGATCTTCGCACCTCTGGCCTTTGCGTGCTCGTATTCTTCAAGAATAAGCCCTGCGGCGCCCTCACCCATAACGAAACCGTCTCTGTCCCTGTCGAAAGGACGTGAGGCTGTCTCAGGGGAATCGTTCCTCTCGGAAAGAGCTTTCATTGCGCTGAAACCGCCCACGGATGATTCGCATATTGCGCCTTCGGCTCCGCCCGCAACGATTATATCTGCCACACCAAGCCTGATGTAGTTGAATGCATCGGCGATGGCGTTTGTTGATGATGCGCATGCGGATACGGGGCAGAAGTTGACCCCGTGCAGGCCGAATCTTATAGAGATATGTCCGGCGGCTATATCGGTGATTATTTTAGGAACAAGAAAAGGAGAAAACTTGGGTTTGCCCCTGTGCTCTGCATAGTCTATAAGCTGTTCGTCCATTGTAGACATCCCGCCCACTGCCGACGACCAGATCACGCCCGCACGGTTTTTGTTGAACTCTGCGTTGTCAAGTCCGGCGTCTTTATATGCCTCGTCTGCTGCGGCGATGCTGTATTGAGAGAAAAGATCCAGTCTGCGAGCCTCTTTGGCATCAAAATACTGAAGAGGATCAAATCCTTTGACTTCGCATGCAAAGCGGGTCTTAAAGCCTGATGCGTCAAACTTCGTGATAGGTCCCGCACCGCTGACACCGTTCACAAGGTTTTTCCATGTGTCGGCAACATTGTTTCCCAGAGGGGTTACAGCTCCAAGTCCGGTTACAACAACTCTTTTTAAAGTAATAGTTTTCTGTTTAGCCATATATTCCTCGTTTGTATTTTTCATTAAAATAGAACATCACATACTGATGGTTACAAATTTAGGAATAATATTTAATCTAGTCAACTAAAAAGAAATAAAAGACTAGTATATATGATCTTATAAAAGAGGACATGTAACTTATTTCAGTCTGATCGCCGTGATATGAAAACCGCCTCTGTCCGTTATTCAAATTTGCGAAATATATTTTACTTTATCGACCTTCCGTTTCGTATAAAAAACAAAAGGATTCAATTTTTTCACTATTTCCGGCGGCAATCTTCTGCTTCAAAAATACCCTTTGTAACATGGCTGACAATAAACAGCGTTTTGGAAAAACATGAGTTTAAGTTTTCACAATCGATAAAATGCTAAGATTTTTTTATTTCCGATATCCCGAAAAACTGTGTAAAAAGCGGCATTTGTTCAATATACACTATCCTTTTTTTATTATTTAAAATACAGCCGCCAGTATCATTTGTTATCTTACAAACAGAAAAAAATACACTTTGTAATAAATATTACAATGGCAATGCGGCATTGATCTATCCCCCTCAGTTAACTTTTGCATCATCCAAATCCATTGACATCTTATCAATGTTCAGTATAATGAACAGCATGATTAAATAAAAAAGAGGTATATTTTGGACTTCGGCAAGAAAATGAGGGACCTGAGACAGGAACGCAAAATGTCTCTCCGTGACTTAGCTAAAGTCAGCGGATGCAGCATATCTTTTCTTTCACAGGTTGAGCGTAACCTTGTTTCGCCCACTGTTGCCAGCCTGCGCAAAATATCGGAAGCGCTGGGAGTTACCATCACCTCTTTCTTTGATGTTGCCAAAGGGGAAAAAGACTCTGTAGTCGTTCGAAAAAACGAACGGGTTACGTTAACTTCCAAGGCATCCAAAGTTGTTTATGAATCCCTTAAACCTAAGGGAGCCAACTCTGTTCTCGAACCGCTTTACCACATCCTTGAAAAAGGTGCGTACAGCGGGAGCGACTACAATCTGCATGTTGGGGAGGAGTTTGTATACGTACTCCACGGTCAGGTGGAGATAACGCTGGACAATAAGACAATGCTTCTTAACGAGGGGGACAGCGCAGTATACAATTCCAACATTCCACATAGATGGAGAAACACTTATGACGGTGAGACCACACTCCTATGGGTCAATACTCCGCCGACTTTTTAAAAATCGGAGAAAAAAATGTTTAACACATTCATTGCCAACTCCATGCCTTACATGCCGAAAGCTATGGTCGGGTTCTTTGCGAAAAGATACGTCGCAGGAGCACTGCCTGAGGACGCTTTCAGCATGACCAAAGCTCTCAACGCTGAAGGGGCCATGGGAACTATTGATTTACTCGGGGAGTTTACTGACGACATCAACAAGGCCAAACAAACGGTCGAAATGTACAAGCTTGTACTCGACAACATCGAGAAGCAGAAACTTAACACAAACATATCCATTAAGCCCTCTGCATTCGGAATCCTCTTTAACGAGGAAACATCCACCAAGTTCATGACGGAAGTTATAAGCTATGCACACAGCAAAGGCATCTTTGTCCGCATAGACATGGAAAACCACCCCTACACGGACTACACGATCGATCTTTACCTCACACTCAGCAGGGAAATGCCCAAAAGCTGCGGAACTGTTCTCCAGGCGTGCCTCAAGCGCACCATTGACGATATCAAGCACATCGCAGATTCAACAGAGCAGGCAAACATCCGTCTCTGCAAAGGCATTTACAAAGAGCCAGATGAGATAGCATACAACAACAGAAAGAAAGTTCAGGACAACTTCCTTGAGTGCCTTGAGCTTCTTTTCCAGAAAAAGGCATATGTAGGCATAGCCACACACGACGATGTTCTTGTGAACGGCGCCATGGAACTGATCAAAAAATATAAGCTCGAAAAACACGAATACGAATTCCAGATGCTTCTGGGAGTGCGTTCCGAGCTTCGCAAAAGACTTCTTGCCGATGGACACAGGCTCCGCATCTATACTCCTTTCGGAGAAGACTGGCTGCCTTACAGCATCCGTAGACTGAAAGAAAACCCCGCCATAGTCGGTTCGGCTATCAAAGGCATCCTCACTGGCGGAAGATAACATATAATACAAGACATATAGGAGGAGAAAATGAATAACAGCATTTTTAAAGTGCCATTTCCCCAGAACGAACCGGTATTCGAATACCGTGAAGGCAGTAAAGAGAAAAAAGAGCTCAAAGCAGCCCTTAAGGAACTTTCTGAAAAATACATAGAAATACCTGTTGTTATTGGCGGCAAAGAAGTTAAAACAGGAGATACTGTTGAAATAACCGCTCCCTTTGACCACTCAATAAGACTCGGCAAATACCATAAAGCAGGCCAGCCCGAAATACAGCAGGCAATAGACGCCGCAATGGCAGCCAGAGAAGCATGGGGCAAAATGCCCTGGTTTCACAGAGCAGGCATTTTCCTCAAAATCGCAGAGCTGATCTCCACCAAATACCGTGCGCAGATGAATGCGGCAACCATGCTTTCCATAGGCAAAACCGCTGTTCAGGCTGAGATCGACTCCGCATGTGAGCTTATCGACTTCCTCCGCTTCAACGTTCACTTTATGCAGCAGATATACGGAGAGCAGCCCATGCATAACTCAAAAGGCGTGTGGAACTCTCTTCAGTACCGCCCTCTTGAAGGCTTCATACTCGCTGTTACGCCTTTCAACTTCACGGCGATTTCCGGCAACCTGCCCCTCGCCCCTGCGATGATGGGCAATGTGGTTCTCTGGAAACCATCAGGCGACGCCGCTTATGTTCCGAATCTTCTTATGAAGATATTCAAGGAAGCGGGACTGCCTGACGGCGTTGTCAACTATGTACCTTCCGATGCGAAGGACATATCAGCGGCAACATTCTCCAGCCCCGACTTCGGCGGTATCCACTTCACAGGCAGCACAGGCGTATTCAAAAATATCTGGGAAACAATCGGCAAAAACATCTACACATACAAATCATATCCGAGAATTGTCGGCGAAACCGGAGGCAAGGACTTCATCTTCGCTCACAAATCTGCCGACCTTGATGAACTGGCTGTAGCTTCAGTCAGAGGTGCTTTTGAGTATCAGGGACAGAAATGCTCCGCCGCTTCAAGAGCATACATTCCCATGAGCATGAAAGACGCTTACCTCAAAAGAATGAAGGAGCTTGTCGGCGAAATCAAAATGGGTTCACCCATGGATTTCAGAAACTTCATGACAGCAGTTGTCTCCAAAAGAGCCTATAAGTCAATCACAGCCTTCATCGACTATGCTAAACAGGCATCAGACGCCGAGATAGTGATAGGCGGAGGATATGACGAGTCAAAAGGCTGGTTCATTGAACCCACTGTAATCACAACTCAGAACCTTGAGTTCAAAACTTTCAGAGAGGAGATCTTCGGACCCGTTCTGACAGTTACCTTCTATGAAGACGAAAAATACGAAGAATACCTGAAACTCTGCAACTCCGGCAACGAATATGCCCTTACCGGCTCAATATTCGCAAGATGCAGGGAAGCGATAATCACAGCGGTTGAACTGCTTGAGGACGCAGCAGGAAACTTCTACATAAACGACAAACCCACAGGAGCAGTTGTGGGACAGCAGCCTTTCGGAGGCGGCAGAGGCTCGGGCACAAACGATAAGGCAGGCAGCTACCTCAACCTTATCCGTTGGGTTAACACCCGCACAGTGAAAGAAACCTTTGTTCCGCCCCTTGCAATAGGCTATCCTCATATGGAAGCAGAGTAACTTATTGTTTACTCAAATAGAGCTTTGAGAAAAGGAATTTTTGTGAAATGATATTCTAGTCGATAGTTGGCTATCGATGGATAGAATACAACACTAGTTAACAGGAGGAAGCTATGAAAAAACTGTTTAGTCTGTCACTTATGCTGATGGCAAGTGCGATTTTCGCAGTTACGGCATTTGCCGCTGACACCATCAAAGTCGGAGTACAGGCACCTATCACAGGCGAGTACGCAAACGAAGGACAAGGTATTGACAACGCTGCAAGACTTCTTGCAGACCAGTACAACGCGAAAGGCGGACTGCTCGGCAAAAAGCTTGAAGTTTTCACATGCGATGATGAAGGTCAGGCAATGAAAGCAGCTATCTGCGCCAAAGAACTTGTTGAAAAAGGCGTTATCATGGTTATCGGTTCTTACACTTCAAGCGCTGCTGAAGCTGCACAGAGAACCTACTACCGCGCAGGCGTTCTTCAGACAACTGACGGCACAAGCGACTCACTCGTAAAAGAAGGCTACTGGACTTTCTTCAGAAACTCCAACCCCAACTCAGCCGCTGCCACTTTCACAGCAGAATACATGGTAAAAGTTGCAAAATTCAAACGTATAGCTATCATCTCCGACCACTCAAGCTATGCTACAGGACTTGCTGACGCTGTTACCGCTGAAGTGAAAAAACTTAAAGGCAACGTTGTTTATGCCGGCAAAATCAAAGCAAACAGCCAGAACTTCACACCTGTTCTCACAAGTGTAAAAGCTCTTAACCCTGATGTAATCTACTTCGCAGGCTACTACTCTGACGGCGGTCTTATCCGTGCTCAGCAGAAACAGCTCGGCATAAATGCTGAATTCATCGGCGGCGACGCTAACGACAACGTTGACTTCGCTAAACTTGCCGGAGCAGCTGCGAAAGATGCGAAAATCATCAACGTTCCCACTCCCGACATGCTTCCCTATGACAGTGCGAAAAAATTCCTCGCTGCATACAAAGCAAAATACGGAAAAGAAATCCCCTCTATATGGTCTCTGCTGAATGCTGACGGAATGCTTGCGTTCCTTACTGCAATGGAAAAACTTAAGACAACAGATACCAAAAAAGTCTCTGACTGGCTGCACAAAAACACACTTAACGGCTACTCAGGCAAACTTAAATGGGACACAAGAGGAGAGCGCGTTGGTTCTACCTTCATGGTTTACAACATCAAAGCTGACGGAAGCTACGGTGTTGCATATCCCAAACAGTAACAGATATTTACAAGAAACACAGGGCGGCGCATACCGCCGCCCTTTTTACTCATTATTCCCATAGGGGGTTTCATCTTTCTAGGTAAAGGAAAGATACTCGCTTCCCTATACTTAGAATGACGAAATATTAAGGAAGAGCTTATGGATATATTTCTTCAGCAGGTAGTTAACGGTTTAATAATCGGCAGTATTTACGCTCTGGTAGCCCTAGGCTACACAATGGTTTACGGCGTTATGAAGCTTATTAACTTTGCGCACGGCGATCTTGTTGCCTTTTCGGCCTATGTCGGCCTCATGTTTTATACGCAGCTTATAGGTATGGGCATAATTCCTCAGTCAATGGTCGTTGTTATGGTCTTTGTGCTGACGGCAATTGTCGCGGCCGCTGTTGCGCTGTTAGTGGAAAGGGTTGCATACAGACCCTTGCGCAATGCCTCAAGGCTTTCGGCAGTTGTTTCCGCACTCGGTGCGTCAATGATGATCCAGAACGGCATAATGCTTATCTGGGGTCCCAACATAACAATATTCCCCTCTGACATTCTTCCCGCAGCAAGCTGGACAGTTTACGGCATCACAATAACCTTTGTTCAGGCTACAATGATAATAATCACATTGATTCTTATGGTATCCCTGACACTTTTCATCAACTACACCAAAATGGGAACAGCCATCAGAGCCAGCGCCATCAATCAGGATGTTGCAAAGCTGATGGGCATAAACGTGAATTTGATAATAATGATCATCTTCGTGGTCGGCGCAATTCTCGGCTCCGTTGGCGGTCTTTTCATAGGAATGTACTACAGAGGAATCAGCTTCAACCTTGGATGGATCTACGGTCTCAACGCTTTCATAGCGGCGATTCTCGGCGGTATAGGAAACATTCCCGGCTCCATGGTGGGCGGATACCTCCTTGGTCTTTTCACCGCTCTCATAGCAGGATATGTCTCCTCCACATGGGCAGAAGCTTTCACTTTCATTCTGCTTATACTCATACTCATAGTGCGCCCCAAAGGTATCCTTGGTGAGCGTGTAGCGGAGAAGGTGTAATGAAAAACAAATCTGTAATCGGATACGCAATCTTTTTCGCAGCCCTGGCTCTTTTCCCCCTGCTGAACGACCCCAGATGGCTTACCGTTGTGTCAACCTTCTGCATTTATTCAGTTGTGGCGCTCAGCCTTGACATAGTGCTCGGCCGTGCCGGAATGTTTGACATGGGTCATGCCCTCTTCTTCGGTCTCGGAGCCTATATAACAGCAATAATGAACGTCCATTTCGGGCTTAACATTCTTTTTGCAGTGCCGGTAGTAATAATTGTCCCTGCTCTTTTTGCCATTCTGCTCTCAATGCCCATTGTCCACCTCAGAGGCGATTATCTCCTTGTGGCGACAATAGGTATGAACATCGTGTTCGAACAGGCTCTTAAGAATGACCTTTTAGGTCTCACTGGCGGCCCTAACGGAATATTCGGTATCGAGGCAAAAATATTCGGATTTTATCTGGATGACGGCGTCACGATATACTACATAGCGTTTTTCCTTCTTCTGGCCACACTCCTGATTATCAGAAACCTTGAAAGAAGCAAAGTGGGCAGAGCCCTGCATTATATTCAGGAAGACCCCATCGCCGCAGAGAGTCTGGGGATCAGCACAAGGTTCTACCGTGTTTTCTCCTTCGCTCTGGGAGCCGCCATTGCGGGTCTCGCTGGCTTTGTGTTCTCCATACAGTACGCCGCAGTCAGCCCTGAGGCATTCAACTTCATGACATCGGTTATATTCTTTGCCATCATCCTCGTGGGGGGCAAGGCATCAATACCCGGCATTCTGGCAGGAACCTTCATAATGTTCGTCATCCCCGAAATTTTCAGGGAATTTGCGACAGCCAGATACTTCGTGTTCGGCCTTGCAATGGTTGTTTCAATGGTTCTCCGCCCGGAAGGCATGTTCCCCGCCAAATACGGCAGACTGCCGAAATACGTCACGGAGGACTAAGCAATGAGTCTGCTTGAACTTAGAAACGTTACAAAAGTATTCGGCGGCGTTGTCGCCATGGATAAGCTCTCTTTCAAAGTTGAAAAGGGGGACATATACGGAATAATCGGCCCCAACGGTGCGGGAAAAACCACAGCTTTTAACTGCATCACAGGGATATATAAACCCGAGGAAGGCGAAATCATCTGGAAAGGCGAGAATATAGCCGGAATGCACCCCTGCGACATAGCTGGAAAAGGCATTGTGCGCACATTCCAGAACATCAGGCTCTTCGGAAAGATGAGCGTTGCGGAGAACATTATCTCCGGCCGCCATCAGAAATCGAAACAGTCATGGTTACAGGGGCTCTTAAGCACACCCTTCTACAGAAAGGATGAAAAGGAAAACTGGCTGAAAGTGAAAGATATCATGAAGATCATGGGGCTTTCCGAATACGCCACAATCCCCACTCAGTCACTTGCATACGGCATACAGAGACGTGTGGAGATAGGCAGGGCGCTTGCCACCGAACCGGAACTTCTCATCCTTGACGAACCCGCTGCGGGACTGAACGAGAAGGAAACTCTGGAACTGATGGAACTCATCAACAGAATTAAAGACGAAGGCATCACCATACTCCTCATCGAGCATGATATGGATATGGTTATGAAGCTTGTAAACAAGATAACCGTAATAAACTTCGGTAAAAAAATAAGCGAAGGAGATCCTGAATACATTCAGAATGACCCCGTGGTTATTGAAGCATACCTCGGCAGTGATGATGATGATGAGGAGGAGGAGGAAAACTAACATGGCAGAAAAACTCTTGGAAGTAAAAGACCTCATCGTAAACTACGGCAGTATTCAGGCAATAAAAGGCATCAGCTTTTCAGTAAACAAAGGGGAGATAGTCTCAATCCTCGGTGCTAACGGCGCAGGCAAATCAACAACCCTGCGTACACTGAGCGGACTTATTAAGCCGAAATCAGGACAGATTCTTTATAAGGACGTTGATCTTGCTAAAATGCCTGCCCATAAAATAGTTAGAGAAGGTGTTTCCCACTCTCCCGAAGGACGTCAGGTTTTCGGCACACTCACAGTGGAAGAGAACATAAAAATAGGCGCATTTGTTAAAAAAAGCGTGGATAAAGACACTCTTGAGTGGATATACGCCCTCTTCCCCAGACTTCTGGAAAGACGCAAACAGCTTGCCGGAACTCTCTCCGGCGGAGAACAGCAGATGCTGGCCATCTCCAGAGCACTTATGTCCAAGCCGCAGCTTCTTCTTCTGGATGAGCCTTCACTGGGCATAGCACCCATACTCGTTAAAATGATATTTGCCGCCATCAAAGAAATCTCGAAAACAGGCGTTACAGTTCTCCTCGTTGAACAGAACGCAAAAGCTGCACTCAAGCTTGCCGACAGAGGTTATGTTATTGACGTGGGCAGGGTGACGATATCAGGCAGTTCCTCAGATCTGCTCAACGACCCCAAGGTTCAGGAAGCATATCTCGGTAAGAAAAAATAGAATAATTGTTATTTTAAGATTGTTTTAGTCTCATTTGAGGTGTATAATAAAAGGTATAGTGTTTGACATAAAGAAATACGCAATCCATGACGGCCCCGGAATCCGCTCGACTGTGTTTCTTAAGGGCTGTCCCCTCTCCTGCATATGGTGTCACAACCCGGAGAGCAAGGGCTTTGCCATTGAGCAGATAAAGAAAGAACTGAAGCTTGACGGAAAAGTTCTGGAAAGCATGGAGACCGTAGGAAAAGAGATGACCGTCAGGGAAGTCATGGCGGAGATTGAAAAAGACATTCTCTTCTATGAGGAATCAGGCGGCGGGGTAACTTTCTCCGGAGGCGAGGTTTTTGCCCAGCATGAATTTCTGCTGGCTCTGCTTAAAAGCTGTAAGGAAAAAGGGATAAAAACCTGCGTGGACACATCAGGATATGTTAACAGAAACATACTTGAAAAGGCCATTCCTCTCACAGACCTGTTTCTTTATGACATCAAGCTCATGGATGATGAGCTACACAAAAAATACTGCGGTGTGCCGAACGGACAAATACTTGATAACTTCCGTGTCATATTCGAAAGCGGCACGGAAGTAAGACTGAGGTTCCCTGTTATCCCCACAATAACGGATACGGAGATAAACCTCAGAAAAACGGCGGAGTTCACGGCACAGTTCCCCGGAGTTCCTCTGGATCTCCTTCCGTATCATAAGATCGGAAAGGACAAATACCGCAGGCTGGGACAAAAATACCTTATGGACGACATTGAAAAGCCGTCTGACGAATACATGCACCTGATTGCCGCTTTCTTCAGCGAATACGGCATAAAGACCAAAATAGGAGGCTAAGCATATGACTGACAGGATCAAAAGACTCCGTGAAGAGAGCCTTGACGCAGTCCCCACAATTTCTTCTGAAAGGGGAGTTTTGTTAACAGAGTTTTTTAAAAGCGGTGAGGCGGACGGTCTGTCTGTTCCTGTTCAGCGGGCAAAAGCCTTCCACTACATAATGGCAAACAAGGAGCTTTACTTTCAGGACGGCGAACTCATAGTCGGCGAAAGAGGCCCTGCACCCAAAGCAACCCCCACCTACCCTGAGGTGTGTATACATTCCAAAGAGGATTTCGAAATCCTCCACTCAAGACCGAAGGTCTCCTTCAAGGTCGATGAGAAAAACAGAAAACTCCACGATGATATTGTCTTTCCGTTCTGGTCGGGCAAATCCCACAGGGAAAAAGTTCTTGAGCACATGACCGAAGAATGGATGAGAGCCTATGAAGCAGGTGTTTTCACTGAGTTTCAGGAACAGAGAGCGCCCGGACATACGGTTCTGGGCAAAAAAATATTCAGAACAGGGCTTAACGGGCTGAAAGAGGAAGCCGCACAGGCTATTAAAGAGCTGGACTTCTTCAACGATCCCGAAGCATTCAATAAAAACGAAGAGCTCAAGGCGATGATCATCGCCGCAGATGCCGTCATAAACTTTGCCGAGCGCAATGCTCTGGCTCTGAAACAGATGGCAGACATGGAAACAGACCTGAAACGTAAGCTCGAACTTCAGGAAATGAGCGTTATCTGCTCCAAAGTGCCCGCAAACGCACCGGAAAACTTCTGGGAGGCTTTACAGCTTTACTGGTTCGTCCACATCGGCGTTATAACTGAAACAAACCCCTGGGATGCATTCAACCCCGGCAGGCTTGACCAGCATCTTTATCCTTTCTACAAGGCGGATATAGAAGCCGGCAGACTCACCGAGGAAGGTGCTAAGGAACTGCTCCACTCATTCTGGATCAAGTTCAACAACCACCCTGCCCCCCCTAAAGTGGGTATAACAGCCAAAGAATCCAACACCTACACCGACTTCGCCCTTATAAACGTGGGCGGCGTAAAAGAGGACGGTTCCGACGGAGTAAACGACCTCTCATACGTTCTCCTTGATGTTATCGAGGAGATGAGGCTTCTCCAGCCCAGCTCAATGGTGCAGATATCCAAAAAAACACCCGACAGATTCCTGAAAAGGGCTCTGAATATAGTAAAAACAGGCTTCGGACAGCCTTCCATATTTAACACTGATGCAATCATTCAGGAGCTTATGCGTCAGGGCAAGGACATAGTTGACGCCAGAAACGGCGGCGCATCAGGCTGTGTTGAATCAGGTGCATTCGGAACAGAGGCGTACATCCTCTCCGGATATTTCAACCTGTCCAAAATCCTTGAGCTTACCATCTACGGCGGATATGACAAATATACGCAGAAGCAGATAGGGCTTGATATTCCCGCTGACTTCAAATCTTTTGAAGAGCTTACGGAAGCCTACAAAAAGCAGCTTAACTACTTCATAGACATTAAAATACGTGGCAATATAGTTATTGAGCGCCTTTTCGCTGAATACATCCCCGTTCCTTTCCTCTCCATACTCACAGAGGACTGCATCAAAAACGGCAGGGACTACAACGACGGCGGCGCAAGGTACAACACCACATATATTCAGGGCGTGGGTCTCGGTTCTGTGACAGACTCACTCGCGTCGCTGAAATATAATGTTTACGATCAGGAGATAATCAGCCTTGATGAAATGAAGAAGGCTCTGGACGCAGACTTCGCAGGATATGACGAACTGCGTGCTCAGCTCCTTGAGAATACTCCCAAATACGGCAATGACGATGACTATGCGGATGATCTGATGCGCATGGTTTTTGAAATCTTCTTTGAATCCGTAAACGGCAGACCGAACACAAGAGGCGGAGTGCACAGGATCAACCTTCTGCCCACCACATCTCATGTGTATTTCGGCAGCGTGATCGGCGCACTGCCCGACGGACGCAAGAAAGGCATCCCCCTTTCGGAAGGCATATCCCCTGTTCAGGGTGCGGACAGACACGGCCCCACGGCTGTTATCAAATCCGCCTCGAAGATCGACCACCTGCGCACAGGCGGCACCCTGCTTAACCAGAGATTCGCTAAGGAATTTATGTACACCGACGAAGGCATAGACAACGTTTGCAGACTCGTCCGCTCATATTTCCGTATGGACGGACACCACATACAGTTCAACGTTATGGATGAAAAAGTCCTCAGAGAAGCTCAGGTTCACCCTGAGAACTACAGAGACCTCATAGTAAGGGTTGCAGGCTACTCTGACTACTTCGTTGATATAACGGATGAACTGCAGGAAGAGATCATAAGAAGAACTGAACATCAGCATTGATGTAACGTCATACTGAACGCAGTATTATTAAAAAAAAACAGAAAACCTCCCGCAAGCGGGAGGTTTTTTATGTTCTAGCCTCTGCCCTTCATGATAAGTATGGCTATGCCCAGAAACAGACAGGTGATCCCCATTCCGACCATGAAATTAATCCTTTCACCGACAAGGAATATGCCCAGAATAGTGGCCGTAAGCGGCTCCACCAGTGAAAGTGTGGCAGTTGCGGAGACCGAAACGGTTCTCAGCCCCTTCGCAAAAAGCACATATGACACAGTAGTGGTTATAAGCCCCAGATGAACAGCAACCGCAGCACCCTGCCAGCTCATTATCCAGCCTGTTTCCGAAACAAAAAGAATCGGAGAAAGAAGCACAGCTCCCAGAAAAAAGATTAAACCCACTGCGGCTGTTCCGTTATGATCCTTTATAAGCATCTTGGTGAGCAGCGCATAAAGCGCATAGGAAAATCCCGCCCCGAAGGCGCATATTATCCCCGGCAGGCTGATCTGTATGTCCCCCCCGCCTGAAAGGGCAAGGAGAGCGCATCCGAGAATAGCGAGAGCTGATGAGATATACCAACGCATCCTGATTTTTTCATGAAGAATGAAATATCCGAGTATCCCCGCACTGACAGGCGCAGAACCGATTGCGACTATGGTTCCGACAGCAACGCCGGTAAGCTTGACCCCTGTGAAAAAAGTCACCTGATATGCCGCAACAGCAAGCCCGCCCAAAAGCACATGGAGCCTGTTCCAAGGCGCACCGCCCTTGAAGCTGCCTGAAAAAACAGCAAGCAGAAGAAGACCTGTTCCGCCGACCAGAAGCCTGAAAGCCCCCACCGTCATAGGGGATGCCCCCTCAGGGGCGAAAAACTGCGCAGTGCCTGTGGTTCCCCAGAGAACAGCCGCCGCTATGATAAAGAAAACGCCTTTGCTCATAAAATACCTTTTAATTTAAATAATTAGTAATATTAGGAGAATATGCTCTTTAAGAATTAAAAGCAACATTAAAGAATATACAGCAATTTTGAATATAATAAAAGCATCAGACTAACGGCTGATGCATTTTCCATAATATCTGTCGTACACTGCTTAATCCAATGCTTGGGTTGAATTTGTCATGCTGAACGCAGTGAAGCATCTCAGTTTGAGCAGAGACTCTTCGGCTTCGCCTCAGAGTGACGTGAGTGGAGTTATCAGGGTGACGTTTTACGAATACAATCAATACGTTAATCATTCTGAACTATGCTCTAATGCAAAGACTGCAGAACTGAACTCTCACACACACTATGATTGAGCCCGAAGCAAGTTCGGGCAATCCTGTCATCCTGCATATTAAAAAAGGGCATCAGCCAAACGGCTAATGCCCTTTTTTTCAAATCGGGATGACAGGATTTGAACCTGCGACCACACCCACCCCAAGGGTGTACGCTACCAGTCTGCGCTACATCCCGAAACCTGTCTAACAGGAGAATGTTATATAACAAAGTAGATACTAAGTGTCAAGGAGTTTTACGAAAAAAATTTCATCCCCTCTGAACAGCCCTATTTAAAGCCTTTTCAGAGGCACTCCATATCTTTAATGAAATTTTGACATCGGCTTAACAAGTATTTTACATATTCATAGTAAATCTGACTCAGGCAGAAAATGATTATCCAAAAGACAGGAGGATAAAATGAAAAAGCTTTTCACGCTTGTGCTCTCAATAATAGCACTTGCAGGTCTCACAGTTTCAGCTCATGCCAGAGAGCAGATCAGAATCGTTGGTTCCAGCACAGTGTATCCCTTCTCTTCTTATGTTGCTGAAGAGTTCGGCGCAACAACCAAGTTTCAGACTCCCATCATCGAGTCCACAGGTTCCGGCGGCGGCCACAAACTTTTCGCATCAGGCTCAGACCTGAACACTCCTGACATCACAAACTCTTCCAGAAGAATGAAGGACAGCGAGTTCAACAAAAACATGGAAGTGGGCAACAAACTTATCTCCGAAGTTAAGATAGGTTTCGACGGCATCGCAATCGCCTTCAACAGGAAAGCGGCTCCCATGTCTCTTTCAAGAAAAGACATTCTGCTTGCAGTCGCAGCAGAGGTTCCCGTTGACGGCAAACTCGTTGCAAACCCCTACAAAACATGGAAAGACATTAACTCTGCTCTTCCCAACAAAAAAATAGTTATCTACGGCCCCCCCAGCTCATCCGGCACAAGAGATGCATTCGAAGAGATGGTAATGCAGGAAACAACTGCGAAAATGGATGAATACGGCAAAAAGGCCTACAGCAAGATCCGTCAGGACGGTGCATACATCCCCGCAGGTGAAAACGACAACCTTATCGTTCAGAAACTGGCGAAAGACCCCGACGCAATCGGTATCTTCGGCTACTCTTTCCTTGAAGAGAACATGGACAAACTTCAGGGTGCAACTGTAGACGGTTTCGCTCCCGTACCTGCAAACATCTCCACAGGCAAATACCCGATCTCCCGTTCACTGTTCTTCTATGTAAAACAGGAACACATCGGCAAAGTGCCCGGAATTCAGGAATATGTTGACCTCTTCCTCAGCGAAAAAATGATCGGCGACAGAGGCCTTCTGAAAAGAATCGGTCTGATCCCCCTTCCCAAAGCTGAAAGAGACGCAGAAAGAGCAAAATGGGGCAAGAAAACTGCTCTTAAGCTCAGCGACCTTAACTAACAACGGTTCTTAAGATACATGGTCTGCCGCTGATACGGCGGCAGGCCTTTTTTAAATTTTGTTTGGAGTTTTTCAGATGCTCAAAATTCTTTTATACTTTCTCATCGGTGTGCTGCCCCTCTGCTACGCCGCTTTTTACATTGGGCGTAAAAAAGCCAGAACGGGCGAGCTTGAATCGGGAGAAAGGTTTCACTCCAGACCCGCTCACTACGGGTGGTACAGCGTAATCTGGATGGCTGTTCCCTCATTGGTAATCTCTTTTGCCTTCACCATTATCGGTTCCACTAAAATATTCAAAGTCCCTTTCACAATGCATTTGACAACAATCCTGCTCATTGCGGCTTTTGGCCTGTGGTATTCGCAGAAAAAGATAGCCAAAAACCTCAAGGCAAGGAATTTTATAGAGAAGACAATCAAGGTGACGCTCATAGCCGCATCCCTTGTTTCAATATTAACCACAATAGGGATTGTGTTCTCAATCCTTTTCGAGTCTATGAAGTTCTTCTCTCAGGTGAGCTTCTGGAACTTCATAACAGGCACAGAGTGGGATCCTGACACTGCATTCCTTCAGGGAGCAGGCAGAGACGCAGCCCACGCCGCAGAGGCGAAGTTCGGTTCTGTTCCGATATTTGCCGGAACCCTGATGATAACCCTTATCGCTCTTGCAGTGGCGGTGCCGATAGGTCTTTTTTCCGCTATTTTCATGAGCGAATACGCATCGTCAAGGGTCAGAGGCTGGGTGAAGCCTGTCCTTGAGATTCTTGCGGGCATCCCTTCGGTGGTATACGGTTTCTTCGCCGCAATCACTGTCAGCCCGCTCATCGTTCATGCGGCAAACTTTTTCGGACTTCAGGCGGACTACACAAACGCCCTCACCCCCGGACTCGTCATGGGCATCATGATAATCCCGTTCGTATCGTCCCTTTCCGACGACGTTATAAACGCCATCCCTCAGAACATGAGAGAAGGCTCCCTTGCACTGGGAATGACCCGCTCAGAGACAATGAAGCACGTTCTGCTGCCTGCGGCAATGCCCGGCATCATCTCTTCTGTGCTTCTGGCCTTTTCAAGGGCAATAGGCGAAACAATGATCGTGGTGATGGCGGCAGGACTTCAGCCGAAACTCTCCGCAAACCCTCTGGACGGAATGACCACAGTAACGGTAAAGATTGTCGATGCGCTCACAGGCGACCAGTCGTTCGACAGCCTTGAAACGCTTTCGGCATTCGGTCTCAGCTTTGTACTTCTGATAATCACCCTGATACTGAACATCGTCTCCAGCGTCATCATCAGAAAATTCCGCAAACAATACGTATAGGACTTACAGATGGATAATAAAGAATTAAGACGTCAGAAAAGAATAAGACAGAGATACAGAGGCGAGATCCTCTTCCGTATTCTGGCTGTTTCGGCAATCGTGGTTGCGGCATCGTTCCTTGTGTTCTTCATGACGGATATAATCCGCACAGGCTACACAGCAGCAAAACAGACAGTCATTCAGACAGAGGTGACATACAGCGCCGATTCAATGGAAGTTCCGCAGATGGCGGTCACAGAGGAGATGGAGCTTCTCGTCAGCCGCGGTTTCCTCCGCCTCATCCCGATGCAGATGGAAGAGAACCCCAAGCTGATGAACACCGTCAAAACCGAATGGGTTCTGGCGGATTCCGAGGTTGACCAGTATATGAAAGGCAAGCCAAACAGGCTTTCCGAAGATGACATAGCACTTGTGGACACCCTTAAAAAAGAGGGCAAGGCCAAGCTGGTGTTCAACAAGTGGTTCTTCTCCAACGGAGACTCCAAACTGCCCGAAATGGCGGGTCTCGCTTCCGCCGTGGTCGGTTCGCTTTATGTGCTCTTCCTGACCATACTCTTTTCGGCTCCTATCGGGGTCATGACGGCTATCTATCTTGAAGAGTTCGCTCCGGACAACTGGTTCACACGCATAATTGAGGTTAATATCAACAACCTTGCGGCCATACCTTCGATAATCTTCGGTCTTCTGGGTCTGGCAATATTCATAAACCTTTTCGGTGTACCCCGTTCTTCCGCACTGGCGGGCGGTCTCACCCTTTCGCTTATGTCACTTCCCGTTATCATCATAAGCACACGTGCGGCTCTCTCTTCCGTGCCCGACACAATACGTCAGGCGGCTCAAGGTGTTGGCGCATCACCCTGGCAGGTGGTTTGGCACCATATCCTTCCTTTAAGTTTGCCAGGAATCATGACAGGAGCTATTATAAGTATGGCAAGAGCCATTGGAGAAACCGCTCCTCTGCTCATTGTGGGTATGCTTGCATACATCCCGTCAGCACCCAAAACAATGACCGAGGCTGCAACAGTGCTCCCGGCACAAATATACACATGGTCGGGCGACTCGCTGAAAGCCTACACCGAAAGAACCGCACTTTGCATCATAGTACTGCTTACGGTTCTTCTGGTGCTTAACGCTACCGCAGTGCTTTTAAGAAATAAATACGAACGTAAATGGTAATCAGGAGCTTATAGACAATGAAAAACATTAAAATGAAGTCTGAAAATCTCAACTTTTACTACGGAGACTTCAAAGCATTAAAGGATATAAACCTTACTTTCCCCGAAAGAAAGGTGACGGCACTTATAGGCCCCTCGGGATGCGGAAAATCCACTTATCTCAGATGCTTCAACAGAATGAACGACCTTATCAAAGGCATCCGTGTCGAGGGCGGAATATTCCTTGACGATCAGGAGATCCACGACTCCAAACTGGACGTGGTGGAACTGCGCCGCAGAGTGGGAATGGTCTTCCAGAAGCCCAACCCCTTTCCCAAAACCATCTACGAAAACATTGCCTATGCACCCAGAATCCACGGTCTTGTTTCAAAAGGCAGTGAGATGGACGACCTCGTAGAGGGCTCACTCAGAAAGGCAGGCCTCTGGGAAGAGGTTAAGGACAGGCTCAGGTCTCAGGCGACAGAACTTTCAGGCGGTCAGCAGCAGAGGCTCTGCATAGCCCGTGCTCTGGCAATGGAACCCGAAGTGCTCCTTATGGACGAACCCGCATCGGCTCTTGACCCCATCGCAACCCAGAAGATCGAGGAGCTGATATACGAGCTGAAAGAGAGGCTCACCGTTATCATCGTTACCCACAACATGCAGCAGGCTGCAAGGGTTTCCGACTACACGGCGTTCTTTTACATGGGCGAGCTTATCGAAGTGGGCGACACCAGCACCATCTTCACAAACCCCACTGTAAAAAAGACAGAGGACTATATCACCGGACGTTTCGGTTAATACCGTTTCCCTATACAACCCCAATGGCGGCTCACAAGGCCGCCTTTTTTTGTGGCCTGCACAGGATGTCAGACAGCTGTCATAATCTTGCAAACTATTCTTAATATTATCAAATACACCAATCTAACAATTGACGGATATGATAAGCCGCCTTAGAATTTCCCCATTATTATTCATGGCGGTGAAAAATGACCTTAAACATTAAAAATATGAGGATAAAAACAAAAACCCTCATACTCTTCGCAATCTGTATTCTTTTCAGCATAACCGTTACGGGCTGGTCGGTGATAAGCACCATTGAGACACAGCTTTTCAGGCAGATAGAGACCCTGCTGACCTTTCAGGCAAACTCCTTAAAAGACAGACTGAAAGGGTTTGACGAGCTTTCGGCAAAACTGGCGGAGAGCAACAGGGGCGACATCAGCATGATACTTGAGAACGAGCTTGCCTCGGTCAACGACACTGCTGAGCGGATATCCGGTGCATACACCATTGCCGGAGAGGATTTTGAATCAATAAAATTCAGGATAATGGATATCATAGACAAAAAGCGCATAGGCAAATCAGGCTTCACATTTGCCATAGATGCCGACGGTTTTATGACAGTAATGCCAAACGTTAAACTGGAGAATGAAGACTCACTGTCGGGCGTTCTGAAAGGCAGGAGCGATGTTTCGGTGATAAAATCACGCATGGGTGATAACCTGTATGCCCTTTGCAGCTGGAGCGATAAATACCAGTGGCTCCTTTGTGCCGCCCTGCCGGAGAAGGAGGCCTCCTCCGGTTCTATCTACATCGACAATTACGCAAAAAAATCATTCGAAAACATGGTCATGACCCAGAAGATAGGCAAAACAGGATCATACTTCGTAATAGACATGAAAGGGAAAGTGCTTCTGCATCCTGACAAAAAGATGGCGGGCAAAGACCTTTCAAAAGAGAGCTATGTAAAAGAGATGCTGAAAAAGAAGCAGGGCTCGGTTACATACAGCCAGAACGGCCAGAGACATCTGGCAAGCTATGCCTACATAGACCCGCTGAACTGCATTCTGGTGGGCGGCGCACCTGCGGGTGAGCTTATCGGCGGAATAATCGGCAGCATCGTTCTGAAATTCGCCGTAATAGCCGTTCTGGTTATCGTTGCGGCATCTGTATTCATGAACATTCTCTTCAAAAGCAACATCTCACAGCCCATAAACAGGCTTGGAGGCTATCTGGAAGAGGTGGCATCCGGCGACCTGACATCCCGATATGACATAAACCGAAGGGACGAGATAGGCGAGATGGGCGAACACGTCAACAACATGGTTGAGAACTTCAGCACAACGCTGAACGATGTCAGCTATGCGGCGGACGACGTAAGCAGACATTCAAACGAGCTTCTGCAATCCAGCACTGTCCTCTCGGAGGCCATAAAGACCCAGTCCGAAAGAACCGCCAAGGTCGAACAGGCTGTGCGTGAGATACTTATATCGTTCACCAACATAACGGAGAACATAGAAAGCGTCAGCAGCGAGGTCATGATGATAAGAAGCAGTGCGGCAAGCGGTCAGAACACACTGGAAAAGACCGTCTCAGGCATCAGCACCCTGACAGCCACAGTAATGAACACATCGAAGAACATGGACAGTCTGGGCAGTTCGTCCACACACATAACGGAGATTCTGAAGGTCATAACCGACATTGCCGAGCAGACAAACCTCCTTGCGCTCAATGCCGCAATTGAGGCCGCAAGAGCCGGAGAACACGGCAGAGGGTTCGCCGTTGTTGCGGATGAGGTTCGCAAGCTGGCGGAAAGAACCAGAAGCGCAACGGAGGAGATATCCGGCATGACAGAGAACATCCGCAGACAGGTTGACGTGTCTGTAAATGACTTTGAAAAAGGCGCAAAACTCGCCAGAGAGGGAGAGGAGATGGTGACAGGGCTGAAAGACGCTCTGGAAGAGATAATAAACGGCGTGATAAGCGTCTCCGACCGCATCCAGTCCATATCCTCCGCAATGGAACAGCAGAACAGGTCCAGCCGTGAGATATCAGAAAACTCGGCCACCATAGCATCCTTCTCCAAAAAGAACGCACAGATAGCCCAGTCAAACAGCAGTCAGGCGGACATTCTGAACGGACTTGCAGAAAGCCTCGGCCGTGCCGTGCAAAAATTCAGGTTGAATAACAGAGTTTAGAGGTGTAAAGTCCAAAGCTTATATTTACACGCTAAGGATTTTTAAACATGCAGCAGAAGTTCAGAGAGTATTTTGCGGACAGCTCACTCCTTTTCATATCACTGATATGGGGCAGTACGTTCATTGTTATAAAGCAGACGGTGGAGCTTTTCGAACCCATCACATTCGTGGGTCTGCGTTTCTCCCTCGCACTGGCTATCATGATGGTTTTCTGCTATTTCAGGCGTGAGCTTTTCAGCATTCCCCTGCTGAAAGACGGCATAAAATTGGGATTCACACTGTTTCTGGTGTTCACCTTCCAGACCCTCGCCCTTAAATATGCAACAGCCACCGAAGTGGGCTTCCTGACCGGTACATACGTTCTGTTCGTGCCGATCCTCTCTGCTGTGTTTCTGAAAAAGAATCCTCACCTGTTCTCATGGATAGGAGTTCTGCTCTCCGCAGCCGGAATGCTGATGATAACCGTTGCCGACAGCATAAACCTGTCAGGCGGGCAGATTCTGGCTCTGGCAAACGCATTTTTTATCGGCGTTCAGATAATCCTTACCGACAAATATTCCAGAAAATATGACGCAATGCTTCTGACAACAGTCCAGATAGGCGTTGTGGCAGTTATGTCCATGCTCTATTCGCTGATGTTTGAAAACCCTGATTTCAGCCAGCTTAAGCACCCTTTCGTCTTCTGGTCGCTCCTTTTTAACGCCACAGTGGCCACAGTTTTCTGTTTTTTCATCCAGACTGCGATGCAGAAGTACACAACCCCCACAAAAGCGGCAATAATGTTCACCATGGAGCCGATTTCCTCGGCATTCTTCAGCTTTTTCATCGGCGGCGAGGTTTTAAAGCTGAAACAGTATATGGGAGCGGCGTTTATCGTCATTGCAATTCTGGTTGCCGAGCTGGGAACCTATTTCAGACTCAGGCGTAAACAGCCCTGAAAAAGGCGTATTTTCGGGTGATTTCTGCAAAATAGCCTGAATTTTATATTTTACAGCCTGTTTTTTGATGTTGTTTACTGAAATATCCAATATCAAGCCCTGTTTTTAGGCTCACATCCACATCACAGCATTGTATAGCCGGATTGAACAGATATAATATTCATACTAAACAACAGTAACTTAAGAGATATGCTTTCATCATGCAAAATACATGCATATCAAATTTATATATTAAAGTAAAAAAATCTCAGGGTTTCGGGTCGAAACATATTTTTTTATTGACTATTTAAACCTTTCAGAATAATAACTGTCAACAATCTAATAATGATGCCGCAGACGCTGAAAAAACCAGCTCCGCCGCGGGTCAGGGAGTCAGATAAATGGCAGAACAGACAACAATTTCCGCGGAGCCCGACAGGTGGAAAAAACTTGTTGACGAAGCGGTTCAGGCAAAGGTCTGGGGCATAGCCTCCAGTTTCGATATTTACGACTGCAATCCCGACACGATAAGAAGCGCAGAAGCCATAAAACAGTTCGTTCTCGAACTCTGCGATCTCATAGAAATGAAACGTTTCGGAGAAACCGTTGTGGTTCACTTCGGCGAAGACGAAAAGGTCGCCGGATTCTCCATGACCCAGCTGATTGAGACATCCCTCATTTCGGCGCATTTTGCTAACCTTACAAACACGGTATATCTGGACGTTTTCAGCTGCAAACCCTATGACCCTTCTGTGGTGGAAGCCTTTGCCACAAAGTTTTTCGGCGGTTCACGCTGCAATACAAACGTTAATCTCAGGTACTGATGCTCACCCTTTCAGTTACAGACGACTACGACGGATGCCGCAAACTCTGGGAACGTTTCATCCCGCAAAACGTAATTTTTGATCTGTGGGACGTGCGCAATTGTTTTCACAGGGCGTTCGGGCGCAGGCTATGCTTTGTAACCGCTGAGAAGGACGGACTGACAGTGGGCTTTCTGCCCTTGTGCATAGTTCCCGAAACCTCCACCCTAGCCTATTTTCCGGGCGAAACATGGCACGGCAAAACCTGGCTGGAACAGAACAGAACAGTTGCCGACAGCAGAGAGACACTCAATGCCATGATAGATTTCGCCTGCGAAAAGCACGGCCTAGGATATCACATACGCTACCTTCTGCCCGACAACGGACTTTCAATAGACGTTGAGGACGAAACGGGATATATCTTCGTTCCCTCAGCCCATTCATGTTCAATGGAGGGGTATTACTCCTCTTTTTCAGGAAAAAACGCCAAAAAAATGAAAAAGGAATCATCGGTATATGAAGAATCCGTCACCGTAGTTTATGACAGGGCGGAGGATTTCGAAGTGCTCATCAAAATGAACACCGACAATTTCGGCACTGACTCCTATTTTTCAGATCCCAGATTCGCAGACGGATTCAGGAATCTTGCAAGCTATCTGAACAGAAACGGAATGCTTAGGGTAACGTCTGTTCTGGTAGACGGCGAGTTTGCCGCTGTGGATGCCGGAAGCATCTATAAAAACGTTTACACGCTCCTTGCAGGCGGCACATCACCTAAATTCAGAGGCATAGCCAAATTTATAAACACGCTCCATCTGAAATACTCATGCGAAATGAATTTTGACCATGCGGATTTTCTCTGCGGCGATTTCGGCTGGAAAGCCATGTTCCACCTTCAGCCACGCCCGCTTTATAAACTGTCAAACACCGACGAATCCGTCTTCGAAAAATCTGCGGAGGCCTGCCATGCGTGAAATGCGTGTTCTGGTGACGGGTTCAACACCCGACTACAACGAGATAATCCACCAGCGTTACGGAAGCGAGACCCTATTTCTCACCGACAAGAACCAGAGCGCAGAATGGAACGGATTCAAACCGCCTAAAAAGGATGAATGCCTGTTCGACCTGAGAGATATTTCAGGAGCCGTTGAGGCGATAATTAAACACGCAGAGACCCACAACATAGGCTTTTCGGGCATAACCTGCTTCGACTGCGAGGCTTTGCCCCTTGCCGCCCGCATAGCTGAGAGGCTCGGACTCAGATTCTCCCCCCTGGCGGCCATCGAAAACGCACGCTCCAAAGCAGGCTCACACCTCATCTGGCAGACAAAGAGCATCCCATGCCCGCACACAATAAAGCTCTTTTCCCCTGACGACGTTGAGCAGGCGGAAAAGACCGCAAAGTTCCCCGCCGTTATAAAACCAGCCACAGGGAGCGGCAGCGAGCTTGTGTTTCTTGTTAAGGATATAGCGGAGACCGCAGAAAAATATCTGTACATAACCGACAGAATAGGCTGTCACCCGAATCAGCGCATGTACCCCACCTGCGGATGCACCCTTGAGGAATATATCGAAGGGGACGAGTTCAGCTGCGACTGGGTGATGAAAGACGGACAGGCGGAGATAATACGCATCGCCGAAAAGGTGCGGGATGATTCCCTCTCCTTCGGAACGGCTCTGGCATACATTGTTCCCCCCTCAAAGCCTTTGGACACCGAAAAGCTCAAAAAGATACTGGTGAACGGAGCCAGAACCCTCGGTTTCAGCGAAATGATAGCAATGACCGACTTTCTGGTGAAGGACGGTGAGATTTATCTCATAGAAATGACTCCCCGTTTCGGCGGCGACTGCCTGCCCGACACCGTAATGGCATCCGCCGGATTCGATATTTTCCGTGCGGCTCTGGACTATGCCGCAGACGGCGAAATCTCAGTCCCCGACCTCTGGCTGACAACCGCATCCGTGCGGATTCTAGCAGACAGAAAAGGCTCGCTGGACAGAGTTGATATTCAGCCTGATGAAAGGATTATCTTCACCCGCATCGAGCGGGAAAAGGGTCACAAAATTGTCCTGCCCCCCGAAAACTATTTCTCACGGATCATAGGCCATGTGGTCTTCCGCCCCGATGAGAAAAAATGCGTCCACGAGCAGATACGGGAGATACGTTCTAAAATTTCGGTGGAATACGCCTGATGTATATTGAAGAACACTCGGAGGCGCTGAAACACCTCCTGAAACACCGCACCCCTGCCCTGCCGCAGGAACTTCTGAATAAATGCGTTGCAAAAGTACATTCCATGGCGGATGTTTTCCTTTCGGCAGCCGAAAAATTCGGTTCCCCTCTCTATTTTATAGACAAACAGGCACTTTTAAACAGCGCAGACCTTTTCAGATCGGCTTTTTCGTCAAAATTTGACGACTTCACGCCCTATTTCGCAATGAAAAGCTGTAATCATCCGTATATTATCAGAACTCTGGCGGAAGCAGGTTTCGGAATAGACGTTTCAAGCGGCGTTGAGCTTCAGACGGCCATAGGCTGCGGAGCAGAAAAAATAGTGTTCAGCGGCCCCGCAAAAACGCTGAAAGAACTTTCACTGGCGGCGGAATATTCGGACAGAGTGACCATACTCTGCGACAGCTTCACCGAGCTTAACAAGCTGTCCTCTCTGGGCAGAAACGTGCGCATAGGCGTGCGGCTCACCACTGAAAATAACCCTCTGTGGCGCAAGTTCGGGATACCGCTGGATGAGCTGCAAAGATTCATCATGACCGCCGCGGAGATAAAACATATCAGCTTCTGCGGGGTGCAGTTCCACTCAAGCTGGAACCTCACACCGGATAACCACACGGCGCTTATAAAACTCATCGGCGAAACAATAGCCGAACTGCCGGAAAAATTGAGAAATATGATTGAGTTCATGGACATAGGCGGGGGCTACTGGCCGGAGGACGGCGAATGGCTTCTGGCTGATTCCGCAGAGGAGATGAAGCTGAACAAACAGCTGTTAAAGAATCCCTGCGACCCGCTGGATCACCGCTGTGTGCCTTCAACAGGCATAGATATCTATGCGGATGCAGTCTGGGCGGCAGTGGAAACTCATATCAGACCGCACCTGAAATGTGCAATATATGCCGAACCGGGCAGATGGGTCTGCCACGAGTCAATCCACCTTCTTCTGAGGGTTGAGGATATAAAACTTCCGGATATCGCCATAACCGACGGCGGCACGAATATGATAGGCTGGGAAAGGTTCGAGATGGACTACTTTCCGGTGGTGAACGTTTCAGATATTTCCATGACCGAGCACCCTATGATGATCCTCGGTTCTCTCTGCACGCCCCACGACATCTGGGGACACACATTCCACGGCGGCGGCGTAAAAATCGGCGACGTACTGGTGATTCCCAATCAGGGGGCATACACCTACAGCCTCAGGCAGAATTTCATTAAATCCGTACCAGAAAGCGTTGTTTTTGACGGCAAAAACATAAACGGGGTAAATTGCACTTCATTTTAAAAAGATTACAGTTAGACTGCCTGAAATAGGAGGTCTTATGAAAAAATCTGCAATATTGTTTCTTTTCTCTTTCGTCGTTCTTTCCTCAACAGCGGCAAAAGCTGACATAAACGTAAATATCGACATAAACGGTATGCCTTCGGTATCCGTTTCCGCTGACGCAACCGTTGTTCTTATACCGGACACACCCGACGTATATTTTGTGGACAATTCCCAGGAAGATATCTTTTTATGGAACGGTTTCTGGTGGAAATCCATGAACGGAAAATGGTTCAAATCCGAGAGTGCAAACAGCGGATGGCAGGTGTTTGTGGGCACACCCCAATTCTTCACCACTGTAAAACCGGATTGGAGAAAGGAGTATAAGTCAGGCAAATGGAACGGCAAACCCTGGAGATATGAGAAAGTGCCCTATGGTCATATGAAAAAAGGAAAAAAAGATAAAGGGCACGGAAAAGAAAAAGGTCACAAAAAAGACTGATAAATCAAATAAAACGCCGTACTTTCAAAGTAGTGCGGCGTTATTTTTTCAAAATATCGTCAAAAATCCATTTCCCCTGCTCCACAACATATTTCGAACCGTAAATTGAAAGATGGTCGTCATCCGCATAAAGGGATTTTCCGCTCTCGGTAAGCCTACATTCACCGTCTTTGCAAAATACGTTCTGAATATCTATGACTTTTACGTTTGTCTTCTGCCTCACACGCTCCAGAACCTTTAAAACATCCTCGTTCCGCTCTTCATAATGGCTGTAGGGAAGAGTTGAGGACACGAATGAGGTCAGCGCAGGAAAAACGTGTTTAAAATACTCTATTTTACCCATTTCCGAAGGCACGTCATAGGGCACTTCCGGAACGTCCATAACAAAATAAACGTTCTTGCCCGCCCGCTCCAGAGAACCCACTGTGCGGATGAGCGCCTCTTCGAAAACTTTCAGATTGTCCTTCTCTATAACGTTTTTGGTAAGGGCACTGTCCAGAGTTATCTCGGTGCCGAAATCGTTGCCCAGCATGGGTTTTCCGGAGTAAACCTCCCATCTGCCAACAAGGAAGATATCCCTTATTCCGGCATCGGCGGTCACTTCATTAAAGATAATATCGTTAAACTGGCGGCAGTTGGTGGGAACATCGTTCAGCAGAATACGCACCAGACGCAGAGGCGGACATGAGGACTTTCCGGCAAAAACTCCGGTAATGCCGTTCTCTTGACCGTATCTGTTCATTCCGTCTGTCAGCGAAAGCGCATGGGAATCCCCCCACACTATGAAGCTGGGCAGTCTGTCGCTGTCGCCCATGCGGCAGAGATTGCTTATCTTGGCTTTCATTGGGTCACGGTAGTAGCATTCGGTGCTTCTGTAGGTGCTCTCCTGAACGTCTGTAACAACGCTTACGGATTCGGGCATCCTAGAGGGCATTCCGTCTGTCTTATAGACCACAGCACCCGCCAGAGTGAACAGAGCCATCACCGCCGCTGTGCCGATGAACAGCCTGCGGGGGCTTGTGAACTTCATCCGCCTGAAAGGCTGTTCCACAAGATAAAACGATATAACTGCCAGAAGGAAAGTAAGCCCTATTGCAAACCAGTCGGAAACGAAAAATACGTCACCCACCAGATTCTTATAATAATTACGGAACGCTATGAAAGGCCAGTGCCACAGATAGAGCGCATATGACAGCAGACCGATGAACACCATCGGACGGAGGGAAAGGATGCGGTTTATGATACCCCTCTCACCTGCGTATATCACCAGTGCAGTACCCACGCACGGAATAAGCGCACTGTAGCCCGGAAAAGGAGTTGCGGAATTGAAAAGCACCACGGATGCCGCTATCATCCCGAAACCTGCCGCAGAAAGCACGTTAAGCACTGCATAGTTATCGGTGCGTCTGAAAACCCCCAGAGCCAGCATAGAGCCGAGCATCAGCTCCCAAGCCCTTGTGGGCAGAAGATAAAAAGACATTTCAGGCTTACGGTAGGTCAGAAAAACACTGAGCAGAAGGGACACGGCAAAAACCGCCGTAACGGCGAATCCTGCGTTTTTCCGCTTTCTGTAGAGCCAGAAAAGAAACAGCGGGAAAAGAATATAAAACTGTTCCTCAACTCCCAGCGACCATGTATGCAATAGGGGTTTTGTCTCCGCCGCCTCGTCAAAATAGCCGCTCTGTTTCCAGAAAAAAAAGTTTGAGCCAAAAAACACCGTTGCGGCAACACTCTTTCCGAAATTGCGGAAATGCTCCGGCAGAAGCAGAAACCACGACATGATTATGGTGGCAAACATCATGAAATAGAGCGCAGGGAAGATACGCTTGATACGGCGCACATAGAAGTTTGAAACGGAGAAAGTGCCCTCCGCCATCTCAGCGGAGATTATCCCCGTTATGAGGTAGCCGGAAATTACAAAAAAGATGTCCACGCCCACATAGCCGCCGGAAAAAGCTGATATCCCCGCATGATAGAGAATCACCGGCAAAACGGCAATCGACCTGAGTCCGTCAACGTCTTTTCTGTACTGCACCCTGCACCGCCATTGTTATTTGCAGTGGGGATTATATTATCAAATCCGGCGAAACACAAGAAAACCGTTGAAATCCCCAGATTAAAGTGTATATACACTATTATGAAAAAAGAAAGCTCGGTCTGCAACTGCGTAAACATCCGCAGGGCATCGCAGGCAGTCACAGAAATTTATGACGGATATCTTTCGGAGAGCGGTCTGAAAATCGGCCAGTTTTCCATGCTGAGACACATCAGCTACATGGAGCCTGTTAATGTCAGCAGACTGGCTGAGAAGATGCGTCTGGACAGAACCACCCTTGTCAGAGGGCTGAAGATATTGGAAAAAGAGGGATATGTCGCCGACACATCCGATGCGGGAACCAGAAGCAGAAGCCTGAAACTGACAGTTGAGGGTCACAATGTTCTTGCTGAGGCAGAACCCATGTGGCAGGCGGCTCAAAAACATCTGGAAGAACATATGGGCAAGGACACTCTGAAAGATCTGGTCTCTCTCCTTTCAAAGTTGGAATCCCTCACGCCCTGATTTTATTTAACCATAATCGTGCATATACACGTTTTTCAGGAGGATATATGAAACAGCAGCTAATCAAAAGGATAAAAGACTTTTTATTCAACCATCCGGAAAATCTGCACCCCGCCACAGGTAAAAAGTTTTATGACGAACCGGATGTTTTCTTCGCCTCCGCAGACGACCCCATATTCGAAAAATTTAAAGATGTGGTCTCGCCGGAACATCTGACCCCAAAAGAGATAATAGAACTGGAATATGGCGAAGGCAGTTACAGCGGCGGAACCGTCATTGTAATTGTTCAGGCCATTCAGGAGGACGTGCGGAAAAGCAACCGCAGCCGCACGGAAATGGCTTCTGCAGAGTGGGCTATGAGCCGAGCTTACGGTGATGAGATTTTTCTGAAAACCCGCATCAAAGAGATAGCCGGACAGCTGAAAGAGGAAGGGTACAAGGCTGTGATGCCATGGCTTTCAGACTGGTTCAGAGTTATGCGGAACAAAAGAGACCTGACCTCAAACTGGTCGGAGCGCCACGCCGCATATGCCGCAGGAGCAGGCACCTTCGGGCTGAACGACGGATTTATCAGCGACAAAGGGATGAGCATCAGGATCATGACCATTGTCACCGACCTTGTGATAGAGCCGGACGTGCGTCAGGAAGGAAGCCATACCCGCAGCTGTCTTTTCCTCTCAAAAGGACTCTGCGGGGCATGCATAAAAAGATGTCCAGCGGATGCTATCTCAAAAGACGGCCACGACAAGATGAAATGTTACATGTTTGTATACGGAGAGGCATCGAAAAAGTTTGCTGTTGAGGCAGGCGGACTGGAGAAGGCGGGAAGCGGATGCGGACTGTGCCAGACGAAAGTCCCCTGCGAGTTCCGAAATCCAATGGCAAAGATAGCTTAGAAAAACAAAAAGGCCATACTAGTTATCAGTATGGCCTTAATATATAGGCACGGCAGGGATTGAACCAGCGACCCTCGCCACGTCAAGGCGATGCTCTCCCACTGAGCTACGTGCCTGTGGAAGTGAGATAATACATATTCATAAAAACTTTTTCAACAACTTTTTTCAACCCCAGCTGAGTTTTCCGCCGTTGAAACCTATGATCCCCAATACAGGCACGTTTGCAAAGAGCAGAACGTTGTAAAGTGCGCCGTCGTCACCTGCGGAAAAATATAAAACTATCTCCAGAAGACACATGGCAAGGAGAATGAATGAAAAAATGATCTTTGTCATAAAGAGTTTGTTTTTTGTCATGCCATAGTTGACCCACCAGCTGACAAAGCCCGCACCTATTGTCGGCACCATGAAAACAGTTGCCGTCACCAGAGAATAGAACCCCGCTGTGGAGAACGACGGATAGCCGGTTATGTAATACATCAGCTGCATTATCACCGTGAAATTGATGAGTCCCATAGGAAAGTGAATAAGCATGGGGTGGGGGTGAAAAATGCGGTAGAGGCTTCTGATGGTCTCTTTAAGGCCGGACTCCTGCTCGGTCTTCTCTTTCGCCTCTTTCATGGACTCAACATCGCCCACATGTGAAAAACGCTCAAGAACCTCCACACCGTGGGGGGCTGATTTCAATGCCTCGGTCAGATCCATTCCCGCAAAATGTTTGCCGGCATGCTTCCCGTTTTTCCAGAGTCTGCTCTCAGTAACGTCATAGACCCTGCCCTCGTTTGATACAAAGCTCTTCCGACCATCCTTTCCATCAAAATTTTGCAGTTCTTCTTTTTTCACTTTCATCTCCGGAAAAATTTGGTTAATATCTGAATCTAGTATACATGATAAACACTTTCAAGTCTTTAGAAGTGTTTATTTTTTTATTCCAATAATTGATAATAACGGTAAATATATGATAAAAATAAAACTTCTCTTTTTCGCCCTCATGTTCATGACCTACGCATGCTCCATAGCAGCCCCCAGCTTCACAGATTCACCGGACACTATAAACCTTAACCAGCAGAACAGACGACTTAAATCGATGCAATATACCATTCAGGCCGGAGCCTTCGGCGACGTTAACAACGCAAAACGCCTCGAAGCCAAACTGGACAGCAACGGACTGGATACCTACCACTTCCTCGACAAGGACGGACTCTATAAGGTGCGTTTCGGAAACTTCCGCACCAGAGCGGAAGCTGTTGCCACAGCCAAAAAGCTTCAGCGTGCAGGCTCAATCGACGTTTTCTATGTTGTTGCTCCGGAAGAGTATGAAGCGGCAAAACCCGAATATCTGGGCGACGTTTCAGGTCTGCGCAAGGCTATAGTTGAAACCGCCATGAGATACATCGGCGTGCCCTATGAGTGGGGCGGAACTTCTGATGCGGGATTCGACTGCAGCGGACTTACAATGGCTGTTTACAGACTGAACGGTCTTGATCTGCCCAGAGTTTCCAAAGAACAGTTCGAAGAGGGAAGCTATGTCAGCAGAGATGAGCTCCTGCCCGGCGACCTTGTTTTCTTTGACACAAGACGCCTCGGCAGAGTATCCCACGTCGGGATATATGTTGGCGACGGCAAGTTTGTTCATGCGCCCAGCCGAGGAAAACACGTTCGTGTTGAAAGACTCGACCTCGACTACTTCGTAAGATCATACAGAGGCGGCAGAAGCTACTTCTAAGAAAGTACCCGCATAAAAAACGCTATCCAGAGGGGGATGGTGAACATTCCCGCTATTGTGGTAGTGAATATTGTCTGCGCCGCCGTTTCCACATCTCCGCCGAAATATTTAACAATAACGATGCTCAGCATCCCCGCAGGCATAGACGCCTGAACGGCAGTTATCATCTTAAGCTCGTGGGACACGGGCAATATCATTACGGTCAGCACCATCAGAGCCGGAATAACAAACATTCTCAACAGAACTGCACCGAAAGAAACGAGCCATCCGCCCTTTTTTATCAGTGCGGAAGCGTTTTCGGCCAGTGTTGCGCCGCTCACAAAAATACCTATAGGTATCGCTGCTACCACTACCGGATGCATTATCTTTCTTGCCCATTCGGGAATAACGTCCCCGCCTATCGCAAAGTTGACCGCAAGAGATGCGAAAATAGCTATCAGCGGCGGATTTTTCAGAAGAGCTTTCATGTTCTTGATGGAAAATCCCGTAAGCATCCCTATTCCAACCGACCAATAGGCAGTATCTATCCCTATGTTGTGAACCAGAAGAAGCCCCACTGCGCTTTTGCCCAGAATATGCTCTGTCAGGGGGATTGATATGAAGCCGTAGTTATAGATACCCACGGTAAATGCGAAGGATGCGGCGGAGGCTTTTTCTCTGATGCCGAAATATTTCACCGTCGCCAGAGAAACAATGTAGCCTATCACGATGCCGTAGAAACCCACCAGCGGAGCGGCAATAACGTTTCCGATATCTTTCAGGGCATCGTTTCCCACCACATAGTTAACTATCAGAACGGGAACAAGAACATTGATATAAAACTTCAGTATCAGTTTTTCGGGGCGGCCTCTGGTGATGCCCAGCCTGTTTGTTGCACCGCCCAGAAAGGCGAACGCCATGTAAGGAAGAAGAATAGCAAAAATACCGGAATAGCTCATTGTGTTTCCTATAAAAAAACCCTCCGCAACGGAGGGTTCGGATTGATAAAAAAGCAAATGTCATCCCGAGCGTGAGCGAAGGATGACGGCATTGTGCATCTGAACTGCTATCTGACGCAGATGCAGTCGAGTTCTATCAGAACGTCCTTGGGCAGTCTGGCCACCTCAACAACAGCTCTGGCGGGTCTGTGGTCGCCCATTGCTTCGGAATATATCTCGTTTATAGTGCCGAAATCGTCCATGTTCTTAATGTAGATCGTGACCTTAGCTATGCTCTTTTTACCGAACTCGGCATCCTCAACAACTGCCAGCAGGCTGTCGATAGCTCTTTTCGCCTGTTCCTTTATGCCGCCCTCGACAATCTTCATGCTCTCAGGGTCAAGGGGTATCTGACCGGAAACAAAAAGCATGTTACCGGAGATAATAGCCTGACTGTAGGGTCCTATGGCCGAAGGTGCTCTGTCTGTCTGAAAAGGTATGTTCATATTCTCAACCCCCTGATGATAGTCCATGACATATAATATTTCTGTTCTTCGCTCATAGGTTCGAAGAACATTTCATGTTCGGTTTCGTTTTTGAAAAGATATCTGTTGAAAACGTCGCTGCCGAAAAGGGACTGAACCTCGCTCACTGAAGAATCGCATATCAGCTCTTCGGTCTTAATGTTCATGAAAAGGTTGTGGATTGCGTTGCTGACGGTGACCGACCATCTGCTGAGCTTGTCCTTTATAGGAAGCTGAGCCGCATCAGACAGCATAGCCAGAACGTCCCTGCCCTGAGAATCGTATATCTTCGGATAAACCGAAAGCACCAGCCGCCCGCCGACGTTCAATGAACCGTGCAGAGCGTATACGACATCGTGAATAGGCTGAAAAACGAAAGAGCCGCCGAGGGATACGTGGGTGTCCACCCTCGCCCTGCGCATGGTCTGGGAAACTGACATCTCAACCTTCATGGGGTTTATGTTCTCCGGAACAGACGACATATCGTATGTCAGCGCATTGACGGTGTCGAATATTTTTTTATCTGCCAGATATTTCGCAGTGAAAAAGTTATTGAAAGAAGATTCGCAGACCTTCCCTCCCGGTTTCAGAAACAGGCCGTCCAGCAGTTTATAGTAAATAATCTGTAAATCTTCAGTCTGTCTTCTGTTCAAAGCATTACCTTTTTATTTACACGCGTTTAATTATCGTATATTGTTAAAATACTTGTGCGTGGGTAACAATATACTCTGATTTTCTAAATCGACAACCAAATTTTGCGGAGATCTCTCGAATGAATATTAACGATGTACTGGCTCTGGTGGACAAAGAAAGGGACGCTGTTGAGAAGGAACTTCTGGCCAATCTGGATTCCGATGTCAAGATGGTGAACGAAGTGGCCTCCTATGTGTTTGAAAGCGGAGGCAAAAGACTTCGCCCCGTGTTTCTCATTCTGTCTGCCATGATGTCCGGCTATAAAGGCGAAAGAACCGCAACGCTTTCAGGCGTTGTCGAATATATCCACACGGCAACACTGCTCCATGACGATGTTATCGACGGAGCTAAATTCCGCAGAGGCAAAGAGAGCGCAAACAGGGTGTTCGGAAACGACATAGCCGTTCTCTGCGGCGACTTCCTCTATTCCCGTGCGTTCATGAACCTTGTGAAAGACGGCGACAGCCGCATCCAGATGCTTCTGGCGGTTGCAGCCAGAACAATGAGCGAGGGCGAGGTCTTCCAGCTGGTTAAGACCGCTGACGTTAAAATTAAATTCGAAGACTATCTTAAAATCATAAACTCAAAAACGGCGGTTCTCTTCTCCGCATGCTGTGAAACGGGAGCGATCCTCGGCGGCGTGAGCGACGAAAGACAGGCCGCAATGCGAGACTACGGAACGAAGCTTGGAATCGCATTCCAGATGGCGGACGATATCCTCGACTATCTGGGCGATCCCGAAAAAACGGGCAAAAAACCCGGAACCGACCTGAACGAGGGCAAGATAACCCTTCCGGTTCTCAAACTGCTTGAAGCATCCACAGAGGCTGAGCAGAAACGTATCCGAGAGATAATCGTCGATGAAAAAGCCACCGACGAAAACCTTGAATACATCCTCGGCCTGATGAAAAAATATGACGTGAAAAAACGCTCCGAGGCAGTGGTTGACGAATACATCTCAGCCGCCAAGGCAAACCTGAAACTCTTCCCCGAATCGCCCTACAGGGATGCGCTTGACTTCCTCGCCGACTACATGGTAGCCCGGGAAAAATAAGCCTATGAAAGCACGATATTGGCAGGCTGAAGATAATCAGTGTGTCAGATGTGTGCTTTGTCCCCATACATGCATGATCGAAAACGGCAGATCAGGCAAATGCCTGATACGGAAAAATATCGGCGGTGTGCTGACCGCATCCGCATACGGCCGTGTTGCCTCCGCCGCTGTTGACCCCATAGAAAAAAAACCTCTCTATCACTTTCATCCGGCGTCAAACATCCTTTCCATTGGGTTCAACGGGTGCAACATGTCCTGTCTTTTCTGTCAGAACTGGCAGATCAGCACACGGGAAACGGCAACTCAGGAAGCGTCACCCCAAAGACTTATCGAAACAGCTCTGGATGCAAAGAGCATCGGCATAGCCTACACCTACAATGAACCCCTCACCAACTTCGAGTTTGTGATGGACTGCGCAAAGGCGTTCCGTCAGGCGGGGCTTAAAAACGTTATAGTATCCAACGGCATGATAAACCCCGAACCGCTCAGGGAACTGATACCGTTTCTGGATGCCGCCAACATTGACCTGAAAGGCTTCACCGAGGAGTTCTATCAGGAACACGGCGGACGGCTGAAAACAGTTAAACACACCATAGAGGCTCTTTTCAGAGGCGGTGTGCATCTGGAGGTGACTAACCTTCTTATCCCCGAAAAGAACGGCAGAGAAGAGGATTTTGAGAGAATGTGTTCCTTTCTGGCGAACATAAGCCCTGAGATACCTCTGCACATCTCAGGCTATTTTCCCCAATACAAATACGACTTTCCGCCCACCCCAAACAATACATTGACCGAATACGCAAAAAAGGCTAAAAAATATCTTAACTTCATATATATAGGCAACCGTGGCGACTGCGGATTCACTGACACTGTGTGTGCCGGATGCGGACACACTCTGATAAGGCGCAACGGCTACGAAACCTGTTGCCTCACGGATAAAAACACATGCCCAGCCTGTTTGCGAAAATTTTATGCTGTCTTCTGATTGTAGCTCTGTTCGGATGCAAGGAATCCTATAAAACCGAACAGTTCTACGCAATGGGCACGTTCGTTTCCATAACCGTTCCGGAGAAGAACGCAGACATAATAGTCAACGCCAGAAGCAAGATAACCTCTCTGGAGGCGGCTGTTAAAGAGGATACGGAAAAGTTTAACCGCAACCCCAGATATAAACCCAGACCCGCAGTTGCAGAACTTATCGAAAGGGGCAGTTCATACGAACTTATCACCGACGGAAGATTCAGCGTCTATGCGGCAACCATCTCCAAGCTCTATGGATTTCCCGAAGGTGCATACCGTGTGCCCGACCAGAGCGAACTGGACACAGCCCTTGACAACATAAGCAGAGGGACTAACGTTAGTCTTGATCTGGGAGCCTATGCGAAGGGCTGGATTGTCGACGAGGCCATCCGCACCATTAAGGAGGCCGGAATAAAAACCGCAATGGTGAACGCCGGAGGCGACCTTTACGCTCTGGGCAAAAGACCCGACAGGGACTGGAGAGTTGCCATTCAGGATCCCAAAAACAGCAGAGACTATATCTCAATAGTCAACCTTGAGAATATGGCGGTCGCCACCAGCGGCGACTATGAGCGGGCATTCAAAGCTCCCGACGGCAGAATGATATTCCACATATTTGACGCCACAACAGGGCAGAACCCCGAATATTACCACAGCGTCAGTGTTATAGCCCCCACAACCGAAGAGGCGGACGGGCTGTCCACTGCGTTTTTCCTGATAAACCCTTCGGAAGTGCGGGCGAAATGCGCAAAGCTCAAGACACCCGTTCTGCTGTACACCGTGAACGGAAATCTTATGAAGCTCTGCGGATGGGAAAAATTTGAAAAGAAGTAAGCTCGACATCCTCATAATATCTGCACTTATAGCCGCATCGCTGTTTTACATGCTAAATGTATCCGGCGGCGAAAAGCGTCTGTATCTCATTGACACAAAGAAGAAAGAGGAAATCAAACTGAAAGACGCAAACATCAGTCTGGACAACGGACATGTTATCATACAGGTTACGGCTGAAGGGGCAAGGTTTCTGGAATCGGACTGCCCAAATAAAGTATGCATAAAACAGGGCTGGGTGAAAAACTGCGGGGATACCGCCGTATGTGTGCCCAAGCATCTGGCACTGGTTATGGAATGCAAAGAGCAGGACTATGACGCAATCTCCCAATAGCCACAACAGACTGGCAATGACAGGGCTTTTCGCCGCAATGACTGTTGCGCTGGGAGTTCTGGAGTCTTTTATCGCCCTGCCCGTTCCGGGTGTGCGTATCGGTCTGTCAAACGTCGGCATAATGCTCTGCCTCTATCTGATAGATTTTCCTGCCGCACTCTATGTTGCTGTGACAAAGGCAATTCTGGTTCCGCTTCTCACAGGAAACCTTATCGTAAAAATGTCCATTGCACTCCCCTCCACCCTTGCGGCAACAGTCGTTATGGGTATTTTTGTGTTTGTGCTGGGCAGGTTCACAACACCGCTGTCAATAGGCGCTCTTGGAGCGGTTGCTCACATCTGCACTCAGTTTCTGGTAGTAAAAACCCTTTACATAAAAGCGGATGCGATTTATAACCTATTACCGTTTTTTTGCTTTTTCTCCGTGCTGACGGGCGTCCTTACGGGCTATATCACACGGATAATCATAAACAATATTCGAGAGGATGAAAGGTGCATCACATGTTTCAGAAAATAATACTCGCCAGCGGCTCACCCAGACGCAGGGAAATGATGACACGTCTGGGAATCAACTTCCAATACGTCACATCCACAGCAAAAGAGGACATGAACCCCGAAACACCTGTAGCAGACCTCACAATAAAAAATGCGGCAATGAAAGGCTATGACGTTGCCAGTATCTATGACGAAGCATTCATTATTGCGGCGGACACTATTGTCTCCTGCGAAGGCAGGATCTTCGGCAAACCCAACGGCGAAGAAGACATCTATGACGCACTTCGTTTTCTGAGCGGAAAAAAACATCAGGTCACCACAGGCGTGGCCATCATAAACAAAAGAGCGGGCGTTTGCGAACGCTTCTCAAAAACGACAGACGTTTATTTTAAAAAGTACAGCGACAGTTTTATCAAGTGGTACATAGCCACGGACGAACCCAAGGACAAGGCCGGCTCATACGCAATTCAGGGCAAGGGCTGTCTTATGGTTGATAAGATTGAAGGCTGTTATGATAACGTAGTGGGGCTGCCGGTTTCCGAACTTTTCGAAAGGCTGATAAAGTTCGGCGTCAGACCCGGAGGACTTAATGCCTATTAAACTGGTTCATCAAACACTGGAAACCCATGCCGCCGAAAGAGGCGGTAAAAAGTACCTGACATTCGGCAAGGACAAATTCAGCTACAGAGAGATTAACTCAAAAGCCCAGAAACTTGCCAATTTATTGAACACGAGGGGATTTCAAAAGGGCGACCGCATCTGTCTGATGCTAGAGAACAGCCCGGAGTTTTTCATCAGCTTTTTCGGTATTCTTAAAGCCGGATGCGTATGCATCCCCATCAACACATTCTTTATAAAAGAGGAAGTCGCTTACATAATAAACGACTCCGAAGCAAAACTTTTTATCACTTCGGCTGATTTTGCCGAAGTTGCCGACAGCATCAGCAAGAAATGCCCGACCCTTAAAACCGTTATGACCTTTGAGGACACAAAGTTCATGTCGGAGAACATCTATCGCCTGCTGAACAAGATGACCGATGAAAAACTCAGCATTGAGCTTACATCAGACGATCTTGCGGTGTTCGTCTATTCTTCGGGCACAACAGGCCACCCAAAAGGCGCAATGCTGACCCACGGAAACATGGTCGCAAACGCATACGCATGCCTTATGCGATTCCATGTGACCACCAGCGATGTTTTCCTTCTTTTCCTCCCCTCTTTCCATTCTTATGCCCTTATGACGTGTGTTCTTCTGCCCACATATGTGGGTTCGTCCATCATCATTCTGGGCAGCGTGAACGACCTGAAAAAGAAATCGTTCCGCAACATTCTGCTGTTCCAGCGACCGACATTCTTCCTCGGCGTTCCGCAGGTATACACTGCACTGCTGAAGGCAAAAATGCCCGCATGGTTCATCAAGTTCTTCTACCCCATAAAGCTCCACGTCAGCGGCGGTGCGCCCCTGCCGGAGGAGACGCTTGTCAAATTCAGAGAAAAGTTCAGGCATCCCATCATAGAGGGCTACGGACTTTCTGAAGCCTCCCCCGTGGTCAGCGTAAACAGACTGGACTTTCAGAAACCCATGTCCGTAGGTCCCGCTCTTGACGGAGTTGAGGTCAAAGTTGTCAACGAAAACGAAATGGAACTCCCCGCCGGACAGGTGGGCGAGCTTATCGTAAAAGGTCCCAACGTGATGAAGGGCTACTGGAACATGCCCGGACTCACCGACATGACCCTGCGCAACGGATGGCTCTTCACAGGCGACCTTGCAAAAATTGACGAAGACGGCTACATCTACATAGTCGACCGCAAAAAGGATCTCATCATCGTTAAGGGTATCAACGTTTACCCAAGAGAGATCGAGGAACAGCTCCACAAGCACGAAGCTGTGGATGCGGCGGCGGTCATAGGTCTGCCCGACAGAAACAGCGGCGAGATCCCCGTGGCATACATAAAGCCGAAACCGGGAATGACCATTAACGAAAAGGACATAAAAGGCTACCTGCGCAACTATCTGGCGCATTTCAAAATACCCAAGCAGGTTCACGTCTGCGAGGATATGCCCATGACAGCCACAGGCAAAGTTCTTAAAAGGGAGCTCAAGAAACGGGTTCTCAATATATGAAATACTACGATGTTATGCTCCCCGTTCCGGCGGGGGGCATCTACACCTATATCTGCGAAACCGAACTTAAAGCGGGGCAGAGGGTGGAGGTTCCGCTGGGCAGAAGAGAACTGTGCGGAATCGTTACAGGCGAAAACATCGAACCCAGACCGGACATAACCTACAGAGAAATCAAAACAATCAAAGACGACGAACCGGTGTTCGGCGAGAAATATCTGAAATTCATCCGTATGATATCAGACTATTACTGCGTCGAGGTCGGCGGCGTTCTCAACGGAATACTCTCAGGCGCAGTTCTTGAGTCACAGCGGACAAATCCGGAGGTGAAATCCTTCGAGAGAAGGGATATCACCCTGAACGTTCACCAGATACCCGTTTATGATGCAATCAGCAGTGAGCTTAACAGCGGGTTTTCGGTGCATCTTGTCTACGGGGTAACTGGAAGCGGCAAAACCGAGATATTCATTGAACTGGCGAAGCAGGTCATAGCTCAGGGCAAAAAGGTTATGTACCTTGTGCCGGAGATATCGCTTACGCCCCAGATTGAGAACAGGCTCTCAGCCCGGATCGGTTTCGACGTTATGTCATATCACAGCAAAAAGACACCGAAGAAGCGGAACGACACCTTCTGGGCCTTCGCCAAAGGCGACCTTAAGATGGTGCTGGGCGCACGGAGCGCACTGTTTCTGCCGTCCGACGACATAGGGCTTATCATTGTAGACGAGGAGCACGAATCCAGCTATAAGCAGGAGGACACCCCGCCCTACCACCTCAGAGACATGGCCGTGCTCTACGGCAAGCTGCTCGACATACCCGTCATACTCGCCAGTGCCACGCCGTCACTTGAGAGCTGGCAGAATGCTGTCAGCGGGCGATACCGACTGCATACCATTCCCTGCCGTCCCGACACCGACATGCCCGATATCGAGATAGTCGATATGAAAAAAGAGGAACCCATAGGCGGTGTGCTGTCCGAAAGGCTATACAACGAACTCTACAAAACCATAGAGAACGGCGAACAGGCCATCCTGCTCATAAACCGCAAAGGCTATTCCCATACTCTCTACTGCCGTTCATGCGGCGAAATGATAATGTGCTCCAACTGCTCCGTGGCAGTGACCTATTACAAATCCAAAGGGCTTTGCAAGTGCAACTACTGTTCGCAGGAGATTCGCAGACCGAAGTGCCACAAATGCGGCAGTGATGATATATCCGAATACGGAGCGGGAACCGAGAAGGTCGCCGAAGCGTTGGAGAACCTTTTCGAGAAAAAGATACTGCGTCTGGATACTGAAAGCGCAACCACATACAATCAGCTTTCAAAAATGCTGAAAGACTTTGAAACGGGTGAATATTCAATCATGGCGGGCACTCAGCTTGTGGCCAAAGGACTGGATTTCGCCAACGTTACACTTGCTGGAGTAATAAACATAGACAACATGTTCGGTCTGCCCGACTTCAGGTCGAAAGAGCGGGCATATCAGCTTCTGGTGCAGGTTTCAGGCCGTGCCGGAAGAGCATCGAAAAAAGGCAGGGTGATAATTCAGACAAACGCACCGGAAACGGACGTTTTCACTCATCTGAACTGTACCGACACGGGATTTTATGAAGCGGAACTCATCCGCAGAAAGCTCTTCAACTATCCTCCGTTTGTCAAAATGTGCCGTGTGACCCTCTCCCACACCAAAGAGGAGACGGCAAAAGAAGCCGCACATTATATTTACGGCGTACTTAAAAGTGTTGGCGGTGATGCGGAAATATTCTATCCCGCTCAGGCTCCGGTATATAAAATATCAAACCGCTACCGCTACGGCATGGTTATCAAAACCAAGACAAACAGCGAAATGTCACGCCTGATAAACATCGCTTCAAAATCACTCAAAGAGAACATGAAATCGACCCTCAGGGTACGTTTCGACCGTGACCCTCAGTTCTTCATGTAAATATCTGTCTTAACAAACTTAATTTGCCATTTACGACCTATGCTCCTATTATTTAATAAAGACGGGTAAGACAGGAGGACTCCATGACAGACTTTCTCAGACAGATGGCGGAAAAAGCGGACGACGGGATTCTCTATGCCGACAAAGAGGGCATAATAAGATACTGGAACTACGGCTGTGAGCGCATTTTCGGCTTTACTAGGGACGAAGCTGAGGGAGCGAACCTCGATCTTATCATCCCCGAAAAGCACAGAGACAGACACTGGAAAGGCTGGTTTAAAGTCCTTGAAACAGGAGAAACGTCCTACAGAGGAAAAATGCTGAAAGTTCCCGCAATAAAGAAGAGCGGCGAAAAGCTGATAATAGAGTTTTCAATGCAGATAATCGAAGAAAACGGCGAAAACGTCGGGTTCACGTCTGTGATAAGGGACGTGACTTTGCGCTCCTGATGGTTTTGAAAAAGTCTTTGAGCATCAGAGATATCTCATCGGCAAAGAGACCGCCCGCATAGTTCACCCTGTGGTTGAGCTTCTCTATGTCGAATGTGTTTGCCAGTGAAACAACGCCGCCGAATTTGGGCTCTGCCGCACCGAAGATAACATTGCGCACCCTGGCATGAATTATGGCTCCCGCGCACATGAGACAGGGTTCAAGGGTGACATACAGCGAGCATTCATCAAGCCGCCAGTCGCCGAAATGCTTCGATGCGTCCTCTATGGCCACTATCTCCGCATGCTTCAGAGCAGACCTGCCGGAGTTTTTGCGGTTAAATCCCCTGCCGATAACCTCGCCGTTATAAACGACCACGGCACCGATGGGCACTTCGCCCTCCTCCCCCGCCAGTTTCGCCTGCTCTATGGCAAGACGCATAAATTTTTCATCGTCTGCGGTAAAGGTCATATATTATCCTGCATCATACGGACGTAGCCTGTGAAAACCACAGACGCCGTCTCCGCTTTCAATATCTGACTGACAGGTTTTATGATTTTAAATCCTTTGGCGGCAAGCATTGAGATCTCTTCCTCGGTAAACCCGCCCTCAGGCCCTATGACAATGCTCATATCCTTTGAAACGGGAGGCATTCCCATAGTCTCTGCTCTCTCGTAGAAAACAATATTCTCAGTTCCGCAGGGGGTTATATCGCTGATATCGATGCTGTCGGCTATGACTGGAAGCTGTTCGTTCTCCGACTGGAGCACAGCCTTAACGGCTATGTCCGTGAACCTGTCACGGGTCTTGTCCTTAAGCTCGTTCAGGCTTCGTCTGCTCACAACGGGGACTATCTCGGTCGCTCCCAGTTCGCTGTATTTCTCAACGGCAAAATCCATGTATTCACGCTTTAAAAGGCACTGATAGACAGTCAGCCTGTAGTCGTGCCTTTTAGTCTCACGAACTATGTCCGCATGGACGGAGGCCGACCGTTTGCCCAGTTCGGTGATCGTGCATTCGGCATATTGTGAGGGTGTCAGAACTCCGAGAGTATCACCCTCTTTCGCCCTGACCACGTTTTTCAGATAATGGAAAACATCGCCTTCAAGGCTGAAAACATCATTTATCATGCCTTCATAGAATATGCGTTTCAATCCATACACCTCTCGCTGACGAACTCGAAATCCCCCGCATCGTCTATCACCATTGCGCTCAGGGCATAGCCGTAGACGCATCCTGTGTCCAGATTGACCGACACAAGCTCTCCCGCCTTATTCCTGTTAACGAACGGGGTTCTGGGGTTATGCTGGGGATCGACCTTTTTAACGGGTGTGTGCCCGTGAACCATGGTATAACCGAAATGCTTCTTCTGGCTTTGTTCTGTGTCCCTTGTCCAGATATAAAGATAATCCTTGCGGCGGCTGTATTCTGTCACCCTGCCCACCTTGCCGTTTGAGGGGCCGAGGCCGGCATGGGAGAACATATATTTGTTTCTGGGATAGTCGTAGCCGAAATACATCTCCGCCGAATCAAAAAACTCCTGATACGGCTCCAGATAGGGTTTGAAATCCCAGTTGGTTACGGTTCCCAGAGTCAGCTTGTTATCCAGTTCCTTCCTGCTGAATGACGAAACGGTGAGCTTTCCGCCTGTGCCGAACCACGCATTCGGCGCATAAACGGCGGACAGACCAGTGTAGTCCAGCATCATGTCCTCATGGTTGCCCAGAAGCATGCGGAACCTGCCCTGCTTTTTCATCTCCATGAACAGCTCCGTGACCTCAAGGCTGTGGAATCCACGGTCGACTATATCCCCCAGAGAGATGTAGTTTACGTCCGAGTAGCGTGCCTCAATGCGGTTTATCAGCCTGTCCAGAGTGCGGATGCACCCGTGGATGTCGCCGATTACTGCTGTGAACGGCATTTAAGAAGCACCCCGCACCACTCCGCCTCGTTCACCGTGCGGACGATATCGTAATCCTTTATGTCTATCTCTTTCATAAACTCTTCATATTCCTCTGCCAGAATGCCCGAATAGACGATGTATTCCGGTTTCATCTCAAGCACGGGGGGATGGATGACCTTCAGAACGCTTGTTATGATGTTCGCCACAATAACGTCAACCTTCTCTGTAAGGCTGTCGATATCCCCTGTCCATGCCTTAACGTTCACATGGTTGCGCTCGATGTTCTCAAGTGTGTTGTCAAGGGCTTCAGGATCAATGTCGAACGCATAAACGTCCTTTGCGCCCCTCTTTGCCGCCGCAATGGCCAGAATGCCGCTTCCGCAGCCCACATCGGCAACATTTTTGCCGCTGACCACGTCCTCAAGCAGGCGTGCCGCACAGCGTGTTGTTGCGTGTGTCCCCGTGCCGAATGCCATGGCGGGGTTGATGATTATTGTTCCGCTGTCGGAGACCGCATCAAGGTCGAAAACGTATTTCAGGCTGTCTGTCAGGTTGCCGGGCTTGATGAACTCCTTCCATTTGGTGTCCCATCCCGTCTCTTCAACCTCAACCTTCTGATACCATTCGTCTTTAATGATGTCCTCCAGCCCGTCGCCAAAGTACACCACAAAGCACAGTTCCTGACCTTTGAAGTCTTCCTCTATGGGATAAATTCCCATATCTTCCAGAATTGTTACGGATTCCTCCGATAATTGTTTAAATCTGTATTCGTACATAGAAATCCTTATATCATATCTTGAAAAAAGTTAAAGCATGTGAGATTAAAAATATATGAAAATCTCAAAAAAATTGTCGGTAAAATACGGAATTTCTGCAAGAAGCGCAAAACAGTATATTCTGGAAGGGCTTGTAACCCTTAACGGAAAACCAGTCCGCAAGGACACAGACTGTATCGATGAGGATTTTGAGCTGAAAATACCCGAAAAGCAGAAAACAGAGCCGGAAAAGTATCTTTTGGCGGATTCCGGCGACGTTATTTTCTTCGATAAGCCGGTTTTCATGCACTCAGAACGCCACAGGATAGACGATCCCGTCACCATGGAGGATATTCTGGCGGCTTATTCACATGAACATGAACTCATCTCAAGACTGGATTTCACCACAGACGGGGTGATAGCCGCAGTTCGCAAAGGGGTTGAGGTTGTCTCCCAGAAAAAAATATATCTGGCTTATGTTTCAGGCGAAATGACAGGATCCGTCACCATGGATAATCTGATTGATGCCGGGAAACGGACAAAGGTTAAAGTTACAGACCTGTCCGGCGGCAACAGAACGGTCTTCACCCCTCTGTCATACAAAAACGGATTCACACTGGTTCAGGCGGAGATAGAAAAAGCCGCCCGACATCAGCTGAGAGCCTTTCTTGCACACCTCAGACACCCCATCGCAGGGGACACGCTATACGGCGGAACCGAACACTGCCGCATCATGCTCCACTGTGCATTCACCGAAATAAACGGATTTTCCGCAAACAGCCGCCTCACCGACTCATTTTACTTATTTTCAAATTGATTTGTAAACCGCACTGTTTGATGTTAATTTATCTTATGAAAAAATATATCCTTTCAGCCCTCATCGCAGTTTTAACCTTATTTTCAGTGCAGAAGTCTTTTGCCGCGCCAAATGAGTTCAGATTTTGCGGCGGCCCCGACGGCGGCACATTCATGTATTTTGCCAACGGGATAGCAAAACTGGGTGAAAAATACGGAATGAAGATAACACCCGTGCCCACCAAAGGCTCCATAGAGAACATCCGTATGCTGAACAGCGGACAGGCTGGCTTTGCCACTGTTTATGCCGAAGACGCATATCTGGCCAGACGGGGACTTCTGAAAGGCGACAACACAAAATATACCCGAATATACGGCGCAGGCCTGCTTTTCACAGCAAAGGCACACGTTCTGGTGCAGAACAGCTCCACAATAAAAACCCTGCACGATCTTGCTGACAAACGGGTTGCTGTGGGAGAGGCAGGAACGGGAGCCGCCAGCAGTGCGGAGAGGATTCTTTCGTCCATAGGCGTGTGGAACAGCACAACTAAATATTTCATAGGCTATCGTCAGGCCGAAGCCGCCTTTAAAGCGGGAATAATAGATGCGGTATGGATTCTGGCGGGAGTGCCAAATCCCTCGGTAACCGATATGCTGAACAACAACAATGCCCGCCTGATAAGCATGGAAAGCGATATGAAGCGGATTCTGGCCGCAAACAGATATTACCGTTCGGTCAAAATACCCATAGGGACCTACAACGGGGTCAATAAAAATATTGATACTGTAGAATCAGATGTTATACTTCTGACAAACCTCTATACTTCGGAAAAAGAGGTCAGGGATATGCTGAACATGATATATAACCCTTCGTCTGTCAGCTATATGACCACCCAGCATCCGGCGGCAGTTGAAATTCCGCTTAACTATGAGCAGCAACGCATGCTTATCCCTCCCCATGACGGAGCTGTCCGTTTCTGGAGAGAAAAAGGTATGATTAGATAAATTTTATTAGGTTATAGTTGACAAAATTTGTCCTAAAATATATCATTAGACATGGAAAATATGTATAACGTTGAACACATACTTAGAAGCCACGGCCTGAGAGCTACGGCTCAAAGACTTCTCATCTGCGGAGAGATACTTGATGCGGGGCACATCGACATTGATACGCTCTACACAAGGCTGAAAAAGAAGATAATATCTCTGTCGCTTGCAACTGTATACAAAAATATCCACTCACTCATGGAAGCGGGAATAGTCAGCGAGCTGAACGTTGAAGGTAAAAAAACCTTATACGAGCTAAATATACACCAGCACATCCACCACATCTGCGACAACTGCGGAAAGATAGAAGACCTTCATATCGAAACTGAAGACGTCAGAGAAAAAATCGCTTCACTTTCAGGTAGAAATATTATAGGCTGTAAAATCACAGTATACGGCAAATGTTCGGATTGCGCTTAATCTGACAATCTTTTTACGTCTTTTTTACTCCTTTTTCTATCTTACTCTCATTCTTTTAAAAACTGCCCATTGATTTATATTTTGTTTTCGTCTATGATTCTCCATTACTTATGGTGGGTAATATGAGCAAAAATGCCTGCATGCAAACCATCGTCCAGATTCGTAAGCTTTCACGCTTCCTGGACAAATATTCCAAGCACCTCGATAAGCAGTATCATGTTACGCTTCCGCAGATGCTGTGTCTTTATGAAATCACTAGCAGGAGTTCGATGAACCTCACCGAACTTACAAAATCCGTCAACCTGAACAACAGCGCCCTGACAGGTATTGTTGACAGACTTGAGAGCAAGGGCTTTGTTAAACGTGTTAAAAAAGACGCAGACAGAAGAACTATCTATCTGGAAGCGACCGAAGAAGGTATTAGTTATACGGCGCAGCTGATGAGACAAATGGAAGACGATTGTTTTTTTGATAAGGATAAGCTGTCGCCGGCGGATCTCCAGAATATCCTGAACACTCTGGATATTATCATCAACTCACTGGATCCGGACATTAAAAAAATCGAGCTGGAATAAGAAAAAAGGTCATCCAAGGATGACCTTTTTTTTGTATACTGAAGGGTCTCGTTAGCGAGATTCTTCGCTGCGCTCAGAATGACACCACACAACCGTCATCCTGAGGCTTAGCTGAAGGATCTCGTCAGAGAGTAATTATCAGATCATTATCACCGGGTGCCCCGTCCTGCGCAAAATCATACATAGCATATCCCAGCTGCTGTGCCGAAGCATCCGTGCTTGCCATCATGGCCTGAACCACACCCTGAGACTGTGCGCTGAGAGAGGCGAAGGTCTCGTCCCCTTTGTAGTGGGCAACGTGAATCTCTGCACCCACAGAAGCATATGCCGTCGGCAGACCGTATGAAGGTCCCAGAGCCGTGTAAAGCTCAAGCATCCCCTGCTCCACAAAGTCCTTTTTATACGTCGCAAAATCGGTTTTTGACGGGATTGAATCTATCTCGTAGCTTTTGATATCGAATTTCTTAGCGGGTATATCCAGATCTATTATTCTGTAAGGACAGGGAGCCGTCACTCCGGAACCCGTCTCAACATCATACATCACGCTGTTTGAGAAGCTGTATTTAACAACGTCCTGCGCATGGAAATGTCCTGTGAAAACAATGTTCATCCCTGCGTTGGCGAGAGCCGCACCCACTGTGGTGTATTCGTCCAGAACGTATTCGGCAAAAAGCAGAGGCTGGGCGGCGAAGTGGGCTATTATACCGTGGTGCATCATGCCTATCACGAGTTTACCCTTAGATTTTGCCTCGGTCAGCTTGGAAAGGATCCAGCTGAGTGTTGCGGCGGATATTTCTCCGGACGTTTCCGGATAGGTGCCGTTGTCGTCATATTTGCATGAGTCGATGGCGAACAGCCACACGTTGTCAGCGGGTTCGGCGATGTAGCTCAGTGAGTTTGAATCCCTGTAGATAGCATTGCTAAAGCCGCTGTTTTTGTGTATCTCCGCAAACTCAGCAGGGGTAACGGAAGCGACCTTTGTTGTTGTGCTGCCGCTGAAAGAGACGGCATGGGGATTGTTTATGTCGTGGTTACCGGGGACAACGTAGGTCGCTATCCCTTTACTGTTTAGAGTTGCAAGTATTGAAGCCATTTTCTGATGGCTCACTTTTTCGCCGTCCTTTGTCAGATCACCGGGGATAAGCAGGAAATCGAGCTTATCCACAGCCGAAAGTTTCGCCGCCATGGCTTCCATTATCTCCGTGCTTTCGGCGAGCATTTTTCTGTCGTGGGCGAGGTAGTCTTCGAAAGCTGTGCCTGTTGTTCCCAGCGATGTGTCATAAACGTGAGGATCGGAGAGGACTGCGAATCTGGCCTGTGTCTGAGTGTCGGAATCGGAACAGCCCGTGGTAAGACCCAGAGAAAGGCCTGTACCGATTACGGCAGTGGAGCGGAGCAGATTTCTTCTTGAAATGCTGAACATAAAAGAGACCTCCGGATAAATAAAGTATCTGAGGTCTCTTAACCTATTTATTTCACGGGCGTATCAGATGGTTGTTCAATATTGAACAAATTTGATTATGCCGCTTAACGGAAATCGGCTATGTATTTTGAGAACTCCTCAAAATTTCCTTGTCTTTTAACCACTTCCGTACCGATCACAAAACCGCCCGTTGCCGCTATGGCTTTTGATGCATCCTCCGGAGTGCGGATACCGAAACCAGTCACAACGGTCTTCCCGGTGAGTTTTTTCGCCAGCTCCGCCCTGTCGTTCTGCGTACCCTGCCTGTCAGAGCCTGTAACACCCATGATGCTGATGTAGTAGACGAAAGGCGCATCCGTATCCTTTATGGCTTCGATGTCCTCATCCCTTGAAACAGGGGTGACAAAAGGGATAACGGGAATGGTCAGCCCCTTCTCCTTCATCCAGTAGTGCATTCTGGCGGGCAGATCGGGGATTATGACCCCGCTCAGGATATCGCCGAAATCTTCGGAGAATTTCTTTTCGCCGTAGCCGTGGATAATGTTTGCATAGGTCATTACAGTGGCGCACACGGACGGGTATTTCTGCTTCATCTCCCGCACTTCCGCCATGATAGCCTCAATATCCACTCCCTTTGTGACAGCCTCGTGTATTGCAGATGCAATAACGGGACCGTCCGCCACAGGTTCGCTGAAGGGAATGCCTATCTCTATGAACTCAAAGCCCGCTTCCGCCAGTGCGTTCAGGCATTTTCTAAAACTTTCCCTGTCGGGGTATCCGCCGACAATATAAAAACCTCTCATACAAGCCCCCTTTCAAGGATGGATGCCATGTCCTTATCGCCCCTGCCCGAAAGATTCACGAGCACTTTTTTTCCTTTGAACTGCTCTTTGTTCTCAATAACATACGCAAGAGCATGGCTTGATTCCAGAGCGGGAATTATCCCCTCTCTGCGGGTGAGCAGTTTGAATGCGTTCAGAGCGTGGTCGTCACGCACATAGCCGTATGTGACACGACCGGAATCGTTCAGCATGGCATGGACGGGGCCTATGCCCGGATAGTCAAGCCCTGCGGAAATGGAATGTACGTCCGCCACCTGATGCTCGGGGGTCTGAACGAGATAGGAATATGCACCGTGGAGTATACCCGGTTTGCCCATGCCTATTGTTCTGGCATGCTCACCGTCCTTGTCGGACACTCCGCCCGCCTCAACTCCATAGATGCTGACGGCAGGGTTGTCCAGAAATCCCTGAAAGATTCCGATGGCGTTGCTTCCGCCGCCAACACAAGCAACAACACAGTCGGGGTCGAACCCCAGTTCTCTGCACTGTGCGTTCGCCTCAATGCCTATCACCGACTGGAAGTATGCCACCATCTCAGGGAAAGGATAAGGGCCGACGATACTTCCGATTATGTAATGTGTTGTTTCGACACTGGCCACCCACTCACGCAGAGCTGCGTTTGTTGCGTCTTTCAGAGTGCGCTGACCGTCCTGAACACGGACGACCTCCGCACCCAGAAGCTGCATACGCTTTACATTCGGCTCCTGTCTGCGGGCGTCCACCTCACCCATGAAGACCGTGCATTCCATGCCGAACAGTGCCGCCGCAGTGGCGGTTGCCACCCCGTGCTGACCTGCGCCTGTTTCGGCTATCACACGTTTTTTGCCCATATATTTGGTCACCAGAGCCTGCCCCAGAGTGTTGTTGACCTTGTGCGCACCCGTGTGCATCAGGTCTTCCCTTTTCAGATACAGCTCACAGCCAAGCTCTTTCGACAGATTCTCAGCCTTATAAACGGGAGTGGGTCTTCCCGCATAGGATTTCAGCAGTGAATCCAGTTCTTTATTGAATTTTTCATCATTTTTCAGCTTATTGAACCAGAATTCCAGCTCATCCAGAGCAGGAATCAGGGTTTCAGGCACAAACTGCCCGCCGTATTCTCCATAAAAAGCCTTTTTAATCATTTGAACGCCTCATTAGCCCGTTTTATAAATTCTGCTATCTTTTTTATATCTTTAACGCCGTCAGTCTCGACCCCGCTGGAAACGTCCACACCGAATGGCCTGTATCTGCGGATGACATCGCCCACGTTCTCAGGCGTCAGCCCGCCCGCAAGGATCAGCCTGTCTGCAAATTCTGCTGTCCATTCCGGATATTCGCAGGTTTCGCCCTTTCCGCTGCTCTTGTCGAACAGAAAGTATCGGAAAGTGCCGGATGGTCTCTCATGTCCGCTCAGAATGTGGTTCTCCGCAAAATTTGCATCGTTTGCCTGAACGTAGTCAGTTTCATAGCCTTTGCACTCGGCCAGAGTAAACCCGACAGCACAGGTCTTTACTCTGCCACCGATAGCGTTTACTATAGTTTTAACGTCATCCGCTGAAAGATATCTTCTGCTTGCCCTGTGGGCAACGAAACCTATGATGTCCGCACCCAGCTCAATACATTTTTCAGCGGTTTCAAGGTCTTTCACCCCGCATATCTTTATCACGCTTTAAGCCCCGATGCCATATCGGCAAACACAGCCTCCGGATTTTCAGACGACATAAGCCCCGAGCCAACCAGAAAAGCATCGGCTCCCGCCGCACGCATCTTTCTGATATCGTCCGCAGTCTTCATGCCGCTTTCGGCAACCCTGAAATGACCGCCTCCAAGACGGGAGATTATCCCCGCCGCTTTGTCCATATCTATCTCAAGTGTTTTCAGATTGCGGGCGTTCACTCCCACAATATCTGGGTTTACGGAGGCTACGATATCGTATTCCTCCTCCTCGTGAATCTCCGTCAGCACCGCCAGCCCTTTTGTTTTTGCGCAGTCGTACAGCCTCGCATACTGACCTTTCGACAGTGCCGTTGCCATCAGAAGAACGGCATCCGCACCGTAAACGTATGCTGTGTTTATCTGTTTTTCGTCTATAATGAAATCTTTGCAGAGCACGGGAACGTTTATGTCCTCCGCCACCTCACGCATATATTCAAAACTTCCTTTAAAGAACTCCTTATCCGTCAGCACGCTGACTGCTCCTGCCCCCATCCTTTCATAGCGCAGGGCGGTCACCACGGGATCAGCCCCCACGTTTATGTCCCCCAGTGTCGGCGAGGCTTTTTTTACCTCGCAGATGAAAGGCTTTGCAGTCAGAGAGGCTTTAAAATCCAGAACCGCCTTTTTTCTCTGAAAAGCGGGAACTGTCATAACCGCAACTTCTTTCTTTTTGTTTTCCAGAATCTTTGCCAGTACAGACATATCAGTTTCCTTTCAGGCTGGAGAGTTTCTCAAGCACTGCGCCGCTGTTTATAACAGCCAGAGCCTGTCCGAATCCGTCACGGATGTTGTCCGCTTTGCCGAAAACCGTGAGCGCAAGTCCTGCGTTCAGTGCTATCAGCTTCGAATATTCACCGCCCTTCGGTGATATCGCCAGATTAAAGTAATATTCCGCCTCTTTGTTGTCCTTTATAATCGGCATGTGGAAGGGTGTAAAATATTCGGCAGGGTTGATGAAATGCTTGATTATCCTGCCTGCGGAAACCTCATGAACCTCTGTGGGGGCGAAAGAGGATATCTCATCGTATCCATCCAGAGACGAATAGACCGCTACCCTGTCACGCCCCAGCATCAGAAGACTTTCGGCCAGAATTGCCAGTTTGTCGCGCATCGCCATCCCCACAATCTGCCCGCCAACGTTGGCAGGGTTTGCCAGCGGCCCCAGAAAGTTGAATATGGTGGGCACACGCAGTTTTCTGCGCACAGCTCCCGCATATTTCAGAGCGGGATGGTACATCGGCGCAAAGAGGAAAGCGAAATTATGTTTCAGGAAATAACCCTGCATATCGTTCTTTTCACTGCTGACGGGAACGCCCGACATTTCAAAAATATCCGCAGAACCGACTACGCCGCTCACCGCACGGTTCCCGTGTTTAACGACGGGATAGCCCATCGCCGAAAGCAGAACCGCAACGGCGGAGGATACGTTCATTGTGGATTTTCCGCTGCCGCCTGTTCCGCAGGTGTCATAGACCTGCGTGTCGGTGTCGAATGATATCTTTTTCTCGTTCATAGCTCTGGCGGCTCCGGCTATCTCGTCCACGGTCTCGCCTCTCAGGCGCATGGAGATGAGTATTCCGGCTATTTCCGCCTCTTCCATCTTGCCGTCCATCATGTCGATGAAGGCGCTGTACGTCTCTTCGAAGGTCAGGCTTCCGCCCATGCATGATTTTTTTACAAGTTCAACGCTCATCACTTCACCCCGCAGATGTTCATGAAATTTCTGACCATAACGTCGCCATGGGCACTCAGCACCGATTCGGGGTGAAACTGCACCCCGTAAAGTTTGTTTGCCTCGTCCTCCATCGCCATACATTCGCCGTCCGACCCTGCAACAGAGGTTATAACGCTTTCGGGAGCGGACACCGCAAGGGAATGGTAGCGAACGGCTGTGAACCCGTCCTTGATTCCCGCAAACAGTTTCGACTCACGGGTCTTTTTCATAATGTCGGTCTTGCCGTGCATAACCGATTTCGCACTGCGCACCTCGTAGCCCAGATGATAACCCATTGCCTGCATCCCCAGACAAACGCCCATCATGGGAATTTTGCCTGTGTAAAGCTCTAGGTATTTAAGTGTGGTTCCTGAGTTTTTGGGGCTTGATGGGCCGGGGGAAAGGATTATCCCCTTATAGCCATCAGCCTCTCTGAACTCGGTGTTTTTTATAACGTCAACCTCTGCGCCTGCCAGTCTGAACAGTGCGTACAGGTTGTATGTGAACGAATCGTAGTTATCAACTAACAGAAACATCTCTTCCCTCCGCAGCCGCAATGCTTTTGTATGCGGCGAATAATGCGCCGAGCTTGTTCTCGACCTCTTTAAATTCCTTTTCGGGCACTGAATCGTAAACTATCCCCGCACCGGCTCTGAGCACCGTTTCTTTAGGAGTTACGAATGCGCTTCTGATTGTTATGCAGGTGTCCATGTTGCCGCTGTAGCCGAAATAGCCCACGCATCCCGCATAAAAACCTCTCTCGGATTTTTCATACTGCTCGATAAGCTCCATCGCACGAACCTTAGGCGCACCGGAAACCGTTCCGGCGGGGAAACTGCGCATGAAGAGAGCCAGCGGTGTCGCCCTGTCCTCCAGAACGCCCTGAACTTCGCTGACGATATGGATAACGTGGCTGTAGACCTCAGGAATGAACTCCTGAACAACCTGCACGCTTTCAGGCTTACAGCAGGTGTAGAGGTCGTTGCGGGCAAGATCCAGCAGCATCAGGTGCTCTGCACATTCTTTGGTGTCCGCCAGCAGTGCCGCCTTCGCCGCCTCAATGTCCGCTGTGATGGGATATGTGCCTGCGATAGGCTTAAGTGTAGCTGTTCTGTTGCGTATTTTAAGGTGTATCTCGGGTGATGCACCCAGAAGCACCTCTTTTCCGAATTTCAGGAAGAACATGTAGGGCGAAGGGTTGATGTTTCTCAGTGCTCTGTAGAGGCTCAGAGGGTTCAGACTGCCCTTGATGCGGTATGCGTTGCTTATGACTATCTGTATGCCCTCGCCTTCGGTTATCTCGCCCTTGACCTGCTCAACGGCTCTCATGAACTCTTCCTGCTCCATGTCCTTAACTATTTCGCAGTCAAGATCGGAATCGAAGTTGTCGAAGTTGAACCGGTTAAGCTCACCCGCCATTTTCTGTGTGCGTTTCAGAGCCTTTTCGTATGCCTCTTCACCGTTTGCGGTTTTCATGCTCACAGCGGCATAGAGTTTTGAAAGATGGTTGTCGAATACAAAGAACTCGTCAACCTCCATGAACCCCAGAAGTTTGCTGTCCTTTGAGCATTTTACGGGCTGTTTCAGCACTCCCATGTAGTTTATGGACTCGTAAGCGAAAAATCCCGCAAAACCTCCGGCGAAATCGCCGAATTTACCGTCATTGTAACCCTTTTCAGCATAAAATTGCTGTGCCATGTAGTCCATGGGGTTCATTGAAAAGGTCTTCTTTTTGCCGCCGGATTTCTCTGTTACAGTGTCGTTCTGAAAGGTTATGACCCTTTTGGGGTTGTTTCCGAAAAATGAGAAACGGGAGAATGTTTTATCCAGATTCGCACTCTCCAGAAGAAACACATTCTCTTCGTTGGTGAAGTTGCGCAGGAGGGAGATAGGGGTGAAGGTGTCGCCCATTATCTCGCGGTAGACAGTCACTCTGTCGTATTCCTTCGCCAGTTCCAGAAACGATTCCCTGTCGGGGTAAACGGGCTGTCTGAGGTTCATTTTATCTCCTTGTGGTTTAAAATTCAAAAAAAAAGGCCGTGTCTTGTTAGAACACGGCCCTGTAAGGCAACAAAAAAGCCGTGCGGTTTTCACCGCACGGCTGTTATACACAAACTCATGGCGAAAACCTCTTATTCAGAAGATGAACGCCACCACCAATTTTTAACGTTTGATTTAGCTGCAAAAATATTCATGAACGTATAATGCATAAAATTTATCACCTAGTCAATATATTTTTTTAGCCACAATGTTCCGCAGCCTCCTTTCTCCTGTCTGCGGAATGCGTTAGCCCTGCGGACGTTTATGCCCTGTCCCCTGAGAAGCTGAAATATCTCATCCCTGCGGGCATGGCTGACAGGCTGAAAAGGGCTGTTTGGCACTTTGTTGAGACTGAGCAGATGAACGGACGATTCCGGAAACTTCAACGCCGCCTGAGCGAAAAGCTCAATCTCCTCTTCGCTGTCATTTATTCCGGCCACGGGCAGATAGTTCAGCCCCACCCTTTTTCTGGCTCTGACAGACATCTGCTCCCATGCGGAAGCAAGTGCACTGTATATCTCTATTAGCGGAGGAGCCTTGGGCACAAGTTTTTTGTGAGCTTCCTCAGTGCCGCCGTGGATGGAGATCATCACTCCGTTGTGTGGCAGTAGCAGGAGTTTTTTCAGCAGTTCGGTACTGCTTGCCGTAGTGGTCACGGAGACGGGAAGCGGACACAGGGCAATGAACCTCGCCACCTCATCAAAGTTGTCCAGAGGTTCGCCTATGCCGGAAACAGTGACCCGCTTTGCGGACGGTGCGGTCTCAACCTGCAAAAGCATCTCCTCTGCGGTGAGACTTCTGACCAGTCCCTTGCGGCCTGACGCACAGAAAGGGCACGCCATGCGGCATCCTGCCTGAGACGATATGCATACGGTGCCATATGGATACACGACAGTCTCCACCGCCAGACCGTCATGCAAGTCAACAGCGGTGAGCCTGTTCATGGTTTACACTCCAAGTTCGTCGGATATCTCAGCCAGAGCCGATATCACAAACGCAATATGTTCGTCGGCGTCAACCCCCATCTCCTCCATGCCCAGAGTGATGTCCTCACGGTTGACCGCACGGGCGAACGCCTTATCTTTCAGTTTCTTCTTAACGCTTTTGACCTCAACGTTTGCAATGGACTTATCCGGTCTTACATATGCGCAGGCAAGCAGAAAACCGCAAAGCTCGTCCACCGCAAAAAGGGTTTTTGCCATAGGGGTGACCCTTGCAACACCCGTTGATGTTCCGTGCCCCATGATGGCTTCCAGAATGTCCTCCGGATATCCTATCCCCCGCAGAATTTCCACTCCTTTGTAGGGGTGTTCTTCCAGTGTGGGGTATTTTTCGTAGTCAAAATCGTGAAGAAGACCTGTAACTCCCCATTTTTCGGCATCTTCGCCGAATTTTTCAGCATATTTTTTCATGGCCTGTTCAACGCTCAAGGCATGCTTTATGAGAGAATCGGATTTGGTGTATTCAGTAAGAATTTTGTAGGCATCAGCCCTGTTGACCTGCATGGTGTCCTCCGGTCATTTTTTCTTACATGATAATGAAAAAGATTGGTTTTGGGTAGATGTCTTTTTTGGCTGTCTGTAGATTAAAAACGGTGCAGGGTCTGCCTTCCCCGCACCGTCTAATCGTATATTTGACGTTTTTTGCAAAAGGAGTATTTGAAACTACGATAGGAGCTATTGTAATTCTGTCAAGACCTTTTTTGTCTTAAAATTTAGTCGTCCTCGTAGTTGCGGGTTATGTCCAGAAAAGCTCCCTTGAGTTTGTCGAAAGCATCGACCACACAAGGATCGAACATCACCCCGCTGTTCTCCTTTATAAACTGTCTGGCATCATCATACTGCCATTTTTCTTTATAAGTACGCTTGGAAAGGAGCGCGTCGAAAACATCGCTGACAGCGACAATACGCCCGCATATGGGAATATTTTCCTCTGCAAGCCCCTGCGGATAGCCTTTGCCGTCCCAGCGTTCGTGATGGGAAAGGGCTATCTCAGCACCGAATTTAAGATATTTACCTTCGGAATCTGCCAGAATCTTATAGCCGATGGTGGTGTGCTGTTTCATCACCGCAAATTCTTCAACGTCCAGCTTGCCCGGTTTCAGCAGAATGCTGTCGGGTATGCCCAGCTTGCCTATGTCGTGCAGAGGTGCGGAAAAATAGAGGGCATCCGTAAACTCCGGATCCATGCCGATATGCTCGGAAAGTGCCTTGCTGTAGTGAGCAACCCGCTTGATGTGGTTTCCTGTCTCCGTGTCTTTATATTCACTGGCACGGCCTATAATGGTCAGCGTTTCAAACTCCCGCATGCGGATCTTTTCCGTGGCCATCTCCACCTCCTGCTGAAGCAGAGCCGCACGGTCTTTCAGCAGAAGCTGATTTTTTCTGAGCGACAGCAGGTTTTTCACCCGCACCTGAAACTCATACAGCTTTAAAGGCTTATATAAAAAGTCCGAAGCTCCGGCGTTCAGAGCCGAAAGCTTGATGCTGTCGTCATCGTCCACAGCGGTTATCATTACCATGGGAACGTCATGGTCGAACTCACGCACACTGCGTATCAGAGATATGCCGTCCATGTCGGGCATCATGTAGTCCGTAAGGATAAGATCCGGCTGGGATGATCTTATATAGTGAAGCGCCTGTCTGGGGTCTGTGAAACTTTTTATCTCCAGATGCATGCTTTCCAGCATCGATTCTATGAGCATCAGGTTCAGTTTATTATCGTCAACAGAGACAATTTTACCGTTAATGCCCATTTCAGTCACGCCTTTCGGTTTCAAATTTAATCAGATCAAGCATAGCAGTTATCTCCCGAATAAGTTCTTTAACATAATCAACATTATTCTTCTTAACAAATTCATCGGCATTTTTCAATTTTTCCGACAGCATCTCAAGCCTGAGATTTCCTGCGGCACTCCGAACGGAGTGGAGCAGGTCGGAAGCGTTCCGGACGTTTCCTGCGGATATCTCCTCCATGGCCTTTTTCAGCTCCTGAGACGAGTTGATGCAGAACTCGGACAAAAGCCCCGACAGAACAGGAGCCGCAAGCCCTATCTGCCCTGAAAGCTCATTCAGCGAAAAACGGAAAAGCGGCTTTGAGTCCGCCCCGCCCGCTGTTTGATTCTGTCTGGGTTCCTCGCTGAACCGCTCAAACTCTATTTCGAACCAGAAACGGCTTCCTTCGCCCTTTCTGCTCTCAACCTTAAGTTCTGAATTGAATTTTTTCAGTATGTTCGCCGCAATGCTTAAGCCGAGACCGGCACCGCCGAACCTGCGTGTTACTCCGGAATCGCCCTGTTCGAAATTTTCGAAAATTATTGCCAGCTTCTGCTCAGAGATGCCTATTCCGGTATCCTTCACCTCAAACTCAACGCTGACAGTGTTCTCCGTCTCCGCAGTTTTGCGGATGTTAAGCTCAATGCGGCCGCCGTTTTCAGTGAACTTCACAGCGTTTGACAGCAGGTTTGAAACCACCTGCCCCACCCTGAACGAATCGCCTTTCAGTTTTTTAGGAATTGCTGGGTCGATGTAGTTGAGGAACGATATTTTCTTAACCTCTGCCGCCCTTCTGTGCACCCTGTTTACGGTCTCCGCCATAACGTCCACGTTGACCATGTGGCTGTCTATGGAGAACTCCTCGCTCTCGGTGTCCGCCAGATCCATTATTCCGTTGAATATGTCCAGCAAAGTCTCCGCATTTGACCGCACAGTGGCCAGATAGCCCCTCTGCTTATCGTTCAGACCTGTTATTTTCAGCACGTCGCTGAAACCGATTATGCTGTTCAGCGGGGTGCGTATCTCATGGCTTATGTTGGCTATGAAGCGGGATTTGGCGATGTTCGCATCCTCAGCCCGTTTTCTGGCCAGCAGAAGCTCGGTTATATCCTCTTTTATGGCAACAAAGCTGATTATCTCCCCGTCCGTATTGGTTATAGGGGCAATAACTGCCGATTCATAATATTTTTCGCCGTTCTTTCTCTTGTTGGTGAAGGTTCCCTGCCATACCTGTCCGCTTTTAATGGTGTCCCAAAGCTCAACGAAAATATGGGTGGAAGACTCGTCCCATTTCAGGATGCTGGGCTTTTTGCCAAGTGCTTCCGCCTGAGAATATCCGGTGACCTTTTCAAACATGGGGTTGACGTACTCTATCACCCCTTCCGTATCGGTTATCAGTATGCTGACAGGGCTTTGATCCATGACCAGAGCCAGCTTACGTATCTCTTTTTCCGCTGTTTTTCTGGCGGAAACGTCACGGATGTTAAACACTATTCCCGCAACCACAGGATCTTCGGACATATTAACGGCTGAGGCCTCCGCAAACATTATGTCCCCGCCCCGCTTGACTATACGGAACTCGCCGTATCTCGTCTCCGTTCCGCCGGATTTTATATCCGACATCCATTCGTTGAAGAAATGGCGGTCGGAATCGAAAATTATATCCTCAAGGAATTTGCTGCGTATCTGTCTGCTGTTAAAGCCCACAATTCTGTCCATAGACGGGCTTGCATATTTTATTCTGCCGGAGCTATCAAGCACCACGATAACATCCGTAATATTCTCAATAAGATATCTGAACCGCTTTTCCTTGTCCTCCAGCCTGACCTCTGCATTCTGCCTCAGTCTTGACTGCTCATTGGCTATTCTGGAATAGTCCGCCAGTTTTTCCTCCAGTGCCTTCTGCTGCTGGATAAGGAACTTTTCGGTCTGTTTCCACTCGGAGATATCCACCGATATCTCAAGCATCTTAACAACCTCGCCGTATTCGTCTTTTATCGGGTATGCCCGTATTTCAAAATAGTGATCTGTGCCGTCGGCTGTTCTGTGGATATGCTCCACAGTAACGGGTTTCCCCGTGGATGTGACTATCTGAAGAGGACAGGGATGATCCTTTCCGCTGCACGGGAGCAGCTGTTTGTGGGTTGCGGAATGACAGGTTTTGCCCAGAATATTCTCACGGTCGGATGCATGGCTGTTTGCGTAGACTATCTCATAATTTTTTACGTCTATAACATAGAAAGAGCTGTTCATAGAATCCAGCACTTTCATCATCTGTTCGTAGCGGAGTTTATAGTCGCTTTCACTTTTTATAATTTCGTCCAGCCTGCCGAAGAGCTCCAGCGTGCGGGATTTAAGCTTAGTGTCAAAGTTCATGCTGAGATCATCGTAGCTGCGCTTCATGTCCGAAGCGTCCTTGAGCACCGACCAGATAACATACGACAGTCTGGCACCGTACAGAACGATGGCTGTGCCGAAGAACAGGGATATCCACATGGAAAGTCTGTCCATCCGGCGCCCCTCGGAGTTGATATAGTCACTAAGAACCTTCATGTCAGAAAGCCCCGATGCGTAGGCCTCGTTGGTTATCATCTGAAAATCGGTAAAGAAGTTATCTATCTCCTTGGTCATGACCCTGATGGATTTTTCCGATGCAAAGCCCAGCTCAAAAGAGCCCGTCTCCTCTGCAGAAACTCTGTTTATGAGATAGTTCCTGTAGCTTCTGACGATTATCCTGAGCTCCTCCAGCTTCGCCCGCATATCTATGATTCTGGGGTCATAGTGCTTTCCGTCATTTTTCAGATATCTGTATTCGTTGGTGAAAACATCCTGAGAAGCACCGCCCAAAGGCAGTTTCTCGTTCAGCACCCCTCCGTTCTCAAGAACGTTCAGCTCTTCACGGATGCTGTCCAGATCTTCAAATATTCTGGCTTCGTATCTGTCCATCTCGCTGAATTTTTTAGATTCAATGTATAGATGGAGATAGTTGTTAACCTCGCTGACCCTGATCCGGATGAATCTGTGGATGTCGACTCTGGACTTGGTGTTGTCCATAAGCGATTTAAGGTAGTGCATTCTTTCTCTTTCAAAGTTATACATGCCGAACATAACAGTTACGGCCGTAACACAGAGCAGAAGAAAACCTGCGAAAAATAGAAAATATCTTTTATATTTATAAAAATTTATCATTTGGTCTTATTCTCAATGCCGTATTTGGAGAATATCTGAAGTCCCTGCGGAGACACCGCCATTTTCAGGAAATCCTCGGCGCAGGACTTTTCAACGGAAAAATTCAGCAGAGCAGCCTTAACGGGAACATAGCCGAAATAAGGTGATTTGATAGGGATTGTCCGGGTTCCTTTTGAAACCGTACTGTATTTAAGCGATTCCCATCCGACTGCGAGATCGGCTTCGTTGTCCGCTACAGATTTCAGAAGTGATTTTGAATCCGGCGCAAGAAAATCGATAGATTCGGATACCCTTTCCAGAATACCGGCTTTCTGTAAAGTTCTGTGGGTCTGCTCCCCTGCTCCGCTCGTCAGATACGAACCGATGACCAGCCTGATACTGTCATTTTCCAGCCAGCTGAGGTTTCCGTCAATACCCATGGGGTTTCCGTAGGCAACGTAGTAAACTAGCCGGTTTCTGCCAAGGGTATACGGCTCTGAAGCCATGCCCTTCTCTTTCAGACCGTCCGCATATTCCCCCACGGAAGTGAAGAAAAGATCACCTTTTTTGCTTATCTCAATGGCCCGAAACTGATGTGCGCTCCCTCCGGTGAGAATGTCAACGGCACAATCGCCGCTCTTCTCATAAACGGACGCAATCTCTGCCACAGGTTCTGAAAGCACAGGTGAACTGTAGACCAGAATATACTTTTTGCCGTTCTGTTCAGCGAAAGGATGCTCAGTCGGGCTGCATCCGGCAAGGCAAAAAAATAACAATGTATAAACCGCAAGGATGATCCGCATCTTCTCACCACTGAAAGCAATTATTAAAGATTACACTAAAACAGTGACCTGCGAAAGTTAATTTGCATTTATGGATAAAAAGAATATTTTTATCGCTTTTAACTTGCACCAGCAGTTAAACAGGTATATGATTTTCCATATATTCATCACAAGGGGATACATATGAAAAGATTATTTTTAGGTGTTATGCTTCTGTTCAGCTTATTCGCCTTTGCGGCCGATATGGCCGATGAGTTCGACAGAAGCGCAACAGGCACTCCCGAACTTCTGCAGACCGGAGCAGACAAGAGCTGGTGCCCTGTATGTGGAATGAATCTGCCCATGTACTACAAAACCAATTTCGCCGTTAAGCTGAAAAACGGAACAGCAAAACAATACTGCTCAATAAGGTGTTTTGCTGAGGATTCCGGCAATATATCCGAAAACATAAAAGAGATTCTGACCATGGATGCGGCCAAAGAAAAGTTTACTAATGCTAAAACAGCTCACTATGTAATCGGAAGCTCCGCTCCCGGTACCATGACAAACGTCAGCAAATATGCCTTCGCCTCCCTGAACGATGCAAAGGCCTTCCAGAAGACATACGGCGGCGAGATAGTCAACTATGACAAGGTAATGAAGGCAACTCTGGACACCATTCAGACCGACAGGGACGCATCCGCCGAGCGCAAAACCAAAATGATGTACCCCATGGGTGAAAAGATATATAAATCTGTCTGTAAGCCCGTTGAGCCTTCCGAGTTTGAAACCATCAGCGCAATGAAGGCATATATTAAGAACAACGCAGTCTGCGGCGAACTGAAAGAGGGTCAGCTTCAAGCACTATCTCTGTACCTCTGGGAGGTAAGCAGAAAGAACGCCCCCGGCTACAGCGTCATATCCGTTCCTGAGAAAGCAAAATGCCCAGTCTGCGGAATGTTTGTTGCGAAATATCCCAAATGGGCGGCACAGATAACCTATACAGACAAAAAAGGTGCTGAAAACAGCCTCTATTTTGACGGCATGAAGGATCTCATCAAGTTCAAAGAGAGCCCTGCAAAATGGGGAAAATATAAGGGTATAAAAATAACTAAGGTGCTCGTAACCGACTATTACAGTGGGAAGGCAATTGACGGCACTGCGGCGTTTTATGTTTCCGGCTCCGATGTTTACGGCCCGATGGGACACGAGCTTATCCCGTTTGAATCAGAGAAGAACGCAAAAACATTCATGACAGACCATAACGGAAAAGAGATCGTGAAATATGCGGATATCAAGGCTTCAAAGATAAAGTGATGCCGAGAGCACGCAGGTTTCTCATAATATTATCCATATTGACAGCATTTACGGCGGCGGAGACAATAGTTTTTACCGCCCTTTTATCTCCCGACAGTGAAGCTCTGGCCGAAAAACAGGCCTTCACTGCACTTACCGACAGATACCTTCCGGCGGTCTACAGCGAATATACGCATAAACCTTTACCGGACGAACCCTTTGCCCCCGATACCAACCTTTCCTCTGCGGTATACGGAAGATGAAAGCGGGACTTTTCGAACTTGCTCTCTCCTCTCTGAGCGGGCGAAGGTCAAAATCAATCTTTGTTTTCCTGATACTCACTCTGCTGATATTCATCTGCTCATCGGTTTTTTTCATAACTGCCTCGCTGAGAGCCGAAAGCGTTTATAGTGCCGATGCTGCCGCCGACATAACCGTCCGCACGGACAGAGGCGGCCGGACAGAGCTGATAAAGGAGTCCTATGCGGAGGAGATACTGCTTATTCCGGGTGTTGAATATGCCGCACCCATGTATACGGGGCTGTATCATTTTGAATATCTTAAATCCAACCTCATAATAGTCGGGATAGATCCATTTGCAGAGCAATACTCCGAGGACTTTTCAAAAGCGGTTACCAAACTCCCCTCCACAACTAACTGGATGGTCACAGGGGAAAAACTGTCCGAGACTCTGAAAGCGATGTACAACAAGCAGTCATTCAGCTTCGCCCTGCCGAATGGTGAATATCTGGAATTGCCTGTGGCAGGTACTTTTAAGCCGGCATCACAGATGATGTCATCATCCGCCATCCTCACCGACATCGATTCCGCCAGACAGATACTGGGGATACCTGAGGGAAGAGCTTCATACATCGCCGTTTACACCGGAAATCCCGATGAAACTGACAATATCGCACAGAAAATAGCCGGAATGTACCCTGACACAAGGGTCACCACAAAAAAACAACGGCTTGCGGCGGAGGGCAACCTTTTTGATTTCAGATCAGGGGTGTTCATGCTGATATTCTCCGTGAGTCTTTTCACCTTCTTCATAATAGTTTTCGACAGAGCTTCAGGCCTGACAGCCGAGGAGCGCAGAGAGACAGCTATTCTGAAGGCGGTGGGCTATGCCCCGTCCGACATAATTACAGTGCGGCTCTACGAAGCACTGATAATCTCGGTGTTGGCCATACTGACGGCGGTTTCGCTGGCCATGCTCTATGTTTACGGGATGCAGGCGCCTCTGCTGAAATCTGTTTTCACAGGCTATTCATACCTGAGGCCTGAGTTTGCCCTTCCGTTTGTTTTCCCGGCCAGGGAGATGGCGCTGACCTGTCTGACGGTGATACCTGTTTATGCGGCGGCGGTCATCATTCCCGCATGGAGGGCATCGGTAACGGATGCCCATGAGAGCCTGAGATGATAAGATTTGTCAACGTCACCAAGAGCTACGGCGAGATAGTGCCGCTGAAAGATTTCAGCATGGATATCCCTGCCGGAAAAACAGTCATTCTGGACGGCAGGAGCGGAAGCGGAAAAAGCACCGTGCTTGCTCTGGCCGCTGCACTGACCAGACCCGACAGCGGAGATATCGAGGTCTGCGGAAAACTCATAGCCAAGCTGCCTGAGGAATTTGCCGCAGTTTTCAGACGGCAGAGAGTTGGCATAATATTCCAGAACTACAACCTGATACCCAATCTGTCGGTTTTCGACAACATAACCATCCCCCTGCTCCCCTCCGGCGTACCCTTTAAAGAGCAGAAAGAACGTGCGCAGGCTGTTATGGAGCGGCTGAAAATTGCCGACAGAAGCGCCGAGACGGTCAAAAAGCTGTCAGGCGGCGAACAGCAGCGGGTAGCCATCGCAAGGGCACTCATAAACAACCCGTCGGTTGTTCTGGCTGACGAGCCCACATCAAATCTGGATGCGAAACTCACCGACAGCATTCTCGATATATTCAGAGGAATGAAGGCCGAAGGCCGTACCATACTTATAGCCACCCACGACAGAGCCATCATAGAGAGCGGAATTGCGGACACGATAATCCGGATGGAAAAATGAGCTTTCTGATACCGGAAATCTTTATTCAGCTGATAATCTACGCTGTTTCAATGTTCTTTCTTTCCGTCGGTTTTGTTATCAGCATCAGAATCATAAGACGATGGGATTTCAGCAGTTCTTCGGCTGTTCAGTATGGTCTGGAGAAGCAGTCATACCTGATTTCGGTGCTGATGAAATATATCTTCATAATCAATATCCCCGTTTTTCTGCTGTTCATCTTCGCAAACGACAAGCTCTCGGCTTATCTTGAGGGTGCGATGTGCGCCGCAGGGGTCGTTAATGCCACCGTTTACGGCAAATATCTGATAACGGTGAAAATAATTAACCTGATCCTCTATGCCGCATGGCTGTCGCTTAACCGTCTTGATTCGAAAAGTGAAACAATGGCATATACTCCTTTAAAATCAAAACTGATCCCGTTAATTTTCGTTTCGTTTGTGTCAGAGCTTATACTGTTTATCCTCCATTTCGGCTCCATAGATCCCACTGTGGCGGTTAGCTGCTGTAATGTCATCTTCGGCAACAACACTTCTGTTTTCAAAACCTTTTCGGCGGATTACTCAGTTCAGATATATGCGGCCGCTTTCATTCTGCTCACGCTGTCTGCACTCTCCCGAAAATTGCTCATCCTATCGAACCTGCTTCACCTTGCGGCGGGAATATCCGTTCTGACATATGCCGTATCACCATATATTTATGAACTGCCTACCCATAAATGCCCATTCTGCATTCTCCAGCCGGAATACGGTTTTATAGGATATGTGTTCTATGTCCTTATCTATGCCGGAACAGCTTTGGGAGTTTCAGCGGGATTCATATCGATAATATCCGGAAAAACACCCGAAAAGGCTGTGCGGTATGCGCTTATTTTCAACACAGCCTATATGCTCCTCTGCCTCAGTTTCCCGCTATCGTATTATCTCAGAAACAGCACATGGCTGTGACCATTCTTCATTGACAAAACATTAAACCACACCATCTTAGTCTTATAAGCATTTCACGAGGTGGTTATCATGGCAAATAAAGTTTATGTGGTTTTCCACAGTTTTTACGGACACGTTTTTGAAATGGCAAAGGCAGTGGCAGAAGGTGCCGCCAAGGTTGCGGATACGGAAGTGACACTGTTCAGAGTTCCTGAAACAGTTGACGAGGAAACGCTGAAAAAAGCCGGAGCATACGATGCTCAGAAGGCGTTTGCCCATATACCCGTGATAGACCCTGCACAGCTAGCGGATGCAGACGCTGTAATATTCGGCACACCCACCCGCTTCGGCAACATGAGCTCCCAGATGCGTGCTTTTCTCGACAGAACAGGTGGTCTCTGGGCGAAGGGCGGGCTGATTGGCAAGGTGGGAAGTGTTTTCGTGTCCACAGGCACACAGCACGGCGGACAGGAAACTACAATAACCAGTTTCCACACAACCCTGCTTCACCACGGAATGGTTATCGTGGGTGTTCCCTACAGCCAGCCGGGACTTACGATTATGTCTGAAATAACAGGCGGAAGCCCCTATGGAGCCGGAACCCTTGCGGCGGCGGACGGAAGCCGTATGCCCTCTGCAAACGAACTGGAGATAGCCAGATTTCAGGGTGAGCATGTGGCGAGAATTTCTGCTAAATTGAAATAGAAGCACTGACAAAACTAAGGCGGGTTAAAAACCCGCCTCAGGTTGTTGACAAAGTCTTAGTGTTGTGAGATTGCCACGTCACTCCGTTCCTCGCAATGACGTAAATAATTGTCACTGCGAGCGTAGCGCGGCAGTCTCATCAAGGTGGTGTGCCTGAAACTTCAGTTTGTCATCAGTCTGAGGCGGATTAAAAACCCGCCTTCTTTATATAAGACCTGTGTTATAAGCGAACTGAACCAGTGAAGCCGAATTGGCCATGTTTAGTTTCTGGAGCATCTTGTTACGGTGGGTATCCACTGTGTTTTTGCTGATGCAGAGCTGTTCGGCGATCTCTCTGCTTGTTTTGCCGAGAGCTATCAGGCGAAGAACCTCGCACTCTCTGTTGGTAAGGATCCCCTGAAAGCTGTCGTCCATAAATCCGTTGCCGCCGGACAGGCATTTTTCCAGTGAATATTTGATAACTTCAACACTGTCCTCGGCATAAACAAAATGGCAGATGCCGTGAACCGCATTATAATAATTAAGGTGCTTATTTTCTCTTGTGGTGTGTAAAACTATCTTTTCGGGCGCAAGATTTGCGCAAATGGAACCGAGAACATCGTCACCGTAGTTTCTGGAATAGATATCAACCACAAGAGAATCAGGTTTAAATTCTCTAATGGCATCAGGCAATTCCCCCGGATTTCCAACCGTGCGCACATCTTTTACAAACTTCATATCGAGTATGGTTTTTGCCAAACATTCACGAAATAAAGTTCCGCGGCTATAAACAAGCACACAACTCATATAATATTGCACCTTATTATTAAACACAGCGAAACTTTACTGCTATTAAACACAATTGTAAATACTGTCAATTATGTATTTTACTGAATACACTAGCATTTCAAGAATTTCTCCTTACCCTCCTAACTATCTATTAATTTCCAAGCGTGAAATCTTAGAAATTTCTTAAAGTTTTGTCATGATTATTATATAGTATAAAATCATAGTAATACAGAAAGTTTCATTCCTTAAAAAATCTAACTAATCAAAATAGATTAATTATTTTTCATTATGTGATTATAATATTTGTGAATTATTAGAAAACAAAAATTATCGCCTTGACCGTTTTCAGCGATAATTTGTTTATAAACCATAGTATATTATTATATGTTTTTGATGATGGATAAAAATTCTCCGTGAACGCCTTCTGATGCGGCTAAAATAAACTTTTCATAGAGATCGGGGGACTCCCCCTGCTTCATTCCGGAAACGACACATCCGGCCTCCCTGGCAATGACCGCTCCGCCGGCTATATCCCATGGACTTAAATTAAATTCATAGTAAGCATCAAATACTCCTCTTGCCGTGTAACACAGATCAAGAGCCGCAGAACCAGCTCTGCGTATGCCTCTGGTGTTTGCCAGTATCCTTTCCAGTATTTTCAGTATGTCGCCGCCCTTCCCTTCTGCAATCCCATATGGAAAGCCTGTGGCCGTCAGACAATCCACCGCCCTTGTTTTTACAGAGCAGTGTATCCTCTCTCCGTTCAGAAATGCGCCGCCGCCGGCCTCTGCCTTGAAAAGCTCGTTCATCACAGGATTATAGACAATGCCGTATTCTCCCTCGGAACCGTTATATACCCCCACCGATATACAGCAGAAGGGGAAACCGTGAACAAAATTGGTAGTGCCGTCTATAGGATCTATATACACAGCCTTTTTCTTCTCAGTACGCCCGGCGGCTGATTCCTCGGCAACAAATCCGTATTCGCCGCCCATGAACGACAGTTCATTAAGAAGAATCCTCTCCACTTCCACATCATACTGCGTAACAAGGTCTATTTTACCCTTAAGCGAAACCTCTTTGGTTCCGTTGAATCCTTTAAGCAGGTGCTCCCCTGCTTTTAAAACAGCTTTTTCAATCTTTGAAAGCATTTGATTTTCTCTCAATTATTTTATATATTCGTTCAGCCTGACGGGCATCCGGGAGAAATTATACATGACTAATGCTGAAAAGTACATAGACTTGAGCGGTATATCCTTTGACATATCAGTGGAACAATGTTTTGAAAATCTGAGACCCCATCCAAAGTTCTCAAGATGTACCTTCGAAAACTATATTCCCGACGAGAACTATCCCACACAATCGCAGATAAAGTCTCTGCTCCAGAACACTCTGGAACAGATGAAAACATACTCCCCCGCTCAGCAGACACAGGGAAAATCTCTTTTCGGATTCCTCAAAAGTAAAAAGACTTCAAACGGTTCGGAAAAGCCCAACAACATATATATCGACGGAAGCTACGGTATAGGCAAAACCCACCTTTTAAGCTCCTGCTACAACACCTGTGAGCGGGGCAGCAAAGCTTTTATGAGCTTCGGCGAGATGAACTACTATTTCCATTATCTTGGCGTTGAGAAATGCATTGAGCACTTCTCAGACCTCAGCCTGCTCCTCATAGACGAATTTGAGCTGGACGACCCCGCCATGACCCATATCATGGCTAAGTTTTTCAGAGAGATAAACAAAAACACACTGATAATCACCACCTCCAACACCCTGCCCAACGAACTGGGAAAGCTGAGATTCCAGACAGATAACTTTACAAAGCAGCTCGGAGATATCGCCGGAAGCTTTGAAACCATCATAGTTGAGGGTGAGGACTACAGAAAACGCAATAAGATATGGATGAAAAACGTATCGGAAGACAGTTTTCTGGACGCTTTCGCTATGTATACTGCGGAAAGCAAGGCAAAATCCAAGATAACCTTTGAAAATCTGATCAAAATACTGGAATCCACCCATCCGTTCAAATATTTCGTTATCCCTGAAGCGGTGGAGGCGATATTCATTGACGGACTGATGCCCTTCCCTAACCTGAACAATGCGCTGAGGTTCAACCAGCTGATAGACCACTGCTACTACTACAACACAAAGCTTTTCATCAGAAGCCCTCATCAGCTTTCTGACATTTTCCCTCCGGAACTGATAGAGTCCAGCTTCCAGAAAAAACTGCTCAGATGCCTCTCCAGACTGGATGAGCTTGCGGTGTTCTTTAAGATCTAATGCATTTTTCGTAATAATTAACGTTTGAGTAAGACCATTCTGTCTTCGTCACTCTGAACGAAGTGAAGAGTCTCAAGCGTAGAGACTCTTCGGCTGAATCCTCAGAGTGACTAAAATAACGTCTCTGCGAACGGAGTGAAGCAGTCTTCCAAGTCAAATACATGATGCCTACGCTGTATCTGTGCATGGAAGTTCGCTTTAGCTCACAGCTACGCTGTTTCGTTCAGCCTTTGGCTAGTGTCACATTAAATGTTCCTCGCGAAGACGAAATCTGCTCTAGCCGTTCTTAATGGCTTCCGTCAGCTTCTCTATCTTAAGGTGAGCGTTGAGGATAAGTGCCGTTCTGTTGTCCAGAGTTACGGCAGCATGGGGTATCTTTGAGTTGAAGGCTATGGAATCGCCCTCGTTGAGGTCTATATCTTCACTGCCGAGCTTCATTTTTATTCCGCCCTGAACAACGTACATATATTCGAATCCTTCGTGGCTGAACAGCTTCTCGTCCATCTTCTCCGGCTTAACTGTCACAAGGAGCCAGTCCATATAGTCGAACGACTTTATCTTCGCAAGCTCTTCATACATATAGCCGTGCTTAACACCTTCCCTGTAGATGAATTTTTTCTCTTCGCTTCGGACGATGAAAAAATCGTTCTGGTTAACTTCTTCTTCAAAGAAATATGTCATCTTGACGTTTAGAACCTTTGCTATTTTCCCAAGGGTGTTGATGGGGGGCATGACAATGTTGTTCTCTATCTGAGATATGAGTGCTTTTGAAAAACCGGTGAAGTTTGCAACGTCCTGAAGGGTCAGCCCTCGTTCGTTACGGATTTTTCGTACACGTTCACCGATCTTGATTTCTATGTCTTCCATACTTCCCCCAAGAAAATCTTGAGTTAAGTATTACTGAATATTGTTAGATTGTCAACGGAGATTTAAAAATCTATGACAGTGACAGCCTGACCGCCCTCTTCGTTTGAAGCAGTTTTATATGCCCTGACCCTCGGATCGCTCCTGAGAAACTCCTGAATAGCGCTTCGAAGCTGTCCCGTGCCCCTTCCGTGCACCACATAGAGCCTGTTCAGTCCCGCCAAAACAGATTCGTCCAGAGTCTTGTCCAGAATGTCCAGAGCCTCCTCAACACGCTTGCCAACCAGCAGAAGCTCGTGCTTAGCCGAAGGGGCAACGTTTTTGGACACCAGAACATCCTTTTTCGTGTCCTTGTTGTCCATTTTCTTGCCGATAAGCTCTTTCAGCTTGATTGAGATTTTAAGTCCGCCGATATCCATTCTGGCGCTGTCGCCGTCAATGCTTAAGACCTTGCCGGATTTATCATATTTTTCAAGGTGGATAACATCGCCGACCTTTACGCCCTCAACAGGCTTAATGACCTTTTTGACCTTGCCAAGCTTGGTCTCCGCCTTCTGAATATCCTCTTCCACTGTCTCTTTGACCTTGTGGGGTTTTTCGGCGTATTTTTTAGCTCTGTGATACAGCCTGAGTGCTTCCTCAAGCAGTTCCGACTCTTTCTTGGCCAGTTTTTCGTTCAGTTCCTGCTCACGCAGTTCGATGAACTCCTCTTTCTCTTTCAGCTGAGCCTGAAGAATCTCAAGGTCTTTGGTTTTGCTGACTATCTCCGCCTGCATGCGGCCTATCTCCTCAACGGAGACCTCCGCATCGCTCTTATGCTGTTCTATGATGTCGTTGGCGGCCTCTATAACGTCCGCAGGGAATTTAAGACGCTTTGCTATGACAAGGGGGTCGGATTTGCCTGACACGCCCCTCAGCAGCCTGTAGCGGGGAGAAAAATCGGTATAGTCGAAGTCCACCGCATAAATTACGGCGTCGTCCTCTTTCAGAGCGTGGGTCTTTAGCTCGGAAAAGTGGGTTGTGACCACGGTCTTTGCCCGTTTCGCAGACAGTTTCCGGCAGACGGCAACGGCCAGAGCGGAACCCTCCCTGGGTTCGGTTCCCGTTCCAGCTTCGTCCAGCAGAACGAGACTCTGGGAGTCTGCAGTTTTCAGAATATCCCTGATATTCGTCATGTGGGCGGAGAAGGTGGACAGATCCATCACAAGTGACTGGTTATCGCCGATATCCGCCAGAATATGATTAAAGTTGACTATTTCGGCATATTTTCCGAACAGCGGAAGCCCGCATTTGCCCAGAATATGGTTCAGGCCGATGGATTTCAGTGCCGCCGTCTTTCCGCCTGTGTTAGGTCCGGTGATCACAGCCGTAAACTCTCCGCCTTTCATGGAAAAATCCAGAGGAACAGAATCCTTTCCCTTTTCAAGGAAGATTACGGGGTGATGCACATCACGGAAAACCACGGAATCGGAAAAATCAGGAAACACAAAATCTTTATTCTTATAAAATCCGGCCGTTTCCAGATGGAAAACAACCTCGGTGTACGCCTCCACAGTGGTCTCTATCCTGCCGTGAGCCTCGAAGATGCTGTCGGCTATCTCTTTCAGCAGACGAACGGTCTCCTCACGCTCAAGGGCAAGAAACTCCTGTATGGCATTGTTAAGCCCCACAGTTGATGACGGCTCAACAAAAAAGGTCTGTCCGCTGGCCGAACGGTCGTGGACGATACCCTGAATATACTGTTTGAAATTGGTTTTGCAGGGAACGGTGAAACGTCCGCTGCGCTCGGTTATGACCTGTTCCTGAATGAACTTTGATGCGGAGTTCATGGCAAAAACGCCCGCAAGCTCTCTCTGCACCTGTCTGCGCAGGGATTTCAGCTCACTGCGTATCTCGGACAGCTTGTGTGATGCGCCGTCTTTGACCTCGCCCATGTCGTTCACAGTGTCTTCTATCCGGTCGGTTATCTCCGAAAGGGTGGATATCTCACTCAGATACAGCTTTAGGCTGTTGGCTCCGAACTCGATAAGCCCTTTTTTGATATCCCTCACACCGCTGAAAAAACCTGCAAATATAAGCAGTTCATCCGGTTCAAGGAAAAGCAGGGGGTCGTTAAGACGGGGAAGAAGATTTAGAAAATCTTCGTCCTTCGGTATGTATACATCGGACACGGAGACATAGCTCAGAGCTTCGCTCAGCTCCGATTTATACCTCTCTATCTTGTCCAGTGCGTAGTAGGGTTTCAGGGCGTTCAGCCTGCCCTTTGCCAGAGCTGAGCTGAACCCCTTTTCCATATATTTTTTGAATAATCCGAACTCTAAGGTGTCTAAATGAATCATCAGTTTTTCTGGAATTCTTCCTCAAGTATGCTCTTTTTCTTCGCTGGAGCCTGTTTAACCGTCTCTTCGGCCTTTGCCTTCGCCGCATCTTTAACAGCCGCTTTCGCAGTGTTCTTAACAGCTTCCGCCGACTGTTTCACAGCCTCCATGTTCGCATCCTCTATGGCCTGCTGAACCTCTTCCGCAGAGGGCAGTTCGAAAGGATTGTTTCTTTTAACGGTGGATGCCCTGTTCATCAGGTTGTAAACGCTGGGGGCAAAATCCGCCAGTTTTCTGGAGACCGAGCCGTCTTTCATGCTGGCTCTGACACTGCTGTCGGGAGCAAGGGTGGTCAGCATGAAGCTCAGGAAAACGCTGAGTATTGCCGCCGCCTTCATTCCGCCGAAGAGTGCGCCCACGCCCTGATTCAGCCAGCCGAGCTTAACCTCTTTGAACAATCTGGACAGAAGTGTGCCCAGAAACATGACAACTCCGTATGAAACCAGAAACGCCGCAACGTAGCCCAGCGCCTGATTTGTCTTTTCGGACATGCCGAAAACCGCAAGCTGGCTTCCGAATACGGATGAATACTGGAACGAAGCAAGAAAGCCGAACATAAGGGCTATCATGCCGAAGATCTCCATCACAAGGCCTTTCATAAAGCCTTTGAAGGCGACTATGCCGATTATTACAAGGACTACAACGTCAATTATTCCCATCAAAAGCATCCTTAACAAGCTGATTAATGAGTTTACCGTCCGCTTTGCCTGCGGTCTTAGCCATTACAGCCTGCATAACTTTGCCGAAATTCTTTTTATCGGATGTGTCAACACCCTCGCAAGCAGCCGCAACGACCGCTTTAACCTCATCTTCGCTCATCTGCTCAGGCATGTAGCCTGAAAGAAATTTTGCCTCGGCAAGCTCTTTGTCCGCAAGGTCGTCTCTGCCTGCGGCCTTGAACTGGTCGGCGGCATCTCTGCGTTTTTTCATTGCAGTTGCGATAACTTTCTGAACGCCGGCATCGTCAAGTTCTGCCTTGGCGTCTATCTCTGCGTTCTTTATCTCAGCACGGAGCATACGCACGGTATCCAGAGCAAGCTGATTCTTCTCTTTCATAAACGTTTTCATATCTTCCGTAATCTTAGCTTTCAGTGACATCAAAAACTCTCCTTACCAACAAGCCTCGCCAGAATATATAAAAAGTCCGACAGCCTGTTAACATATTTTAAAACAGCGGCATTTACATTAGCACATGCCGAAAGACTAATCAATCGTCTTTCAAATCTGCGGCAGATGGTGCGGCATATATCGGTCTTAGCCGCTCTTATATTTTCGGATGGAATTATAAAACCTTTAAGATCAAGCTGTTTTTCACCGCTGCGGATGAACTCTTCCAGAAACTCCACCTCGCCCTCAGCGGGGATGAATTTTTCTCCAGATGAATCGGCGCAGTGGGAGTTAATTGTGAAGATATTCTTCTGAATGCGTTCAATCGTTCCCGCATATTTTGGCAGAATAAATTTCAGCTCACCCAGATTGCTCACCAGTTCGTCTCCGGTTCCCAGCGTCTCAATGCGGATGTCGTCCTTGCCAACACGCTCGCCGCTGAAAAGGGAAGTCTGCCCTTTGTCTCCGCCTTTGGTGGTGACGCTCATCAGAGGCTCAGCTCTTCGGCTATTTTGAGCATGGTCTCGTCAAGGTCTCTCTTTTTGGTGAGAACTTCCGACAGAGGAGTGAAAGATATCTCACGGTTGCCAAGCCCCGCCATTACCCCCGTGCGGCCTTCGATAAGCCCTTTAACGGCGGCAGAACCCAGACGGGTTGCAAGTGTTCTGTCGAACACCGACGGTGCACCGCCCCTCTGGAGATGTCCCAGAACCGTTATTCTGGTGTCGAACCCGCCGATGAGCTGAAACGCCTTGCCTATGTCGTATGCGCTTCCGGCTCCTTCGGCAACTATGACCACACTTCTGGATTTTCCCTCAACGTATCTGACCTTTATTTTATTGATTATGCTTTCGATGTTATATTTGACCTCTGGAATTATGACCGCCTCAGCACCGGATGCTATGGCCGACATAAGAGCCAGATAGCCGCAGTTGCGCCCCATGACCTCTATAAGGAACGTTCTGTCGTGTGAGCTGGCTGTCTCGTTTATCATATCCACCGCACGGCAGATGGTGTTCAGAGCGGTATCAACGCCTATGGAGATGCTCGTGCCGTAGATATCGTTGTCTATTGACCCCGGAAGCCCCACGACCTTTATTCCGAATTTCTCGTGAAGGATCCTTGCTCCTGTGAGCGAACCGTCGCCGCCTATCACCACCAGCCCCTCGATGCCGTTCGCCTCAAGGTTTCCGACTGCCATCTGCTGTCCCTCATCGGTCTTGAACTCAAGTGATCTGGCACTTTTCAGAAATGTGCCGCCCCGCTGTATCATATTTGCAACATCCTTGCTTTCAAGGAGTTTTATTCTGTTCTCCATAAGACCTTTATAGCCCTGCTCAATGCCGAACACCTCAAGCCCGTTGGCTATTCCGGTGCGCACTACGCTTCGTATGGCGGCATTCATCCCGGGGCAGTCGCCCCCGCTGGTCATAACAGCTATTCTGTTCATATTTATCTCCCGTTATTTTGTTTTCATGGTATATGTGCCGTCCCAGTCGCTTTCCGGCGGTTCTTTAATATATTCCCTGCACCTTTCGGTGAAAACTGATGAAGTGGCGTCTCCCGCCGCTTCCATCTCTTCAAAGACAGCCAGAGCACCCTCAAAGTTCCTCGCAAAATACATGTCAAGGCCTGCATGGAACCTGTCGGCAATAGCTTTGTTCTCCGGCGTGTTCTCCATGACCTCATAAATGGCAACAGGTTCTTTTTTACCCTTAACCCTTACGCTGTCGAGCTTTCTGGTCAGAAACTGCATTTTGCAGTGCGCCAGAGTATATTCACTCACCACGATGCGGGTCTTATATGCCTTGCAGAGACCTTCCAGACGGGATGCAATATTGACGCTGTCGCCAATAGCAGTATATTCGAAACGTACGGTGGAACCCATGTTTCCGCATACGGCGGGACCGGAGTTAACACCGACACCAACGTCGATATTCGGCAGTCCGGCTTCCGTGAAGCGTCCGTTTATCTCGTGCAGAGTGCGTATCAGCTCCAGAGCGGTCTTAACAGCCATGTCGGCATGGTCGGGCAGATCGAGCGGAGTGTTGAACAGAGCCATCATGGCATCGCCTATGTATTTATCAAGCATGCCTTTATTGCTAAGAACGACCTTTGTCATAGGGTCGTGTATCTTGTTAAGCATTGATGTCAGCTCGGTGGCCGAAAGCTTCTCGGAAAGGGTAGTGAAACCTCTGATGTCCGAGAACATTATCGTTATGAAACGCTCTTCGCCGCCCAGTTTCAGCTTATCGGGGTCTTTCTGTATCTCCTCGACAAGTTCGGGGGAAACGTAGGATGCGAAAGCCTTTTTAACCTCTTTCGCCTTCCGCTCGACAGTGAAGAATGCGAACGACTCAAGGGTCGCAGTCATAAGGATTGCCGGAGCCATAGTATAAAACTCATGCTGCCAGTGGTTTCCGAAGATGAACATGGCATAGGACACTCCCGCTGTCAGCGTGAAAGATCCGAAATAGAGCATCAGCCTGTAGTGCTGTTTTCGCAGGTAGCTTATGGCAAGGATAACCAGCATCAGAACCACTATAGACGCATAGTCGTAGGCATCCGATGTGGTGAGAAATTCATTGTTCAGAAGGTTGCTGAGTGCCGCATAGTGAAGCGAAACCCCTGGGGTTACGGCATCCACAGGTGTCGGACGCATATCATATATGCCGACCTCTGTCACACCGACAATGACCATCTTGTCCTTGAAAAATGAAGGCGGTATCTCGCCGTTTATAACCTTATAGGCAGAGACGTATTCAACGTTATCGTAATAGTTCAGGCGGAAATATGAGCTGTTTTTAAGGTTTACGTTGTCTATTTTAAAGGATTTGACCCCTTTTTCGTTCAGAACCAGTTCGGCATCCTTGTCCAGCCCGTAGCGCATCATCTGCACGGCAAGGGGCGGGAATATATAGCCTTTGTGTATATAGGCCAGCGGATAGTTCCGGTAAAGCCCGTCCACATCCGGCTCGGTGCTGAAAGAGGCGCAGGTCAGGCCTGATTCCGCAATAATGGGGATGTTGACCTCAGCAAATTTGAACTCTTTTACACCGACGTATTTCCCCTGAATGTCGTAGTTCAGGTAAGCACAGTTCTCAAGATAGTCTATGGCCTGTTCTGTGGTCTCCTCGGTAGCTTCTCCTCTGAAAAAGAAGCCGAGGATAATGTTTCCGCTGTTTATTATGGAATCCGCAAGCAGTTCATCGCTCTTCTCATCCGAAGGCTCGGAAAAAACTATATCCAGCCCCACAATATCGGCCTGACTCAGGTTGCTGAACATCTTGGCTATGACGTCCCTGGGCCAGACCCAGCGCCCCAGCTTGTTTACGCTCGGTTCGTCGACAGTGACGATCACCAGACGCTTGTCTGGCTCCGGAGCCATGCCGAGACTGCTGCGCACGGGAAATTTAATGTCCTCGAAGCCAAGAGCGAACCTTTCAATAAATGCGGGCTTCTTATACATTCCCCAGCAGCCTACCGCAAGCGAGACTATCAATATGATAAGCCTGTAGTTTTTCAAAAGACCTTTCAGAAACGCCATAAAAGTTTATCCTGATTATTTAGTTATACAATAGTTACACAGAATCGCTTAAGCATCAATTCTATTTGTGCAAAAAAGAAAGGCGGCACAATGGCCGCCTGTTGTTTGTCAGTAGAGTTTCTGCACCTGAATCAGGTAGTCGTTCAGACGCATTATCTTATAGTTGGGTCTGCTGCTGATGGACGTTGCCAGATACAGAGCTTTTTCAGGATACTTGACCTTCAGCGTATCCTCGCCGTTGTCTTTTACATCCAGAACCCACGCCGTGTAGCTTAACAGCTGTTTCAGATCCATCAGGTCTTCGATTGTGGATTTACCCACAAGCTGAACGCTAACCGTTCTGTTGTTCGCTCCCTTTATCTTCTCAAGAACTGTGCTCACAAGCTTTGTGGACACCTCTTTTGTCATGTTTTCCATCATCTGATGGGTTGCATCCTCAAGGGTCGCTCCCATTCCTCTGGCCGAAAGGAAATCGCTGGCCAGAACTTTTGTTCCCGAACCCTGCTGCATAAGCAGTCTGTATGAGAGCCTGCCTGTTACAACATTAAAGGGCAGAGACACGCCGTAGCCTATGTCGGAACCCTCTTTGGCAGTGGCGACAGTGTCAACCTTTCCTATCAGAATTGTTCCTGACAGATATTTTGATGCCACCGCACGCATAGCCATGTAGTTGTTGGTCTTCATAGCCTTGTCCAGTTCGGAAACCTTTGTTCCGTCCGCATCGAAAATGTCCACAACCTCAAGCTGGTTGGCAGTCAGCTCGTTGATAACGGTTTCGGTGAGCACGTTGGTCTCCTGAACAGTTTTGTCGGGGAACACAACGGGAATCATCACCGCAACGGAAGTGTTCATTGCGATTGCTCCCATGGCCTGTTTAGCCTTTTCGGGGGCGATAACCGCACTTATCATAACACGGTAAAGCTGTCCGTCCTCTTCCTCGCCTGTGACTTTGTAGCTCAGGATAACCCCTGTCACTTCGTTCTTGATCGCTTCGTCAACAAGCACTGCGTTCTGTACTATTGTTTCAGACTTTACACGGACGCCGGATGCGGCCTCCATTGCAGCCCATTTCGCGCGGGCAGTCGCCTGAAGCTTTGCCGACGACTTGTCGCCGTTCATTATATCCGCCTCGCCCACACCCGTAACTGTTACGGGGTTTGCAAAAGCGGTCACGGCAAATATCATTGCCATTAAACAGAGTATCAGTTTTTTCATATGGTTCTCCGTATTGGGTTAAAATAACAAAAGGGCGGGTTGCCCCGCCCGTCGATGTCAGAACATTTTCTTAAACACACTCTGCCCTTCCAGCTTTTTGCGCTGGATGATACTGCCGACTTTAAGTCTGGCGGTAACTTCGGGCTTGCCGTCTATAAGCACCCAGCTTTGTCCGGGCTGAACCTGATCAGACACAGTTATGTCAACAGGGATAACGGACATGTTGCATGAGGATGCGTTTGTCATGGGGTCAACTATTTCAAGGAAATCGAAAACTTCGAGCTTCTGGCCAGACTGGATGCCTTTTTCGGAGCCGATGTTAACCAGAGCTACCTTTTTATTGCCTCTCAGCTGCTGAATATAGCCTTTCTGTGCGAACTTTTCGGAAAACAGAGGGCGAATATCGTCCACAGCCTCACCAAGTGCCTTTTTTGCGGCTGTGAGCGCCATTTCGGGGTTAAAGTTTCTGGCTGTGCCCGCAACTTCTCTTCCGGTGGCTTTCTGGGAGATTATTATCTGTCCGCTCTCAACATCGAGCAGCTGAACGGTCATTTCAACGTTGACGTTCCAGCCTGTCTGGGTGTTTGCCAGAGCCGTTCCGATTGAAAGCGCCGCACCGAGGCCGCCGCCCACGTTATTGTTGTTGTCTATTTTTTCAATGTATTTGGTTGCGATGTTGTCCACCGAACCGGTGATGATGTACTGAACTCCGGCCATTTTGCCCAGCTTAACTGCTGTGGCGGGGTCGGCCATTGTCATCTGAAATTTCTGTTCGGAGAGTATTTTGTCCAGTTTTTTGCGGTCAAACATCTGTGTGCCGCCCATTTTGGAAATTGTGTTTTCCACAGCCGACTGGGCATACTCACCCACTTTTGATGAAAACTGACGCTGGAAGGTGTCTATCTGGGTGTTAACCTGAACATCAGTACGGTTAGCCCCCACATAGCCTATTCCCGCTGCTCCGGGTGCCGCCACAACTCCGACAGCTCCTGCCGAAACTGATTTTCTTGTGCCCTTGGTATCGATGTTTGTGTTTGTAGCCGTCATTTCGCCGTATGTTGTGTTGTTGGCAAATTCGACAACTGCCACTCTGGGCATTTCGATTTTATAGGATGCTCTGCAGACATTGGGAATCTCGATCCTCTCTGCGTCCGCAGGTGATATCTGGTAAGACATAGGGTCTACCTTAGGCCCTCCGCCCGTACAGGCGGTTAAGACCAAAAGGCCTGACATCATTGCTGTATACCTAACTACTTTAAACATGAAACCCTCCATGCGCTTTTTATTGATTATGCCATAGATTCGATAAGTAACAAATAAAAGTTACTTTAATCCCATCTCTTTCATTACAATCTGAAGATCTTCCCAACAGGGCTTTTTCATATTAGGATTGCGCAAAAGGTAGGCTGGATGGTATGTCGGCATCACCTTTATTCCGTTCAGGTCGACAAACTGGCCTCTGAGTTTGGTAATTCCCACATTTGTTCTGAGCAGATTCTGTGCGGCGACACTGCCGAGACAGATGATGATTTTCGGTTTGATATATTCGATCTGTCGGTAAAGGAACGGAATACAGGTCATAGACTCGTTTTCGAAAGGGTTTCTGTTTTCAGGCGGTCTGCATTTAACTATGTTGGCGATGTAGACCTTCTCTCTGGAAAGCCCCATTGCCTCTATCATTTTTGTTAGGAGCTGTCCGGCACGTCCGACAAAGGGCTCGCCCTTCTCATCCTCGTCCGCTCCGGGGCCTTCACCCACGAACATCAGCTCGGCCTGTGTGTTGCCGACACCGAAAACAACGTTTTTACGGGTGGAGTGCAGAGGGCATTTCGTGCATGCCATGGTTTCCGCACGCAGAGCCTCGAAAGGATCGCTGACAGCCTCACAGCCTTCGGCGATTATTTCAGAGATACCGTAAACCTCTTTGATGGGATTTTTATCAAACAGAGCCATTCTTCTTCCCGTGTACCTCTTTGGCAAGCAGCAGGATGGTCTCCGCCGCCTTCTCTTTTGGCACTTTTCCGGTGTTCACCGCCTCTCTGTCTCTGAAAAACACGGTGAGCTCGTTCTCGTCTGTTCCGAAACCTATGTCAGACCTTGAGATGTCGTTTGCGGCTATCATGTCCAGATTCTTCTCATTGAGCTTCTTCCGGGCATTGGCCGCCAGATTGTCAGATTCTGCAGCAAACCCCGCAAAAACCTGCCCTGCCTTTTTCAGCGGAGCTATCTCTTTGAGGATATCGGGATTTTTGACCAGTCTGATGGTCATTTCATTCTCATCGGTCTTTTTTATCTTGGTGTCCGAATATTCTGCAATGCGGAAGTCGGCAACCGCCGCCGCCATCACCAGAATATCGGTACTTTCAATCTCTTTTTTAACGGCTTCAAGCATCTCAAGGGCTGTCTGAACCTTAACGACATTAAGCCCGTCAAGGTTTACGCTGACAGAACCCGCAACCAGAGTTACCTCTGCGCCGAGGCTCTGCGCCTTTCTGGCCGCAGCCACGCCCATTTTTCCGCTTGAGCGGTTGCTGATGAACCGGACAGGGTCGATGGGTTCGGAAGTTGCGCCCGCTGTCACAAGCACCTTAAGCCCTGCAAGGGGCTTTTCTGCACAGAAAACGTAGTCGAAAATCTCCTCCGGCTCGGCCATGCGGCCTTTGCCCTCTGTTCTGCACGCCATCTCGCCCGTGTTAGGATCGATGAGGTCATGCCCCAGAGAGGCCAGCAGAGAAAGATTTTTCTGTGTGACAGGGTTCGCATACATGTCCAAGTTCATGGACGGTGCAATGCGGATAGGTTTTTTATAGGGGAGCACTGTGGAGGTGAGCAGATCGTCTGCTATTCCGTGTGCTATTTTGGCGATGATGTTCGCTGTGGCGGGGGCGATGATAAAATCATCCGCCCAGCCCGCAAGATGAACGTGTTCGATCATCTCCGGTTCGACACCCGCCTCAAACTCATTGGTATAAACACGGTTTCCCGTGATAGCCTGAAATGTCAGCGGGGTAACGAAACTGCATGCTGCGGGGGTCATGATGACTCTTACATCACACCCCGCTTTAACCATCAGTCTGCAAAGATGAACGGATTTGTAACAGGCGATCCCGCCCGTTACTCCCAGAAGGATCTTTTTAGACATCTTGCTCGTCAAAATCTATCTTGCCTGTGATAAGCTCGTTCAGGGCGTTTGTGGTGTTCTTGCTGTACTCGTCAGACTTTCTGCTGAGCGTGTCCTCTTTGGGAGTGTTCAGCTCGCGTGCGCGGAGTCCGGCAACGTGCACCAGCTTGAAGCGGCTTCTCAGAGTGGGCTTGGAAATGATTTGTTCAATGTCAAGTAAAGGCAATTTATTTTCCTCCGTTTCAGTTCAGATCCATAATATCTTCTATTTTCTCAACATCGGCCGCACGCAGATGCTCGGCGATGTATATTGCTTCCAGATCGTTGTATGCCCTGTTTATCTCTTTGTTGACTATCAGATAGTCGTATTCATGAATATGCTGAACCTCTTCCAGGGCATTGGTCAGGCGGATATTCATTATCTCTTCGCTCTCTGTGCGGCGGTTTATGAGCCTTGTTTTCAGGTCTTCCATGCTGGGCGCAGTTATGAAGATGTAAATTCCGTAGTCCAGAGAGTTTTTAAGCTGTCTTGCGCCTTTGGGGTCGATGTCCAGCAGAACGTCTTTGCCTGTGGCCAGAATGTCCTCAACAGTTTTGCGGCTTGTTCCGTAATAGTTGTTGTGCACCTTCGCCCACTCCAGAAACTCCCCACGCTCAATCATCGCCTCAAACTCCTCAACGGAGATAAAGTAATAATCCTCTGTGTCGGTTTCGTCGTGTCTGGGCTTGCGGGTGGTGAATGACACGGAATAGCCTACTGTGCCGAAGTTTCCCAGCAGACGGCTGCAAAGAGTGGTTTTTCCCGCACCGCTGGGTGCGCTGACCACAAAAAGTTTTCCTTTACGCTGTTTCATACCAGATTCTGCACCTGTTCACGGATTTTTTCAATCTCGCTTTTCGCCTGAACAACATTATTTATGATTGCTGTCTTTCCGCTCTTTGAACCGATGGTGTTGAACTCACGGTTGAGCTCCTGACACATGAAGTCCAGCTTCTTGCCGTTTTCGTGCTCTGTGTCGATGATTCTGCGGAACTGCTCGCCGTGTGAGGCGATACGGGTTATCTCTTCTGAGATGTCCGCTTTTTCCGCCATGACAGCCGCTTCCTGAACTATCTTCTCTTCCGCATCCACGCCGAAATCTGCCATGCGTTTTGCGAATTTCTCACGCCAGTATTCATAGACACCCTCACGATTCTTGTCTATGTCGGCGGCTATTCCGGAGATGGTGTCCAGACGGGATTTGATGTCGTCCGCAAGGTTTTTGCCTTCCAGAGTGCGCATTTCGTCCAGTTCTGCGGCGCATTTTTTTATGCATTCGATAACGAATTCCGAAAGCCTCTGGCCGAGGTCGTCGGTCTCTTCCGTCTCTAAAATATCGTTAAAGTTGAGCAGGTGTTCAAGGCTTATCTTTCCATGCACGCCGAATTTTTCCTTCAGCTCTGTCAGCACGTTGAGATAGCTCTCCACAGCGTCCTGACGAAGCACAGGCCTGTATTGCTGTTTTTTGAGTTTCAGGTCAATATTGACATCAACCTTTCCACGCACAAGAATATCCTTAAGGACGTTTTTCAGCGACATCTCCATAAAGTTGAAGAGTCTGGGCATCCTTACGTTGCAGTCGAAATATCTGCTGTTGACAGACTTCATCTCCACTTTGATATCGCAGAGCTCGTTTCCTGTTATAATTTTACCGTAGCCGGTCATGCTTTTGGCGGTCATGTTCCACCTGATAAGAAAATGATTTGCCTTAAAAGGCTTTTTGAGTTTAGAATAATAAACAAATTGTACTTGGAGGTCAATATGTTTCAGCTTCCTTTAGTGCTTCTGGTGCTGATTGTGATGCTTCTGATCAATTCAGTCAAAATTCTCAGGGAGTACGAGCGCGGAGTTATCTTCCGTCTGGGACGCTACACAGGCGTCAGAGGACCCGGACTCATCATCCTGGTTCCCGTTCTGGAAAAGATGGTTAAGGTGAACCTGCGTACATTCGTTATGGATGTCCCCCCGCAGGATGTCATCACAAAGGACAACGTTTCGGTCAAAGTTAATGCGGTTGTTTATTTCCGTGTTATGGAGCCGAGCAAGGCAGTGCTTGAGGTCGAGGATTTCTACTACGCCACAAGCCAGCTCGCCCAGACCACGCTGAGAAGTATTCTCGGTCAGTTCGAGCTTGACGAAATGCTCTCCAACAGAGAGAAGATAAACCACGACCTGCAGGATGTTCTGGACAGCCAGACCGATCCCTGGGGTGTTAAAATCTCCGCCGTTGAGATGAAACACGTCGACCTGCCCACGGAAATGCAGAGGGCGATGGCAAAACAGGCAGAGGCGGAAAGAGAAAGAAGAGCGAAGATAATCAACGCCGACGGCGAGATGCAGTCCGCACAGAAACTGCACGAGGCCAGCGAGATTATGGCTCAGAACCCGCTGACAATCCAGATCCGCTACCTGCAAACCCTTAACCAGATAGCAAACGACAAAACCAACACGATAGTTTTCCCCATGTCTCTGGACAATATAACTAATCTGTTTAAGAAGTAGATTTCTATGAGGGGCGGCTTCGCAAGAGGTCGCCCTACTCTTCTCCCTCCTTTAATAAAGGAGGGTTGGGGTGGATTTACATTAACTCTCAAACTAATCAAAAAAAAATCAAACACTTAAGAAATCATCTTTGCATTATGGATAAAAACTGTATAATTAATTAATTTTAAATTTGCAGGTTCATATGTTAGAAGACACAATTAAATCAATTAAAGCATACCTTTACGATAGAACAACCAGCCCGCTTTTTGGGGCATTCATCACGTCATGGGTACTTTGGAATCACAGATTTGTTATGGCCATAGTTTTTGGAGATGGTTTGCAAGAAAAGTATGACATGATGGACAAGGCAATATGCGCTTCTTTTTTAGGATTATTGAGTCAATGGTTTGTTTTACCATTATTAACAGCAATTTTGTACATCTTTATCTACCCATGGCCTGCTAGAAAAATTTATGCTTATACCAAAACTCAACAAATGAAAATTAATAAATTAAAAAATGAAATTGAGGGAAATCGTTTATTAACTACAGAAGAATCGCGAAAAATTCTTATTGAAATGTCTTCTATTCAGGATAAATCAAAAATAGAATCCGAAAGATTAAATGCTACAATATCTGCTTTAAAGCAAGAACTAGAAAATGAAAAAAGAAAAAACAAAACCATGCAAAACAATCTAGAAAATGAAAAAACCAAAACAATATATTTTAGTAGTAATCCCCCAAAGGATAATACAAGCAAAACAGCAATAATAACTACGAATAAAGCAATTAACTCGAGTCAGGTTAACCAATTGAACGAAGCGATTAAGAATAAGACTATTAATAATGTCACTCCTCCGGCTTATGATCCAATATTGGTTCGTATAGCTATGGAAAAGGAGATCAATGAAAATGAAATACTTAGCTTCATAAATAAAGCATACAATAACAATACAAATGAAAGTAAAGACATCTTAGAAAAACTGATAGCATTGAATATGTTGGATAAAATTAATTCATCATATCAACTTACTAACACAGGAAAAGACTATATTATAAAGAATCGGTTGTTGAAAAAGAATATGATAAAATAATAGTTTGAGTCTACCAAGGATGACTACACTAGCAGAGACACGGGTTGTAGATCAACCTTAATTTACGATAAATAAAAAGGCTCACCCCAAAAGGGATGAGCCTTTTCATATGCCGGAGGCGGGAATCGAACCCGCACACCATTGCTGATTCCGGATTTTGAGTCCAGCGCGTCTACCAGTTCCACCACTCCGGCATTATTTAACTGTCCAAAAACGAGTCAACATACTATGGCAACCCCGTTTTTTTGTCAATATAAACAAAAATTTTTACAAACCCTTCACCTATTTGCTTGAGAAATAAACTTTTATTTGATAAAATCCTGTATCTTTCGAACTGGAGACACGATTGCGTAAAACCCTAATAGCTCTTGTTCTAGTTTTTCTAACTTCCCTGACCTCTGCATACGCTCTTGATATTCGTGTCGGTATTTATCAAAACCACCCCCTGATATTCAAAAATGATAAAGGAAAAATCGAAGGTTTCTGCTACGACATACTCACAGAAATAGCTAAAAAAGAGGGCTGGAACCTCAAATATGACTTTGACACCTGGGCAAACGTTTACGACAAGCTGAAAAAGGGCGAAGTGGACATGGTTGTTCCCGTGGGGTTCAATCTGGACAGGACAGAGCATATTCTATTCAACAACGAATCGCTCACAAGCAACTGGGGACAGATATCCGCCAGAAAAGGCGTTAAGCTGGAATCCATTCTTGATCTGGAAGGCAAAACCATTGCCGTTCTGAAAGACGACATCTATTTCACAAGTGAAAACGGAATAAAGCAGCTGGCAAAGAAATTCGGAATAGACATTGAATATCTGATGTTCGATGACTACGAAGATGCGATGCAGGCTGTGAAGGACGGAAAGGCCGACGGATGCCTCTCCAACCGTTTTTATACCATGGCAAACGGCGAAAAATACAACCTTCAGCGCACCCCAATTCTGGTAAACCCCATAGAGGTTCGGTTCGGAATATCCAAGTTCACCCCGATGCGTGCCCAGATAATAAGTACACTGGACAGAAACCTGTTCGACATGAAGCACTCCGAAGGTTCAGTCTATCAGGAGAGCTATGAAAAATGGCTCGCATTTGCCACCCGCTCCGGTTTCATGGCAGACACAAGAGTGGTTTTCGCTGTTCTGCTCATCCCTATTCTGTTCATAATCTCCGTTGTGCTCATCCTCCGTGCGGAGGTAAACCGCAAGACCCGTGAGATAACCAAAAAGAACATAGAGCTTCAGCAGGAGATAGAGGAACGGATAAGCATGGAGGAGCGGCTGAAGGAGAACGAGGAGAAATACAGCACCCTGTTCAGCACTTCATACAACCCCATTGCAATAATAACCGAGGACGGTGCACTGAGCGACGTTAACGGCGAGATGGTGGCGCAGTTCGGCTACGACCGAGATGAGCTTTTGCAGATGTATCTGGAAATGCTTGTGGTAAAAGAACATATCCCCAGAGTCGAAGAGATTCTGAACAAGATGAATAAAACCAAAAAGTGGTCGTTTGAGCTGGATTTTGTGAAATCATGGGGCGATGTTTTCAACGCAGAGATATCCGCAAGCAGGCTTGAGACGGGCGGACGCACCTTCATTCAGCTTGTTATCATGGACGTGACCTCACGCAAAAAGGCAAGCGAACTGCTCAACCGCAGGCAGGAATACCTTGAGAAAAAGGTCGATCAGGAGGTTCAGAAGCGTCGTCAGAACGAAAGACTGATGATGCAGCAGTCGAAAATGGCCGCCATGGGCCAGATGATGAGCGCAATAGCCCACCAGTGGCGTCAGCCGCTGAACACCATAGCTATTTTTGTTCAGGACTTTGAAGACTCGTTCAAGCACGGTGAGCTGGACGAGGCATACGTTCAGGATCTGGTTCAGCAGTCCATGAAGCAGATTAACTTCATGTCCAAGACAATCGACGATTTTAAAAACTTCTTCAAGCCGGACAAGGACGAGGTTATATTCGAGGTTTGCAGGGAGACTGCGAACTCAACCTCCCTTCTGGGCGTTCAGCTCACGAGGAACGGAATAGACCTTGTGATAGAGTTCAACGGAGTCAAATATACCTACACCGATATAGAGTCTCTCGAAGCCGAGATAGGCGCACACATTTATGTCCGTGGTTTCCCCAACGAGTATAAGCAGGTGCTTCTGAACCTTGTTCAGAACGCCAGAGACGCTGTCATGGACAGGATGGATGCCGACCCGTCTGTTAAGGGGGTTATTGAGGTCAGCGTGCGGGAGCGTGACGGACAGGCGACCATATCGGTCACCGACAACGGATGCGGGATACCCAAAGACGTTGCCGACAGGATCTTCGAACCCTATTTCACCACCAAGGAGGAGGGAAAGGGAACGGGAGTCGGTCTGTACATGTCAAAGATAATCATTGAGCAGAACATGCGCGGCAGGCTGTTCTTTGAGTCGCTCAACGAAGGAACAAGATTCATCGTGGAGCTGAGAAGCCAGCCGAATCCTCAGGAGATGCTGTAAATAAAGAGCATCTGGGCAAGCCCGAACAGAAAGCCCAGCACAAATCCCAGAATATTTATCCACTTGAAACTGTCGCTCATAAATGAAAAGAGCAGCGTCTCAACCTCGTAAAGGTTCAGTGAGTTGATGCGGTTCTCGGTTATCTTCGGCAGGTTCACAGAGTCCACTATCCTGTCCAGATTTTTTTCGACAATACCGTTTATCTGTTTAATGAACATCGACTTTATACGGCCGAACATCTTTTTGGGGATATATCGGTATACGTTGTTGACCTCGACCTTTTCGCAAAATCCGCATATCATACCTGTCAGCTTATCGCCTGACGGGCGCACCATAAGGCGTATCTTCCCTTCAATGGTTTCTGTCAGTCCCGCCGCTTCGATTATCTCGCCAAGAGTTTTGTCAGGGTTCGCCCGGACGTAGTCCATAAGCTTCGTGCATATCTTTTCAGAGATATCCTCTGAACCTATCGCCCGCTGAATGGCTGTCACCAGAGAGCTTTTCAGGCTGAACACGGTGTCAAGCCCTATGCTGTCCGCATGTTTGTACAGCGGTTTGCGGACTATCTCGCTCACATAACCTGTCAGTGCGTATTCTATACGGCCTCTGACATCGTTGCTCTGTTTGACAGAACTTATCAGCTTCGGAAGATATTTATCCACCAGATCCCTGATGGTCTCCTCGTTCAGGAACATATTGAGAAAGCCCAGCTTCATCTGGTCAACCGTCCCCTCGGAGAAGTGGTTATTCTTCATTTCAATGAGCTTTACTGCGGTCTTCTCACGCACTTCGGGGTCATCGAAGGCTGTTTCCAGTGAATCCAGAATCTTGTCTGTGACGAATTTTGAAAATGCAGGAATCCTGTCGGTCATGGTCTGCGGAACTATATCCGCCAGAGATTTACCGGAAAGCACGAAATTATTGATATAGGCGGAGACTGCGTTTCCGGTCTCCTCCTGAAGTTTCTGTGATGAAAGGAAGCTGTCTATTGCGGTTTTCAGGCCATCCTTATAGTCCTGCAATCCGCTCAGCTTATAGCCGTAGACTGAACGTAAAATATCGTCGGCCGCCGCATCGAACATCCTGTCCAGCATGCCGCCGGCGTTGAGAGTTCTCAGCGCAGCGGAGATAACGGTTTCGGGCTGATAGCCTGTTTTGGCGATTATGTCCGCCAGAGTGCCGTAGTCCTTCTCCAGAAAGGCTATCATCTCGTGCTCGACAGCCCTCTCCATCCGCTCCTGAACGGAACGGTTAAAGAAAGCCTCACGGATGTCGTCCTTCCGCAGAAGTTTGTCGCCTACCAGATGGCCGATCTCCCTCGCCAGTTTTGCCCTGTTTTTAGGGATAACGCCCTGCCATCCGAAAGACAGGACAGATGCCCTGTGGGGACGGAAAAGCATTTTGATTGCCAGCCAGTTCGTACCATAGCCCACCAACCCCATCGCAAGCGGGGTAAGCAGGAAATTAAGCGTTTGCGACAGCGACAACGAGTCCCTCCCTCAGTCCGAAATCGGACACCGTAAGATCTTCAATTCCCAATATGCTCATCAGCTCAAGGGTAATAAGTATACCGGGGATGAGAACCTCCTGTCTGCCCGCTTCCATTCCGGGCACCAGAAGCCTCTCCTCTGCCGTAATTGCGCAGAGTTTTTCCAGTATCTTTTCAATCTGATGTTTCTTTATGTCAAAACCGTTGACCTTTATCTGGTCGTAGTTCTCCATATGCATTTCAATGGCAGCAAGGGTTGTGGGCGTGCCTGCGGAACCTATCAGCATGTCGGGCTTGCAGTCAAGGGCGTTCACCACCTCGTTAAGAACCCCGAACAGAGGGATGCGTATTCTGTCCATCTGCTCCATGTCCAGCACTCCGCTGAAATCATACCGTTCGGCCATCTTGACAACGCCCATTGGTACACTCAGCTTTCTGTGCTCCTGCCCCGGTTCGGCATAGATGAACTCGGTTGAACCGCCTCCTATGTCGAACACCAGAGCCTTTCTGCCTGTGGTATCCACGGCGGAACAGACGCCGCTGAATATCAGCCCCGCCTCAACAGTTCCGTCAATCACCTGAATATTTATGCCCAGTCTGCCCGCCGCCTCGATGAGGATATTGGAGTTTCTGGCCTCACGAACGGCACTGGTCGCCACCGCATGAAACCTTTCGGCTCCGTGCAGGGTCATAGCCTCGGCAAACAGCCTGAGGGCGTTCATTGTCTTTTCGATGGAAGCGTCGCTCAGGATTCCCTTTGTGCTGAGAACCTCCGCCAATTTTGTCACATGGCGGTCTTTATGTACGATATTAACTATCTTTCCGTCTTCAACGTCCGCAATCATAAGTCTGACCGCATTTGAACCGATATCTATAGCTGCTGCTCTCATTACATCATCCTGAATCTTTTTATTCCCCGTGCCGAAACAGTGAGAATCCCTCTGAACACCGCCTCGCCGTCTTTTCCTGCGGCACGCAGTATAACATTCATATCGTAGGTTTTTTCAACGTATTTCTTCTCAAGGTCCGAGTCGGACACAGAGTACACCAGTGTGAGCGGTTCTTCAAGCCCCGAGATGAATCTGCGGACATTCAGCCGCAGAATATCCGTTACGCCGTCGATCTCGCTGTCCACCAGTTCCTTAATCTTTCTGTGGTGCACCCGCACCCGCTTTGAAAAGTGGATTATGCTGTCAGAGGGGTCGAACCCGTTTGCCGCATAGTCCGGCAGGTCTTTGGTGCGGATAAAGGTAGTCTTTTCAAAGGTTTTGCCCATTGCATGCTTCTTACTGCTCTCATATATCTGTGTTTCAAAGTCGAATATCAGCGATTCGAACCTGTTGCGCAGATATTCCCTTGAACCCTCTTTAATCCTGTCCTTGAACATATAGCCGAGCACAAGGGCAACGAAGAACGGCAGGGTGAAGTTTCCGTATCTCTGCTGTGCCCAGAAGGCAACAACCGTGGCAAAGACCATGGAAAAACCAGCCGCTGCGGAATAGAGCAGTCCGGTTGTGGCAGTGTCGGCCTTTTTTCTTTTGGCCTGAAGATGAAGAACACTGTAAAAAAAGTTCTTAAGCCAGTCGTAGCGGTTGATGAGCCTCTCGTTCTGCTCGTTGTCGCCGGCTGTGGACTGCGGATAGTGCTCTTTGCGGTATCTCAGCTCCTCTTTTATGGTATCCAGGATCATATCCTTCAGCGGAGTGTTCAGCCTGTCGTAAAGCCTCACCAGATAAACGTTGGTGACGACACTGGTAAACTCGTCCCCCAGTGTGAACATCTCCATTTCGCCGTGCTTCTGCTGAAGTTTGCGGAAAATATTCCTGTTCTTCTCAACATGTTCCAGCAGGAGCTCCAGTTCCTCTTTCGTGCTGGTGTCGCATATGTTCTGCGTGTGGTTGCGAAGCATCGCCCTGTAGCCGCACACAAATTTTTTATACATGTATTCCCTTGCGGGGGAGTGCATGGCAATTTTTGATGTCTCGTCAAAACTTTTCAGCCTTTTATAGTAGTTATGCAGATAGTAGTCGGGTGTTTTAAGGCGGATGTTTCTCGTTAAATCCTGATAGAAATGCTTTTTTTCATAGCTGGACTCGTTGATGCCCATGTTGTCGGGGAAAAACAGAAAAAGATCGATATTGTAATCAGAGTCGTCCGGAGCCCCCTGCGGGGTGTATTCCAGTTTAATCTCCAGAGACTTGCTGTTGTGGACACGGATATTTACACTGTTTCGCATACACATATAATAGCGGGCAAGTCACTATAAAGAAAGTGTTTATTATTGCTTCTGGTTAACGTTCACCTTCTCCCTGTGTTCGTCATAGGTGACGCTGAAGGTGTGTCTGCGGTTTTTGTCTGCAACGAAATACAGATAATCAGTGGCTGCGGGGCTCAAAGCCGCCTCAATGGCCATCTTTGTTGGGTTGCAGATGGGTGTGGGGGGCAGTCCGCCTTTGCGGTAGGTGTTGTAGGGGTTGGAGGGATCCTGAAGGTCACGCTTTCTCAGGTTTCCGTCAAAATCCGGCATAAGGCCGTATATAACTGTGGGATCGGCCTGAAGGCGCATCCCTTTTTTAAGCCTGTTGTGGTAAACGGAGGAAATCAGCGGAGCCTCGGATGAATCATAGGTCTCCTTCTGAATTATGGATGCCAGAATGATTATGTCGTTAACCGACATTCCAAGTGCCGCCGCCCTGCTCTCGATATCCGCAGGAAGCTGTTTTTTAAAATAGAAATAGAGCGTCTTTATGACGGTTTTCGGTTTTGTCAGCGGTTCGAAAGTGTAGGTACTGGGGTAAAGGTAGCCCTCCAGACTCTCCAGATTCTGTCCGGTCAGCTCATAAATATACTGCGGGTCACGGGTCAGCCGGAAAAACTCCTCTCCGTCGTCAACAACGAAACGCCCCACCCTCTTTGACATATCATAGGTGTTGAAGCCCTCCGGAAAGGTTATCTTCATCACCGACTGCCTGCCGAGAATTATCATATCCAGAAAATCTTTAAGGGGGGTGTCCTCAACCTTGTAGTACCCGAACTTCATGTTCAGGTCTATCTCTTTCATGCGGATGAGATATTGACGGAACAGGGGCGGAGTGTCGAGCTTCGCAATCACGTTTTCATACATAAAATTAAATCCGTTCCCCTTGGGGATGGATATTTCAGCCGTTATTCTGGTGTTGTTGATGAAGTCCTCGCACTTCACCGTCCAGAGACCGAACGATGCCGTAGCGAGGAACATCACAACCGTGAATGCGATAAAAGCAATTTTATACATTATGCACTTTTATGTTTATCAATCATTTCCACAAAACGTTCGAACAGGTATGTAGCATCCTGCGGGCCGGGGCCGTTTTCGGGGTGGTACTGAACGGAGAACATGGGGTGAACCTTGTGTTTAAGGCCTTCCACTGTCTTGTCGTTCAGGTTTATGTGGGTCACTTCCACCTGATCGCCGAGGCTTTCAACGTCAACAGCGAAGCAGTGGTTCTGAGCAGTTATTTCAACTTTACCCGTCTCGAAGTCTTTAACGGGCTGGTTTCCGCCGTGGTGACCGAATTTCAGTTTATATGTCTTTCCGCCCATGGCCAGTCCGAGGATCTGGTTTCCGAGGCAGATGCCGAATACAGGGTATTTGCCGATGAGCTTTTTCGCAAGCTCGATGGCATATTTAACAGGTTCGGGGTCGCCGGGGCCGTTCGAAAGAAATACGCCGTCGGGTTTAAGAGCGTCTATCTCTTCGAATGTGGTGTTTGCGGGGACGACTGTCACTTCACAGCCCATATCAGCAAAGTATCTGAGGATGTTCTTTTTGATGCCGAAGTCAACTGCAACTATATGTCTTGAGGGGTTCACAACGTCTGTGTAGCCCTCTTCCAGAGTCCATGTTTTCTGAGTCCATTTGTACGGTTTTTTGCATGTAACGTGCTGAACGTAGTCCTGACCTTCGATGCTTTTGATGGCAGCGGCCATTGCTTTCAGCTTCTCAACGTCTTCTGTCTCCGTGCTGATGATGGCGTTCATTGAGCCCTGCTCACGGATGTGGCGAACCAGCATTCTGGTGTCGATGCCCTCGATGCCTATCACGTTCTGCTCTTTCAGGAAATCGCCGAGGCTTTTGTCCGCTCTGTAGTTTGAGTATATGTTGCTGTATTCCTTAACTATAAAGGCCGACAGCCATACCTTGTCGGATTCGAAATCCTCGCTGTTGATTCCGTAGTTGCCGATGAGCGGATATGTCATGGCCACCATCTGCCCATAGTATGACGGGTCGGTGAGGATCTCCTGATAGCCTGTTATGGATGTATTGAAAACAACCTCACCTTCGCAGGTGCCGTCTGCGCCGAATGACGTACCCTCGAAAACAGTGCCGTCGGAAAGAACCAAGTATGCTTTTTTCATTAACTCTCTACCTCGTTTTATGCTGACTAGGATTCTATGTCTTTTTTTAAAAAGTGCAACCCTATTTACAGTGGATTGGCACATAAAAAATACTTAGCATTTTAAGCCTCCCTTTAGCAAAGGGAGGTCTGGAGGGATTTACATTTGATATTAAGAAAATCCACCCCGACCCTCCTTTGCCGAAGGAGGGAGAAGAACGGTAAAATTTCTGCTCAGAACCGACAACGCAGAAATGCGACGGTTATAAGCAGAAAAAAGCCGGAGTCAAAAACTCCGGCTTCATAATATTAATAGAATGCGGGATAGGTCTTCAACCTGAATCCGCACATGTATTCAGCGATACGGTTAACCTGACGGCTGTATCCGTATTCGTTATCGTACCAAACATAGAGCACAGCCCTGTTGCCGTCGGCTATTGTGGCCAGACCGTCAACGATTCCTGTTGACTTGTTACCTACGAAGTCAGAGGAAACAACCTCCGGGCTGTTGACATAGGCTATCTGGTCTGTGAGGTTCGAGTTAAGGGACATATCACGGATATAACCGTTAATCTCGTCCACAGTGGCCTTGTTTTCAAGCGTAAGGTTAAGGATGGCCAGAGAGACGTTGGGTGTGGGGACACGGATTGCGTTCCCTGTCAGCTTGCCCTTAAGCTCAGGCAGAGCCTTGGCGACAGCCTTTGCGGCTCCTGTCTCTGTGATGACCATGTTAAGGGGTGCACTTCTGCCCCTTCTCTCTTTTTTGTGATAGTTGTCTATCAGGTTCTGGTCGTTGGTGAACGAGTGGCATGTTTCAACGTGGCCGTTAACTATGCCGAACCTGTCCTGAATTATCTTAAGGACGGGGACAATTGCGTTGGTCGTGCAGCTTGCCGCTGTTATTATCTTATCTGTAGATTTGATATCACTGTGGTTTATGCCGTATACGACGTTGGGCAGGGTTCCTTTGCCGGGAGCGGTAAGGATTACTTTGTCAACGCCTTTTGACTGAAGGTGAAGCCCCAGTCCCTCTTCTGTTGACCATTTGCCGGTGTTGTCGATTACAAGGGCATTGTTTATGCCGTACTGGGTATAGTCGACCTTGTCGGGGCCTTCGGAAGCTATGAACTTCACATAGTTCCCGTTAACGATGATAGCGTCCTCTTCCTCAACAACAATGATGTTGCCTTCGAAAGCTCCGTGGACGGAGTCTCTGCGCAGAAGGCTGGCACGCTTTGCGATGTCCATCTTCTCGCCTTTGCGGATAACCACCGCACGCAGACGAAGGCCAGTGCCGAATCTGGAACGGCTTATGATGATCCGTGCCATAAGACGTCCGATACGGCCGAAACCGTAAAGCACAACGTCTTTTGCTTCCGGCTCTTCAAAGTCGGACGTTGTTATCTCCGCGAGTTCCTGTTTCACAAAGTTTTCAAGAGAAACAGACTTGTCGGTCTTCTCATATTTTGCGTAAAGTTTGCCTATGTCCACTGTTGCGGGCTTTGTTTCCAGAGTAGCCACTACATCCAGATAGGGTTTGGTTTCTCTCACTGAAAGCTCACGGTCAAGGATCAGCCTTGCATACCTGTGGCTTTTCATTATCTGTATTGCGTTCTTTCTGACCAGAGACTGCCCGAAGAGTCTGATCACAACGCCTTTCTGCTTGTAAAGCCTTGTAATCACGGGAACCATTTCGTTCGCAATCTCTTCGCGCTCTGTCCAGTCTTTCATGTAGGCATCAATAGCCGCTTTCATGATCAACTCCTTAAAAGTAATAAGCACATTTCAATAATGTTTGGCTCATTAAATATTATTTTTGCAAAAAACTGAACTAAAAAAACAGTAAACATCAAATTTCCTGTTTGATTTTCCGATGCAATGAATATAATGACCGAAATCATTTCACAGGAGAAAATATGAGAAGAGACATTCAGAGAGCCTTTACCGTTGTTGTGGCGGCAGTGCTCATTCTTTTTGCGGCACACACAAGCGCACTGGCGGCACAGGATCAGCCCCTTACACCCGCTCTGGCGGCTTCTAAAGTCAAAATTATCGACATCCGTACAGAAAAAGAGTGGAAAGACACAGGCATCCTTCAGGGTTCCTACACCATCACATATTTTGACGACAACGGAAACGTTAACCCCAATTTCTTCGCACAGATCGACAAAGTGGTTAAAAAGAACGAAACATTCGGAATCATCTGCCGTTCAGGCAACAGAACAGGCAAAGTCATAGGCCTGCTGAAAGAAAAAGGCTATGTTAACGCTTTCGACGTTCTCGGCGGACTTAAGGAAGGAAAAAACAACGGCCTCGTATACGTTCCTTACAAATAAATCATTTGACAAGCGGACAGGAATTTATTACAAGAAGGGCGAACCCCATGACTGACGCAAATTAAGGAGGATCACCTCCGGGAAGTGGGGAGTATAACTACTAAAGCCGTGCGTCTGGGCTGTTCACAATGATGAACCGTCCGGACGCTTTTTTTGTTTTCGGACACTTAAGGAGGCTTTTTCAATGGAAAATCTCAAAAATTTCGATCCTCAGCTTTATGATCTCATTAAAAAAGAGGAAGAGAGACAGATCGACAAGATCCGTATGATCGCATCTGAAAACTACGTTTCTCAGGCGGTTCTGGACGCCACAGGCACAGTTCTCACAAACAAATACTCAGAAGGCTACCCCGGCAAAAGATACTATGAAGGTCAGCAGTTCATCGACCCCATCGAAGTGATGGCAATTGAACGTGCGAAAGAGCTTTTCGGTGCGGAACATGCAAACGTTCAGCCCTATTCCGGCTCACCCGCAAACCTTGCGGTTTACCTTGCCTTCGTCAAACCCGGCGAAACAGTTCTCGGCATGGCTCTGCCCCACGGCGGACACCTTACCCACGGCTCACCCGTCAGCATCACAGGCAAATACTTCAACATCGTTTCCTACGAACTTGATAAAGAAACAGGTCTGCTGAACTACGACACAATCAGAAAGCTGGCGATCGAACACCAGCCCAAAATGATAATCGCAGGTCACTCCGCATATCCCCGTCAGCTGGATTTCGCAAAATTCAGAGAGATAGCTGACGAAGTCGGCGCAATCCTGTTTGTTGATATGGCTCACTTCGCAGGTCTTGTGGCAGGCGGCGCACACCCCAACCCCGTTCCCTATGCGGACGTTGTCAGCACCACAACCCACAAAACCCTCAGAGGCCCCAGAGGCGGCATGCTCCTCTGCAAAGAAAAACATGCGGCGGCCATCGACAAGGCCGTTTTCCCCGGTCTTCAGGGCGGTCCCCACAACCACACAACAGCAGGAATCGCTGTGGCTCTGAAAGAGGCTATGCAGCCTGAGTTCAAGGCTTATGCCGAGAACATCTGCAAAAACGCAAAAACAATGGCCACAGAGCTTAAAGGTTACGGATTCAATCTTGTTACAGGCGGAACCGACAACCACCTTCTGCTCATCGACCTTACAAACAAGAACGTAACAGGCAAACAGGCCGCAAAAGCTCTGGACAAGGCCGGACTTGTGCTTAACTACAACTCTGTGCCCTATGACACACGCAAGCCCTTCGATCCCTCAGGCATCAGACTGGGTCTTGCCGCTGTAACCTCCAGAGGTTTCGGCGAGGAAGAGGTTAAAAAGACCGCTGCGTGGATGAACAAAGTTATCGAAAATTTCGAGAATGAAGCTCTTCTCGATGAAATCGCCAAAGAGGTTAAGGATCTTTGCAGAAAGTTCCCTCCTCCCGGCCTTGCATACTAAACCTAACATCTGAAAGCGGAAGGTTTTTTACCTTCCGTTCCGGTCAGACGGAGCGGAGGGTTTCTCACCTTCCGCTTTTTTCCGTTTAATATTATTATTTATTTTTTTCAGGGGAGATCTTTGAAGTGTCTTTATATCTCATAATCCAGACAGAACAGATTACCGACGAAGCCATGTATCAGAAGTACACATCCAGAGCCAGACCCATCATCGAATCATACGGCGGAGAATATCTCGCATCAACAACGGACATAATAGCAGTCAGCAAGAACTGGAGGCCGGAAAGAGCCGTAATAATCCGGTTTCCCGACAGAAAGGCATACGAAGACTGCTTCGCATCAAACGAATATCACGGCATAATCCATCTGCGCTCGAAAGCGATAATAGGAAAAGCTATAGCTGTTGAAGGCCTTTAGGGGTTTATCCAGAGGATGTAGAGCACCATCGTCATAAAGTGGCATGTGCTGCCCGCAAGGACGAAGAAGTGCCATATCTCATGGAACCCGAAGTGTTTTGAAAAGTTCGGACGCTTAAGGGCATAGACCACTGCGCCGATAGTGTAGAACAGTCCGCCCGCAACCAGCCAGAGCACGCCGCCGGTGGGTATGTTCTTTACTATGGGATAGATGGCCACAACGCTTATCCAGCCCATGATAATGTATATCACTGTGGATATCACTCTGGGAGCGTGGATGAAGAACAGTTTAAAGAATATTCCGAGGACAGCCATTCCCCACACAACGCCGAAAATGCTCCATCCCCAGCCGCCTCTCAGCGGAATCAGACAGAAGGGCGTATAGGTTCCCGCTATCATCATGAAAATCATAACGTGGTCAACTTTTTTCAGTCTTCTCGTTCCCGTTTCGCCAAGGTTGAAGATATGGTACGCCGCACTGGCCAGATAAAGCAGGGTCATGCTGGCTCCATAGATTGAGAAGGACACGATGTGCCACACTGTGGCGTAATACGACGAGAGCACAACCAGAACCGTTAGAGCGGCCAGTGAAAAAATAGCTCCGACAAGATGTGATATACCGCTAACAGGATCTTTAATGGTCATGCCTGCCTCCTTGAAACAATATGATACTGAGTCTCACTTAGTATAATATGTTCGTTTGCTAACCTGTTTGTCAATACAAAAAAAGGTTAAAAAGAACCTTTTTTATTAATTAACAAATGTTGATTAAAAAAGAACCGCCGCCAAAAGCTCTGACGGCGGTACGTTGATGTTTTATCAGCCGTCAGCGTTTATCTTTCTGACAATCTCGGCAAGCTTTTGTTCAGCAAAATCGTTATCGACCTGACAGGTTCCGGCGTTCATATGTCCGCCGCCGCCGTAAGAAAGCATCAGTTCGCCGATGTTCGTTTTCGAGGTCTTATTGAAAATGGATTTTCCTGTGGCAAAGACCGTATTCTGCTTTTTCAGTCCCCACATAACATGGATTGATATGTTCTGCTCAGGGTACAGAGCATAGATTATGAATCTGTTTCCCGCATAGATGGTGTCCTCGTTGCGAAGATCGAGCACAACAAGGTTTCCGTATACCTTCGCACATCTTTTTATCTGATCTTCAAAAAGTCTCTGCTGTTCGAAATACAGCTCCGCCCTCTCCTTCACATCCTCATCCTGCATGATATCGTCAATGGAGTGGTCTTTGCAGAGGTCTATAAGCTTCATCATAAGCTGATAGTTTGAGATGCGGAAATCACGGAAACGGCCAAGCCCTGTTCTGGCGTCCATGAGGAAGTTCATCAGATCCCAGCCCTTGGGTTTCAGAACTTGCTCAAGGGTGAAGTTAGCAGAGTCGCCCCTGTCAACTGCCTCCATGATATCGTCGCCTATTTTGGGAAATCTCTCCTTTCCGCCGTAGTAGTTATAAACCACTCTGGCGGCGGAGGGAGCAGACGCCTCTATTATATGGTTGTCTTTTTTGCCCACACGGATGGTCTCGCTCAGGTGGTGATCGAACGCAAGGTGCACACCCTCAACGTAGGGCAGGTTTGTGGTGATGTCGTTATCGGTTATCTCCACCAGACCGTCCTGCATATCCTTGGGGTGAACAAATTTTATCTCATCAATAATATCCATGTCTTTCAGAAGCACGGCGCAAACCAGCCCGTCAAAGTCGCTTCTGGTGACCAGTCTGAACTTTTTATCAGCCATCCTATTCTCCTTTCAAATAATCCTGAGCCGCTGTCAGGTCATCCTTGGTATTTATATTTATAAACGATATTTTTTCATTTTCCGAGGCCAATATTTGACCTTCATCTAAATATACCACATCCGAAAGCGCAAATGCGTTCATCAGGCGGAAATTTCCTGCGGCTACCTGCTTCTCGAAAACTGGTATCATGGAAGGAGCATAGCAGGCATACAGAGGATGCGTCTTTCCATAGATAACAGGCACAGCCGCATCATGCCCCTTGCAGGCGGCAAGAAGCTTTTCCGCATGTGCGGAATTTACCAGAGGGGTATCAGCCGCAACAACAAAAACCTCTTCACCGAAGTGCTTCAGCGCAGTCAGAATGCCTATCATCGGACACTGCTGTTCCTGCTCGTCCTGAACACAGGGCAGATCCAGAAATGAATATTTTCCGCAGTCCTTGGCAACAACGACAAGTCTGTCAGCCCATTTTCCAAGCTCCATCGCCGGATACTCGATGAGTCTGTGCCCGCCGATCACCTCCAAAGTCTTGTCAGAGTTAAATCTTCTGCTCTGGCCTCCCGCCATAATCGCTGCATTTCTAATCATTTACACAACCTTTCTTGCAATTTCGCTATTTTGAGACTAGATTCTAAAAACATATATACACCAACGGAGGAGTATTTTGAAACCTTTAGTATCTTTTGTGGGGACTTCCGGCTGCGGCAAAACCACTCTAATTGAGAAGGTGATTCCGCTGCTGACGGCAAAAGGCTACAACGTATCAACCGTTAAGCACGATGCCCACGACTTTCAGATGGACAAGGAGGGCAAGGACACCTGGAGACACAAAAAGGCGGGAGCCAGAGCCATTCTGATTTCCAACAAGGACAAGTTCGCAATGATATGTGATGTGGATAAAGAAAAATCCATCGACGAACTGACCGCAATGCTTCCCGACTACACCGACATTATAATAGCAGAAGGCTTCAAAAAGGAACTGCAAAAAAAGATCGAGGTGTTCAGAAGCGGCTATTCCACAAAACTGCAATGCGCCGAGGATGAAAACCTCATCGCCGTGGCAACTGACATGCCAGACAACCCTCAGGTTCAGGGCAGAAAACTGCTTGACCTCAACAATCCGCAGGAGATTGCGAACTTTATAATCGAAACAGCACTGAAATAGGCTTTCGGCAAACCAGAAGAATCTGCCGTCACTCTGAGGCGCAGGCCGAAGAGTCTCAAACAAGAGATTCTTCATTACATTCAGAATGACGGAAACCTTACTCCACTGATAACAACATCAACCATATGGGCGGAACAAATTTGTTCCGCCTTTTTTTTCGCTTGCATTTCTTTTTAATTTATAATATAAAATCTATAGAGATTGTGGATATTAACGGTGTTCATTATGACAGCAAACCGACTTCAACGGCCAACAGCATGGAACAGCGATATCGAAAGACTGGTGAAAGAACTTGTATCATCCGTAATGTTCGGAACTGTGACCATCATAATTCAGGACGGACGCATAATACAGGTTGACCGAAACGAAAAGATACGCATTTCAAAAAGCGTACATCAGGACTGGTCGGGAATTTAACCCGCCGCCCTTACAGTTGAATATGAAACCAGACTGACCGGTAAACCGGAGGCTGAGAATAGAACCCCTATTCTCGGCCTTTTTTTGTTTTAACAGGAGTAGGCATGAGTGCAAAAGCTATCAAAAAAATTGCTATCTACGGAAAAGGCGGTATCGGAAAATCCACTACCACCTCAAATCTGAGTGCGGCTCTGTCCGTGCTGGGCTACAAAGTTTTACAGGTGGGGTGTGACCCCAAAAGCGACTCAACCGTAACATTGCGCTCCGGCGAGTACATCCCCACCATCCTTGAGATTCTTAAAAACAAGAACACCCCGAAGCTGCACGAAATAGTCTACACAGGCTTCAACAACGTATATTGCGTTGAGGCGGGAGGCCCTGCCCCCGGTGTCGGCTGTGCAGGCAGAGGCATAATCACTTCCGTTGAGCTTCTGAAACAGCTCAGGGCTTTTGAAGAGCTTGATCTGGACTACGTTATCTTCGATGTTCTGGGTGACGTTGTTTGCGGCGGATTCGCCGTTCCCATCAGGGAAGGCATAGCCGATCATGTTTTTACCGTCTCCTCGTCGGATTTCATGGCGGTTTACGCCGCAAACAACCTCTTCACAGGAATACGGAAATACTCAAACCAGAACGGTGCTCTTCTGGGCGGAATAATAGCAAACTCGGTGAACCAGCCCTATTCCAAGGACATCATCGATGATTTTGCAGAACGCACCGGAACGAAGATAATGGAATACGTCCCCCGCTCGCTCACCGTCACCCAGAGCGAACTTCAGGGGCAGACCACTCTGGAGGCTTTTCCCGAATCCGCTCAGGCTCAGGTATACCTGAACCTTGCCGGAAAAGTGGCACAGCACCAGGAATCGAAGATTCCGCAGCCCCTTGAGGTTGAGGAACTGCGCAAATGGGCATCTGACTGGTCTGAAAAACTGCTGGAACTTGAAAAAGGTACGGTGCAGAGCACCGGCGCAAGCATATAGGAGCGCAAAATGAGTTACTACGAACTGAAGCAGCCCCCGAAAAGGGAGGACAGACTCAACGCATGTATCGCCCATGGTTCGTCCGTTTGCGGCATGGGAAACAAAAAGGGAAAAGCCTGTCTGATGCAGGACGGCGAGCGTGGATTTCAGCAGGGGTCAATATGCCTTCTGCTGCCAGCTCTCGGCATGCTGAACAGCATGCCCGGCAACGTTGTTCTCCTGCACAGCTCGCTGGGATGCTCCACGGCAACGCACTCGCAAAACGGCAGTGTACGCTACGGCAACCTCGCCCGAACAGGTAAGCTGACCGACGTCATCTGGGCATCCACAGCTCTCAACGAAACCGATGTGATAAGCGGCGGAGAAGAGAAGCTCAGCGAAGCCATAAAAGAGATAGACGCACGCTATAAACCCTACTGCATAACCGTTGTGTCGGCATGTGTTCCCGGAATAATCGGCGACGATATCGACGCCGTGATCCAGAACGTTCAGCCGGAGGTGGATGCTGTGCTCCTGCCTGTCCATTGCGAAGGCTTCCGCACAAAAATATGGGCAACGGCCTACGATGCGGTATACCACGGCATAAGCCGCACCCTCTTTTCAGGGAAACTGGGCGATGTCTCAAAGATCCGTGAGGATCTGAAACTGCCCAGACTTGAAAAAACCATCAATATCATGAACGTCTCCTCAATGGGACGAATAGACGAGCTGGAGCTTGAAAGACTGGTGAAAAAGATAGGTCTTGAGGCTAATATTTTTCCCGTCTACGCCCATCCCCAGAGCTTTGTGAAGGCATCACAGGCGGCTCTCTCCGTAAGCACATGCCCCACCCACGACGACTATTTCCTCGACTATCTGAAAGAGCGTTTCGACGTGCCATACACCCTCGCCCACATGCCCATCGGAATTGAAAACACCGGATTGTGGCTGAAGGATATCGCCGACAGACTGGGACTTGGCGCAGAGGCCGAAACCGTGATAAAGGAAGAAGAGACAGCTCTGCATAAGGCATTGGCTCAGTTCAAAGAATATTTTAAAGGCAAGAGGGTGTTTGTGAGTGCGGGAGAGTTCCGTGCGCTGTCAACCTCACTGCTTCTTGAAGAATTGGGTTTCGAAGTGGTCGGCATACGGTCGTTCCATCACGATGCCTTTGCCGACAACGAATATGAAAAACTGAACAGGTCCGCCAAAAGCGACTATGTTGTCAATATAGCAAACGTTCAGCCGTTTGAAGAGGCCAATCTGCTGAAAAAGCTGAAGCCCGACCTCTTTCTCGGTCACACTAACGGAAACGCCACAGCGGCGAAACTAGGAATCCCCACCCACCCGATCTATTATTCCGGTATCGCCTACATAGGCTACGCCGGAGCTTATCAGCTGGCAAAGAGGCTTTACAGACTTCTGAAGAACCCCTCATTCAACAGAAACCTGTCGAAGCATGTCACACTTCCCTATAAGCAGGAATGGTACAGCGAAAGCCCCTTTGCCTACATTAAAGGAGGAAACTCAGATGGCTGAACACTTTATAGAACGTCCAAGATATTCATGTGCTCTCGGCGGAGCATTTTTCACCTCTACGGCACTTCCCGAAACGGTATCTATCGTCCACTCCGGTTCGGGTTGTGCCGGATCCTTCGCATGGGGGCAGAACGGCGGAAGCGGATGTCAGGTCAGCGGCCACTGTGCGGCTCTGGCGGCTGCTGGTACGAACGTTCAGGAACACGAAGTGGTCTTCGGCGGAGAGGATCGCCTGAAAGAAGAGATAGAAGGCACTCTTAAAGTTCTGGACGGAAAGCTCTATCTGGTACTTACGGGGTGCGTCACGGAGATAATCGGAGATGATGTTAATGCCGTCATAAACGAATTTAAAGAGGTCGGGGTTGAGATTGCCGCCGCCCTCACCGGAGGATTCAAAGGCAGTTCATACAAAGGGTATGACATAGTTCTGAAAGCCCTGATAAAGGACTTCGTTAAACCAGCACAGGAGAAAATACCCAACAGGGTCAATATCTTCGGCATAGTTCCCTTCGTAGATCCTTTCTGGCGTGGAAACCTTGAAGGCATAAGAGACCTGCTCAGGGGTGCCGGAATAGAGGCGAACGTTTTCTTTACGCCGGATTCAAAGCTAGCAGACCTTGAATATTCGGCGTCTGCATCTCTGAACGTTGTGGTTTCAGGCGTGTACGGAATCGACCCTGCGGCGGAGTTTGAAAGAATACATAAAACTCCCTACACCTCACTGCCCCTGCCCATAGGCGCAGCGGCTTCGGCATCGTTCGTGCGTGCGGTATCCTCCGCTCTGGGGATAGATTCCGAAAGCTACATAGAGAGCGAGACAGAAAAATATTACAAATATCTGGAACTGCTCACCGACTGCTACACCGATCTGGACTTTCAGCGTTATGCGTTGGTGGTGGGCGACTCGAACTACTCGGTGGCTGTAACAAAATTTCTGGCAAACGAGGTAGGCTGGGTTCCTGTTCTGGCTCAATGCACGGATATCCTCACTCCGGAAGAACAGGACAGGATAAAAGAACTGCTGGCAGACGGCATAACTTCCGACGTCCACGTTGTTTTCGATACGGACGGCAGTCAATCGGCTGTGCATCTTAAAGAAATATGGGATGAAAACCGACACGGAGTATATGCGAACACCTTCTCTCCGGCATTCGTTGCGGGCAGTTCTCTGGAAAGAGCCACAGCCGAACAGCTGGGCGCAGGACATCTGAGCATATCGTTTCCAGTGTCCAACAGAGTTATAATCAACAGGGGATACACAGGTTTTAAAGGGGGACTGACTCTGTCAGAGGATCTCTTAAGCGTTCTTGTCTCCCCAAGATAGACCCTTTGAAATCTGTGGAAAAAGAAAAGGCGGTTCGGATCAGCTGAAACAACTGTATGTCTCTGCGAGGAAGCCATAAGCTGACGAAGCAGTCTTCCAACTCATGAACATATCAGAGCAGTCAGCAAAACCGGACCGCTTTTTCAACTCAAATCCAAACAAAAAAAGGCGAGCCGTTAAGCTCGCCTTTTTAATATCGTTTGCCCGAAAGCGCAGATTATTTAATACCTGCAACTTCCTCAAGCATAGCTGTAGTAACTGATTTGGGACGCTCGATAGCGTAGCCGAGAGCTCTGTCCCAAGTGATGTTCGCAAGAACACCGAATGCACGGCCGACGCCGAACAGAACTGTGTAGAAGTCATATTCTGTAAGGCCGTAGTACCACTGGATAACGCCGGACTGAGAGTCAACGTTGGGCCAGGGGTTTTTGGCTTTTCCATGCTCCTGAAGGATGCCGGGGGCAACTTCATAGATCATGGAAACGATTTTGAACAGTTCATCATCGGGCATATACTTAAGGCAGTATTCACGCTGAGAAGTGTATCTGGGGTCGGTTTTTCTGAGAACTGCGTGGCCGTATCCGGGGATAACTGCGCCGCTGTTCAGAGTGTCCCAAAGGAATTTAACAAGATCTTCCTTAGTGGGAACTTTTCCGCCGAGTTTTCTGTAAACTTCCTGAATCCATGAAAGAACTTCCTGGTTAGCAAGACCGTGAAGAGGACCTGCAAGACCGTTCAGACCGGCAGACAGAGAAAGGTATGCATCGGAAAGCGCAGACGCAACAAGGTGAGTTGTGTGTGCGGAAACGTTGCCTGACTCATGGTCGGAGTGAAGGATGAAGTACATTCTTGCAACATCGTCATAGGGAGGCTTGATGCCCATCATATGAGCGAAGTTGCCGCCGAAATCGAGGCTGTAGTCGGGAGCGATGGGAGTATCGCCTTTGTATTTCATTCTGTAGATATATGCTGCGATTTCAGGCAGTTTAGCCAGAATATCGGTAGCGTCTTCATACATGCTGTCCCAAGCTGTCATTTTATTGAAGCCGGCGTTGTAGAATTTGCAGAATTTAGACTCACGCTGCATAACAAGTATTGCAGTTGAGAAAAGTGTCATGGGGTGCTCGTCTCTGGGCATAGCTCTGAGCACATCGAAAACGTACTGGGGAACCTGAGCGCGGGATTTGAAATCGGCAACAACTTCAAGAGCCTGCTCTTTAGTGGGAACATCGCCTGTAAGGAGGAAATACCAGAAACCTTCGACATAGGGGTAGTCTTTGCCATCGGGTTTGGGGAGTTTTGTCATTACTTCATCAATAGTAAGTCCACGGAAACGTATGCCTTCCATAGGGTCGAGGTAGGAGATATCCGTAACGAGAGATTTAATTCCTCTGCCGCCGCCGATACACTGCTCTATTGTGTATTCGCCGAGTTTAACGTTGCCGAACTCTTTAAGGAGTTTGGTCGTTCTGGGGCGGTGAGCATCGATTTTCTGCTTGAGTACTTCTTTAAGTCCCATTGAAATGCCTCCACTTTATTTTGTCGTCAGATTTAAACAGTGTTTATTTTTATCATTAATGATAGCGCATGTCAACATAGAAATTGTATACAGTGTGCATTACGACATAGAAAAATCCTATAATCAAAAACCATACTAATCATTATTTTATACTTTATTGACAATTATTTATTCTTGACAAGCCTGTCAGAAGAATGTCATAATTCAAAAAATAAAGAGACAAAAAGACGGTATCTCAAATATCGCAGTTCGTTGACTCAAACTAAAAAACATATGGTTAAAAATGCTTGGATTTCTTTTTATAATTTTTAGTGCTTTCACCCACTCGCTCTGGAATATACTGCTGAAAAGGGCAGAAAATAAATATGCATTCAATTTTTACATGCATTTTGCAAATATTCTGTTCTTTACGGCTATATACCCTATAGTATTTCCGGAATATTTGTACTTCGAAAAAGGAGTGGTGATAACGGCTTTCATCGCCTCCATTTTTTTCTCAACCTACCATATCCTCGTTTCCAGCGCCTACAAATATTCTGATGTATCATTGGTTTATCCGCTCACCACAGCATCGCCGTTTTTCATTGTGATCTGGGCTGTGATTTTTCTTAAAGAACATCTGACAGTTATGGGTCTCTCAGGCATCATTTTAACAGTTTTGGGAACAGCTGTTCTAAACCGCACCAAGGGTAAGTGGGGTGAATTTGGAAAAGGCGCTGCGTTTGCTCTTGCCGCAGCATTCTTTTATTCCTTCGGCGCACTGATGGACAAGAAAGGCGTGTCTGGAGCCAATTTCATCCTATACGTCTATTCAATGTCATTGTTTATGACAATGTTCATATTTGTTTATTCTATACGCAGTGGCGAAATAACGTTTAATTATGTAAAAAAAGATAAATGGTGGGTTATTTTTGCAGGGCTTGTTGTATTCGGGTCATTTATTTCCTACCGATACGGGCTTAACATGGTAAACCTTTCCTACGCATCTGCTCTCAGACAGGTCAGCTCACTGTTCGGAGCTGTCATGGGTATCATTTTTTTCAAGGAAAAACTGACTGTTTATAAGATGTTAGGCACTCTGATCATCATGGCGGGCATAATGTTTATCAAAATTGGCATGTAACTTGATAATACCATCTGCGGTAGCGGAACAACCGCGCCACTGAGACGGAGCTCACCGTGAGTGCCGGCAGGAGGCCGGCCTTCCTTTTTTATATACAGCGATACAAACGCCACGCATCAACGTATTTAATAAAATCTGCTTTTGGTCACTATCCGGTCACTGCATAACTCAATAAAAGAAAAAAGGCGAGCATTCGCCCGCCTCTCTATATAACTTCTGATGCGCTGATATTACCACGCCCTACTTCCCGTTGCTACTTATTCTTCCTCAACAGAAAAATACCCATAAATATCATAATGGTCGCAATGTAATCTGTAATTGTTATCGGCTCTCCAACTATAACTGCGCCGATGAATAACGCAACAACAGGCGGGATATAAGTCACAGAAGATGCCGTAACTGTTCCTACTTCCTTTACGAGATAGTAATAAATTATATAAGCCAGACTGGTTCCCAGCAGTCCCAATCCTATAAAAAGCCCAAGTGCCGTGTGGAGATCATTAAAAACGGCTCCGATTCCTTTGTAATCGGTGAACAGCAGCATGGTTAATGAACTGAAACCGAGCTGATAAGCGGTAAGAGCAGCTGTGGGAAGCTTTAAAGGCATTACAAACTTTTTAGCGTAAACAAACGAAGCACCGAGACAAAGAGAGCCGAATGCTATATAAAGCACTCCTTTTATATTAGATTCCAGAATAGTGCTCCCCGATGGCATTGCAATCAAAACAACACCGGCGAAACCGGTTAATACTCCTATGATTTTAGTGAGAGTTATTTTTTCCTCAGGAATAAATATTACCGCAAGTATGAAAGAGAATAGCGGCACTGAACCGCTTAATGCACCTGCTACACCAGACATCAGCAAGACTATGCCTTTCACATATGCCAGATAATAGACCGAAGCTGCAAGCAGTGACATCACAGCAAAGTGTATAGAATATTTTAAGTGCGAAATACGAATATATCCTTTGAAAATAGCGTATGCCGCAACACAGATAAAACCAAGAACTACACGGTATAGTACTATCTGCATTGGTGTTATGAGATTCGCCGCCATCTTTATATAAATAAAGTTACAACCCCAGATAAGACCTAAAGCACAGAATGCTAAAATGGGCAGCAAATTAATTTCCGATCTCATTGATTGTGTGGTCACGAAACACCCCTTGAAAAAAGACACTTACAACTGTACAATATAGTGCCCATATGAACGCAAAATTAATCCAAGTGCAATATATTGTCAAGGTGAATGCTATATGAACCAGTCTATTGACGCTATCTCTTACAATCTCAAGAATATCAGGGAAAGCCGTGGGCTTAGCCTGGAGCAGCTTGCAGAACTTACCGGAGTCAGCAAAAGCATGCTGCGGCAAATAGAAATGGGCAAATCCAGTCCAACCATTACTACCATGTGGAAAGTGGCGAACGGTCTTCGTATTTCATTTACAGCTCTTATGGCAGAGCAGGATACCCATACTGAAGTGCAATCTTTTAAATTTAATAAGCCTATTCTGGCTGAAAAAGGACATTACAGGATTTATCCCCTCATCCCATTCAGCCCGCAACACTCATTCGAGACATATTATTTTGAAATTGACCCAAACACCACTTTCAGCGGGGAACCGCATAATGGGAGTCTATTCGAATATATTTTTGTTACCCAGGGAGTTTTAGAGGTAATTGTGAAAGATAAATCTCACCAGATCAAAAGCGGTGAGTTTATAAAATTCAGTGCTGACTGTGGTCATATATATAGATGTATAAGTGAAACACCTGTAACAGCTATTATGCAGTTGAGTTATATGTCTTAACGACCAGTTAGATATTTAAGAACGGTCTTCCTTTTTTTCAAATCTTCCCCGACATCAGGCAATCCTCTTCAACTTATATTATAATCTACTTAATTAACCATAAAATTTACTTAAAATTCATTCCGAATAATAAATCTATAAAATCTATATTTTTAGTTGACATTAAGATTTAAAAAGATTAAAACTCATTCACCAAATAAACCGGAGGGTTTTTGATATGAGAAAACTGCTGAAACCTTTTCTGACAATTGCTGTGCTCTTCGCACTGCCTCTCACGCTTCTGGCAAAGGACATTACGCTCCTGAATGTTTCCTATGATCCCACCAGAGAGCTCTACGAAGAGTTCAACAAAGCTTTCGCCGTATACTGGAAAGCAAAGACAGGCGACAACGTCACCATTAAACAGTCCCACGGCGGCTCAGGCAAACAGGCACGCTCGGTTATAGACGGCCTTGAGGTGGACGTTGTTACTCTGGCTCTGGCATACGACATCGATGCCATCCACGACAACGGCAACCTCCTCCCTGCTGACTGGCAGAAACGTTTTAAATCCAACAGCTCACCCTATACATCAACAATCGTTTTCCTCGTAAGAAAGGATAACCCCAAAGGCATCAAAGACTGGAACGACCTTATCAAACCCGGTGTGGCAGTTATCACCCCCAACCCCAAAACTTCCGGCGGAGCCAGATGGAATTATCTTGCCGCATGGGCATACGCTCTGGAACACAAGCAGAATCCTCAGGAATTTGTGAAAGCTCTGTACAAGAACGTTCCCGTGCTTGACTCCGGCGCAAGGGGCGCAACAACGACCTTCGTTGAGCGGGGCATAGGCGATGTATTCCTTTCATGGGAGAACGAAGCTTTCCTTGTTCTTAATGAGCTTGGCAAGGATAAATTCGAAATAGTCGTACCCAGCCTCAGCATTCTCGCTGAACCCCCTGTTGCAGTGGTTGACAAAGTTGTGGACAAAAGAGGCACAAGAGACGTTGCAACAGCATACCTTAACTACCTCTATACAGTTGATGGCCAGCGTATCGCCGCACAGAACTACTATCGCCCCAGAGACAAGAAAGCTCTGGATGCATACGGCAAGTTCTTCGTTAAGACCAAACTGGTGACAGTGGACAAAACTTTCGGCGGATGGCGTAAGGCTCAGAAGACCCATTTTGATGACGGCGGAACTTTCGACCAGATCTACGGCAAATAAGCACTGAATATCTCACACTGTCATCCTGAGTGCAGCGAAGGATCTCAATCAGAGATTCTTCGGCAAAAGCCTCAGAATGACGGGTGACCATATTGATGGTAAAAAATATTGTCCTCTCTTAAATCCCCCTTTGGTAATGGGGGATTTAAGGGGATTTACATTAAGATAATAATGAAAATCCACCCCAACCCTCCTTTATTAAAGGAGGGAGAAAAGCAAAAGCCCTTTTTTACTTGAACACAAGGAGGGAATGTGAACAAGTATAATGTCATAGGCGGCTTCGGTATATCCATGGGTTACACCCTGCTATACCTCAGCCTGATAGTGATAATACCGCTGTCAACCGTTCTTCTGTCCGCAATGTCCATGAGCTGGGGCGATTTCCTCGCCACTGTGCTGGACAGGCGGGCACTTCTTTCTTATAAGGTGACCATACTCGCCTCGCTTACGGCGGCGTTTGTAAACCTTATCATCGGCTTCATCATGGCATGGGTTCTCACCAGATATGAGTTCTGGGGGAAATCCATAATCAATGCCGCAGTGGATCTTCCTTTCGCACTGCCCACAGCGGTTGCGGGGATAACACTAACCGCACTTTACGCAGAAAGCGGATGGATAGGCTCTATTCTGGCCAAGTTCGGGATAAAGGTGATCTTTACCCAGACGGGCATAGCTCTGGCGTTGATCTTCATAACCTTTCCTTTCGTTGTGCGGACGGTTCAGCCGGCTCTTGAGGAGCTTGAATCCGAACTGGAGGAGGCGGCGGCCAGTCTTGGCGCATCCCGAATCCAGACGCTGACAAAAGTTATTTTCCCCATAATAGCCCCGTCGCTTATAACGGGCTTTGCGCTGGCATTCGCCAGAGGTCTTGGGGAATACGGTTCGGTAATCTTTATCTCCGGCAACATGCCTTTTAAAACCGAGATAACGCCCCTGCTGATAATCACAAAACTTGAGCAGTTCAACTATGCGGCGGCAAACGCCCTCGCCCTTATGACCCTTCTGACCGCCTTCACAGTCCTTTTTCTTCTTGGTGTGCTTAAAAAATTCATCAGGAGGGAGCAGTAATGGCGAACATCAGAAAAAGAAGCCTCAGCGAACCCCGCTGGGTGCGCTACAGCCTTATCGGCTTTGTCTTCCTGACATTTTTCCTGCTTCTGGCTCTGCCGCTGGCGGCCATCTTCGTTACGGCGTTTCGTGACGGCACAGAGGTATACCTTAAAGCCATATCCGATCCGGACGCACTCTCCGCAGTGAAACTCACACTGTTTGCAACCTTCTGCGCCGTTGTGCTGAACACTCTGTTCGGTGTCGCCGCCGCTTGGGCTGTTACAAAGTTCCGCTTCAAAGGTAAAAACCTGCTGACGGCACTCATTGATCTGCCCTTTTCGGTCTCTCCTGTAATTGCGGGTCTTATCTTCATCCTGCTGTTCGGCACAAGCGGACTTTTCGGGAAGTTTTTACAGGCAAACGACATAAGGATAGTATTTGCGGTGCCCGGAATTGTCCTTGCGACAATTTTCGTCACCTTCCCCTTTGTTGCCCGTGAGCTGATCCCGCTGATGCAGGAACAGGGAACCGAAGAGGAGGAAGCGGCAAGACTTCTGGGAGCGTCAACGCTGAAAACCTTCCTCAAGATAACCATTCCCAATATAAAGCTGGGTCTGTTCTACGGAATAGTGCTCTGCTCCGCCAGAGCCATCGGCGAGTTCGGGGCGGTTTCGGTGGTTTCCGGCCACATCAGAGGGATGACCAACACCATGCCTCTGCACATTGAAATACTCTACAACGAATATAAATTTACGGCGGCGTTCGCTGTTTCAACACTTCTGGCTCTCACAGCCATAATAACTCTGATAGCAAAACGCATTCTGGAAAACAGATCAAGGGGGGAAGCATGAAAATTGAGATAAGGGAGCTGAATAAACACTACAACAGCCTCCATGCGCTGATAGACGTGAATCTGGATATTGAGAGCGGCGAGCTTATCTCACTTCTCGGCCCTTCAGGTTCCGGCAAAACCACTCTGCTTCGCACAATTGCGGGGCTTGAGAGCTACAGCGGCGGACAGATAATCTTCGGCGGCGAGGACACGGCAAAACAGCCTCTGGGCAAACGGGGCATAGGCTTTGTGTTTCAGCATTACGCCCTCTTCCGCCACATGACCGTATTTGAGAACATTGCGTTCGGACTTACCTGCAAGCCCAAAAAGGAACGCCCGTCAAAAGAGCGCATCAGAGAGAAGGTTCAGGAGCTTCTGAGCCTTGTTCAACTGGACAATCTGGCGCAGAGGTTCCCTTCGGAGCTTTCAGGCGGACAGAGACAGCGGGTTGCTCTGGCAAGGGCACTGGCTGTTGAGCCGAAGGTTCTGCTTCTGGATGAGCCGTTCGGTGCACTGGATGCAAAGGTGCGCAAAGACCTGCGCAAATGGCTGAGAAGGCTGCACGATGAGCTTCACATAACTAGCATATTCGTCACCCACGATCAGGAGGAGGCTCTTGAGGTAGCCGACCGCATCGTAATCATGCACAAAGGGCGCATTGAACAGGCCGGAACCCCCGAAGAGGTCTACGAAAAACCTGCGAACAGCTTCGTATACAGCTTCCTCGGAAACGTTAACCTGTTCCACACCCGTCTGGTGAACGGAAGCCTTGTTCTGGGCAACGCCGCAGAGATAAACGATGATTCCGAGATAAAGGACGCATCTCTCTATGTCCGCCCCCATGACGTGGAGATTCTGGATGCCGACAACAAAGAGGGAATCCTCGCCAAAGTGGTGTTCATGAGGCTGAAAGGTTCTGTGGCAAACATTGAGCTGCTCTCGGAAGAGGACGGGACATACATCGATGCCGAGGTCACCGCCGAAACATGGAGAGACCTGAAACTGAAGCTGCACCAGTATGTTAAAGTGCGCTTCAAAAACCAGAAGGTCTACACCAAGGGCGAAGAGGACATCGACTATGTCATATAAGGATATTTCAGCCGAATGGAGGGTTGAGGATTCGCTGGCGGCTCTGCGGTTCTTCCTCGGCAGGTTCAAAAAATACACTGTTGCATTCAGTCAGCAGGCAGAGGACGTTCTTCTGCTCGACCTTGTGAAGCAGATAGACCCGAATCCGGACGTTTTTTCAATTGATACGGGAAAGCTGTTCAAAGAGGCCGCAGAATACAACAGAAGCATTGAAGAGTTCTACGGAATAAAGATAAACGTCATAAGGCCTGACGAGGGCGAAGTTGAAAGGATGGTGGCCGAACACGGCGAACAGCTTTACTACGAAAGCGCCGAACTTCGTAAGCATTGCTGTCATGTACGCAAGGTCAACCCCCTTCAGAAATATCTGAAAGGCTTTCCCCTTTGGCTGACGGGTCTGCGGAAACAGCAGTCACCCACCAGAACAGACCTTGAGACAATAGAATATGATGAGGCAACCGGGGTTTATAAGTTAAGCCCTCTTTTGGGATGGACTACGAGTCAGATGTTCGATTACATCGAAGCCAAAAAAATTCCGCTGAATCCGCTTTATGAGCAGGGATATCCTAGCATCGGATGCGCCTGCTGCACCAGACCTGTTCAGCCCGGCGAGGACATCCGCAGGGGCAGATGGTGGTGGGAAGACCCCACGCAGAAGGAATGCGGACTGCACGTTAAACACAAATAGAAAATCTGAGGTGAAAAATGAATCATTTGGATAAGCTGGAAGCGAACAGCGTACACATCCTGCGGGAGGCATACAGGGAGTTCAAAAGCCTTTCAATGCTCTGGTCAATAGGCAAAGACAGCACTGTCCTGCTCTGGCTCACCAGAAAGGCGTTCTTCGGACACGTTCCCTTTCCGCTGATACATATAGACACGGCTTATAAGATACCGGAGATGATAAAATACCGGAACGAGCTTTGCCGTGAGTTCCGCATAAACCTTATAGTTGGTCAGAACAAAGCCGCTCTGGAAAACAAAGAGACCTTCCCCGACGGCAAGGTTGACAGACTGGGCTGCTGTAAGAGACTTAAAACCGATGCGCTTAAATATACCCTCTCCGGCGAATGGGAGAGACAGAGGCTGGATTTTGACACGGGCGAGCTTGTGCCCGACACATCAAAAGATGCTTTCACAGGGGTGATCGCAGGGGTTCGTGCCGATGAGGAGGGCAGCCGCTCAAAAGAGCGTGTTTTCTCCGCAAGGGACGAAAAGAGCGAATGGGACACCGCAAGCCAGCCGCCTGAACTCTGGAACCAGTATAAAACCGAGTTTGCACCCGGAACCCACGTCCGCATCCACCCTCTTCTGGACTGGACAGAGCTGAATATCTGGGAATACATAGAGCGGGAGAATATCCCCGTGATTCCCATCTACTTCAATAACGGACAGGGTAAACGATACCGCTCTTTGGGATGCTGGCCTTGCACCAGCCCGGTGGAGTCGGAGGCTTCAAACGTTCAGGAGATCATAGCCGAGCTTAAAAGCGGCAAATTCAGAAACATTGCCGAACGCTCCGGACGAGAACAGGACAAAGACGGCGGCGGTACGCTGGAACAACTGAGAAAAGACGGGTATATGTAATATGAACAGAATGAACATCGTTATAACAGGTCACGTTGACCACGGAAAAAGCACACTCATCGGCCGCCTTCTGGCGGACACCAACAGCCTGCCCGAAGGCAAGCTGGAAGCGGTTAAAAGCATGTGCGCAAAGAACGCACGCCCCTTCGAATACGCATTTCTGCTGGACGCTCTTGAAGACGAACAGAAACAGGGAATCACAATCGATTCCGCCAGAGTCTTTTTTAAGAGCAGCCTGAGGGAATATATAATAATTGATGCTCCCGGTCACATAGAGTTCCTGAAAAACATGCTCACAGGCGCATCCAGAGCATCGGCGGCGGTTCTGCTTATCGATGCCAAGGAAGGAATAGCCGAAAACTCACGCAGACACGGGCTTCTGCTCTCTCTGCTGGGCATCCGTCAGGTTGTGGTCGCCGTAAACAAGATGGATCTGGTGAACTACAGCAAAGAGACCTTTGACAATATAGTCAGAGACTACAGCGAATATCTGGCGGGGCTTGGAATAACCCCCAAACACTTCATCCCCGTTGCCGCCAGAGAGGGCGACAACCTGAAAAACACCTCCGAACAAATGCCGTGGTACACTGGCGAAACAATCCTTGAGGCTCTGGACGGTTTTGAAGAGGACAAAGCACTCCACGAAAAACCTTTCGCAATGCCACTGCAGGACGTATACAAATTTACGGCCAATAACGACGACCGCCGTATCTTTGCGGGCACTGTTGTTTCAGGCTCGGTGAGCGTTGGCGATCAGGTGACTTTCCTCCCCTCAGGCAAGTCCAGCCGGGTGAGCAGTATCGAATCGTTCAACACACCGATAAAATATTCCGTCTCCGCAGGCGAGGCCGCAGGGTTCACCCTTGAAACCCAGATATACGTCAAGCCCGGTGAGGTGGCTGTGGTAGAGGGTCAGTCTGACCTCAAAACATCAAACCTGTTCCGTGCAAACGTTTTCTGGCTTGGCAACAAGCCTTTTGAGACAGGAAAACAGTATAAGCTGAAACTGGCGGCTTCAAAATCTCCGGTTGTGATTGAAAAGATCGAAAAGCTCATCGATGCCCAAAGTCTGGACAACAACGACAACCGCACCGACATAAAACGCCATGAAGCGGCCACTGTCGTTCTGCGCACGTCAAACTTCCTTGCTTTCGACACTTTCGAGAACAACGAACCACTCGGCAGATTTGTCATAATCGATGAATACAACATAGCCGGCGGCGGGATTATCCTTGAATCCATCGCCACCGAAACCCTTACAAAACGAATCTACAGCCAGCAGGAGATAGAGCTTAACGCATACGTCAGAAAGCACTATCCCCACTGGGAATGCAAAGAAATTTCTAACTGAGGAGCTTATGGGATATTACAGACTGCCCGAGGGCTACGAAAAAACTGTTGAGGCATTCGCCGCCGAACATGTAAGATTTTTAGACGGCGGACTGACTTCAGAGGATTTTAAAAAACTGTGCCCGCCGCTTGGAATATATGAACAGAAAACGGCAGGAACATACATGCAGAGAGTAAGACTTGCAGGCGGACTGATAACCCCCGACCTGCTGAAATCGCTTCTGGCACTGGCAGAAGAGTATGCGGGAGGTTTTCTGCATATCACCACCCGCCAAAACGTTCAGTTCCACGGGGTTGCGGAAGAGGATCTCGCTGTTCTTCAGCAGGAACTGGCAAAACTGAACCTGCTGACGAAGACCGCAGGGGGAAACTGTGTGCGCAACGTACTCATAGACCCGCTTTCGGGAACGTCGCCGGACGATGTTTTCGATGTCGCCCCATGGGGGCTTGAGCTTTCCAACAGACTGCCTGAAAATCCCCTTTTTGCCACACTGCCCCGCAAGTTCAAGATAGCTCTGTCGTCCTCCGCTGCCGACCGTGCGCTGGCAAAAATCGCCGACCTGGGTCTCATCGCAAAGATAAAGGACAGCGTTCACGGATTCTCAGTCTACACTGGGGGCGGACTGGGCGTATCTTCCCGCATCGGGCACGAGATATTCGAATTTCTGCCCGCAGAGGACATTCTGATTGCGGCCACAGTGTTCAACAAGGTGTTCGATGAATACGGACGGGATGTGCCCAGAAATCAGTCACGCCTGCGCTTTCTCATAGAGAGACTGGGTGCGGCTGAGTTTAAAAGGCTTGCGGAGGAAAAATTTGCAGAACTGAAAGACGATTCTTCCCTGAAGATTATTCCCGCAGAACTTCCAGTGGTCGGTGACGCACCGGATGCGGATGCGGAAATCACCCCGTTTGTAACCCGTCAGAGGCAGAAAAACAGGTTCACTGTAAAAATTCCCCTCTTTTTCGGGAACATATCTGTGGAAACAGGCGAAAAGATAGCTGACTTCGCCTCAAAATATCCTGAAACAGAGATAAGATTCACTCAGACACAGAACATTCTGCTGAAAAACATCCCGGCCTCCGCTTTGAAAGAGGCAAAGGAGCTGGGAGAGAGCATCAGCAACCTTGCGAAGCTGAACAGCTTCATAAGTGATGTTAAAACCTGTGCGGGAGCAGATTTCTGCCGCCTGTCCATAACCCGTTCATCAGCTCTTCACAAAGGCATAATAGATGCCGTAAAGGCGGAAGCAGACCTTAAGGAAGTCGAAGGGATAAACGTCGGAATTTCCGGATGCCCCAACGGATGCGGACACACCGTAATATCCGACATAGGGTTCAGCGGAAGACTGAGCAAGGGTAAAGAGGCCTACAAGATATATCTGGGCGGCTCCGCAGATGAGCTGGGCAAAGAGGCCGGAGAGCTTGAGGCAGAAAAGATACCTCAGTTCTTTGTTGAATTTCTCAGGGAGTTCAAAAACTCAGGATTCACGGATTTCAGGCTGTTTCTGGGAACAGACGGCATTGACAAGGCAAAGGAAATAATAAGGGACTCTTCGCAAAGCTCCGATTGACCGCATAATCAACAAGCCCCGCCCGAAAGCGGGGCTTAAATATATCTAACCTGCGATCCCTTTTCGCACCAGTCCGCAAAAATCTGCAATATACTGTTTCACCAGAATCCGTTGAGCACCAGACATCACCCCATACGCAACCGCTCTGTCCAAAAGCTGGTCGGTGCTGCTGACTGCCAGCTGTTCCAGCCCGGCTCCCAGACGATTCTTTTCGTCCTGAGTCGGTGGTCTGTTCTGCCGGATAGAAACAAACAGATCCTCCTTGTCTGAAGCAAATTTTATCAGAAGACTTTCAAGTTCTTTCTGCGCCTGCGGATATTTTGCCAGAAGCGAGTCCAGATCACTTATGCCGAATACGTTTATAAGAATGTACCGCCAGGCCTGAAGCTCGTACGGAAAAGGATTGCGCACGGCAGCCAGAGCCATTTCATAGGTGCTTCTGGATTCATCGTAAACTGATGAACTTTCTACATATGCATGAGTCAGCATATCTATGAACTCTTTTTTGCCGAACCCGAATTTACCGTATATTATTGCGGCGTGGGCATCACCAGACGAATTCACCGTGTCAGGAGCCTGTCCGGCAGCGGCAAGAAATAATCTGTTTACGGCAGAGTGACTGCACCCGTTGAATTTGTTATAAATCCCCGCACAGAAATCGGAGGTTATATTCGGCTGCTGAATTGTGTTCAGCAGTGATTTTGACGCAATGGTTACAGCAAAAGATTTTGATATTCCTGATTTGTAGTCAGGGTTGAAACATGGCCAGTAATTTTCTGAACCTGAATCCTTTAATCCTGTTTTTTTAACATAGGGAACAAAATCGTCCGCTGAGTATTCGATCCCCTGCAAAGAAATCTGTTCAAATGCTTTCAGAACCGCAGATGTTCTCAGATAAATAGCCATGCATTCGTAAAGGTCTTTAATTCCGTGTCCGTTATGGGTGGATTTCGGCAGGGTGACAAGACACCCCAGTTTACCGCCGAAAGTGGAGACCGGATCGTAAGCGGTCATGAATATTTCTATATTGTTCTTCGACTGGTTCATTCTGTCCTTTTTCAGGTGGATCATGGATATTTCGGAGAGCCCAGCCGGATTATATCCAAAGCCGGATAAACGGCTGATATTGCCTGATGCGTTGGCTGTGAGTGAAAACTGAGTTAGTCCGCCGCCAAGTGAATGTCCGGTAACATAAAAATTTTTACCGGGGTTGCTGTCCAGCATAATTTTAAGCAGTCCCGCCGACTTCAGGTAAAGCAGACTGGGAGCCGAAAGCTGCTCTATATCGGCATATACCATGTCGAGGCTGTCTGTGCCGGAAAAGGAGACCACTATATTGTTGTCCTTTTTGCCAAGCCATGCTCTCAGCCCCCTTGAGCTTGTGATAAGCCCTTTGGCTTCGTCATAAACCGGTTGCAGATATGTCGGCAATTCCGCTTTACTCAAATTCACATAGCCGCCGCTTTTTGAAGTATCTATGCCTGAATAGGCAAAATCTGCAAAAGTCAGCATCTGGGATGCCGTCGGTTTATCGATGTTCACACATTTAACCTGATAATAGAGGGCAGCCTCCAACTGCGCCGCCGCAATGTTGAGCAGTTCGGGTTCAAAGACCCTTGCAAAGAAATCCTGAATAGCCGTGAAACAGCCCTGAATAAGGCTTCTGTATTGCGGCAGAAGAGTATCTCCGGCCTGAGCCAGATACCTTCCCGCCATATCATCCGCAGAAGAAATACCAAACCACTCCTTAAGGTCATCAACAACGTCCCGTATTCTGCTGATGGAATGGAAGAGCAATCCGAGCACTCCCTGAAGTGCCGGCGGGCGACCGACTTCTCTTCTGCAAAGCTCAAGTATAGCCTGCTCTTCCGGCAAAAGGCTGTAGCCGGAGCGTATTTTATCTTCGAACATCTCTATCGCAACCGAGTAGGTCTGCCGGATAAGAGCAGCCGCATCAGCCTGCGAAACGCTGTCGGGGTTGCTGAGATATTTCTGTTCCAGATCCTTTATCTTCTTAAGCACATCATCAAGCTCGGAAGAAGCCTTCAGATAGACTGTCTCGCTCAGCACCGGAGCCGTTTTCAGCAGATTCCTTTTTATAGGCAGATACAATTTATCCATCTTGTGCCTCCGTTAAAGCATATTTCCGCTTTCGACATGCAGAGCCATCGCACGGACGCTTTGAATGTATCTGTCGAGAAATGCGGATATCCGGCTGATATAGGTATTCCGGTCTGCCTCCGTTATGTAGTGTATGGTGCTTAGCCAGTTAAGATAATCAGTCGTGTGCTGAATTATTGTGGATTTGATCTTAAGCTGAACTCCGTGTTTATCCAGCCGTCCTGCGAGAAAATCAGAATATATGGACTCTCTGGCGTTTATATAGTTCTGAAGTCTTTGCCTTGCAATGGCCAGACCCGCCTGAGGGCTTTTGGCCAGAATGCCGTCAACATCTATTCCGGCCTCCTCAATGGCAATCTTGCGCCATGCCAGAAGTTCATCATCAATGTAGTTGTTAAGTCTGCTCATAACGGTATTGTATGCGTTCAGGTTATCTGCATATCTGGCGGTCACGTTGTTATAAGCTGCATTAAGAAGCTGTTTAAGCTGGTCGAGCCCTATCCCGTATTTACCGAAGAAAAATACTGCGTATTCATCTTTAACCGCCTGACGCACGTCCGCCGATGCGTCTGCAACCAGAAGCTCCCTGTTTGCAAAAGTGTGGCAGACACCGTTAACTCCGAAATTAACCCCGCTTGCGGTTCCTTCCGTTCCGGGAGGAATATATGTCATAAGCCATTCCCTGTAGGTGTTAACTGTTGCTACAAGAGTTTTAGGATCTGTGGTTTCCCAGCCCCTTCCATAGTTTTTCCACTGAACGCTTCTGTCATTTTTGCCTACAACAAAAGCATGAGTGGAATTCGGAATAATATAAGCCGAATCCAGAGAATACGCCTCAACAGTCATTAAGCTGATACCGGGTTTATCGCTTCCCATATTGGCCTCCCAAATAGTTTAATAACAAATCATACCTATGTGCATATCAGGTTGTCAAACCGAAAACATAAGCCATCGGTTTTTATGCAAAATCCCCCCTACTGTTGACACCTTATACTATTTATGTTATAAATATTTTATATATGTAATTTACATATCATATCAATTAAAGTTTAATAGGAAGGGATAATGATTTATACCAAACATCAGCAGAATATAGCTGAGAGTCTTAACTCGGACTCAGATATCAACGACTGGAAAGACTGGAAATGGCAGATTCGCCACACAATACGAACTATTGACGATTTCGAGAGCATACTTGATGTAAAATTTGAACCGTCGGAAAAGAACCTGATGGCAAAAACTCTCGAAAAATTTCCGCTCGCCATAACACCCTACTATGCATCCCTAATCGACCGAACCAACCTGAAAGATGATCCGGTTTTCAAACAGGCCTTCTGCTCCATAGAAGAGCTTAACATCGACGCATGGGACATGGCCGACCCGCTATCCGAAGAGCACGACAGCCCCGTAAACTCCATAACCCACCGCTACCCCGACAGGGTTCTGTTCCACATAAGCAGTATGTGCGCAATGTACTGCCGACACTGCACCAGAAAGCGTAAGGTCGGCGACAGGGACACAATCCCCTCCAAACAGACGCTGAACGCCGGACTGAAATATATACGGGAGCATCCCGAGGTCAGAGACGTTCTGCTCTCCGGCGGCGACCCGCTCATGCTTTCCGACAGCACACTGAAATGGCTTCTGGACGAGGTTACCGCCATACCCCACGTTGAGGTGGTTCGCATAGGCACACGAATGCCTGTGGTTCTGCCCTACAGAATAACCGATAAACTCGTCTCAATCCTGTCCGCATACGACAATCTATGGATAAACACCCACTTCAACCATCCTCGGGAGATAACCGAATCCGCAGAAACCGCCCTGAGAAAGCTCACACGTTCCGGTATCCCCATGGGCAACCAGACGGTTCTTCTGGCCGGGGTCAACGACTGTCCCCAGATAATGAAAACACTGATGCACAAGCTGGTGAGAAACCGTGTGCGGCCCTACTACATCTATCAGTGCGACCTCTCCGAAGGTCTTACACATTTCAGAACACCCGTCAGCAAAGGAATCGAAATAATCGAATCACTCAGGGGACACACCAGCGGGTTCGCCGTGCCCACCTACGTGATAGATGCTCCCGGAGGCGGCGGAAAGATTCCCGTTTCGCCCAACTACGTTGTCTCATGGTCATCTAACAAGGTCATCCTCAGAAACTACGAAGGGGTGATCTGCTCATACAAAGAGCCTGACAGATATCACCCTGTCCAGTGCGACCTGAACTGCAGGGATTGCAGTCTTCAGCTTAACACCGACGGCAGGGAATATCTGCCCCCTGTAGGCATCCGGAAGCTGATGGCGGATTATGACGACAAGATAGCCCTTGTTCCCGCAGACAACGAACGCATAAAAAGGAGGGAAAATGACTGACGTATCGGAAAAAATCAACAACGCACAGGTGCACCACGGAGTTTTCAGCGACAGGGCATACATCACCTTTATATATAAAGGATTCACACTGGACGACCTGACGGGCATTGAGGAAATGGCAGAAACGAAGGGCTATTCAAAGATAATAGCCAAGGTAAAGCACCCCCTTTCGGAAATGTTTCTGGACAGCAGATACCGCTGTGAAGCTTTCTTTCCGCTGAAAGGGGGCGGCAGTGTCTCTTTTATGGCAAAATATATTAAGCCCGAACGAATAGCCGTAAAGAACAGTCAGATAATATATGATGTGCTGAGGGAGGCGGGAAGAGCTGAGAAGCATATTCCGGCGACAGACCTTGAGGTACGCAGGCTGACTCCGGACGATGCTTATGCCCTTTCGGAGCTTTACAAAATAGTATTTGAAACCTATCCGTTTCCGATATATAACATCGACTATCTGAAGGATACAATGGCACAGAATATCAGATATTTCGGAGTATTCTCCAGCGGCAGGCTGATAGCCGCCGCCAGTGCCGAAGCGGACAGCTCAAACACCTATGCCGAAATGAGCGACTTCGCCACCATGGAGCAGTACCGCAGACTTGGACTGGCAAGAATACTGAACGACAGGATGGAAAAAAGCCTGCTGAAAGACGGCATCGGCTGTTTCTACACAATCGCCAGAAGCGTATCCTACGGCATGAACAAAACGTTTTCCGGCTGCGGCTACACCTTCACCGGAACACTTTTTAACAACACAAACATAGGCGGCGGGATCGAAAGTATGAACATATGGTATAAGCACGCATGAACGATTTTTTCAGGGAAGCGATATTTCTGGCGACAATAATCAACCCCATTGCAGTTTTCGTTTACCTTGCGCCCGTGCGGCAGAAACTCCCTGAGCGGGACTTTCTGCGGGTGCTTTTCATGGCCACCCTCATTTCTATGGCAATAAACATGTTCTTCACCATCACGGGTGAGTGGATCTTCCGCTCCGTCTTCAAGATAGACTTCAACTCATTCCGCATCTTCGGCGGAATCGTTCTGCTGAGCATATCCCTTATGTCCATCGTTCAGGGGCAGAAAGCCCTGATAAGCACAAGGGGCAGTCTGGACGACATCGCATCTGAGGTGGCAATGCCCTTTATGGCCGGTGTCGGAACCATTTCGGTCTGCATCCTTATGGGCAGCAAAATGGGCAAGCTGGAGGCCATAGGGGTAAACCTTGTGGTGGCGTTTGCGGCATTCGTGATAGTAGCCGTTCTGGCGAGCATCAGATATCACCTGAACAACGACATCACAGCAGTTTTCGACAAGGTTCTCGCCATCATGATACGCATAAACGGGTTCTTTATGGGGGCTTTCGGCGTTGACATGGTAAAAACAGGTATCATTAATATCATAAACCAGTGAAATAACCGCTTTTATTTGACCTGAATCAAAGTTATTAAGCAAACAAAACCCTATCCTACCCTCATAAGATAAAACACGGAGGGTATCCATGAACGCTTTAATAAATGATCTCAAAAAGGACCACGAAAAACTTCTGAACATTCTTCAGGACGCACAGAACCTCGGACTCGGCTCCGAAGCCGGAAGAAAAAAACTCCTCGAAGGCAAACTCCTGCTCACAGACCACCTGAGAAAAGAGGACACAAAACTCTACCCCGCTCTTTCAGGAAACACATCGGCGGCGGCCACAGCCAACGACTTCTCAAAGGAGATGCAGGGGCTGACAACTGAGATTCTGAACTTTATGAACAGGCTGAACACAGCAGAAATAAATATTGAATACGCAAAGGAACTGGGAAGGATAATCTCCACAGTCCGCATGCGCATCCGCAGGGAGGAGATTCAGCTCTATCCCCTGTATGAGAAAGTTAACGCATAAGAGATTGACAACATATCAACCCGTGCCCCGCTCCTGCGGGGCTTTGTTTTCTCCCGTATAGCAAAACACACCGTCACTCATTTGATTTGTGAATAGTACATACTTAAATTAAACAACCACCCTTTATTTCTATTGACACAAAAGTGCCCCAGATATAAAATCGCCGACCATGAATATGCTATACGATGTTATTATTGTCGGTGCAGGGCCTGCCGGAGTTGCTTGCGCATATATGTGCAAGAAGAAGGGATTGTCTTACCTTCTTGTCGAAAGCGGGAAATCTGTTTTTCAGGGAATAATTAACACATATCCTGAAGGGAAAAAGGTTTACGCCTCCAAACCCAAGGAGATGGCGGGCGGTTTTCTTGTGGACGAACTGCGTCCGCCCGACAAACCCGTCACAGTGGAAATGTATGTTCAGTACGTTCAGCATTTCGTTCAGCACGAAAATCTTTCAATAATCACCGAAGCCGAGTTTCAGGACATCGAAACCCATAGAGGCTTTTTTCAGGTTCTAACCTCAAAAGGCGGATTCAAAGGCAAAAAGGTAGTCCTGTCATTCGGAAACAGCATCCCCAGAGAGCTTACGGTCTACGGCGACGCAAAGATGGTTGCCAAAACGCTGGACGATCCCAAAAAATATATCGGCCTGAGAACCCTCGTTATAGGCGGAGGGAACACAGCCGCCGACGTTGTCATATCTATCCTTAAAATCAAAAGACAGCACAACGACTCCCAGCCTGTATACTGGGCGCATGTTTCGGAAACTTTCGATGTTAACAAAGAGACCGCCCAGAGACTGGGCGAAGAGATACTGCTCGGCGGAAACATACGTCTTCTGCCCGGCGCAACCCCCAGAATAGGCGAGGTTGACGACGAGGGCATAGACAGGCTGGTAATCCGTATCAACGAATTTAAAGAATCCGACGGTATAGAGCTTTACCATGCGATGAGCTTTCCCATGAAAAATGTGATAGCATGTATAGGTTCTCAGGGGTCTGCGACCCTTCTGGACAAACTCCAGATTCAGACGATATCCTGCACAGAGGGTATCTGCAAGGTGGCAAAAGAGGGCGACAGACTGGTTCTGCTCAACTCCGACTTTGAGACCACCAGAAAAGGAATTTATATGATTGGCGGTGCGGTTTCCCCTTCATACATGAAGGTGGCCGACGGTGCTATAGCCGAAGAGAAGCACCCCAACCTTATTTACACTGCGATAAACGATGCGGCATCGGTTGTCGAGACAATTTTTTCAAAACTGCAAACAACGTAGTATATATTTTTTTAATCACGGAGGTTTAAGTGACGGCATTTCAGACAGATATCTTTGCGATCATTTGCGCCGTTGCGGCAATCATTTTCGGACTTGTTTCCGCTAAATGGATTCTCAGCCTGCCGCAGGGCAACGACAAAATGACACAAATCGCAGCTGCAATTCAGGAAGGCGCATCAGCCTACATGAAAAGACAGTACACTCTTATTGCAATCGTGGGCGCTGTAATCTTTGTTCTTCTCCTTGTAACACTCGGAGCAGTCACAGCCATCGGATTCGCAATTGGTGCGATTCTTTCAGGTCTCACAGGCTTCATAGGCATGTTCATCTCTGTAAGAGCAAACGTGCGTACGGCTGAAGCTGCCAGAGAGGGAATGACAAAAGCAATGAACGTAGCATTCAGAGGCGGCGCAGTGACAGGCATGCTTGTTGTTGGTCTCGGTCTTCTGGGCGTTGCGGGCTATTTTGCGGTTCTTAAACTTACAAACGCAGAGGGCAGCCTCAGAGAGATCGTTAACCACCTTGTTGGTCTCGGTCTCGGAGCATCACTCATCTCTATCTTCGCAAGACTCGGCGGCGGTATCTTCACCAAAGGTGCTGACGTTGGTGCCGACCTTGTGGGTAAAGTTGAAGCAGGTATCCCCGAAGACGACCCCAGAAACCCCGCTGTTATCGCTGACAACGTGGGCGACAACGTGGGCGACTGCGCAGGTATGGCTGCTGACCTTTTCGAAACATATGCGGTAACACTTATCGCTGCGATGCTCATCGGAGCCATCACAGTTGCAGATGCCGCTTCTGTTTCATATCCCCTTGCTCTTGGCGGCGTTTCAATCATCGCCTCCATCATCAGCACATTCTTTGTTAAGCTGGACAAACAGCAGCGCATTATGAGAGCCCTTTACAAAGGACTCATCGTTTCCGCTGTAATAGCTCTTGTGGCGTTCTTCTTCATCACAAACAGCTTCTTCCCCAACGGCCTTGAAGTTGCAGGCGTTCACCGCTCTGCTCTCAGCATATACACTGCGGCTGTTGTCGGTATAGTTGTTACCGGAGCTATCTTCTGGATCACAGAGTTCTACACAGGCACAAACTACTCGCCTGTTCAGAAACTTGCCAAGGCTTCCACAACAGGCCACGCTACCAACATCATCGCAGGTCTCGCTATCTCAATGAGCTCAACAGCACTTATCACAATCGTGATCGCTCTTGGTATCATTGTTTCCTACTCTTGCGCCGATGTTTACGGTATCGCTGTTGCGGCAGTTTCAATGCTCTCACTCACAGGTATCGTTGTTGCGATGGATGCTTTCGGCCCCATCACAGACAACGCAGGCGGTATCGCTGAGATGGCTCAGATGGAAAGCTCCGTCAGAGACGTTACAGACCCCCTCGACGCTGTGGGCAACACAACAAAAGCGGTTACAAAAGGCTACGCCATCGGTTCTGCGGGACTTGCGGCTGTTATCCTTTTCACCTCATACACTCAGGAACTTGCGACTCACCTTGAGAAGCTCGGTCAGCCTTTCGACATCGGTGCGTTCACTCTTGCCGACCCGATGGTGATCGTCGGTCTTTTCCTCGGCGGCATGATCCCCTACTACTTTGCATCACTCTGCATGAGCGCAGTGGGCAAAGCGGGCGGTGCTGTTGTTGACGAAGTAAGACGCCAGTTCAGAGAGATCAAAGGTATCATGGAAGGCACAGGCAAACCCGACTATGCGGCTTGCGTTGACATCGTTACAAAAGCGGCTGTGAAAGAGATGATCATTCCCGGCCTCATCCCCATCGTGTCTCCCCTTCTGATCCTTGCCATCTTCGGACCCAAGGCTCTCGGCGGTATGATCGTCGGTTCTATCGTAACAGGTCTTTTCATAGCTGTTTCAATGACCACCGGCGGCGGCGCATGGGACAACGCTAAGAAATACATCGAAGACGGACACTTCGGCGGCAAAGGCGGCGATGCTCACAAAGCAGCCATCACAGGCGACACAGTGGGCGACCCCTACAAAGACACTGCAGGCCCTGCCATCAACCCGATGATCAAAGTCATCAATATTGTTTCACTGCTTGCGATTCCTTTCATAAGCAGCCTGTAAAAACCACAAAGGGAGCCGAAAGGCTCCCTTTTTTTATGCTCATTTTCTAATCTAAACCTCATTCAACAGTCATTCTGAGTGCAACGAAGAATCTCATTCGTTCAGAGACTCTGTCGAATAGATTGACAGGAGCTACCTCAAGCCTGATTCCTGAAACTCCATAAGTTTGGAAACCAGTTCGTCGGGATTTCCGGCTCCCTTCACCACCGCCAGAATGCCGCCTGAACCAAGAACAGCCACAGTGCCGTAGTTAATATATTTCCCGAACAGTCCTTTACCCGCAACGATAAGCTCAACGTCGGCAACATCAAGCTCCATAACGCTCTTTCTGAATATGCCTCTGACCAGAAAGAAACGCTTGTCAGTAAAGCCTATCTGAGTGTTTTTGACATACATGAAGGTGTAAAAGAACGGGTAGAGTCCGGCAAGAAAAACAAGAGCATAGATGCTTCTGTAAGTGAAGCTCATACCGGATGCGGAGATCCCTGCAGAAGCGAGCAAAATAAGAATGAAACCGAACATCATTAATGAAATAAGAGGAAAAACGCTGACCCTGCCGATGTGGATTATCTTTTCGTCAGGGTTGATTGATTCTTCTATGTAGCCCATTTATCCCTCGCAGATATTTTTCAGACAGAATAACACCTTGCGCAGGAAAAGAAAGGGGAAACACTACTCCATGTCGTACTTTTCCAGCCTGTAGAGAAGGACATGGCGGGGGATATTAAGATATTTTGCGGTGCGGCTCTTGTTGCCGCCGAATTTTATCAGCGCACGGGCGATGATGGTCTTCTCCATCTCTTCAAGGTCAAGCCCGTCCTCCGGCAGAACCATGTTCATGCTGTATGCGAAATCGCCGGAAGCCTCTGTTGGCACATCCTCTCCGGCAACCACACCCTGACCTTTGAGAATGCAGATACGGTAGACCGTGTTCTCAAGCTCCCGTATGTTGCCCTTCCACTGAGCATTCTCCAGTTTTGAAAGTGCCTCGGCGGAAAATGTCACCTTTGAGCCGTATTTCTTTGAGAAAAGCTCCACCAGTTCCGCTATGTCCTCCCTCCGTCTGGAGAGCTGGGGCACTTCAACGGGGAACACGTTAAGCCTGTAATACAGATCCTCACGAAAAGTCCCCTTCTCGGACATGGATTTCAGGTCTTTGTTGGTGGCGGCTATCACTCTGGTGTTGACCTTTACTGGAAGCCCGGCTCCCACAGGCTGAATCTCCGATTCCTGAAGAAAACGAAGCAGTTTCACCTGAACAGTAATGGGCATCTCCCCTATTTCGTCCAGAAACAGAGTACCGCCCTCGGCCTCGGCAATCCTGCCTTTAAAGTCTCTGTCGGCTCCGGTGAACGCACCCTTCTTATGCCCGAAAAGTTCGGACTCGAAGAGCTGTTCGGGGATTGCCGCACAGTTCACCGCTATGAACTGTTTGTCGGCTCTTCTGCTTTTGCCGTGGATGTATCTGGCGGTAAGCTCTTTGCCCGTTCCGCTCTCCCCCGTTATAAGGACGGGGGCATCTGTTGGCGCAACGGTGTCCGCCAGTTTTATCATCGCCAGATATGCGGGGCTGTGTCCCGCCATTCTGGGAGTGTTCACATCCTTCATATACTGCTTAAGCCTGCTGTTCTCCTTTCGGATAGAGCTGACCTCTATGGCTTTTTTAATTGTTTTTAATAGGTCGTCGTTCTCGAACGGTTTCGTGATATAGTCGTATGCGCCGTCACGCATGGCCTTGACGGCATCGGGAATGTTGCCGAATGCGGTCATTATTATCACAGGCATATCAGGATAAAGGGTTTTCGCTTTTTCGAATATCTCAGTTCCGGATATCTTGGGCAGGCGGATATCTGTCAGCAGAACGTCATATTCACGTTCGTTCAGCCTCGCCATCCCCTCGAATCCGTTATGCACAACCTCGTTTTCAATACCCTCTCCGGAGAGATACATTGATATGAGTGTCGCCAGCGAAACGTTATCCTCGATTATCAAAACGCTCATTTTTGCCCGCCCTGAATATGCATTGTAAACACCGTGCCCTCTTCGCCTGACACAACGGTTATATTTCCGCCGTGAGCCTGAGCTATCCTGCCCGCAATGGAGAGGCCGAGTCCTGTTCCTGTGTCTTTGGTTGTGTAGAAGGGTTCGAAAAGCCTGTTCACATCCCCTTCGACTCCCCTGCCGTTATCCTTAACCGAAAATTCGATGCGTCCATCCCCGCTCTTAACAGATATTACCACACGTCCTTCAGACATGCCTTCCACAGCGTCAACACCGTTCAGCACAAGGTTCAGAAGCGCCTGTTTCAGAGAGTTCTTATCGCCGAATACAGTGCTGTCCCCCGGCAGTTCGTTTTCAATGTCGATTGTGACTGTTCTGCCGGATGCCGAGAGTTTAGAAAGTTCCGCAACCTCGGTAAGCAGACCGTTCACGTTTATATCAGCGGGATCGTTGTTCCCGAAACGGGCATACTGGAGAAATCTGTCCACAAAGCTGTTGAGCCGCTCTATCTCTGATTCCAGAATATCCGTTATCTGCGCATCGTTCTTTCCGCTCTTTATCATTGCGATTCCGGCCTTGATGGCGGCCAGAGGGTTTCTTATCTCGTGGGCGATACCTGCGCTGAGCTGTCCAAGAGAACGCAGTCTGTCATCGTGAGCCATCTGTTTTTCAAGCTGGAGCTTTTCTGCGGAAACCAGCTCAACCTTCCGTTTTTCGTCTTTCAGTTTACCTGAGAAATAGCCGGATACGATGCCCACCGCATAGAGCATGGACACCTCCACCATTGAAGGAACCGAATGATGCTCAATGCAGAGACAAAGCAGATTGTAGTAGGCACTGGGGCTGTATATCAGCGATATCAGCGCCGCAACAATAACGCCGCCTTTAAAACCGAATTTAAAGGCGGCATAGATAACTATCAGGTAGAACACATAATAATGTGCCAGATGCACAACGCTGAAATGCGAGGGGATACTGTAGTGGAAATAGGACACCACCATCGTTGAGATGATGATAACAGCTATCGATATCAGAGTGTCCTTTTGAGGCTTAAATCTTCTCAATTCCACTGACAAGCCCGTCCTCCATGCTTATTATAGTGTGCCCCGCCCTCGCATATTCGGGAGAGTGGGTCACCATTACAACGGCAAGTCCGCCGCTGTTCAGCTCTTTCAGCAGTTCTATTATATCCATTCCGGTTTTGCTGTCCAGACTTCCGGTGGGTTCGTCAGCAAACAGCACCGAGGGTTTTTTTATCAGCGCACGGGCAATGGCAACCCTCTGCTGCTCTCCGCCGGAGAGTTTTCCGGGCAGCCTGTTCTCTTTGCCGGAAAGCCCCACACGCTTAAGCACTTCCTGCGCCTGCTCACGCACTTCTCTGGAGATGGGCTTCAGTCCGTGCATATACGGCAGCAGAACGTTCTCCACCGCCGTAAGGTACGGAAACAGGTGATAAGCCTGAAAAATCACTGAGAAATCATTTTTTCTTGTGTTGTTTATCTGCGCCGACGATGCGGCGGTAAGGTCTTGATCTTTAAACACGATACTGCCTGAATCCGGCTCCAGCAGTGTGGACATTATGTTCATCAGGGTGCTCTTTCCGGAGCCTGACTTGCCCACTATGCAGACGAACTCGCCTTCGGCAACATCAACGCTGACACCTTTGAGAACCTCGGTGGAGATCCCGTCAGCAGTAAAGGTTTTGCGGATATCTTTTAAATGCAGCATAATTTCACCTATATTCTGCTGAAAGCATCAGTGGGACGCATCTGTGCCGCCTTAAGCGCAGGAAACGCAGAGGCCGCAGCCGAAAGAACCGAAACGGCTCCGACGGTTATGAGCAGGTGCACCCAGTTGAATATTATATGTATGTGTTCACCCAGCTTAAGGAGTTTCAGAAGCTCGGCACTGCCGAAAAATCCGCCCACATATCCCAGAACTCCCGCCATCGCCCCAATTATGAGGGATTCGATGCTGAAGATGAGGAATATCTGCGCACCGGAATAACCCAGCGCACGCAGTATACCGATTTCGTTCTTGCGCTCGTTGACCGAAGCAAGCATGAACATGGCAAGCATGAAGCACGCCGTCAGCAGGATAACCCCGCCAAGCCCCAGCACAAGGTGCTGAACGGTCTCTATTGTTGCCATACGCTGTTTAACGATGTTCTGCATGGCGTTTATCTCTGTGTCGGGCAGTTTCTGCTCTATCTGCTGAACGATATCCTCAATGGGACATCCGGCGCAGAGAGCCGAAACATCGGTGTAGTTTATCATGTTGGGCTTATTAACAGCCGCCTGGAGCGAATGGAGGTCGGCAAAGATAATGTTGTCGTCCTCTGTGCCTGTGGGGGTAAGAATTCCAGTGATGAGGAACTTGCCTGTTCCGACGGGTATAGAGTCTCCGGTCTTAAGCCCAAGATGCTCCGCCGCCTTGCTGCCTATTATGGCTTCGTTCGCCTCGGCGGGTTCCTTGCCGTTGATGCTCCAATAGCTCTTTATGCGGCGTTCGAAAGTGAACTGAACGCCGATAACGGCAACGTGCTTGTCCTTATACTGTACCAGTTCCAGCAGTTTCGGTGCAACACTGCTTATGTTAGCCCTGTTGGGGATCTTGTAGATTGCATCCACAGTCTCCTTTTCGGGCAGATATTTCACCTGATATGCCAGATTTCCCAGCGAAAACCCGCCATAGCTTATCTTCAGGGACTCTGTTTTAGGATAGATGACAATGTTCGCTCCGAACTCGTTCATCTTCTGCTCCAGAGAGTGCCCTACGGTTGTGGACACGTTATACAGCAGAACGACGGAGAGTATGCCCAGAGCGAATACCGAAACCAGTATTCCCGTTCGCAGCAGCTTCCTTCTGAGATTTCTGAAAGGCAAAGTAAGAATATTCATCATTCACCTAGAAGTACATACTGCCGGTGCGTATGTCGTCAATTTTTATAACAACCTGCTTGCCGTCACTGACCCTGTTCAGGGGCGAAGGGTTGCAGCCGCCTTTAACCTCGTTTATCCTGTCGGTGGCAAACTTCTGTCCGCAGTTGTTGCAGACCATAACATTGCCTTCCTGATTGTATCCTTTCTTTTCGGGATAGCAGACGTCACAGGCATCAAAAGCCGCCCTGACCTCACCGTCCGATCCTCTGACAAGGAAAAACTTGATGTCCTTGCCGTCAACGTTCACATAATAATAGTGCGCATTGGTATCGCTGACCTCTGATTCAGGGATGGTCACAACACCGTTTTGGGCTTTCAGCTCGGCATATCGGCCCTGTTTGCCGCAGCCTGCAATAATAAAAGCGAGCATGAGCACTGAAAGTGCCAGAATGAGTTTACGCATGAATTCCTCCGAAATTTTTCTTCTCAGTTTTAAGCAATGCGCATGCCCAAAACACAACTTCTTTCATGTCAGAAACTTATAAATCACAACATGAAATACCGCAGAATATTCTACAATTTTCTTTCATAAATGCGAAGACTATTCTTCATATTTTATTTTAAATAACACTGTTTAAGCCTGTTTCTGATAAATCAAACATCAGAAGCATATAGATTTTCCACACATAGAAACAACTCTATATTTTCATATCAAAGTATGCATTTATACATGATTTACATATATTCGGCTTTACAAATATAAAAAAAGGAAATAGAATCTAGTCAGACAGAATTATCTGCATAAAGAATTTTGCGGAAAGGTTTATTTGTATGTTTGAATATAAGAGCTTCAAAGAAAACATCGCCTCCGGCAGTTTTGACAATGCAAAAGCACTGCTTAAAGAGGCCGAGATAGACACCGAATCCTTCAATGCGCTTGCAAACGCATCAATGTTCCTCTCTCTGCTTTTCAGATATCCCGACGACGAGGTTTACGACACTCTTGAGGGAAACTGGAGCATATTCACCGATTTTTTCACCGACTACACGGAAACAGCCCCCTCACTCTACGACCAGACAGAGATGCAGAGCGATTTCATAAAACTTTTCAAGCAGGACTTCAAAGGGAGCAAGGTCGTTCCCTATATCTCATATTACACCGAAGAAAAAAAGACCCTCTACGGCGAAAGCACTTTCAAAATAAGGGAATGGATGGCCGCCGAAGGTTTCGCCCTTCAGGAGGACGTTCCGGAGCTTGAAGACAACGTATACATTGTTCTTGAGTTTCTGTCCGCCATATTTGCCAGACTGGCCAACCCCGAAAACATTGAACAGTGGTACGCAACCCTCCAAAATCTTTACAGACTCATAGACACATATGGAAAGGTCATTACCGATGAGTTTGCCGAACAGGTGGCGAAAAGAGCCGAAATGCCCTTTTATGCCCATTGCGGCGTTCTGCTTAAAAATTTCGTCAGCGACATAGACGGAATAATGGAAGAGGTTCTGGCATCCGCCGGATAGTCTTTCTGACAAGGAAACAAAAGGGTAAATCTATTAATGCCCTTTTTTCTGACGGGCTGCCTTGCACAGACCGCCGGAGATATACTTTTGAGGAGTATACAGTATGAGGAAAGCACTGTTATTTATTCTTCTTACTTTGTTTGCCGCATCTGCCTATGCGGCCGACGTTACCCTTGAAGAGCTGAAAAGCCAGATATCAGCACTTCAGGAGCAGGTCAACACCATGTCCAAAAGTGTTGACAAAAACGAAGTTCACCGTATCAAAGATAAAGTTGATATGGGTATCGAGCTCAGAACAAAAATGGACAGCATCAGCTATGACGATGTTAGAGCTCTTCCCGGTTTCGCAAACGACATGATGGGTCTCTGGATGAGAGGCTACATGATCAACGATTCCGGCGCAGCAACAGCATGGGACCAGTACAACATGCAGGGCGGAAACACTCCCGACGGATTTAACGACGCATGGGTTGCAACATACGGCAACGAGTTCATGGCTTTCATGCAGAACCTCGTAACCCAGCCCGACATTCAGGCTATGATGCAGACACCAGAAATGCAGACATGGTTCGGAACCAACATGGCGGCCATCGGAGCAGCCGGAACGGCAGCCGGATTCGACATGACCTCTATGCAGGGTCAGTACATGGCGGGACTTATGTATTTCATGTATGAGATGATGTCCGGAACAACCGTTACCGCACAGCAGGCTCAGATGATGAAAACGATGTTCAAACACATCGAACCCCGCAAATACAGCACAAACAACGACTCCATCTTCACAAACAAACTGCGCATCCGCATGAACAGCACTGTTAACGAGAATCTCTCTTTCACAGGCCGTCTGGTTATGTATAAGACATGGTCTGATGCTACAGACGTTCGCTGGATGGACGGCACTTATAAGTCTATGTATATGGACGGCAACGCAGGAGCAGTTCCCACTGACGACAAACTCCACGTTGAAAGAGCATATTTCGTATACAAAAACGATATGGGTCCCATCCCCTATCACTTCTCCTTCGGTAGAAGACCCTCCAACTACGGCCCCGGCGAAGAGCTGCGCAACAACGCCACACTCGGCGGTTCACCTCTGTCGCATATCATCCAGTGGCAGTTCGACGGTGCTTCACTCCAGTTCGACTTTGAGAACGTAGCCGAGTTTCTGCCCGGCTCATTCATCAAGTTCTGCTATGGAAAAGGCTATGAATCCGGCTGGGGTTCAAGCAACGCAATGTCAGCAAACAACGGTCTCATCGCAACTATGCCTGTTGACGATGTCGAGTTCTTCGGAACGATCGTTAAGTTCTATGACGACGACACTTACAAGTTCTGGTACAACTATGCTAAAGGCTTCGGCGTTACTGACGGCTTCACAGGCTCAGTGGTTATGCCCTTCGCAATCGTAGGCCACGACTATAACCTCGACAAAGAATACGACGCTTTCGAATTCGCACCCAACTACTTCGGCTCTTCATCCAGAATGGAAGCCACAACAGAGATGGGCGACATGGAATGGCATTCATTCCTTGCACAGGGTAAAACTCTCGGATTCGAGTGGTTCGCATCTTACTCAACAAGCAAAACAGACCCCAAGAACATATCTCAGAACGCTATGTATCAGTTCATGGATATGGACAAGATGCTCGGCTCTATGTCAGCTAAAAACGGTCACAGCTACTGGCTGGGAATCTCCACTCCCGAGCTTCCCTTCACCGGCGGTAAACTCGGTTTCGAGTACAACCACGGTTCTAAATACTGGGTTGCTATGACAGGTGCTGAAGACGATATCGTAGGCTCCAAACTTGCCGTTCGCGGTGATGTTTTCGAAGTTTACTACCACCAGCCCATCGTTGGCGACAGACTGTTTGCAACAATCGGCTACCAGCTCTTCGACTATGAGTACTCAGGCTCAGGAAGCTACCTCGGCGCACCTGTAAAGGTCAGCGAGGTTAACGGTCTCAACGCAATGATGCCCGTTACCGACAAAGTCGAAAAGATATACGCCTCCTTCACTTACAGATACTGATACCTGTAGGTTGCTATAACAAGGCGGATGGAAACATCCGCCTTTTTTTTAAATCTGATACATCACATATAATAAAAGGTTTTTTGAGTTATAATTGTATAATGTATACAATATGCGTTGAAAAACATATTCAGATGTGTATAATAAAATATCGATTGATAGATATATACGATTCTTTGCATTTTATTAATTATGAGTAAAAAGGTTCATTAGTAACGTTTGTATTCAGTCAAACATGACAGCATGTTGGATTGAGTGAAAAGGTTATGCAAAAACGTTTAACTGTGCAAAACTGCATTAAATCCGGAGGTTGTATATGCGTTTCATGAGCAGAATGTTTATGGTTCTCTCGTTCGTTGCGGCTCTGTTTGTTATGGGCTGCGGCGAAGCGGCAAAACCCGCTCCCGCACCTGCGAAGGCTGTTGAAGCGGTCAGCGTTGCCGAAATGGCAAAGGCTGCAAAAGTCGAGCTTGTTCCCTTTGCTGAGGTCAACAAAATCGTCGGTAACGGCGTTTATGACAAAACCAGAGGCACACTCATCGATGCCCGTCCCGCAAAAGTTTATGCGGCGTCTCACATCCCCACTGCTTTCCTTATGTCAGACACTGAAATTGCCACTTACTGGCCGGCATTCGAAAAACTCGGTCTGGCAAAAACAGACTACATCGTAACATACTGCGGCGGCGTTAAATGCGAGAAATCTCTCATCGTTGCAAAGTACCTGAAAGAGCAGGGATACACAAACGTTAAAATGTATCTGGACGGCATGCCCGACTGGGAGAAAAAGAACTACGGCGAGATCACTATGGACACAGCCAAAAAGTTCTTTGACAAAGGCGGCGTGATATTCATCGATGCCCGTCCCGCAAAGATATTCGCCAAAAGCTCAATCCCCGGTTCAATCAATATCCCCGACACAGAGTGGGAAACAGCAAAGGTTAACCTTCCCGCTGACAAAGAAGCACTTTACATTCCCTATTGCGGCGGATTCAAATGTGAAAAATCTCACTTCGTAGCAGAGCAGATGGTTAAACTCGGCTACAAAAAAGTTCAGGTATATGCAGGCGGCGTTCCTGAGTGACAGGCAGCCGGATATCCTCTGGCTCCCGCAGGCAAAGTTGAAGCTCCCGCAGCCGCACCCGCAGCTCCCGCTGCTGCTCCTGCCGCAACAACAGGTCTGCCTCAGGGCGATGAACCCGGTATCGTTAAGACCGAGTTCTTCCTTTCAACCATCGCTGATCCGGCTAAGAAACCCGCAAACGTTACTATAGTTGACGTTCGCAACGCTAACGAACTCGGCGACGGCGTTTTCCCCGGCTCAATCAACATCTCCTCAAAAGAGACAGCAAAAGGATGCGATGCTTTCGTTCCCCAGCTTCCCAAAACAGGCTATGTTGTATTCCATTGCGCATCCGGCGGCAGAGCTATGGAAGTGTATGACTTCCTGAAAGACAAATGCAAACTGCCCGACATCTCAAGATTCTACTATCTTGATGCGTATGTAAACTGCTCCGGCGGCAAATGTACTGCTAAGTAATTTCCACTTCTCTCTGAATAAGTTAAGGCGGGGTATTTGCCCCGCCTTTTTTATTGGTACTATCTAAAAGTGAGATTCTTCGGCTTTGCCTCAGAATGACTGAAATCAGGTTCATCAGTTGACTCTGCATCGCCAACGCAGAAATGCGAAGCATTATAAACGGGATCAGGAACGGAATCAGGAGAGGATATCGCTCCAGATTCCCACCGCCCAATCCTCCGCATGCTTCTCAAAGAGTTTCCTGCGTTCCGGAGAGGTGGCACTGGATGCGCTTATAAGTCTTTTGCTCACGGGGTCGTACTTGTATACCGCCGCAACAAAGATAGCTTCGTCATCGCTCACTGCGCTGTAGCAGGTGTTTATGAGCGAAGGAGCAAGCGGCTCCTGACCGTTCAGCGTGCGCACGGCGGCACTGGCGCAGTATTTGCCCATAGAGTTTGCGATGTATCCTGATTTTGGAACGCCGCCCACTGTTCCGTTATGTGCGGCATCGCCGACCACATAGACATCCTTGAAGTTGTATGTTTCAAGGGTGAATGCGTCAGCCCTTACGAACATATCATCGGGCTTGTTCATGAGGCCGAGATCAAACGCTATCTGTCCTGCCTTCATAGGAGGAATAATGTTGGCAACGTCGGCCTTTATTTCGCCCTGCTCTGTGGTGATGATACCTGTGGAAGCGTCAACCTTGAGCACTGCCGAATCCGGAACGTATTCCAGAACGCCCTGATACATATCCGCCCAGGCTTTTTTGAAGAGCGGGCCTTTTGATGTAACATCGTCGTTGGCATCAGCAACTATTATCTTTGAGCCTTTTTTGTTCTGTTTCAGATAGTTCGCTATCATAGACGCACGCTCATAGGGACCGGGGGGACACCTGTAGGGAGCGGGCGGAACAGAAAGAAGAACAACGCCGCCGGGCTTCATTGCCTCAAGCTGATTTTTCAGTGCGATCGTTTCAGCACCCGCTTTGAAAGCGGCGGGAAATCTTTTGATTGCCTCAGGGTTGTTAAGCCCTTCTATTTTGTCGTAGTCATAGCTGATACCGGGGGCGACTATCAGCTTGTCATACTCTATTGTACCTGCTGAGGTTGCCAGTGTCTTTTTTACTGCGTCCAGCCCTTTGGCTTCTGCATAAACTATTTTCACACCGTAGTTTTTGGTCAGTTTATCTCTGGTAAAGGTGATGTCCTGCATCCTCTTTTTACCCACTATAACAAAGTTGCTCATGGGGCAGGAGATAAATGTCGGCTCCTTTTCAACCAGAATAACCTCTACGGAAGGGTCTTCCAGCCTGGCATATTTCGCCGCTGTGCATCCGCCCCAGCCGCCGCCGAGAACGACGATGCGCTTGCCCTTCTTAGGCATTACGATTCCTGTGGTCTTTGCCGCAAAAACTTCGCCTGAGTGCCCGAAAACAGCTGTGCCTGCGGCGGCTGCCGCTGTATATTTTACAAAATCACGTCTTGAAATACTCATGTTCCGCCCCCTATTTCCTGATTCCGGAGAAATACTGCGCAAGAGATTCCAGCTGGCTGTCGGTCATATCCTTAACCACTGCCATCTCTTCGGAAACTATCTGGCCTGCCTTATAGCGTTTCAGTGCCTCAGCCATATAGCCTGCGTTCTGTCCGCCTATTCTGGGAGTGGATTCAACTCCCTGCCCTTTTTCACCGTGACAGTCGAAACAGCCGTTGTCTTTTGCCAGCTTAAGGCCTGCGGCGGCTTTTTTGGGGTCGATTCTGTTTGTTGAGTTTGCCCATTTCTTTGCGGCATAATACTCTGATATGGCGGCCATATCGGCTTCGGAATAACCCTTTGCGATGATGGACATTTCAACACTGCCCGGTCTTTTTGCCGTGGCATATTCCGTCATGACCTTGGTCATGTACTGCGCATTCTGGCCGCCGATGCGTGCGATATATTCGCCGGGAGCATAGCCGTTTCCGGCGTGGCATCCTGCGCAGGGTCTGCCGAGTCTCTCCCCTTCGGAGATAGAAGAAGCTGCCAGTGCCGCAAAAGGAATAAATACTGCGGCTGCAATTACTGAATAGATCCATTTGTGTCTCTGCATATTTGCCTCCGATTCAATTAATACTCAAACGGTATTAATACTATTTATATCTATTAAACCATATCATTAAATATTGCAACATTAAGTTTTTGATATATTATAGCACCGATATGGTGAATGCTGTTAAAAACATAGATATATTCTCATGTTCATTTAAATGTATATTGTATACAAAAATTACTTGCGCTTATGCAAATATAGTGATATCTTTATGCATGACAAACAACCAACCTTTTGGTTACTATAAGGAGTGTTGAAATGCTTAAAAAAATCATGTTAGTTGTACTGGCTCTGGCATTCACTGCTTCAACTGTTTTCGCTTTTGATTTCAACGGCGGCGACGGAAGAAAAGGAAAAAGACTGTGGAAAAGATATCACACTCAGTGTGCTGACGGCAAAACTCTTCCCAACAAAGTAGGCGCATCCACCAAGACTCAGGCTCAGTGGAAAGACGCTTTCAACAACCCCGCTAAACTGCCTTGCGGCGGAAAATGGGCAGACGGCATCAAAACTGAAGAGGATATGCAGAACGTTTTCAGATATCTCTTCGACCACGCTGCTGACTCTGATCAGCCCGAAACTTGCGGTTAATAGATACCCTGCAATAGAATCAACGGCGGCTCGTTGAGTCGCCTTTTTTTTGCGCTCTTTTCCTCTTGAACATCCGCTCAAATCAAATACAATAGGAGATCAGGAGGAGCTATGACAACATCACCAATCATCACAGAAAAATCAGACCAAAAAGGATACATAACTCTGAACAGACCAGAGGCGCATAACACATTCAGCACCGAATTTGCACTCCTTCTGAACAAGGCTCTGGAGGATTTTGATAAAGATGAAGATATCAGGGTGGTCATAATAAGAAATAACGGTAATAATTTTTCCACAGGCATAGACCTGCGTGAGCTTGAAACCGTTGAAGACAGCAAACTCCTTGAGTTCATCTCGCTGATGGACAGACACAACCACACCATAGCAAACATGAAAAAGCCTGTTCTATCGTCTGTTAAGGGCTACTGCGTGGCAAACGGTGCGGGACTGAGCTTCGCATGCGACATGACCGTTGCGGCAGAGAGCGCAAGGTTCGGCACAACGGCTGTAAACATAGGGTTGATCTGCACAGGCCCCGGAATCCCTCTGATAGCAAACGTGGGCAGAAAGAAGGCTATGGAGATGGTGCTTCTGGGTGAGCTGCTTTCAGCTCAGCAGACGCATGAGCTTGGGCTGGTGAACTGGGTTGTGGCGGATGATGAGCTTGACGCAAAAACCGAGGAAATAGCCGACAAACTGGCCTCTAAAAGCCCCTTCGCTGTTTCGGCCGGAAAGCGGGGACTCAGTGCGGCCTATGATCTGGGCTATCACGCATCCATAGACAACGGCTCAAAGGTGTTTGCGGCACTCTGCGCAACGGAGGACGCCGCCGAAGGCATCAGGGCGTTCCTTGAAAAGCGTAAGGCCGAATGGAAGCTGAGATAAGAAATAAGCACAAACTCTATTTGCTTTAGTAACTCCCTCCTTTGACAAATGAGGTTTGGGGTGGATTTATTAAGTAATTTATATATTATTGACTTTGCCTAAATGCAAGATACAATATTTTCAAGGTGAAATATGGACGTGAAGTATCAAATATTTATTAGCTCTACTTATGAAGACTTAAAACAGGAAAGAGAAGTTGTAATAAAATCCATCATGGAATTAAATCATATTCCTGCCGGGATGGAACAGTTTCCAGCTATGGATGAAAAGCAGCTTGAATATATAAAGCGCATTATTGACATAAGCGACTACTATGTTCTCATAATTGCAGGACGCTACGGTTCAACTGATTCAACTGGGATTAGCTATACAGAAATGGAGTATGATTATGCTATTAAGCAAGGTATTCCAACTCTTGTTTTTATTCATCAAGAAATAGATAAAATTGAATTTGGTAAAAGCGAACAAGACCAAGAAAAAAGACTAAAGCTCGAAAGTTTCAAAAAAAAAGCAAGCGCAAATAAGCTTGTTAAATTTTGGAATGATGCCAATGACTTGGCTCTAAAAATAAATACATCTATTTCACAAGCTTCCATCCTATACCCGAGAGTCGGATGGAAAAGAGCAAATTTGATCGCAAATGAATTTGTGATGTCGGATTTAATTGTCAAAAATAAAGAAGTTGAAGAACTCAAGGATAAAATTGCAAAAATTGAAATTCAACCTAAATTTGAAGGATTAGCAAACCTTTCAGATTTTTTTACTTTTAGAATATCTGACAATATGGGAACATCAGCTGACTTGACCTACACATGGAACAGAATATTTTCCATCATTGCCTCATATATCAAGTCGCAATCTTCATTAGAAGAAATAAGAAATAAAGCCGCACAAGATTTTCTCAGAATAACAAATACATATAACAGAGTTGGACTCAATACATGCAAAATTAATAATGTTCATTTTGATGACATAATAAACCAATTTGAATGTTACAATTTTATTACATACGAATCGAATGAAGCATGCCTAACTGATAGAGGAAAAGAATATTATCGTTATTCAAGAGCAATAAGAACTGAATTGGAATCTTAATCTATCTCCAGCCCTTTCTCTCTGCGGAGTGTATCTATCTTCTCAAGCGGTCTCTCAAGCTGCTTGGTTCGGGTGGTTGTGAGCACCTCGAACTCCTTTTTAACGTCGTCTATTCTGCGTCCGAGCATTTCGAATTTCTCTGAGAACATCTTCCACTGCTTATAAAACTCGCCGAACAGTTTCAGCATGTCCGCCGAAGTGCTCTCGAATGCAAAGTTCTCCACCGACTGACGGATAACCGCCAGAACGGCGAACAGAGACATCGGCGATGTGAGTATCACATTGTTGTTCAATGCAAAATCCATCACCGTGTCGTCATTTTCATATATAAATTCATAAACGCTCTCGTTGGGGATGAACAGCAGAACCACATCCAGCGTGTCCTCCGCTCTGTCAACGTAGCCTCTGTCTTTGACATCTTTTATCTTGGTTCTGACATCCTTGATGAACAGTTTCAGGCATGATTCTCTCTCAGCACCGTCTGTCTGGTAGTATCTGACATAGTTATCCAGAGGGAATTTTACGTCCATATTCAGCATCAGCCCCTTGGGCAGGAAAAACGTGAAATCCGGTCTGCTGCCGTTCTTCATCGTCTGCTGTTCCTTATAGTTCACGCCCTCTACCAGCCCTGCCGCACGGATGATGTCCAGTGCCATCCGCTCGCCCCATCTGCCCCGCTCGGCAGAGGACGAAAGCGCACGGTTAAGGTCGTTGGCAACGTCTGTAAGCCTCTCTGTCTGGCGAACAGTGCCCTTTATCTGTTCGGAAATTTCGGCAAACTTCGCCTCTCTGTCCTTCTCCATTGAGTTCATGAAGAGCTGTAATTTTTCAAGGCTGTCCTTCATGTTCACCAGCTGAGCGTCGATCAGCTCTTTCTTGCTCTCAAGCTGTTTCTCGCCCTCGCCTGTTTTTGCCTCCAGAACGGATTTCGCAAGGCGCATGAACTCCTCGGAGTTTCTGGACAGGCTGTCCATGGACACCTGAGCGAAAACGCCTTTCAGCCCCTCCGCCATCTCCCTCTCACGCTGACGCAGAAAATACGCCAGGCCGAAGCCGAAGGCGCATCCCGCCATAAAGATAACTATCGCAAGCAGATAGCTCATATTCCCGCCTTGATTTTTATAAGAGCGTTCATGACCGCTCCGGCGCAGGGGCTTCCGCCCTTTGTGCCTATATTTGTGATATATTCCATGCCGCTTTCGGCAAGCATAGCCTTGCTCTCCGCTGCCATGACAAACCCCACTGGCAGGCCTATCACCAGCGCAGGGTTTATTCTGCCCTGCCTGTGAAGCTCCATTATTTTCAGCAGTGCAGTGGGTGCATTGCCCACAGCGTATATTGCATCGGGGAAATTCTCTGCGGCATATTCGATGCTGTATTCCGCACGGGTCTTGCCCTGTGCCGCCGCCTCTTTCGCCACCCTCTCATCCGCTATGAAACAGTGCCTCTCAATTCCCACCGCATCGGTATATTTGGCCGTTATGGCCGTTTTGACCATGTTTACGTCACAAATAACAGGCAGTTTTCTGTCCAGAGCGTCCATTGCCCTGTCGATGGCGTCCGGACTGAAAAGGGTCATTTTTGCGAACTCAAAATCCCCTGTGGTGTGTATCAGCCTCATGACCACCCGCTTCTGACGTTCGTCATATGCCGAAAGGTCGCAGCCAGCTTCTATAATCTCGAATGATTCCTTTTCTATTCTGTCGCCCTTGTTCATGCTCTGCCCTTCTTAAGTATCGCTGTGGAAAGATAGTTTATGTCCTTCTGCTCGTCACTGTTCAGGTTCAGAATGATCTCGTCTGCCAGTGTGGCACGGGAAATGACATACGCCGTCTTTATGTTGTTCTCTTTAACGAATTTTTTCAGCACGTCCAGTTTGTTATGCACCTTCATGACAAACACTGTGGCAAACTTTTCAGTGCATTCTTTCAGAAACGCCGTGTCCTCTTTCATCTCAACGGTGCAGAAACTCTCGTCTTTCTCAGTTACGGAAAGGCAGAGGATGTTCGGCACTGCGGAAATGGCAGATATACCCGGTACGAACTCCATTTTTATGCCGTGCAGTCCCAGTTTGTGCGCCAGATAGTTCAGGGTTGAGTAGATGGGCGCATCGCCGATGGTGACGTATGAAACTTTTTTGCCCTCTTTCACCATTTTGGCTATCTGTTCTGCCAGTTCGGCATATTTTGCGTCCAGATCGGCCTTGTTCCCCGTCATGGGAAAATAGTACATGTATATTTTCTCGTCAGATATAACGTCTTTAATTATGTCCTTTGCAAGGCTCCTGCCCGTTTTGTCCGACTGGGGCACAACAACGACATCGCTCTCCTGCATCAGGCGCACAGCCTTAACGGTGAGAAGTTCGGGGTCGCCGGGGCCTATGCCTATTCCGTAAATTTTCATTTCAACTCCTGTAAATCAGAATGTAAATCCCACCAAGCCTCCCTTTGGCAAAGGAGGGTCGGGGTGGATTTATATTATCAAATTCTTTATCAGCGGGTTATCGCACAGAAAGTGCAGATGCGTATACGCCGCCGCCGTGTTCTTATATATCAGTCCGTCCAGAGACGTTTTGCCGTCCGTGACTCTGGTGAGTCTGTAGGCGTATTCACCCGAATAGCTTTCCATGGCCGAGTAGTGGAACTCGTGGCCGATGTTCGATTCTCCCGCCCTGCCCAGAATGCAGTCTTTAAGCAGTTCCGCACGGACATAGCCCAGAGCCTGCCGCCTGTCGCACATTCTGGTGACGCAGTCAAACACGCCCGCCATGGGAAAAAATCCGTCTGAGGTGTGGATGCCGCCGGACAGGAACATCAGCCCGCCGCATTCGGCATAGAGCTTGCCGCCGGATTCGGCGTAGTCTTTTATGATCTTGGCGGTGGGGCTTTCTGAAAGCTGTTTGGCATAAAGCTCAGGATATCCGCCGCCGATATAAACAAAATCCGCCCCGTCTATCCCCTCGCCTGCCAACGGGCTGAAAAAGCGCACGTCAAACCCTGCCGAACGAAGGAAGTCGATGTTGGAATTGTAATAGAACTGGAACGCCTTATCGTATGCAACGTATGCGGTTTTATCTCTCTTTTCGCTCAGAGCAGCCGGATACGCCGCAGCCTCAGCCATCCTGCACAGCTTCAGAAGGTCTTCTATATTGACATTGGCGGATGCAAAATCTGCGCATGCGTCAAGATATTCCCCGTCAACCTCCATAGCGGTCTTTATCCCCAGATGTCTGGAACCGAGGAGCTTTTCGCTGTTTTTTGGCAGAGTGCCCAGCACCTTGCAGTCCGTATGGGTCTCCACAGCCGAACGCACCAGAAATGCGTGACGGTCGGAAGCTATGTTGTTCAGCACCACACCTGCGATGCGAACCTTTGCAAGTTCCGAGATACCACGAGCCATGGCCGCCGCAGTGTATGAACTGCCGGAACAGTCGAGTACCAGAACGCAGGGCACATCGATGATTGATGCAACGTCCGCACTGCTCCCCGCAAAGTCCGTATGGGAAACACCATCCAGTATCCCCATAACCCCTTCGATAACGGCGGCATCAGCCCCCGCACAGCCTTTGGTAAAGACATCGGCAACAGTGCTTCTCGACAGCATAACACTGTCCAGATTATAGGCCTTTCTGCCGGAAGCCCGCTCAAGGTGCAGGGTGTCGATATAGTCAGGGCCGCACTTAAAAGGAGCGACAGTTCGCCCCGTGCGGGTGAGATATCGGATTATCCCTGTTGTCAGAGTGGTTTTGCCTGAGCCGCTCTTGTCGGCGGCGATCATGAATGAGCTGAACATAGAAAAAGATTATTGCATTATCTATAATCTTGCAAGGGAAGAAAAAAAACTATAACCTGACCTGATGAAAATATCCGCTCCGTCATTTGTGATACCCGCCGACAGGGTGAGCAATGTCAGATATCTGAAAAACATGGTGGACGAGGTCGAACTTCTGTTTTTCGACAGCAGACACGAATTAGACATGCCCGAAGAGAGCGAAATTGCCGCTCTGGCAAAGCTGGGCATGGCATACAGCGCACATCTGCCCACCGACACAGACCTGAACACGCCTGACGGCTGGCTGGTGATAGATGCATATCTTGAAAAGCTGAAACCTCTGAACCTGAAACGGGCTGTTATTCATCCTGCCGAAACCTCCTTCTTTTTGAAAGAACTTGCAAAAAGACCTGATATCATTATCGAAAACACAGACTTTTACGGTTCATTCTTCGACGATGCAGTGGAAATGGGCTTCAGAATATGCTTTGACAACGCCCATGCGGGTGACAGCGCACATAAATTCCATGAAAAATATGCTCCCTATATAGCCGAATACCACCTTCAGGGGGAAACAGGCGGAAAGCATCACAAAAGTCTTGAGCATATAGAAACCAATCTGCTAGAATCCATCCTTACACATGCAAAGAGAAACGGGGCTACCGTCTGCCTTGAAATGTTCAATGAAGACGATTTTCTCGTATCATACGAAATAATTAAGGAATACAAATGATTACACTCATCACAGGCGGAGTTAAAAGCGGCAAGACAGCCCACGCCCTGAAACTCTGCGATGCCTACACCGGAAAGACCTATGTCGCCACTGCCGAAGCGTTTGACGAGGCGATGCAGACCAAAATAGACCTGCACAAGGCCGAAAGGGACGCAAGCTGGGTCACAATTGAAGAACCAGTAAGCCTCCACAGCGTTTTCGACAACGCACAGGAGCAGGATGTAATCCTCATAGACTGCATAACCATGTGGCTGAACAACCTTATCTACAAACAGCTGAACACCGAGAAGCACATAGAACATTTTCTCGTCCGGCTCGCCGAGTGCGGAAAGCCTGTGGTGCTGGTCACCAACGAAACGGGGCTTGGCGTTATGCCTGCAAACCCCGATGCATGCAGGTTTGCAGACGAACTGGGCAAGCTGAACACAAAACTGGCGGCAATGTCGGACGAAGTTATTTTCATGATATCCTCAATTCCCCTCACCATCAAAGGAGCAAAAAAATGAACATCAAAGATATAATCTCAAATATTGAACCCGCAGACAAAGAGGTTTTCAGACAGGCGCAGGAGCGCACCGCAAACCTCATCATGCCCCCCAGAGCACTGGGCAGGCTGAACGACATAGGCGAAAAGATATGCTCCATCCAGCGCACGATGAAACCTAAAGTGGATAAGCGCATGGTGTTTGTCATGGCGGGGGACCACGGAATAGTCGAAGAGCGTGTGGCGGCTTTCCCTCAGGAGGTCACAGGGCAGATGATGGGAGCTTTCGTTGCAGGGCTTGCGTCAATCAACGTTCTTTCCAGACAGGCAAAATCAAAGGTTCTGGTGGCCGACATAGGCGCCGTGTGCGATGTTAACGCCGTTCCTGCCGATCCCGACAACACTTTCGTTGTTAAAAAGATACGCAAAGGCACGGCCAACTTTACCAAAGGTGCCGCAATGACCCGTGAAGAGGCTGAAAAATGCATCATGGCAGGATTTGAAATTGCGGATGAAATGATAAAAAGATACGACCTGAACCTCATTGCCACTGGCGACATGGGTATAGGCAACACAACGCCCTCAAGCGCAATTGGAGCTGTTTTCACAGGTGAGACTGCTGAGGTTATGACCGGATTCGGCTCAGGAATCGACAACGATGCGCTGAAGCGCAAAATAGACGTTATCAAGCGTGGAATCGAGCTGAACAAGCCCGACAAATCCGATGCTCTGGACGTTCTTTCAAAGGTCGGCGGACTTGAGATAGGAGCCATCGCAGGGGTTATCCTTGCGGGCGCATACCATAAAATTCCTGTTCTGGTGGACGGAATAATCTCCGCCGCCGGAGCACTGATAGCCTACGGTCTGTGCCCTGTTGCGGTGGAATATATGATCAGCGGACACAAATCCGTTGAACCGGGTCAGATAAAAATGCTCCAGTACATGGGGCTTGAGCCTCTGGTTGACCTCGGTCTCAGACTGGGCGAAGGCACAGGCGCAGTGATGGCAATGCACTCTGTCGAGGCGGGCGTGCGGGTCATTACTGAAATATCCACATTTGCCGAGGCAGGCGTTTCCACTAAGGAGATGTGACATTTTTAAAAGCTATCGTGACGCACTGAGCTTTCTGACCGTTATCCGGTTCAATTCGCCGGATTTTGACGGACGGAAGGCTGTTTACAGTTTTGTTCCCGTTGGGCTGACAGTGGGGCTTCCCCTCTGGCTGTTCTACAGCTATGCGCAGGGTTTTCTGCCGCAGACGGCTATGGCTGTGATCACTGTGCTGTATCTGGTGCTGATAACGGGAGCACTCCATCTGGACGGGCTTGCGGACACGGCTGACGGTATCTTTTCATTCAGAGACCGTGAAAAAATGCTTGAGATAATGCGTGACAGCCGCATCGGCACAATGGGTGCGGTGGCTATAGTCATGGTTCTTCTGATAAAGGCTTTTTCGGCGTATTCACTTGGAAATCCTCTATATTTCCTGCTGATTCCGGCCTATTCCAGATTTTCCATGGTGTTCGGGTTCTACATGTTCGAATACGCCCGCAAAGAGGGCACAGCGGCGGCTTTCTTCGGAAATTTCTCACCTCTGATATTTGTTCAGGGGATTATTATTCTGGCTTTAAGTTTTCTTCTGGGGCTTCCCCAGTTCATAATATTCAACATAGCTTTTCTGGTCTTCATATTCCTGATAACAAGGCTTTACCGCAATAAGATTGGCGGCATAACAGGGGACATGCTGGGCGGGATGTGCGAAGCATCCGAGGCGTTCCTTTTCCTTGTGGCGGTGTGCATATGGTAATGTACGGACACGGCGGAAACGTCTATTCGGCGGCGAAGGCGGCGGGCTGTCATGTGGACGAGATAATCGATCTCAGCAGCAACGTATCTCCTTTCACTCCCGACTCACTGCTGAAAGGCATCAACATCAAAAGCACCATTGCAAGGCTTCCGGAACCCTACAGCCTTAGCCTTGTGTCGGAAATTGCTAAATATCACGACGTGCCTGAAGACACGATAATTGCAGGAAGCGGCTCCTCGGAGTTCATCCAGAAAATATGTTCGCTGAACACGAAAAAACGGGCACTGATCATTCAGCCGACCTATATAGACTACATGAAGCAGGCGGAACTGGCGGAGATGCAGGTCTGCGGATGCATAATGTGCGGAAAAAAGAATTTCGCTTTCGACGAAAACGAAATTCTCCAATGTCTGCCGGAAACGGCGGTCTGCTTTATATGCAATCCCAACAACCCCACGGGAACGCTTATCCCCAAAGACGAAATTCTGTTTCTGGCGGATATGTTCAAAAAGACCCTGTTCGTCATTGACGAATCCTATATAGATTTCTGCACGGACAACAACCACACGCTCATCGGCTGTCAGCAGAGCAACATTGTGGTTCTGCGCTCATTCTCGAAGGCATACGGAGTGGCGGGGCTGAGAGCGGGCTATGTTTACACCCAGAACAGACACCTGATGGCGGAACTGAAAAAGGCGGTGTCGCCGTGGAGTCTGAACAGTCTGGCGCAGGAGGTCTGCAAACGTGCACTGAACGAGGATATGCGCCCCTATTTCGATAAAATCCAGAACATTAAAAAACAAACCATAAAAAGACTTTCGGAGAACGAAAATCTGGAAGTGATCATCGGACACGCCAATTATATGCTGATAAAACTGAAAAAATCCGATGCCGCATCCTTCTGCGAATATATGCTGAACCACAAAATTCTGGTGCGCAACTGCTCAAATTTCGTAGGCCTCAGCGACAAATACATCCGAATAGCCGTAAGGGAACAGATTCACATGGACACCTTCTGCCGTCTGGCGGAAGTGTATTTCAGGATATACTGATGAAAGCCAGATCAATCATGTTTCAGGGAACGGGAAGCGGTGTCGGCAAATCGGTGATATGCGCCGGATTCTGCCGTCTGCTGGCTCGCAGGGGCATAAAGGTTGCGCCTTTCAAATCCCAGAACATGGCGCTCAACAGCGGAGTGGCGCAAGGCGGCGAGATGGGTCGTGCCCAGATATTGCAGGCGCAGGCGGCGGGCATTGAGCCTGATGTGCGCATGAATCCCGTTCTGTTAAAGCCAATAGGCAACTCCACCAGTCAGGTGATACGCCTTGGAAAGCCGGTCGGCAACTTCACCGCCAGAGAATACTACGAAATGTCTCAGGAGAACCTGAAAACAGCCGTTCAGGCATACGAAAGCCTCGCAAATGAATATGACGCAATCATCATTGAGGGCGCAGGCAGCCCCGCAGAGATAAATCTGCACCGCACGGACATAGTCAACATGCGTACGGCGGATTTTGCGGACGCCCCCGTGTTCATCATAGGCGATATCGACCGTGGCGGCGTTTTCGCATGGATGAAGGGAACCTACGACCTGCTGCCCGAATACGGCAGACCAAGGGTCAAAGGATTTATAATCAACCGATTCAGGGGCGATATATCGCTTCTTCAGCCCGGCATAGATATGTTCAGGGAGCTTGTTCCCGTGCCTGTTACGGGCACTGTGCCCATGCTTAACCTCACCCTTGAGGAGGAGGACAGCCAGAGCATCGAAAACAGCACAAAGGGCGGATTCGTCACCGTTGCGGTGGTGCGCACAGCCCGCATGTCCAACTTTACCGATTTCACCCCGCTGGCAAGCTGCCCTGATATCAACCTGATATATGCAAAATCGCCCAACGAGCTGACGGGAGCGGATATCATTATCCTGCCCGGCAGTAAGAGCACCATAGCAGATATGAAAGACCTCCGCATGCGGGGGGTTGACAAGAAAATACTCTCAATGGCGGACAAAACACCCGTAGTGGGAATCTGCGGCGGGTTTCAGATGCTGGGGCGAACCATAAAAGACCCAGAAGGCATAGAGGGGAGCGACAGTGAATGTGCAGGGCTTGGTCTGCTCAACATGGAAACGGTCATAACCCCCGAAAAGACCCTGCTGAACAGAACCTACCAAGGACTTGGACTGCTTGAAGGACTTGATTTCAGAGGCTACGAGATACACATGGGTGTGTCTGAGACCTCAAAAGAATATGCACAGCTCTGCACGGAAAAGGACGTCTGCATTGCGGACGGAAAGATAATCGGAACCTACATCCACGGCATATTTGACAGCGAGGAAGTGGCCGCCCGAATAATAGCCCTGTCCGGAAAAAGCATACGCCCTGACTATTCATACCACAAAAATAAACAGGCACAGCTCGATCTGCTTGCCGACACACTGGAACAGCACCTTGACACTGAATATATCCTATCTTCTTTATATTGACTTCATGGCGGTGATAACCGCTTTCTGGCTGGACTGGTTTCTGGGCGAACCGGATTTCCCTTTCCACCCCGTGCGCATAGCGGGCAGTGCCGTGAGCTACTGCGAAAAATCCCTGCGCCGCAAAAGCACCATCTTTGAGGGCGTGGTCTCCGGATTCATCACTCTTGCGTTCACCCTTTCCGTTGCGGGCATTTCGCTGTACTATGCCGCAAAGGCCGGAACCTTCTGGTATTTTGTGGTGAGCACCATAATCATCTATTTCACAATCAGCGTCCGCTCTCTGGCCGAACATGCACAGAACGTCTGCAAAGGCCTTGAGGAATCGGAAGAGGCCGGCAGAAAGGAGCTTGCGAAAATAGTCTCCCGTGACACGCAGAACATGCCGAAACCGAAAATAATCACCTCTGCGGTGGAATCGGTGTCAGAAAACTACGTTGATGCAGTGGTATCCCCCCTCCTCTTTGCGGCACTCTTCGGACCGATGGGGGCTGTGCTGTTCAAAACCGTTTCCACAATGGATTCCATGATAGGCTACAAAAACGAAAGGTTTTTATACTACGGCAGGTTTGCCGCACGTTTTGACGACGTGCTGAACTTCATCCCCGCCAGACTCTCCATAATCCCCATTACCATTGCCTCAATTTTAATGCGGCTTAACACAAAAAATGCGGTAAAATCGTTTATGAGATTCAGGCTATCACACGCAAGCCCAAACTCCGCACACCCCATGAGCGCATTTGCAGGTGCTCTGAATATCCGTCTGGGCGGAGCTGTGAGCTATTTCGGGCAGATAACGGAAAAGCCTTATATCGGCGACAGCGAACGGGAGCCGGAAACCTCTGACATAAAAAAATCAGTTAAGCTCATGGAGCTTTCATCAATAATCTGGGCGGTGATATGCTGCCTTATCACTCTTTGGAAGGTGATGTGATGCATCCGCTGATGTTTCGCCTCAAAGGCAGAAAGATACTTTTTGTGGGCGGCGGCAAGGTTGCCGAGCGCAAAATTTATTCAATGCTGAGTGAAGGATGCGATATAACCGTTGTTGCGCCCTATATCACCTCCGGAATAAAGAGCAGCGGAGTGAAAACGGTTGAAAGGCATTTTGAGATGGACGACATCAGGGGGGATTATTTCCTGATTTTCATATGCACCAGCGACAGAAGCACAAACGCCGCCGCCGCAGAACTGGCCAAGAGCATGAAGATTCCTGTTAACATAGCGGACGATCCGGAATATTCCGATTTTCACACCGCATCGGTCATCAGAACCGATGATTTCGTCATTTCGATATCAACAGACGGAAAAAATCCTGCGAAATCCAAAGAAATGCGCTTAAAAATTGAAGATATCCTGAAAAACACATAACCTTTCGAAAATATTGTATTTGAATTATTTACTATTAATGTTAATATCTCCATATGAAATTATTATACTTTCCGGGGATTCAGTCAATTATTGCAGAGGAATACGATTTTGCACAGAGCTACAAGCTGGTGCATCTGATGGAGATATGCGATTGCGAGGTTTTTGACTACAGAAACTTCGACTCGAAAAAGACCATCGAAAGGGTGCGCAACTACGATGTTCTGTTCGGTTCGTCCTTCGGCGGATATTTCGCATTCAACATGGCTGTCATCACCGGACAGAAATGCATCAGCGTTAACCCGTCCCTCTATCTGGACAAACGTTTCTCAACTCTCATGGAACAGTACCCCAACAAGCTGAGTTTCATCAAGCCTGCTCAGGTTGCGGCCATAAAAGCCGAACCCATGAAATCCAAGCATCCCAACATCCATATCATGATGAATATGGACGATGAGGTTCTCGACTCACATAAAATAGTGGGTATTGCAGAGCGTTTCGGATGCAACATTTACAGATATGAAAAGGGCGGACACCAGAGCAGCAACTTCATAGGCGAGATGCTTCCCGCTATAAAGCAGATCCTTTCGGAGTGACCAGATAGACCGCAAGGTCACGGAACTCATAAAGCCTCTCGGCTCCGAATATTCCCGTCTTTTTATTGACTATTTCAATGTAGGCAGTGCCTTTCGGCCTTTCCACAAGATATTTTCCCACAAAATAATCCATCGCCGCTATGTCGTGCGGATTTGTTATCTCACTCTTTGCCGCCACTATGGGCAGGTTTCTGACCTCTGCCGTCTGTTTTGCAAAATGGAGCGCATCATAGGTGGTCGGTTTGGTCACAGGGGGCATAAAGGCGAACATTGACAGCAGAACAATTGCCGCAGGCCTGACATAGCCCGAAACGTTCCGTTTAAGCAGTCTTACGAAACCGTATGCCGCAAAAACACTGGCAAACAGATAAAGCTCGTAAAGATATCTGTGTTCTTTGGTCTTAACAAAGTGGATCACGACAAAATATACGCCCACAGTCACCAGCATGAACTTTATGGTCTCCGATGTGTATCTGCTTCGGAGAAGTTTCACCATGCCGTAGATTGCAAAGGGGGTGAAGTATATCCCGTGGAGGAACAGATATTTAAGGTACTGCCACATAGGCCTTACCGCATAATATGCAGTTTCCGATTCCTCTGTGCCGAACCTTGCCAGATTCTGTTTTATGACATAATGGTCGAAAAAGTACGGATTTTTCATCAGCACATAAGCATACCACCATGCATACACCGGAATTGAGATGAAGAGCATGAGGAACATGTCTGCAATATATTTGCGTTTATCTATCCCTCTGCCGAAAAAAACGAAAAAGAATGATGTGATGAACGGCGAATAGCCAACCGGACCTTTGGTGAAAACCGCCAGTCCCATCAGTATCCCCGCCATGAAGATATATACCCTGCTCTGGTTCTGGATGTAGAGCACCAGAAAATATGTGCAGGCGATGAGGAAGAACGAAAGCAGAGCCTCCATTTTGAGCATCTGGGTGTTCTTGTATACTATGTATGAGAAGAAGAACATCATCGGCGTTGCCACCGCAATGTCTTCATCGTCGAAAAGCTTTTTGGAAAGGTTGTAAAGCACCCATGCAATTCCGGCAACCGCCGCAACAACGGCTATTTTAGCCCCGAAAACAGTTGCTCCGAATATTTTTATGCAAAGTGCATTCAGCCAGAAAAAGAGCGGCGGCTTATTCATATACAGCTCGCCGTTCAGTGTGAGGATGAGCGGATTGTCACCCGTGAGAACGTTTCTTGATATGGCGGCATAGTTTATGCTGTCGCCCCTGAGATCGCCATCACCGATTCTGCCCGCAAACAGAACAACAAAGAAAAACACAGTCCAGTTTCTGACGCTGTTAAACATTCAACCCTCACAATAACTACAGAATTTATAAATGCATAAAGAATAAATGACAAGTCAATTTATTATTTTGCTTATTGCTCCAAATCTGCTATTGTGACTGGCTATGGATGCATTAGTACTTCTTATATTCTGCTTTCTGTTCGGAATGCTGGCCAGAAAACTGGAACTCCTTCCCTCCAGCACGCCCATGGTTCTGAACGGGTTTATAATCAATCTTTCCATGCCTGCGATAACCTTTTACTACATCCACAAGATGCAGTTTGACACATCGCTTCTTTTTCCGGTTTTTATGCCGTGGATACACTTCGGGCTGGCGTTTTTCCTGTTCCGCTTCATCGCAAAAAGGATGAACTATGACAAAAAGACCACCGGAGCGATAATTCTCACTGCGGGGCTTGGAAACACCTCATTTGTGGGCTTTCCGCTGATAACTGCATATTTCGGTGCGGAATATCTGGGTGTGGGCGTTCTGGTCGACCAGCCCGGCACGTTCCTTGTGCTATCCACACTGGGAATAGCCACCGCCGCAATCTATTCCTCTGGAGCCATCAGCGCAATGGGACTGCTGAAAAAGGTTTTCACCTTTCCTCCCTTTCAGGCGATGCTTCTGGCGGTTCTTCTACGGTCTTTTGAGATTCCGGAATATGCCCAGCTTTCAATGAAAACTCTGGGGCTCACCATAACTCCCCTTGCAATGGTGTCTGTGGGATATCAGCTTAAATTTGTCAAATCACCGGGAATAATAAAAAAATTATTTTTCGGTCTGGGCTATAAACTTTTTCTCGCTCCGGCTTTCTTCTATTTGCTCTATGTTGTCATAATGCGCGGCTCCGGCATTAACATGCAGGTGACCCTTTTCGAAGCGGCCATGGCGCCTATGATAACAGCGGGCATAGTGTCGATTCAGTACGGGCTGGACGAGGAACTGGCCGTCATGATGCTGGGAGTGGGCATTCCGCTTTCGCTTCTGACAGCTCCCGTGTGGCATTATTTATTATCAGGGGTATGACATGATTCAGATCCACAAGGTCGATGTGACCTATGAGGACGGAAACAAGGGACTTTCCAATATCGATCTTCAGATAGACAAGGGCGAACTGGTCTATGTTACAGGCAGCAGCGGTGCGGGAAAATCCACCCTGCTGAGGCTCATGTATGCCGATATAATGCCCTCCAAGGGCGTTGTTAAGGTTGAGGGACAGAACATCGGCAGCATGAACCACAACAGCGTTGCGTTTCTCCGCAGAAACGTGGGAGTTATCTTTCAGGATTTCAAACTGCTGGAAGAGCAGACAGTATACGAAAATCTCGTTCTGCCGCTGGAAATATTCTATCTTAACAAGAGCGTGATTGAATCCAAGATACACGGCATTCTCAAGGCACTGGACATTTTCACCCACAGGGATTCGGTTGTGAAAAAACTGTCCGGCGGCGAAAAACAGCGGGTTGCCGTTGCAAGGGCATTGCTGAACGATCCTTTCATTGTGGTTGCGGACGAACCCACGGGCAGTTTGGACGCAAAGAACGCCGACAAGATAATGGACATGCTGCTGCACAAGACAGCAAAGGGAACCACAATACTGATAGCCACCCACGATCAGCGCATAATAAAAGAATACCCCGGCCGTGTGCTGTATCTGGACAAAGGCCGGATAACCTACGACAGCAGAGAGAAGGCGGGCGCAGATGCTTGAACAATATAAATATGCATTCATAAAGGGCTGGGCACTTTTCAGAAACAGCCTGAAATACAGCATTCCCTCAATTCTGACACTGGGCACGATACTGTTTCTGTATTTTGCCGTATACACGGTCAACTCGTCCGTTGCAAAGGCCGTAGGCAACGTTACCGACAGCAGACTCATCAGGGTTTTCATCGATGACGAGGTTGATGCGAAAGAGGTTAAAGCGGGTATCAACCGGCTTAAGATAGAGGGCGAAACGGTATATTTCGACAGAGCGGCCGCCAAAGAGCGTGTTCTGGAGATAGCCCCCAACGCTGAGAATCTGAAGGAACTGCCCGAAGAGCTTTTCCCCCGTTTTTTTGAGATAAAGACCCTTTCAGACTCAGACACCGACACGGCAGTGGTCTCCGCATCTGAAAAACTGAGCCGCATAGACGGAGTGACCTCCGTGGAATCAGGCCGCAAGCAGAACGAGAAGATGCAGAAGATAAAAGGCATCTCCGGCATGTTCGTTTTCGTGCTGACACTTCTGACAGGCCTCTCCTGTGTGTTCATTCTGTTCAACAACATCAGGCTCAGCCTGTATAAGCACCACAGAGCCATCATGGTCTATACCCTTGTGGGAGCCACAAGGCAGTTCATCACTCTGCCCTACGTGGTATCTTCAAAATTCGAGGCCACCTTCGCTTTCCTTTTCGCATGGCTTCTGAACAAACTCTTCACCGGGTTTGCGGGTGCATACATCCTGAAAGACTCATTCTTTGTGCTCACCCCTCCCGGGTTCTGGCACAACCTGTTCTTTTACGTCATTCTGATGACCCTGTCCGCACTGGCGGCCATATTCAGCGTTGTGACATTTCTTATGAAACAGAAGAGCATCAATGAGATATAGCGTTCTTTTCCTGGCCGTTTTTCTGTGTTTCCAGTCTGCTTACGCAAAGGATAACCTTGCGAACATAAGAAAGCAGATATCCCAGCAGAATCAGTCTGTTAAACAGGCGGCGGAAGAGAAGAAAAAGATAGCCCAGAAGCTGGAACAGGCTCAGGAAGAGCTTGAGAAACAGCAGAGTGCGGTGCGTCAGATAAATCTGAGATATTCCGCAGTCAAATCCGAGCACACACGTCTTAAGGCCAAAAGCAGAAAACTGGAGAAGAAGCACGCCGAACTGGTCAAAACCATAAAGGCGGCCAACAGATATCTGGTGTCCTCCGGCGAATACGACATGCTGGAAGCGGTCATAATGTCCGACAGCGCAAAGGATGCGGCGGCCATGAGCCAGATCGTCGGCGAGGTGAACCAGAAACTCTTCAAGTCCGTTCAAGAACTGAAGAAAACCAGCGAAGAGATAAAAGAGAACGCCTCCGAACTAGAAGCCAAAAAGAAGAAGATGGAAAGAGCTGTTGAGGAAAAACGCTCCGCCCTTTCAGAATATAAAAAGAAGAAACAGACCACCGACAAGCTCTATCAGAGTGCAGTCAAGGACGAAAAGGTTCGCAGGGAATATCTGGCGAGGCTGCTCAAGCGTGAGAAACAGCTTCAGGCTCAGCTTTCAAAAATTAAGAAGGACTTTGCAAAATCCGCCCCCGTCAGCTTTAAGGGCCTTTCCTCGGAGTTCGGCAGACAAAGGGGCAAACTGATATGGCCTGTGCACGGACACGTTATAGAAAAATTCGGCGTTAAGACAGTTGAAGGCTTTAAAGGTGTTATACTGAAAAAAGGCATCAAAATCGTCCCTTCGTCAAACAGTGTCAAAGCCGTATACGACGGAGTCGTTATCCACAGGGACAACGCATGGGGACTTGGCAACTTCCTGATCGTCGCCCATCCGTCCGGTTTCTACAGCCTTTATGCAAACATGGACGGCATAAGTGTCAGTAAAAATGAAAAAGTTAAAACAGGACAAAATCTGGGCACAATAGATGTTGACCATGAAACGAATACACCTTATCTTTACTTTGAAATAAGAATACATGACAAAGCGGTGGACCCTCTCGAGTGGCTCGCCTCTTCTTGATATAGACAGGAGTTTTAAATGAAATTCAAATTTCGCTTTCTTCCGCTTTTAACAGTTTTTCTCACAATAGCACTCATAATAACGTCTGTGGCACTCTTCCGCTCTCAGAACGTTTATGCGGCAAAAGCAGACAAATACCAGAATCTCGATATATTCACTCAGGCGCTCTATCTGATAGAGAACAACTACGTTGAGCCTGTTGACGATCAGAAGATAATCTACGGAGCCATAAAGGGTATGGCGCAGGAGCTCGACCCCCACTCGGCATTCATGGATCCCAAAACACTCACCAACTTCGAAGTCGAAACTCAGGGTGAGTTCGGCGGCCTTGGAATCACCATAGGCATGAAGGACAAGATACTCACTGTCATAGCACCCCTTGAGGACACGCCCGCATTCAAAAAAGGCATCAAAGCCGGCGACCAGATAATCAAGATCGACGGCAAAAGCACAATGGACATAACCATTGACGATGCAGTGAACAAGCTGAGGGGCAAAGAGGGAACGGATGTGACCATCACCGTCTTCCGCAAAAACGTTGAAAAACCCTTCGATGTTAAGATGAAAAGAGCCATCATCAAGATAAAATCCGTCAAATACACCATGATAGACAAGAACATCGGATATATCAGACTGATACAGTTCAGCAACGATATCTCCGGTCAGCTCAAGGACGCTCTGCGTGCCGTTGATTCTCAGGGAGCAAAGGCATACATAATCGACCTGAGAAACAACCCCGGCGGTCTGCTGACAGAGGCTATCAGCGTCTCAAGCCTGTTCCTGCCCAGCAACGAGATAGTCGTTTACACAATGGACAGAGCACAGAAGAGAACCGACTACAAATCCAACGGCGGATTCAGCAAAGAGCTGACAAAGCCCATAGTTCTGCTTGTTAACGAAGGAAGCGCATCCGCTTCCGAGATCCTCACCGGAGCACTTCAGGACTACGGCAGAGCAACTGTTGTCGGCGCAAAAACATACGGCAAGGCTTCCGTTCAGAACGTTATCCATCTGGCTGACGGATCCGGACTCAAGCTCACCACAGCTAAATATTTCACTCCCAAAGGCCGCTCTATCCACGGCATAGGCATTGAGCCCGACATAAAAGTTGAGGCGAAACATGAAGAACCCGTTGCTCATGACGATAAAAAAGAGAAGCCCGAAGAGGAGGAACTGGACAAAGACCTCACCACAAACTCTTCAAAAGCTGACTTTGACCTTGTTAAAGACGTTCAGCTGAAAGCGGCTCTGGATAAAATGAAGGAAATTGCAGGAAATGCAGCAAAAAAATAACAACAGCATAGAACCTGAAAATAACAAAAAGAAACCGGATATAAAAAAGCTCCTCATTGTAGGAGCTTTTGCCGTGGTTGCGGCAATTTTCGCCTCGATGGGCATACTCCACTTTCTGCTGAAAGACGATGCGCCCAAAACTGAAAAGGCGGCAACCGAGCATACGGCTCCGCTGCACACAAAAGCACCTGACGACATAGCACAGGACGACAACCCCAACGCATCGGGGCTTGACAGGCGTGCGGTGATGGACGCCATCGCCCTTTCGCTGTTCGACAACGGGCTGGACAACAGCAGCATAAAGGAGAGCACAGAGCAGGAAGAGAACGGCACAACAAACCTGCACTTTATAATCGATCAGGGCACTGCAAATCTGGAGAACCTGAAAAACAGCCTCTCCGAACGCATCAAAGGCATGGGAACAGAGCCTGAGGTCGGAAAATCCGTGTCGTTTGCGAGCGGCAAACTCAGCGTTGTGATAGATTTCATCGAAAGACACGCAGAGCCCCAGAAACCTGCGGATAAAAAACCCCGTGTGGCAAGAGACTACAACGGAGTTAAGGTTGCATTCGTCATAGACGACTGCGGCTACAGCATTCCCCTTGCAGAAAAACTGGGCAAAGTGAAATACCCTATGGCAATGGCCATCATCCCCTATACTCCCCACAGCAGGGAGACTGCGGAAGTCTTCCGCAGACTGGGCAAGACCGTATTTCTCCATCAGCCCATGGAACCCAAGGCATACCCTGAAAAAGACCCCGGCAAAGGCGCAATACTGCTGAACATGCCCGAAAGCCTCGTGGCGATATCCCTCCAGAAAAACGTTGAAGACCTCGGCGGAAAGATAGACGGATTCAACAACCACATGGGCTCAGGACTCACCGAAAGCCGTGAGAAAATGAGTCAGGTCTTTGACACAATGAAGAAATATACGAACTTCTATGTGGACAGCTACACCTCCCCCAAAACCGTTGCATTCGATGAATGCCAGAAACAGGGTATGGTGTGCGCCATCAACAATAAATTCATCGACAACGAATCCGACCCCGAATACATCCGCGGAAAGATAATGGACGGCGTAAACCTTGCGAAGGCCAACGGCTCCATAATCATGATCGGTCACCTTCGTGACTCAACTGTGGAGGTTCTGGTGAAGATCCTGCCGGAGCTTGAGGCAATGGGCGTTGAAGTAGTCCCTGTTAAGGAGCTTGCGGTAAGGTGATAATCCTCGGCATAGAAACATCCTGCGACGAAACCTCTCTGGCGGTGTTTGACACCGAAAAAGGGGTTCTGTCCAGTTTTACCAACTCGCAGGTGGATCTGCACAATAAATTCGGCGGGGTTGTTCCCGAAGTGGCATCCAGAAACCATATTCTGAAGGTTGAGGAGCTTTTCTCCAAATGTATGGAGCAGGCAGAGCTTACCCCTCAGGATCTGGACATGATAGCCGTCACCACTGCACCGGGGCTTATCGGTGCGCTTTTTGTGGGCGTATCCTTCGGCAAGGCTCTGGGATATGCGCTCAAAATTCCCGTTATGCCCGTAAACCACCTTTCGGCGCACATTCTGGCGGCGGAGCTGGAAAATCCGGAACTGAAACCTCCCTACACCGCTCTGATAATTTCCGGCGGACACACGCATATCTATGATGTTGACGCCGCATACAACTTTGAACTGCTGGCAAAAACCGTTGACGATGCCGCAGGCGAATCATTCGACAAGGTCGCAAAGATGATGGAACTGGGATATCCCGGCGGTCCTCTCATCGAAAAACTGGCAGAGGGCGGCAACGAAAAGGCCGTGGCCTTCCCCATTGCCATGCGCAAAGAGAACAATTTTTCATTCAGCGGGCTAAAAACCGCCGCAATGAACAAGATAAACGACAACACCATATCCCGTGAGGATATAGCCGCATCCTTTCAGAGGACTGTGGCGGACACTCTTATTCTTAAAACCCTGCGTATCGCCAAAGAAACCGGCAGAAAGAACGTTGTGGTTGCGGGCGGAGTGGCATGCAACGGATACATCCGCAAGGCATTTTCCGAACAGAAGGGATACAGCGTATATTTCCCCTCAAAAAAACTCTGCACAGACAACGGCGACATGATCGCCTTTGCCGCTCACAGATTTTTTAAACTCAGGAAATTTTCATCACTCATAGAAACAGCACATGACAGAATGCAGCACATCAACAAATAACTACCTTGAACTTCTGAAAACCAGACCGATGATAGGCGCACCGCTGGCGGGCGTTTCAACCCCCGCTTTCAGACGCATTGTCCGTCTGTTCTTCGACGGTCTGCTCTTCACAGAGATGGTCAGCGTTGAAGGGCTCATCCGTAAAGGATCGGGCACAATGGTCTTTCTGCGCACCAACGAAAACGATATGCCGCTGGGCGTTCAGCTGTTCGGAAGCAAAAGCGAAAGCTACGGTGACGCTGTTAAGGTTGTGCTTGAAACCATGGCTCCAGCCGTCATCGACATAAACATGGGATGTCCGGTTAAAAAGGTGATAAAAACCTGGTCCGGCGCCGCTATGATGAAGGATGAAGAGAACATAGCAAAGGTTGTCCGTGCGGCAAAATCCGCATGCGGCAGTGTGCCTCTTTCCATAAAGATTCGTCTGGGTTGGGACGCAAACTCGGTCAACTACAACGAAGTGATAAAGATAGCCTATGAAGAGGGGGCGGACGCTGTCACCCTCCACGGGCGCACAAAGGCGGAGATGTTCGGCGGACAGGTGCACTATGACCTTATCGCCGATGCGAAATCCAGAGCGAAACTGCCGGTAATAGGCAACGGCGACATTGTATGCTGTGAGACCCACAAAAGGATGCTTGAAACGGGCGTTGACGGAGTAATGATAGGCAGGGGAATGATGAAGCAGCCGTGGATATTTCAGGCCATTAATGACGGAAAGGCTACGGACGGATATCTGACTCTGCCCAGACTGAAAGACGTTATCACCCGCATAATCGAACTGGAGCAGGAGAACGCCAGAGGCAGCCGCTATATTGACGCTTCAAAGAAATATATAGTCTGGATGCTGAAAGGACTGCCCGGTGCGGCAGCCCTCAGAAGCAGCGTATATGAATGCACCGACAGGGCACAGCTTGATGACCTGCTGGAGCGTTTTTTCCTCAGTATATCAGATACTCAGACAGATCGGAGTTGAGTATCGCCTTTAGCTCAGGCGCATCCTCGCTGTCTGTTTCGGCGAACACAAAGCTGAAAACGTTATAGCTTCTGAAATCCGACTCACGCAGTTCCAGAACTTTCGTAAAGCTGTTTCTCAGCTTTTCATAATCAAATCCCACAAGTTTGCCGTCGTCTATCTTCGCACTCTTTTCAACAACCACCATTGCGTATACCTTGTCGCCGCATCTTGATTCTATCTCGTCCCAATCGGGCACACTGCTTCCGGCAAAGTATTCGTAGGTGTTCAGCCCGTATGCAAAAAAACCGATATCAGTGCAGCACCAGCCGGCAAAACGCAGGGGGTTAAGTTCCACGGGGACAACACGTCCTTTGTCGTCTATCCGCACCTCGATATGGAACGGAAAATCCTTAACAACTGCCAGTCTGCCGAGGGAAACGAGAAATTTGTGCACCTGCTCGGAAATCTCCCTGACTATCTTAACCGATGTGACGTAAACTCTGTCGGAAACGTCCTCCGAGCCTGCGAAAAAGTGTTTGAGAACATTCAGGATAACGGGTTCGCCGTCGGAGTTGTAATATCCGTCTATAGCATATTCCGTGCCCTCGATAACCTCTTCTATGATGAAGCTGTGGGCGTTCAGAACGTCGTCGGGATAATAGTCACGCACCTTAAGGGTCTCTTCGATTATCTGCGGACGGATGCGCTTCCATGCGGTCTCGTCCTCGACATAATATACACCGAGGCTGAAAAAGCCCACTGCGGGCTTTATAACGAACGGAAACCGCAGATCCTTTGACCGCAGGGTCTCGATCTCGTTGAAAAGCACCTCACGGTAGAAGAAATCGGGGAACATTCCGCTTAAAAGATCACGGAATTTTACCTTGTTCTTAAACAGGTCGACCTTTTCAACTATATCCGAGAACATCAGGTTCTCGTTTATCCATGCAACGGCGTTCTCAGAGTTGGTATAGACCACAGGCCTGCTGCGAAACCTGTCCGCAAACCTTTCGGAGCTGAGCAGGTTTCCGCTGTCGCCCAGAAGCTCCCTTGCGGTGTCGTTATCCAGAACCGGATAATTGTTCCGTTTAACAGTATCCAGAAGAACCTTTGAAACAAAGGGTTTATCGAGTATGAACATTATATCCTCATAGAAAGGGACAGCCTGCCCCTCTCCTTGTCTATGCTTAAAACTTTCGTTTTCACTATCTGACCGACCTTTACAACCTCGGAAGGCACCTTGACGAACTTATCCGCAAGCTGAGAGATGTGCACCAGTCCGTCGTTCTTAAGACCAACATCCACAAATGCGCCGAAATCCACAACGTTGCTTATCTTTCCGGTGAGGATATCGCCCACGTTCAGCTCGTTTATGCTGATAACGCCCGCTTTGAAGATAACAGGGTCAACGTCGTCCCTGATGTCTCTGTCGGGCTTCTCAAGGTTCTCTATGATGTCTTTGATGGTATATTCGCCCAGTCCGAGCTTTGAACCCAGTGCGGAGGTGTCCTTGCCTTTAACTGCCAGTTTCACCATTTCGCATTTGTCCACGCTCAGGTTCATTGCGTTCAGGAATGAGTAAACGGCATCGTAGCTTTCGGGGTGTATGAACATGCTGTCCAGCTTCTCCTCACCGCCGTATACCTTAAGGAATCCCGCCGCCTGACGGAAGGTCTGCTCGCCTATTCCGTCCACCTTCATAAGCTCTTTTCTGGAAGTGAAACGTCCCACCCGCTCACGGAACTTGACTATCTTCTCCGCCAGCGATGAGCTGAGACCTGAAACGTATGACAGAAGCGATGCGCTGGCTGTGTTCAGGTCAACACCGACGTTGTTTACCACGTCTTCGACAACGTCTGTCAGGGTCTTGTCGAGCTTCTTGCCCTGAACGTCATGCTGATACATGCCCACGCCTATGGCCTGAGGCTCTATCTTAACCAGCTCCGCCAGGGGATCGATGACCCTTCTGGCGATGGAGATTGCTCCCCTGATGGAAACGTCCAGTTCGGGAAACTCTTTTTTTGCAACATCCCCTGCGGAGTAGACGCTTGCGCCCGCCTCGCTGACGATGGTGTATCTTATGTTCAGGCTGTCGGACTTGATTACCGAGGCGATGAACTCCTCGGTCTCACGGCTGGCCGTTCCGTTGCCTATGGCGACGGCATCCACTCCGTAATCTTTGACAGCTTTCAGGAAAATCCTGCGTGCGCCCTCAACGTCCTCCTGAGGCTTGGTGGGATACATCACACCATAGCCCAGAAGCATTCCGGTTGAATCCACAACGGCATACTTGCATCCCGTACGGAACGCAGGGTCGACACCCATGATTGTCTTGTTTTTAACAGTAGGGGTAAGCAGCAGGTTTTTCAGGTTGTCCGCAAACACCTCAATGGCCTTAAGCTCCCCTTTCTCTTTCAGCTCACCCCTGAACTCAAGCTCAAGGGAAAGCTCTATCATCTTTTTAAACGCCTGACGGACGCATTTAACGGTTATGTCGTTCTTTGCAACGCCCTTTCCGGCTGAAACCTTCTGAATTGCGTTAAGGCACATCTCCTCATCAATAATGAGCTTCAGTTTCAGAATCTTCTCACGCTCGCCCCTGAACATTGCGAGCACCCTGTGGGGCGGAATCTCTGAAAGTTTCTGGGAGAACTGATAATAGTCCTCATAGGGGTTGCGCTCTTTGCTCTCGGTCTTCTGGGATGATTCCAGAACACCGTAGAGGGTGTAAAGCTCACGGACACGGTTTTTCACGTCAACATCGTGGCCGATGTCCTCAATAATGATGTCCGAAGCCATGCTGACAGCAGTCTGAGGGTCTGCCACAGCTTCGTTGATATATTTTGCGGCCTCTTCGTCGAGACCGGACAGGTTTTCGTTTGATCTGATATAGACTGCCAGAGGCTCAAGCCCCGCCTCACGGGCGATGTCGGCCTTGGTCTTCTTTTTGGATTTGTAGGGTTCGTAGAGGTCTTCAACCTCTTTCAGAGTCTCAGCCGCAAGAATGCGCTTTTTAAGCTCATCCGTCAGCTTACCCCGCTCGTCAATGGCGGCGATGACCTCGGCCTTGCGCTTCTCAAGGTTCTCAAGATACTCGTATCTCTCTATGATATTGCGGATATCCTCCGCATCCATACTGCCTGTCATTTCCTTGCGGTATCTGGCGATGAAGGGAACTGTGTTGCCCTCAAGAAAAAGGTCGATAACGCTGTCGATGTGGTTCTTTCTGAATTGAAATTCCTGATAGAGTCTGTCTCTCATTTGTCACCCGAAAATATAATTCGCAACGGGATATATTACAGAATTAATCATGAGCGGACAAGAGTTTTCAGCTGATCGAACATACCCTGTTGCGGCCTTCGTGTTTGGCTGTGTATAGAAGGTCGTCTGCGGCGGAGATCATGTCGTCCAGCCCCTTGCCGTAGCTGGAGCAGACACCGATGCTCACCGTCACCGATATGCTGATGCTGTTATAATTTATCACAGTGTCCTGAATTGCTCTTCGCATGCCGTCGAAATAGCCTTCGTCTGCGCCCGGTTCTTTGTATATACAGAACTCCTCGCCGCCGAAACGGGACACCAGTCCGCCTGAACCCACATAGTCGGATATGACAGCGGATATCTTTTTGAGAACGAAATCTCCCACGTCGTGACCGTAGGAATCGTTTATCTTTTTAAAATGGTCGATGTCCAGAACAGCTATGCTCTTGGACTTTTCAACATCAAAAACGTCCGCCATATGCATAAAGAAGTACCTGCGGTTGTAAAGTCCTGTCAGATAGTCCTTATACGACATATCTCTGATATGGTCTATCAGCATAAGGGTCTGAAGGTTCTGATTCACCCTGCAATAGAACTGTTCGGGGCTGAAAGGTTTCAGCAGGAAGTCGTTTGCGCCGTATTTTATGAACTTGGCCGAGAGCTCCGCCGTTCCCTCACGGGACATGCCTATGAAAGCCACACGGTCCTTTGTAAATTTTTTACGGATGAGCCGCACCAGATCGAAACCGGATATCTCCGGCATCAGATAGTCGGCAATGACAATTTTCAGATTCTCAAGTTTAAGGGCGAGTTCGAAGGCCTCCTTGCCGGATTCGCAGGTGTGAACACGGAAAAGATGCGCCGAAAGAAGCGCCTTGATGCGGCTTCGCATGAGCCTTGAGTCATCGGCAACGATGACGTCTATGCTCCTGTTAAGCATCATCTGCTTAAGCATCTTCGCAATATATATATCACTGTCTGGATCTTTTTTCAGAACGTAGTCGACTATGTTCTTCTTCCATATCTTCTCACGAAGCTGTTCGTCATAGTCGCCGGTATAGACTATTGAAGGGATCTTTCTGTCCTGCGCAAAATCCACCATCCCCGCCTGAACGGCATCGGGAAGGTTAAGGTCTATGACCGCAGCAAAATATGTGCAGGACGAAACGTATGCCACAGCATCAGCATATGTCACTGCGTGGTCAACCTCCAGCCCCGTCTCAATTTCAATACGCTTTTTGAGCAGGGTGCCGAGAATATTACTGTCTTCAACTACAAGTATTCTTTCCATACGAACCTATATAAATAACTCGCTAAAAATAATTAGCAGAAATAATAAAATTGTATACCTAAATCTGACCCTTGTTCTTAAAATTAAGAACCTGCTCGCTGATTCCCTTCATCACAGCGTTGACTGTTTTTATGTCTTTTTTATCGTGAACACCGAAAAGCCCTGTCAGTATAGCATAATAATCGCTTAAAAGTGATTCGTGGATTTTTTTACCCTCAGGCGTGGATGATATTTTTTTCATACGCTTGTCATCGCCGGATTTCACCGTGATGATGTATCCGGAGCTTTCAAGCCCCTTTATCACCGAAGAGACAGTGGCTCTGGAGATTCCCATGTGATCGGCCAGTTCATAGGGAAAGAGTCCGTCGGGGCGTGAAATGAGAACGGAAAGGGCAATGTATCTGCTCTGGGAGAGATTGTTCTTTGCGAAAAATTTCTCCACCTCAACCAGAACATCGCCGGATGCCTTCAGAATGCCCAAAAGTGCAATAACCGCAGAGGCATCCACCGACTTGTCGTCAGCTGAGGTAAGTTTTATCATTTTTTTATCAGGAAGTTCTTTCAGCAAAAACATTGATTCACCCTTTTTGATTATATATTACCATACATTTTAACCTGAAAAGGGGAAAAAGAAATTCAGAGAACCGAACGCACCGTATTTTTACCCGCCAGTTTGGCCATGCTGACAGCTATCTCAGCTCTGGAAACCGTGTTTTCGTAGCCTTCGTCCTTGGTCGACACCTGCGAACAGCCGAAGCTGGCAGTCAGGCTCATCTTACCCGAAGGGGTGGTGATGTGGCTCTTTTGAAGAACCTCCCTCAGTCTCTCCGCAAGGGTTTCAGCACCCTTGACATCGGTGTCGGGCAGCAGAACGGAAAACTTGTCGCCCCCCAGTCTCGCTATAACATCCGACTGGCGAAGCACCCTGCGCAAAACTGCCGCAATATGCACCAAAAGGGAATCGCCCACCTTCTGACCGAATTTTTCCAGAGTCTCCCTGTAGCCGTCCATATCGACAGATATGACTGAATAGGTTCTGAAGGTTCTCAGGAATCTGTGGTAAAAGCTGTTAAGCTCGGTTATGAAAAAACTGCGTGAATACACACCCGTAAGCGGATCGGCGAATGAAGTTTCCTTCAGTTTGTTCTCCGTCTCCTTCTGTTCGGTGATATCCCTGGCAAGCCATATCACGCATTTTCTGTTTTCGAAGTCAAACGGGGCAACCCTCGCCTCAAACCACACTTTGCAGGGTTCCGCACCACCCACACGGCAGACGGTCTCCTCAAGGTCATATTCGTAAACACCGGGTTCGTTTGCGGAGATGGTCTCACGGATTATCCCTAAAAACCTGTCGGCGAGCGAACGGTCAATAACTTCATATATATTTCTGCCGATAAGATTTTTTCCGTCACCTGCCCCTCTGCCGATAACATCGATATAGTCCCCGTTCTCGGAAAAAACATATACCGGATCAGGCAGTGCGTTCACGGCGGCAAAAATAAAATCGCTGCTCTTACTCATCCCGTCAACTCTCCACATTTTTAATCGAGCTTAATTGAATTAAGGGATTTTATCAATCCAATATGATATACTACACAAAAATAGTCGGATTTTAGTGTTAAGATTGTAAGAAACGCATATATATTTGACATGATATGGTATTATCAGATATTCCATTATTGGCAGGGCTATGAACTTTATTTTCAGATTTTTGAATAAAAAACATTCAATATCGTTGCTTATATTTTTCTTTTCAGTATTCCTGTTCGCTTTTTTCACAGGGGGTGCAGTCCCTGTCATTCTTGAGAACTATAAACAAAAAAACGGCAACTACGCATATAAATACATCGGCGAAATGGACAGAGTCTCCGCCGACATCGCCGCCACACTCAAAAAACTCAACTCACTGAAACTTGATGAGTGCAGCGACGAAATGATAAAACAGATGCGTTTCGCTCAGTTTGAGTCCAAATATATCAAAGATATAGGCTTCAGCAAAAACAACAAACTCCTCTGCACATCAGGGCTGGGGAAACTGGATAAACCTTTCGACGAACTTCCCGCAGATCTTACAACACCGGGCGGTTCACTGGTCTGGCTTAAAGTTCCTATAAAGCTGTTCAATTTCGAAAAATACGCCCACGTTGTCCGCACGGGAAGCTACAATGCCGTGTTCAACACCAGTGAGATAGACAGAGCCGACATCAGTGCGTCGAACATAGCCATATATGTAATGCAGAAGGATAAACCGCCCTATTTCTACGGCGGCAATAGAGATCTGACAGTTGACTCTGTCACCGACGGACAGGCCATTTATGACATGAAGGGCATGAAAACTGTCCTCTGCTCCACCTCCTCAAACATCTGTGCCGCAGTTTATATATCCTATTCTGACATAATCCAGAAAGAGGCCTCGCTCATCTTCGGAATCGTAATGCTCTCCGCAATAAGCACCATCTTCGTGATGAAGTATCTCTACGACACCCTGAACAGGTTCAAAGGATTCCGTAACCGCTTCAAGCGTGGACTGACGCCGGAAAAGATACTCTGCTACTACCAGCCCATCGTTGAACTGAAAACATCCAGACTCATCGGATGCGAAGTTCTCTGCCGCTGGGTGGATTTTGACGGAAGGGTTGCCTCCCCAATCGAGTTTCTCGGAATAGTTAAGGAACTTCAGAAAACAAAAGAATTTACGCAGATAATAATCGATAAGGCGTTTGCGGAGCTGACCCCTGTCATAAGCGATATCCCCGCATTCAAAATATCGTTCAACATCTTCCCTTCTGATTTCCGGACGGAAACAATTGTGGATATGGTCGGAAAATACAGGGAGGAGCATCCTCAGCTCACCATAAATCTGGAGCTGACAGAGGATGAACTTATTGAGCTGGCAAAGGTTTCTGCCGCAATTGACGAACTGAGGGCAAAGGGATATGTGATATCCATAGACGATTTCGGAACCGGATATTCCAGCCTCTCATACCTGCGTGACATAAATGCGGACTATATCAAAATCGACCGCTCATTCGTAAAAGAGATAGAGCATGGCTCCATAAAATCGAACCTGATCCCCAATATAGTAAATATTGCCAACGACATAGGCACTCAGGTCATAGTCGAAGGCATCGAAAAACGGGAGCAGATCGACTATCTCATCTCCTATAACGTTCTTTACGGTCAGGGCTATATCTTCGGAAGACCATGCCCTGCCGAAGAATTTTCAAAACTTGTCTGCGGAGACAGACTCTGCTGACTTGCATTTTCTGAACAAAAGCAGTATATTGGTTTTATTCTCAGGGCGGGGTGCAATTCCCCACCGGCGGTAATCCTTTTCAGGTAGCCCGCGAGCGTCTGCCAAAAGCAGAGTCAGCAGATACGGTTAGATTCCGTAGCCGACGGTCATAGTCCGGATGGAAGAGATTTTTTGAATGTGTCACGTTTTCGCGTGGCTATCTGACTCTCCGCATCAGCCCTGATTCATGAAGGAGAAGAACATGAATCAGAAAACCTTATCTATTTTCGGCAACTCAACTGAACGAATGGAAAAAGCCATCGCCGCCCTTAAGGCAGGTGAAGGTATCATCGTTGTTGACGATGAGAACAGAGAGAACGAAGGCGACCTCATCTATCCCGCAGAATCACTTACCTCCGCACAGATGGCAAGGCTCATAAGAGACTGCAGCGGAATCGTCTGCGTCTGCATCACCGAGGAAAAACGGAAAGAACTCGGACTTGAAATGATGTCCAGAAATAACAGAAGCCAGTTCGGAACGGCATTCACCGTATCTGTGGAGGCCGCAGAGGGTGTTACAACGGGCGTTTCCGCCTCAGACAGGGTAACCACCGTCCATGCTGTTTTAAACGGCGCAGATCTGGCATCTCCCGGCCACGTCTTCCCCCTTGTCGCCCGTGAAGGCGGAGTCCACGAAAGGGACGGACACACAGAGGCAACAGTGGATATGATGAAACTGGCAGGCTATCAGCCTTGCGGGGTTCTCTGCGAGCTGACAAACCCCGACGGCACAATGATGAAACTGCCCCAGATCCTCGAATATGCCGAGCAGAACAGCTTTACGGTAATATCCATCGAAGATATCAAGGAATATATCGGCGTACATGCATAGTCAGGCGGGCGAAAGCCCGCCTTTTTTTATATCTGTCTTAAAGGCTCGGAAGATGGTTTTCCGAAATAATACCCCTGCGCATAGTCTATGCCCAAAGCCCTGAACCATTCAAACTCATCCGCAGTCTCTATTCCTTCCGCCAGAACACTGCATCCGGCCTCTTTCGCCATCGAAACGAGTGCCCTTGCAACCGACTGCTTCATGACATTCCTGTGCACATCACGCACAAGCTCCATATCTATTTTAATTATATCCGGACTGAGGCTGGCAAACAGGTTCAGCGATGAATACCCGCTGCCGACATCGTCCATCGCAGTTCTGAATCCTTTATCCTTATAAAACCTGAGAATATTCTGCAAATGCTCAGAGCTGTCTACTTTTTCGGTCTCCACCACCTCAAAAACGATGGTGGAAGGATCAAACTCAAGCTGATTTGCCCATTTAACGGTATCCTTCAGGCAAAATTCCGGGTTATAGATTGATGTAGGCAGGAAATTCACGAAAATATTCCTGCTTATGTTCTTAACAGCCGCCGTTTTGATGGCAGTCTCTCTGCACTGTCTGTCCAGATTGAAGAGCATCCCTGTTTTTGCCGCCGCATCAAACATCTTTCCGGGACTCATTATGCTCATATCCGGCAGAACACCTCTGGAAAGGCATTCATAGCCATAAATACTCATGGTCGCAGTGTCAATTATCGGCTGAAAATGAACCGTGAACGAACCGTTCTCAAGTATCCATATCAGATCCTTTGAAAGTATCAGAGTGTTCCATGAGTCAAGGGATTTGGCAGCTGAAGCCTTCCCGAAATCAAGCGCCTCATCTCTCCCTAGGGGCAGAATGCTGATATTCCTCTTCTCAAGCTCGGTCAGCGAAGCATCCGATGCGCACCTTTCAATGAACGCACTGAAACAGTACGTCTCAAAAACGATATAAGAGCCGAGTTTTTTGACATCGTATGAGTCGGCCATCAGAATATTATAGATCTTATCAAGAATATATTCGTGTGATGCGCTGACATACACACTTTTCACCCCTTCCGGCACGTGGGGAACTTCAGTACATTTCGAACAGGCCATTAAACACCTCTTGGTTGCAAATATTCAGTTCAGGTTCTATTATAACTTAAAATTTTGGGAGGAAACATGAAATTTATAGCTGTCAACGGAAGTCCCAGAAAAAACTGGAATACCGCAATGCTTCTGGAAAGCGCTGTTGAAGGAGCCAGATCAAAAGGAGCTGATGCTGAGCTTGTTCATCTTTACGATATTGATTTCAAAGGATGCCACAGCTGTTTCGCCTGCAAACTGAACGCAGGCAAGAGCTACGGCAAATGTGCCGTCAACGACGGGCTGACAGAGCTTCTTAACAAGTTATACGAAGCTGATGCATTCGTGATAGGCTCACCCGTTTATTACGCAGACGTTACCGGAGAAACCCGCTCATTCATGGAGAGACTCTTCTATCCGTCAATGCTCTATGACAAAAGCTATTCAAGCATCTTTCCCCGTAAGATAAAAACAGGCTTCATCTACACAATGAACCAGAAAGAGGAAGCTATGGTACAGAGGGGATATGAGTATTTCTTCAACATGAACAAGGGCTACATGGCAAGAATTTTCGGAGCATCGGAATATATCACCGCCTGCAACACATATCAGTTCAATGATTATTCAAAATATGAAACAGGCGCATTCGACATTGAGAGCAAAAAAGAGAGCAGAGAAAAGCAATTTCCTCTGGATAGACAGAAAGCTTTCGATTTCGGCGCATCCCTTGTAAGCTGACAACGCGGGGGCTTCATGCCCCCTATTTTAATGAGGCAAGCTGTTTAGCCGCTTCAACAGCTGCAAGGCCTGCCGCAGGCTCAACAGGAGTTTTTGCGTCATTGTCGATATCATAATCAATAAACCCTTCCTTAACAACGCCGAACATGCTTCCGTTGATGGCCGCCGTGGCTATTTTCGCAGAGAGAACGACAGCATCCAGAAATGATCCGGGGCTGATCGGCGCATGTTTTATCTGGCCTTTGCCTGTAACAGGGGCAAGAACGTATTCCCTGCCGTTCAAATATGCTTTCAGATTAAACTCTGTCTCAGCCTCCCAGAAATCGCCTGCGGAACCGTAACCGCTCCAGCCATCGTCATATATCCCTATCTTTATCTTTGATATATTGCACTTAAGGCGTATGCTGCCGGCCTCCGGAACAGTGTCCTCTGAAAGAAGTTTGACTGTTACGCCTGTCTGCTGGAGCTGATTGAAAAAAGCGAATGCCGCACTCTGAACGGAAAGCTGAAGCATCTTCTCTCGCTCAGCTTTGGGAAATCCGCCGAAATAGGAAGGAACAGGCATTCTCAGTATGCCCTGGTAGTGGGATACTTTGAGAAATGCATCGTTATATGTACAGCCCTCAGAATAGATAACCTTGCCGGCTAAACCGCTTCTCAGAGCCAGATCGGCAGGAGGAACCACAGTATCTTTGATATTCGCACAGGCAGTAAGAATTAATAATAAAGACAGAAGAAAACTGATTTTCATAAAAAGCCTCACTTGAATAGTAAAGTATCAAAGCCGTGTAAATCTATTTTTACCGCTCTTTTTAGACATATACAGAGCTTTATCCGCATTTTCCAAAACAGCCTTGACCGAAAGATCTTTGTTCCATCTGGAAATTCCAATGCTGCATCCTGCACTAACTTCCATTGTACCAATATCAAAAGGACTTGTGAGTGCATTAAGAATTCTCTGTGCAACACTCTCTCCCGCATTTGACTCATCGGAATAGATAATAGCAACAAATTCGTCACCGCCTATCCTTGCTACGATCTCCTCTTTGCGGATGCATTCATTCAACCGTTTACCGACTTCAATAAGTACAAGGTCTCCAGCTGTATGGCCATATTTATCATTAATAGGCTTAAAGCCGTCCAGATCAATATAAAGGAATTCCAGTGGCTTTTCGTTTCTTGCCGCAAGAGCAGTTGTTTTTACAATGTATTCATCCAGTGCCGCCCTATTAGGAAGCCCCGTGAGGCGGTCAGTATGGGCAGCATACTGCATTTTGTCCAGACGCTTCTCTGCATCTGAAAGGCTGAATATAAGCTCATTGATGGATCTGCATAGTGCTTCAGCCTCTTTCACCCCTTTATAAACAGGAATAGGAGCAACATCCCCGAAACGAAGCTTATCCGCTGCCTCGGCAGCGAATACCAAAGGTTCGGCGATGGTTCCGGCAAAGTACCATCCGCCTATTGAAAAAAGCAAAGTAAATACCACCCCCGTAATCGCAATAAAAAGAATATTCATTACAACAGGTTTATAAGCTTCTTGAAGAGGCTGAATAGTGAGAACAGTCCAGCCGAAACCCTTATATTCATAATATCCATTACTGAAAGAATACCCGATAAGATATTCCTTTCCGTCCGGGAGCCTTTCAACTGCCCAGCCGTTCTTTTTTGTTCTGGCGGTATCAACAGTTTCAATATTCAGAGTTTTACCTATGGACTTCTCCGGCCCCAAAAGCACTGTGTTGCCATTAAGACTGACTATATATACCTGAAGATTCCTTTTATGTTTTTCAAGAGCAATAACCCTTCTTTGAACCTCACGCACCCACTCCCAGCTGAGATGAGTAGCAAGAACACCCCTTTTCTCACCATCAATGTCACTAATTGCGAAGCTGACATCAACAAATTTCATGGGTTCTCCGGTGGGGTTTGGGAGAAGTTTTGAAAGAAGGACAGCATCATGAACATCTCCAAGGAATTCGCCTTTTATGCCCTCTTTAAAAACAGGGCGCATAGAAATATCCACACCTTCGAGAATACTGCCAGTACTTGCTACGACTTTACCCTTTATATCTGTCAGACCTATCCATGAAAAAGCAGGAATATTTGACTGGAGATTGTTAAGCACATCTCTTGTTGTCTGCTGGTTATCTACTGAAACAAGCGAGTCTACCTGTGAGAAAGTTTTTATCTCGCTGTAGCGTGACCACATATATCTATCAAGTTTTTCAGATGTAAGAAATGCTGTTTCTGCAAGGGAGGAGCCAATATCAGTCTTCTTATCGCTAGTTGTTATCAGACCCGCAATAATACAGACAGTTGTTGTAAGAGAAATACAAAGTAAACAAATTATAAACGTTACTTTTTTTCTGATTCCCATTGAATACCTGCTAATTAATTATATGTTTTCCAAATTATTGTCACACGAAATAATTCAGAGTTTGATATTTAGCTATTATGACATAAATTTAAGATATTTGCATAATTCTCATTTTGTAGTTTAAAAGAAATAGAGAAACAAAAGATAACTATGATCAGCGATATCCAGTCAATCTGGGGGTGGCAGACTGCTTCGTAGCTACGCTTCTCGCAGAGACGGATTGCGTCATCCTGAGGCTACTGCCGAAGGATCTCAAACGCTGAGACTCTTCGCTTAGCTCAGAGCTGAATGTCTTCACAAACCCTGCAAGGGTGAAGTGAACTTCCAAGTCTGGTGTGCGTGATGTCTAGGTAATCTAAGTATGGCAGACTGCTTCGTAGCTTCGCTTCTCGCAGAGACGGTTTTAGTCATCCTGAGGCTTTAGACGAAGGATCTCAAACGCTGAGACTCTTCGCTTAGCTCAGAGCTGAATGTCTTCACGAACCCTGCAAGGGTGAAGTGAACTTCCAAGTCTGGTGTGCATTATGTCTAGGTAATCTAAGTATGGCAGACTGCTTCGTCGCTACGCTTTTCGCAGTGACGAATCATTGTTGTCGATATGTTTGAGCTTTTAGGTTTGATGTACGTGGAAGACTGCCGCACCTGCTTTGCAGGTTCGCAGTGACGTGTTTTGTATTTATAGATTGCGATTACGTAGTTAAAGAATGGTCGATTAATGAGATTGCTTCGGGCATTACCCTCGCAAAGACGGAAACAGGTTAGTACTTATGCTTTTGAGATGCGAGTTATTCAAGGAAGATTTCTTGAGACGAGCATGAGCGTACACAGATGTACGTGATGCGAGCGAAAGGACGCTGACGCAGAAGAACGAAGTATATCAGAAGTATAAACGTAAAAAATCCCTGGCGGCGACCTACTCTCCCATGTGTTAATCTTCACACAGTATCCTCGGCGCTGGAGAGCTTAACTTCCGTGTTCGAAATG